>JAPPMO010000072.1 GCA_028873975.1 Chloroflexota bacterium
CACACCCTTCAACCAGGAGGCAAGCAGCAAAATGGCACTATTCGATATAAGCCCCAAATGATACAGGCCAATAATGAGACCTTGGTCCGTGTTGAGCACAAAGTCAACCTGAAGAGCGGACAAATACAAGCAAACACAAACGACATTCAGAGGCTCACAGAGGCTTTCAACACAAAATTCCCAGGCTATCTAGAATAATATGCCAACAAAAAGCAAGTAGACCTTAGAGATCATGTTCTCCTAGGTCAGTTGCATGCCGATAGAATTGCTTACAACGAAGCGTTGTGCGATTGCGGACGTTGTCCTCATTGAATCGGATGCAAATTCGCCGACATAAAGAGGGAGCAGTACGCTAGCCCTCCACCCGCGCCACAAAGCGCAGCGCCAGGTCGACGTCGTCGGTAACATTCGCCACCGACGGCACATCGGGAATGGTCAAGCCGAAATCGCTATGCAGTACGTTGACACTGGCGATGCCGCTCAACTGCGTTTCGCTATCCAGCGTGACTTCTGCCGTGAATGTCACCATGCGGGTGACATCAACCACCGTCAGATCGCCGCTGACATCAAAGCTGATGGTCTCGCCGACGGCGATCGAATCCGCCGAAAAATTGTGCAATTCGCGTGGCTCGAAGACGATGAATTCGTAAGCTTCCTGCGCCGACTTGAGAATCTGGCTCCGGATAGCGCGGTTTCGGAAGCTATTGTCGGTCTCCAGCGTGCGGGCGTTGATGATGATGGCGCCGATGGACGAGGCCGTCGGATCGGCCAGGTTGACGTTGATCATCCCGGCGATTTCATTGGTGGCGCCGACCACGGTGGTGCGCGCGCCGCGCAGATCTTCTTCGAGGGTGAAACTCGCCCGGCTTTCGGCGGGGACGATGCTGAATGTCACTGGCTCAACCGTTTCTTGCGCGGCCGCAACGGTATCGACGACCTCGGTGATCATCGTATCCATCGCAGCGCCGATGGCAAGGTCAACCGCGTTTGCCACCGCGGACTGAACCGCGTCAGGCAGCGCATTGCTGATGGCGTCGCCGACCGCCGTGCCGACAGCCGCCGCCAGCTTCGCGTCCTCCGCTGTGCGCGTGGCGAGGGCGTCTTCCGCGGAAAGGCTGGCTTCGCCGGATCCGCCGCTGATCCAGATCCAGCCGAAGATGCCGGCGCCGGCCCCAACAGCCAGGGCGACGAGGAGCAATATCAATACGGTCGGGATGGACAGTCCGCTACGGTTACTTTGGCTCATGTTGTGTTTCGGCTCCTGTACTACTAGAGACAGTCGACTTTGGACGACGCTTGGACAACCGAGTCAATTGGCTGTTCAAGCTTGGTCTATAGAAGAGCATTGTAGCCACAAGTCATTCAATTGGCAGTGTCAATCGAGCAGCCAGCAAGCGCGCAAAGGTGATTATCCCAATAACCCAAATCCATCATCGCAATTCGCCTCGCATGTCCGTCGATGATATCGACCTGTTACGTGCCTTCCCCTAGCCAGAACCCGAACGCCGACGATCTCGTGATGTCTCGTAATAAATCTGCTTTTGAACAGGGAGTCGCATGACTAAGATCTGATCGCAGTGGCAAAACTGCAAAGAATTATCCCAAATATCCCAAGAATTTCGGCATTTTTTGGGATAAAATCGGTCAAAACAGCTATATTTTGGGAAAGTCTTGGGAAATAGCCGCTCGGCGGCAGCGAAAAGGTCTGTCCCGCTCACGCAAAATCGCAAGCGTTCTCGTCGCCTGAGCGACGCGGTTTACGTAATCAGGAGCCGGGTTATCTTCCCCTCAGCAGTTTCCTGAAGAGCTTGAACAGCGCTTTCCGGGGCTGCAAATGGGGTAGACAATCACCGAGGGAGTTATGGTGATTTAAGTCATCTGCCCGCATACACCCCAGGGCAATTGCATCAAATTTTTTTCAACACAGAGCGCGCAGAGCGCACAGAGTTCGTCGGTGTCAAACGACAGTTCTTCCTAAAATCCGAGACTGTGATCTTCCCCCGATTTTGTGGACAGTCAAATCGTCCATTACAATCGGTGTAATT
>JAPPMO010000071.1 GCA_028873975.1 Chloroflexota bacterium
GCTATGTTCCGTTGCTTTTCTCGGTGTTGACGGTCAGTGTCTACGCGACCCTCGGTGCCCTCGGTGGTTAATAATCAGTCCAATTTCGTACCATGTCAGTCGCCACATTTTGATGCAATTGCCCTGGCTTGCCGTGAAGATGCCGCTGTTTCATCTGCTGCTTTGCGCTACAATACGGCGCGTACGGAAAGGAATCATTTGCTATGGAATACACCAGAATTGCTGGCATCGACAAACCAGTCGCGCGCTTGATGCAGGGCACGGTGATGCTATCAGCCGACAGAATCGATGACAATCGCCGCCTGTTAGACGCGCTCTTTGAAAACGGCTTCACCGCTTTTGATACAGCGCATGGCTACGGCGGCGGGGCTTGCGAACGAGAGCTGGGCGCCTGGATTGAGGACCGCGGCATTCGCGATCAAGTCGTGATCTTGACCAAGGGCGCTCATCCCTACCAGGGCGAACCCGATCGTGTCCGGCCCGAATTCATCCGTCGGGACTTGGCGGAATCCTTGGAACGCCTGCGGACCGACTATGTTGAACTCTATTTGCTGCACCGCGACAGCCCGGACTATCCTGTCAGCGAGATCGTCGATGTGCTGCACGAGTTCAAAGACGCCGGTCAGATCGGCGTCTTCGGCGGTTCCAACTGGCTGGCTGGCCGCGTTCAAGCCGCCAACGAATACGCGGCCGCCAACGGCAAGACCCCTTTCGCCATCAGCAGTCCGCAGTTCAGCGTGGCTGAAATGATCAAGGAGCCTTGGGCTGGTTGCATCAGCGTCAGCGGCGCGCAAGGCGAAGCCGACCGCGCCTGGTACGATGAAAACGAAATCTCGCTCTTTACCTGGTCGAGCCTGGCGGGCGGCTTCATGACCGGCAAGTTCCGCCGCGACAATCTGGACAGCTTTACCAGCTACTGGGACACCAATCCCATCGGCGCTTACGCATACGAGAGCAATTTCCGACGCCTGGATCGCGTTCTGGAACTGGCCGCCGACAAGGGCGTCGCGCCTGCCCAAATCTCGGTAGCCTACATATTGTGCAATAATCCGCGCTACCATCCGATCGTCGCCAATTGGAAAACCGAAGAAATCGCGACCAATGCGGCGGCTGTCGATATCAAACTCAGCGCCGCGGAAATCGCCTGGCTCGAAATGAAAACGGAGGGCAAGCCTTCATGACTGACAGCATCCGCTGGGGGCTCATCGGACTGGGATCTATTTCGCGGAAATTCGCCGCGGGCTTGGGCGCCCTGCCTGATGCCGAGGTCTATGCCGTCGCCTCGCGCTCGGGTGAAAAAGCCGATGCCTTCGGCGCGGAATTCGGCGCGAGCAAATGCTACGGCAGTTACGAAGCGCTGGCAAATGACCCCGATGTCGATGTCGTCTATATCGGCACGCCACATACTTATCACTTGTCCAATACCCTGCTATGCCTGAAGGCCGGCAAGCACGCGCTCTGCGAAAAGCCCTTCGCCGTCAATCGCGCGCAAGCGCAAGAGATGGTCGATTGCGCCCGCGCCAACAAGCGATTCCTGATGGACGCCTTTTGGACGCGTTTCTTCCCGGGCATGGTTAAACTGCGCGAATTGCTCGCCGACGACGTCATTGGCGATGTCATGCTGCTGCAAGTGGACTTCGGCTTTCGGATGGGTCAGATCCTGCCCGAACATCGTCTTTTTAATCCCGAGCTTGGCGGCGGCGCGCTGCTGGATGTCGGCGTTTACTGTGTGCAACTGGCGTCCATGGTCTTCGGCAAACAACCCAGCGAGATCCTTTCGCAGTGCACGCTTGGCTCTACCGGCGTCGATGAGCTTTCAGCGACGATCTTCAAATACAGCGATTACGAATTGGCGACAATCGCTACTGCGATCCGCCTCAACACGCCGCAGGAAGCTCGCATCATAGGCAGCAAAGGCGTCATCGCGCTTTCCGAATGGTGGCGCCCCAGCGAGATGACAGTCGCTGTATCCGGGCAAGAGCCCGAGACACTAAAGTTCCAGAATGAAGGCAACGGTTTCAATTACGAAGCGGCGGCTGTCGGCGACTGCATCCGTTCTGGCCTCATCGAGTGCGACGTTATGCCCCTGGACGAAACGCTGGCGATCATGGATACCATGGACCGGATTCGCGCGGTCTGGGGTCTGCGCTATCCTGCAGAATCCTAGTTGTTGAGCCTCCAATGACCATGAACACGACGGCAAGCGCTTCAAAATGGTATCTAGTGGAATGATGCAACGAACAAACTGAAAATTAACCACAGCGCCACAGAAGTAAGTCCAAGTAAGTCATGCAACTAAAGCGAGCCTTGTAGGGGCGACCAATCTGGTCGCCCGTTGCCCCCACGCTTGTGGTTTCGGGCGACATGGTATGTCGCCCCTACAGATCGTTGCTTTAGCAAAATTTGCATTTCTTTCTTGGTCTTACTGAGGGCACAGAGATTTTGATGGTGGGGCGAGCCTTGGCTCGCCCACCGTTCCGGCTAGGTTTTGCGGGCGACCCAGCGGGTCGCGTAGACACTGACCGTCAAACGCCCCTACATCGTCTCTTTTTTGGCAGGCAAGAGCTTAAACCTCGGTGCTGCCGGTCAGTGGCTACGCGACCCTCGGTGTCCTCGGTGGTTAATTGCCAATAATCTGAAATGCGCCCGCAGGTCTCGCGTCGTTTGACAAGCCGAGTTGCCTGTGTTATGCTCGGCGCACGCACATATTTCTAAGACTCGGGTGTGCCTGAACCCGGATGTTCGGCACAAACAGGGAAAGTCGGTGCGAGTCCGACACTGTCGCGCAGCGGTAACTGATCGCGTCATCATACGTTCAGAAGTCCGAATTCCTGCCCGCGCCTTAGCTCGTAAATCTTTCGCGTCAAAAGGGAAACGAGCGTGGTTATTTTCACTTATGCCCGCCGAAGCCCGGCGGGCTTTTTTGATGCAAATATAACCAGCCCCGTTTCCTCCTTTACCCTGAAGGAGGGATAAAATGAATGTTAAGCTTGTTGTGTTCTTCGCCATTCTGATGTTCTTGCTGCCGGCGACGGCGCAGGAGCAAAACCTGACCGAAGGTTGCATCACGGACTATAATGCCAATGTCGACTATTTTCCCGAGAAGGTCGAGATACTGGACGCGGAAAGATTCGCTGTCGCGTATCACAATCATTACAAAGTTGTCAGCGTCAACGACGCCTACGATGGCGCGCCCGGCTTTGACTATGTTCTGGTGCAATGCGGCGCGCCCGCGCCCCCGGCATCCGACTTCGCTGATGGCGCGCAATTCATCGAGGTGCCAGCCGGCGATATCATCGCCCTTTCCACGACGCAATTGCCCGCTCTAGCGCAGCTCGACTTGCTGCGCCACCTGGCAGGCGTCGACAGCGCCTTTTATATCAGCACGGATGAAGTGGTCGACGCAGTTGCCGACGGGCAAATCGCCGAGGTGGGATTCGGCGCGCAGATCAACATCGAGCTGGTGCTGAGCCTGGAGCCGCAATTGGTCATGAGCTACGGCTTCAATCCGGCTACCGATGCCCATCCGGTCTTGCTGGATGCCGGCGTGTTTACGGCGCTGGACGCCAGTTGGCGCGAACTGTCGCCGCTGGGGCGCGCCGAATGGCTCAAATTCACCGCCCTCTTTTACAATCGCGAAGCGGCGGCGACGGAGATCTACGACAATATCGCCTCCGAGTACGACAATGCGCGGCAAATCGCCGCAAGCGTATCGGAAGCGGACCGACCGAATGCGCTGATCAACTCATTCCTGGGCTATGCCGATGCCTGGTTCATTCCAGGCCAAGAAACATACGTCGGCAGGCTTATCCGCGACGCCGGGGGGGAGCTGCTGCTGGCGGAAGCAGGCTCGACCGCGAGCCAAGGCTTGAGCTTTGAAGCTGTCTACGAGGGCGGGCTTGCGGCGGATGTTTGGCTTGTAGAGACCTTTGGAGTTTCGTCTCAAGCGGAGTTGCTGGCGCTCGACAGTCGCTTCGGCGACTTCGCAGCCTTTCAAGCGGGCGATGTCTGGAACAACAACGCGGACGAAAACGCCAACGGCGGCAATAACTACTACGAATGGGGCGTGACCAACCCGCATCTGGTATTGCGAGACCTGGTGGCGATTTTCCACCCGGACTTGCTGCCCGAGCGCGAATTCGCCTTTTATCAGAGACTTGCGAGCGAGCAGCATGTCGCAACTGGTTCATAAAACCAGCCGAGCCTCGTCGGCCATTGTTGAAACGGGGCAGGCAGACGCTGCCCAGATCTGGAATCGACGCCGGCTTGCCGGGGGCGTATCGGGCCTGGATCGGCGCTTCACGATTTTGCTGCTGATGACCCTGGCGCTGGGACTGCTGCTGCTATTGAGCATGGCGCTGGGTTCGGTATCAATTCCCCTGGACCAGATCGTTTCGGCGCTGCTAGTTGGCGAGTCTGACTCAACTGCCTGGACGAACATCGTGCTGAAGTTTCGCCTGCCCAAAACGCTGACAGCGATGTTGACGGGTATGGCTTTGGGACTTAGCGGGCTGCTGATGCAAACCTATTTTCGCAATCCCCTGGCCGAGCCCTTCGTGCTCGGTGTCAGTTCGGGCGCCAGCCTGGGCGTCGCGCTGGTGGTACTCTCGACCGGCGCCTCCGGCGCAGCGATGATCGCCGGTCTGGGACTCGCGGGCGACCTGTTGTTGACGACAGCAGCCGGACTGGGCGCGGGCTTGAGCATGGCGCTGGTTTTGCTGGTTGCGGCTCGGGTTCGCAGCAATCTGACCCTGCTGATCCTCGGGCTCATGTTTGGGTACCTGGTGGCGTCGATCGTTAGCTTGCTGCTCTATTTTGCCCTGCCAGAGCGTATCCAAGCCTATATCAACTGGACTTTCGGTTCATTCAGCGGCGTTACGCTTGAACAATTGCCGATATTGGCAGCATTTGTCATCGCGGGCTTATTGATCGCGGCGACGTCCGTCAAGCCGCTGAATGCCCTGCTGCTCGGCGAAGACTATGCGCAAAGTATGGGAACAAATCTGCGACGCGCGCGGCTAAGGATCGTGCTTTCGACCGCGCTCCTGGTTAGCGCCGTGACGGCTTTTTGCGGTCCGATCGCCTTCATCGGCATTGCCGCGCCTCACCTTTGTCGCGGCATTCTGCGCACGTCGGATCATCGGATTTTGTTGCCGGGCACTTGCCTGACCGGCGCTATTGTGGCTTTGTGCGCCGCCATAATCGCGGAGATGCCGGGCAATAACCTGGTCTTGCCGCTCAATGTCATCACCGCGCTGCTGGGCGCGCCCGTGGTGATGCTGGTGATCCTGCGCCAGTTCAGGGGGCGGCAATGAGCGTTCCAGCCTTGCAAACGCGCGATCTTTCGATCGGCTACCCGCGAAGGCGCCAAGGTGATATTTGCCTGGCAAGAGCGCTCAATTTGCGCCTGGAGCCCGGCAGCTTGGCGGGACTGCTTGGTCCCAACGGCGTCGGCAAATCGACGTTATTGCGAACTTTGGCGGGGATGCAAGCGCCCCTGACCGGGCAAGTGCTGCTTGACGGCGCGGACGCGCGCCGTATGAGGCACGGGGATCTGGCAAAAGCGCTCAGCCTCGTCTTGACCAACAGTCCGCAGCCCGGCTTGATGACCGGCTTCGAATTGGTCGCCCTCGGCAGGTTGCCGCACAGCGACTGGTTGGGCAGGCTATCTGAACGCGACCGGAAAACGATTCATTGGGCGCTGGGCGCGGTCAATGCGGAAGCGCTGGGGGGCCAACTGGTCACTGAACTCAGCGACGGCCAGCGTCAAAAGCTGATGATCGCGCGCGCGCTGGCGCAGGAGACCGCGATCATGCTGCTGGACGAACCGACAGCCTTTCTCGATCTGCCCCGCCGTGTTGAAGTCATGCGCCTGCTCAAGCGCCTGGCGCATCAAACGGGACGCGGGATCCTCGTCTCCACGCACGACCTGGATCAGGCGCTGAGAAACTGCGACCAACTTTGGTTGATGCGGGAGGGCGCCATGCTGGTCGGCGCGCCCGAAGACCTGGTGCTTGATGGCGGAATCACGGAGACCTTTCATAGCGATGGCATCCGTTTTGATGAAGACAGCGGCGCCTTTGCTGCTGAAAGTCCCGCTGGGGCAGCGATATGCGTCAAAGGCCGAGGCACGCGGGAAACCTGGATGCGGCGAGCGCTCGCAAGAAAGGGCTATCGCCTTGATCCGGCTGCCGGCGTCGCGGGCATCTCCCTGGGGCAAAACGGCCAGGGCCCCGAATGGCATCTAGCGATTGGCGGTCGCCTGAGCCGACACCACTCCGTCGCGGCGGTCCTGGAAGCACTAAAGGATGCCGAAATATGAGCCTTGGCCATGACAGCAAGCGTGGACTTGTCTTGGTCCACACCGGCGAGGAACGTGGCAAATCAACATCGGCTTACGGCGTGATTCTGCGCATGTTGGGGCGAAACAAAAGCGTCGCGCTGATCCAGTTCCTCAAGCACGAAAGCGGCAATTGGGGCGAGATCCGCGCGTTCAAGCAACTTGGTTTGGAACCGATCAAGACCGGGGACGGCTTCACCTGGACCAGCAAAAACATCGACGAAACACAAGCGCGAGCGCTGCATGGCTGGCGAAAGGCGCGGGCGATCATCATTTCCGACGACTACGAACTGGTGGTGCTGGACGAGTTTACTTATCTGATGGACTTCGGCTGGCTGGACGCAACTGAAGTGATCAACTGGCTGCAAGCCAAGAAACCAGCCCGCCTGAATCTGCTCATTACCGGGCGTAAGGCGCCAGCGCAGTTGATCGAGTACGCCGATACCGTCACCGAAATGCGCAAGGTCAAACACGCTTACGACAGCGGTATTCTAGCTCGCGCGGGTATTGAGTTCTGAGGCGCTGGGCAAGAAAAAACCGGCATTGCTGCCGGTCTTTTTCCTCTCATGGGCTGTACAGGACTCGAACCTGTAACCTCCTCGACGTCAACGAGGCGCTCTGCCAGTTGAGCTAACGGCCCCTTTCATATTGACGAGTATACACTTTTTGCCCTAACGGTCAAGCCCGCCCCCGGTATGCTATGCCTTGGCGCGCATTACCTGGGACCCTTCCGCCCCTTTGACAAAAGCGGCCTTTCCGACTTAAAATGGCGCGGGGCCAGACAGCGCAACAAGAAAGAACCCGCGCGTGCAAAAGATCATCGCCGAATATGCGAAATCGCGCTTTCGCGAAATACAGGACGTCAAATACGCCACGACGCGACCGGAGGCCAACCTGGTTTTCCGCAGCCACGAGCCGCATGTCATAGTCGAAACCTGGATGAACAGCCGTCTCTACGTATACGTCCTCGATCATGCGCCAAGGACGCGAACGATAAAATCGATCCTCAAGCAGAACACCGGGGCCGGCATCGGCACGCTGTTTTTGGTCGATGCCGAGTTATTGCCGAATGACGGATATGTCGGGAAAGTCGCCGGTTGGCAAGATGATCTGCGCGTGATGAATATGGGCGCCATCTATGCCTACGATCTCGGGGACGACGCGATTCGATTCATACAAGTCAATTATGACGAGACGACGCAGCGCAACCAGTTCATCATCTGGCACACGACCGAATTCCCCTGCGACGCCGTTTCTGTACGGCGGCGCGATTTTCAAACGAATATCAGGGGCAGTTGGTATATCGGCGACATCGCCTCGCCCCGCTTCAAACGCCGCATCAACGAAGAACGCGCCCGGCAGCGCTTTCACTATCAGACCAAGCGGAGGCAAAAGATCGATGGGGCGCCGGCCGAGCAGATCAATGCCGCCTATCTGGCGCTGGAGATTGAAGTCGGCGCGGGTCAAGAAGCGGTCAAGGAAGCCTTTCGCAAACTCGCCCGTGAATATCATCCCGATGTGACGGCTCACGAAAAGGGCAAAGCCGAGCGGCGCTTCAAAGAGGTCCAGTCCGCCTACGATCAAATCAAATCCCATCGGCGCTGGCGCTAATACTGGGGCGAATTGAGACCAGGCGCTCATACAAGGCTTGTCCGCTACTGACGCGAGCCACTGCTGTATTCTACCCCATCCCCCCAACCCCCTTGCCCCAGCGAGCTAGGGAAGGGGTGCGAACTCCTTGCATAGCGTCGCTCGCAATGCCAATTCGCCTAATATTACACATCCCGCCGTAGAGTCACCCTTCCCCAGTTGACTGGGGAAGGGCCGGGGATGGGGTAAAACCTGGGAAGCCGTCCAGATTTCAGTAGCGGACAAGCCTTACAAGCGCGCGAGGACTTGACGGGTGGGAACGCATTATTCCGCGTTTCGAATACAATACCGCGCGAAACTCATGTCAAAGTCGACGGGATCCCGCAAGGCGGCGACTATCTGCAAGATCTCGGCGCGATGAAGCGTGTTGTGATTGAAGACCTGGAAGACCAACTGCCAGGCAGGAACCGTGATCAGGCTGTCACGATACGTCGTTTCAACCATGCGGCCGAATTCGCGATCGTCGAACCGGGCTATGTACGTCTTCCACTGGTCTTCAACTTCATCCCACCGTTGCCGCAGCCGCACGCGATTCGGATTGTCAATTGCAAATGCCTTGGCGATTTGCTTGCTGCCGCGCAGCCTCTGCATATAGCCGTGCATGGCGTCTACGACGTGGGCGCACTCCCGCTGCAAGCTGCCCCAGGAATATCCGGTGTCCACATAGAACAAAGACTCGTCAAGCTCCATGATGACTTCGTCCCACAGACGCCTGTCCTCGCGCATCTGATATGCAAAGATCGTTTTGACCAGGTCGGACTTCATTCGCGCAATAGCCCTGTCAAATGCTGCAAGAGGCTCAGATCAAATGCTGCCGGCTGGTTCAGCTCCGCCACCAAGCGCAATATCTGCGAACGCCGCATCGTGCCCTGATAGAGGACATGGAATATCAACTGCCAGGCTGCCATTGTGTGACGGCGGCCACCGCTCTCAAACTCACAGCGAGAGAAAAACGTCTCGCCATCAAGTTCGTCCGCGAATGTCGACCAAGCCTGCCGCAGAGACAGCCACCTGGCAGCGATCACTGCCCGATCCGTTATGCCTTCAAGCGATGCGCCAGTGACGGGGGAGGCGCCAATGATTCTTTGGAGATAGACTGATTCAGTGTTGATAAGCCCTTGGCATTCGCTTTGGACGGATCCCCGCAAGAACTTGACCTCGCGCAGGAATTGATCCTCCGTCAGCGGCGCTATGGCCAAATCCCAGACGCGCTGGTTTTCCCAAAAGTGAAATCGGATCAGCTTTCGCGCGAAATCGACATTGAAAGCGCCAGATTCGGTGTCCAAGGCAAGCTCCTCCAACGCGTTCAGGGGATCGTCAGGCTGCAAAACGGGGATTCAGCGCCCAATAACGCAGACCTAGACCGCGAAAAGGTGGGTCCACCAGGACTCGAACCTGGAACCAATCGGTTATGAGCCGACTGCTCTGACCATTGAGCTATGGACCCGGGTGGAGAACCATCATAGGGAGTATGACGCGCGAAGTCAATGCGAATGACGACTGAGAGCGGGTAACGGGATTCGAACCCGTACTGACACCTTGGAAGGGTGGAGTGCTACCATTACACCATACCCGCGAATTATGTCTTCGAAAGTCGGGGCGCCCGGATTCGAACCGGGGACCTCACGGACCCAAACCGTGCGCGCTACCGGGCTGCGCCACGCCCCGAACGCTGACACATGCTACAGCCACGCGCGGCCAAAGTAAAGCCACAGTTTGACAGCGCCATGCGCGCGCGCAGGGCGCAATCACCTGCTGTCAGCCATTTCGCCTGGGCTGGCCGCCCCCGAACAGATCCATCCATTCCTCCACTTCCGCGTCAGTTATCTGTATATCAACTTCCTCGCCCGGGGCGTCTTCAGCCGGGCTTGCTTCCGCAATCTTTTCAACAAACTCGGCTGAGGTCAGCCATTTCATCTTGTGCGCCCGGGCGCAATCCAGCACAGCCTGATCAGAAGAAACAACTGTCCAGTTTTTTGGATCTTTAGTGCGGCGGATACGCAGCTTGAGCAGACGGTCCGCATCCGAATGCTGCATCGCGGCGAAGATAACCTCAACAGATTTAGTCGACATGGCGGAATGCCCGCCGGGCAGGCCGCAATCAAAGATCACAGTACATTGCATGCGCCCTCGCTTCTTCGCGACCAAGCCCTTGAGCTTGGTCACCAGCTTGGCTTCGTCGTTTGGATCGGCCAAGTCAATATCGGGCAAGCTGGCGATCAAGTTATGTCCATCAATCAGATAAGGCATATCGAAACCACTTTCGCCTGTAGAAGGCTTGTCCGCTACTGGGTCATGCTGACGCGCTTTTTCTACCCCATCCCCCGGCCCCTTCCCCGAAGCATCAGGGAAGGGGAGCTAAACTTGGCGGATTTCGTAATAATTTGTTGATTTTCGCAAGGATCGCCACCTGTTTTGTATCGATTCGGTATTGTCCTGGTTTCCATTAGGTACAATTTGCAGTATCGGACAAGCCTTAGAGCCTCGCCACTGCCATTGTCGCCGGCTTATCCATATAGGGGCAAGCCCATCGTGAAGGCGCTGCCGACATTGAGGCGGCTGCGTACTTGCAAGAAACCGCCATGTACTTCACAGATCGCCGTCGCAACATACAGCCCCTGTCCCAAGCCGGGCCGCGATTCACCCGTTGCAACGCTGTTGTTGTCACCGCGGTAGAAGCGCTCGAAAATATGCGGCAAGTCCTTTTCGCCGATACCGATGCCATTATCCGTGACGCGAATCGAGACATAAGCTCTATCGGCAATCGCGCTGGTCCGCGCGGCCAAAGCGACATATCCGCCGCGACGGTTGTATTGCGCGCCATTGCGGACCAAGTGCCCCAGCGCCCATTGCAAACGCTTGTCGTCGCCGCGGACCTGCAATCCGCCGATGCCCCGTGTCATGACCAACAAATCAATGCCCCGCGCCTGGAGATCCACACTTATGCCTCGGACGACCGACCATAAGAAGTCTTCGACCGAAACAGATTCGCGCTTGACGTCAAAAATGCCGGCATTCATCTCGGCAATGTCCAGCAATTCCAGGACTAATTGGTCGAGCAAATCAACGTTGAAGAGCAATTTGTTCAACAATTGCCGATTGACCGCCGCGTCTTCGGGCTTGGCATTGAGCAATTCTCCAGCCAGCTTGATAACGGACATCGGCGTTTCCAGCTCCTGCGCGATCTGTGAGACATAGCCGTCCTTCAGGCGCTGCGCCAGCGCATCGTGCGTGACATCCCGCAAGATGATTACGGTGCCGATTCGTCTCTTGTTCTCGTCGCCGATGGCAACGACCTGGGCGCGCATGATGCGATGGTTTAGCGCTATCTCGTCCGAGTCGCCCAGGGGCATCAATTCGCTGTGTATCCGGGTCACCGCGCGATACTGCTCGAAAAGCGAACCCAGCGCGCTGTCCCAAAAGGCTTTTCGACCCCCTAACATGATCTGCGCGGCCTGGTTCATCATCGTCACCTTGCCATTCAGATCTTGCAATATAATGCCGTCGTTGACACTGCCAAGAACAGCGTGCAGCCGCTCCAATTCACCGGCGCGCGAGCGCAAGGCGCGCTGTAAATGTCGCTGTCGCCTGTCCAGTTCTTCATTGCGCCTGGCTTGTTCCAATAGCAATTCCTGCTGCTGTCGCAGATGTTCTTGCACGTCGCTTCGTCCATGCAAGCCGCGATAGAGCCGGCGAAATACCGATTCGCTCGCCGCGCCGAACTTATGCACCTGCGCTACTGTATGGCCGATTTCAGTTGGCGTTGCGGAAGGTATTTTGCTCATCTTTGCTTCGCTGGCCACATCAACTGATAGCGGATCTGGTGGATGCTGCGGATAATAACAACTCAGCCGCAACGATGCCGCTCTGGAGTCCTTTCACTCTAAGGATTATAGTCAAATTACGAAATGGGCGCGAACCAGCCGCCAGAGTTTGCGCTGGGGGGCAATAAGCTTATGATGATAAGCATAAAAGCATCCACTGGATACAAAGCCATCAAGACGGACTGCCGGAAATGCAAAGCATAGCTCCAACACGCCGGTTGAGCAGGCGCTCGCGCGACCTCTTGGTAGCTGCCGCCGTCGTTTTTCTCGCTGGGGCGCTGGTGATGATCGCGGGAATAGCGCTTCATATATTCAATCTGGTAGTCCCGTTCAATCCAGGCTCGCAAATATATGATCTGACCAGAAAAGGAATTCTGTCGCTCGGCGCTGGAATCGTGTTCGCGTCTTTCTTGATGGCTTTGCGCGCGATCACCTGGAAGACCGACAACGCCCTGGCGCGTGAACTGGGCGCGTTGCTTGCTCCACATTTGGATCGTCAATTCGTCTATATACGCAATATCAGCAAGCGCCCGATCGGCTATCTTGATGCGGTGCTGGTCAGCAAGCACGGCGTGTTGATCTTTCGCATTAGCAAGCGCAAAGGGCTCTTCTTTAACGACAAAGGGGACTGGCTGCGTCGGCGGCGGAAGGGCAATTGGAAACCGATGCGCTGGAATCCGACGCGCGAAGTCGCCGTTCAAGTTGCCAAGCTGCGCGAGTTTCTTGAGGATTTCCAACTGGCCGCCGTCCCCGTTCGCGCTGTGATAATTTTCACGCGCGAAAGCCCGCTGGTACAATTGACCCTGCGCGATCCCGCGGTTCCCGTCGTGCAGAGCAGCGAGCTCGTGGAACATCTCCAAGACAACTATCTTGGGCGCGAGCGCCTGGATGCCGAGACGGTGCGACGGGTCGCCAACCTGCTTTATCGCTGAAGGTCGAGTATGCCTGCCAACTTGTATCTGGCGCCAGTCGGCGCTGACAAGACTGCAATTGTCGTGGATGGCCTCCTGGACGCCATGCGCGTTCGGCGGCGGACGCTGCCAAAAGTCTGGGTGTTGACGGCAAATCGGCGGCAGGAAATGAGTTTTCGCGGGCGCCTGACGGACCAAGGCGACGCGGAGTCGACAATCTTCAACATTGAGTACTTCAGCTTCTATACGCTAAACGAGCGATTGCTCAACCTGGCGGCCCAGCCGGCGCGCAAAATCGCCGGGCATACGCAATTGGCGCTGCTGCGCAGCTTGACAAGCCGCATAAACGCCGAAGGCGAGCTGCGCTATTTTGGCAGAATCGCAAGCACCCGCGGCTTCATAGAGATAGTTGCCGACCTGATTAACGAGTTGAAACAGAACGGCGTCGATGTTCAGCACTTCGCGCGGGCGGGGGGCGCCGACAAAGACCGCGATATCGCGGCAATCTATCGGCTGTACCAGCAGACGCTGATTGACAGCGAACTCGTTGATATCGAAGGCGAAGGATGGCTGGCGCTAGCCACCCTTCGTCAAAAGCGGGATATTGTAGGGGATGTGGATCTGATCATTGTCGACGGTTTCGATCAGTATACGCCGGTGCAAGCGCGACTGTTAGCCGAACTGGCTCGGGCGGTTCCGCAGGTCGACATCACGCTGACGACATTACCGGAAAAAGCTGGCATGTTTTCCCGGCGCAGTGAACTCACCCGTTCGCGCCTGGAAGCCGCTCACAAAGAGGCTGGATCGAGTCTTCACATAAGGACGCTGCGGGCGCGAGCGGGCGACCGTCACGCGGACATCGCGCAACTGGACGGAGTGATATTCCAAGCCAAGCCCGCTTCCTCCGGGGGAAAGGCGGTTCGACTGATCGCTATGCCGAGCGAAGCCGAAGAAACAAGCGCAGTCTTGCGCGCGGTCAAAGGGCAGTTGCTCAATGGCGCGCGCGCTGACGATATACTGATCGCGCTGCGCGACTGGGATCGCTACGCCGCCTATTTCCGGCAAGGACAAGAGGAATACGATCTGCCCTTGCTGCTGCACAACCAGCCGCTTTTGCATACGATTCCGGTCATTGCCGTCCTGATCGACCTGCTCGATCTGGCGCCGCATTTTCGCCGCTCTGAGCTCTTGGACATTTTGCGTTCGCCCTATATCGATTCCAGCTTGAGCGAAGAAGACATTGACCTCCTGGACAGAATCAGCCGAGAGCAATTATTCCTGCGCGGCGCGCAAGACCAGTGGAGTGACATGATCAAATTGGCTGCCGCCCATCCTGGCGAGGACGATGACGATGCATCTGTCGCGGTCTCGCAGGGACAAGCCCGTGGCCTGGCGCGCAAATTGGACCGTTTTCTGCTTGGCGTCAGGCCGCCGGCATCGGCTGAGGTCGCTGACTACAGCGCATGGCTGGGGAATCTAATCGGGCGCGATTACGATCCGGAAGACCATCGCAGGGACAGCGGGGATGAATTTTCGCTGAACATACGCGAGCGCGCTCGCGACAGCGCAGTGGATGAGCCTATTTTGCGGCGCGATATCGCCGCTTTGGACAGCTTGGGAAAGGTCCTGCAAGATTTGCTCGTCTCCGGTCAAATACTCCATTCGGGATTGGGAGAGCCGAGCGAAATCGAATGGACTCGGTTCTGGTCCGATCTCAAATACGCCTTGCAGAATACCTCCGGGCGTTCTTCCGAGGCCCCGCGGGACGGGCGCGTACTGGTAACCACCGCCACGGAAGCGCGCGGACTGCCGCAGGAACACGTTTATATTATGGGCTTGGCGGAAGGCTTGTTCCCGGCCAAAGCGCCGGAAGACCCAATCTATCTGGATTCGGAACGAGAGCATTTACAGTCCAAAGGCATCCAACTGGCGACGCAAGCGGAGCGCGTCGACGACCGCGGCTTGTTCGTGGAGTTGATCAGCTTGCCGCGGCAGTCTTTAACCTTGTCGCGTCCGACCTTCAAGGAGGGCAAAGTTTGGCTGGAAAGCTATCTGTGGCGCTCGGTTAGGCAAGCGTTCCCCGATTTGCCGATTGACCGGGCTGCTGTTGGCCAAGTCCTGCCGCTGGAAGAGGCCGCCTCCCCTGCCGAATTGATGTTGGCAATGGCGGATCGTCTTGCCGAGGACCGCGCCATAGCCGACGAGAACTTAACCGGGGGCCCCTGGTTCGACAGCCATCCGGAACAAGCGCGTCTCTGGCGTCATATCCGGCGCGGACAAAGAGTCGAGTTAGGAAGACTGTCGACAAGTCCTTACGACCAATATAGCGGTCAAATCACGCGTCCAATCCTGCGGTCGGAGATGAAGAAAAGACTGGGCGCGAGCCGAGTTTGGAGCGCGTCGCAACTCAAGGATTACGGCTTGTGCGGCTTTCGCTTTTTCGCCAAGCGCTTGCTGAAACTGGACGAAGACAAAGAGCCGGAAAGGGGTTACGACACACTGCAACTCGGTCTGCTCAATCACAAAATACTCGAAGACAGCTATCGTTATTTCAAAGAAATCGGACTCGCGATCCATGCGGACAACCTGGAAGGGGCGCTGGAGATCTTCGAGCGGATCGCTTTAGAGCGGCTAGATAGCGCGCCGCAGGACTTTGGGTTCCTGGCCGGGGCCAGTTGGCAAGCGGAGAAAGCGATGCTGTTCAAACGCTTGCGCGCCTTGATCAAGCTGGATTTTTCCCCCAAGAGTCCGCTCAACCGCCTCGCGGGAGAGCGCCGGATCTATGATGTTGAGCGTCGTTTTGAAAGTGTAGAAATCGATTTGCCCGAGCTCGGCGAAAAACTGCGCCTGCGCGGCGTGATTGACCGCATCGATGTCGTGGACGGGCAACTGTTATTGGTCGATTACAAGACCGGCACAAGCACGATCGAAAAAAGCGAGATGGAAGCCGGGCGCGACTTCCAGATGATGACCTATGCAGCGGCGCTGGAAGCCGAACTGGGCAACGGGATTGACGCCCCAAAAGTCAAACAAGGCAAGTTTTGGCATCTGCGAAATCTGAAGACAAGCGGCGAAATCGACTTGGAAGAGGACGAAGATCAAGCGGCGATTGCAATGGCGCGAGCCCATGCTGCCAAGAACCTGCGCGCGGGGCGTGATGGCAGCTTCCCGGCGCGGCCGACGCAATTCGATAGCGGCAAGTGCGTTCGTTACTGTGAATACGCGCGTCTATGTCGCGTCAACGTCAGCAGTCGTTACAAGAAATCGAAGCGCTAATGGACGACAAACCCGCAGTCGACGCCCAAGCGCGCTTCACGGCGGAACAGCGCGCCGCTGTTCACATCCATGACAAGAACCTGATCGTGGTCGCCGGCGCCGGGTCCGGCAAGACGCGCGTCCTGGTAGAACGTTATTTGCAATTGCTGGAAGCGAACCCGGAATGGCGCATCCAATCGCTGGTTGCCATCACCTTCACGCGGGAAGCCGCTTTCGAGATGCGTCATCGCGTCCGACTGGAATTGGAGCGGCGCGCCGAAAGCGCAAGGGAGGCCGTCTGGCTGCGCCATCTGTCCGAGATGGACAGCGCGCGCATTGACACCATTCACGGCTTGTGCGCGTCGATCCTGCGCGCCAACGCCGCCCAAGCCGGTGTAGATCCCAAGTTTGATGTGCTGGACGAAATCGAAGCGTCGATTCTGCTGGAAAACGCCGTTGAAGAAGCGCTTGCAGCCCTGGATCCTGAGTTGCTGGCGCTATTCTCTTTCTATGACTCGGACAAGATCCTCAGTTCTATCACCCGACAAGATCTATTCAACGTTCCGCTTCCCGGCGAAGCGCCCACTCCCGACGCATTGCTGCGGATGTGGCATGAACAATGGTCCGAGGAAGTGCTGCGGGCTCGCCAGCGCTTGTTCCAAAGCGAGGACGTTTCCACGCTTATGGAGGCCGCCGCGTACCCGAGCGACGATAAACTCGGAGCGCTTTATCAGCAGTATCAAAGCTATCTGACGCGCATGGCAGCTGAAGACGATGCCGAAAGTATTTGGGGTTTGATGTCGGAGTGCGCAAAAGACGGGGCAGTTGGCAATGTTGGCTCAGCGGCGGCTTGGGGCGGCAAAGAAGGGAAAAAACAAGCAGCCGAGCTCTTGCGCGGCGCGCGCGAGCGACTGAAGGGGCTGCTGGAGGAAATTGGCGAACCCTTGGGCGCGCTGGATGCGCAAAGCGCGCAAATGCTGCCGCTTTGGATCCGACTTCTGGCCAAGGTTCAGAACGTATATCAGAAGCTCAAGGCGGAGCGCGCCCTGGTCGACTTTGACGACCTAGAACGCTTGACCGCGCAGGTCTTGTCACAGGAGCAAATCAGACGACGCTATCGCGAGGCTGAATTCAATCACTTGCTGGTCGATGAGTTTCAAGATACCAATGACCGGCAATGGCAGATCATTCGCGCTTTGGGCGATCTCGACCGTGGCGGCACGCTCTTTGTCGTCGGCGATCCCAAACAGAGCATCTACCAATTCCGCGGAGCGGATGTCAGCGTCTTCAACCGCGTCCGCAAGCGCATCGCCACAGACGCCGCTGGGAAAGAACTTTCGCTGTCCACTTCATTTCGCAGCCATGGCCGGCTGATCGCGCAATTCAACGGGCTATTCCAAGGTATTCTTGTCCGCGACGACGACAGCCCGACCGCAGATTTCCAGGTGCTATTCGACAGCCCGATGACCGCCTTCCGCGAAGAATCGCCAAGCGACCCGCCCATCGAATGCATCTTGCTGGATAAAGAGGCGGAGGTCCAAGTCGATATGCCAAGCGCCATGCCTGCCCGGAAGAAAAACATGTCGGCTGACGAAGCGCGGCAATGGGAAGCCTTTGAGATCGCGGAGCGCATCAAAGGGCTAATCGACTCGGGAAGACTTGTTTTCGATCGCGAGAGCGGCGGCCCCCGCCCCATCAGGTATGGCGATATCGCTGTGCTCTTCCAGGCGATGAGCAAGGTCAAGATCTACGAAGACTGCTTCAAGACCCGCGGGATTCCCTTCCTCACAATCGCCGGACGCGGCTACTACGACCGGCAAGAAGTTTGGGACATGCTGGATCTGTTGCGCTGCCTGCACAATCCGCTCGACAATCTGTCTTTGGCATCGGCTTTGCGTTCGCCATTATTCGGATTCAGCGACGATCTGCTCTTCGCCTTGCGCCTGATGAAAGATCCGCAGCTCAAGTCTAGCAGTCCCTTGCCCTTGTGGACTGCCATGCGCATCGCCCGGATCAGCGAAGCGCCGGGCATAACGAGGGCTGATCAAGACCTGCTCAAGTTCGCTCTAGATACGCTGGACGAACTGCGGCAAATAGCCGGGCGCGTCACAATTTTTGAATTGTTGGGGCGCGCGCTGAGCTCGACCGGTTATCTTTCGATATTGACAGGATTGCCGGACGGCGCGCGCCGGCGCGGCAACGTGGAGAAATTGCTGCAATTGGCTGAGGACAGCGGCAAGATCACGCTGGGGAAGTTCTCGCGCTATCTGGAAGACTTGAGTTCGCGCGAGATCCGTGAAGGGGAGGTTTTGGTCGAAGCTGGCAATGCCACACGCTTGATGACTGTACACGCCAGCAAAGGGCTGGAATTCCCGCTGGTCATCCTGGCGGACGCATCCTGGACAAGAGGCAGCGGCGCCGCGCCAATCTTGCTCGGCGATGCGGATTTGGGCTTGAGCTGCCAGGTTTTTGATATCGAGCAAAACAAGACGGTCAGCGCCTTTGCCCATCGTCGGAATGCCAGGTTGCTGGCGCAGAAGGAAGCGGCTGAACGCAAGCGACTGCTTTACGTAGCGGCGACCCGCGCCCAAGATTATTTGCTTGTCGGCGGGCAGATGAAGTTTACCAAGACCGGCGCCCTTTCCGCGCGCGGGTGGCTGGGGCAGCTTCTCGACGCCTTCGACATGCGCGAGCTCGAACGGCAGGAGGAACAGTCGCACAGCTTCAATGATGACAGGATCCGCGTATTTATGCCGCCTCTGCCGCCATCGCATCGGGATCTGCAAGCTGGCTTTGACGCCGGCATTCGGACATCGGAAGCCCTTCAAAGCCCTGGTGAACTGCCGCCGCTGCCTCCGCCTCTGATCAAAGCGATACCCCCTCAAAGCGGCTTGAGCCTCAAACACATTTCAGCGACGCAATTGGCGGATTTAGGCGCGTATCAACATAGCAGCGGTCAAGAACGCGAATACTACCGCAGACGCCTGCTCGATCCCAGAGCGGAGGATGAACGCATAGCGCCACCGGGTTCGGGCTTGCTCGGCCGCCGGGTGAAATCTCGCCGCGCGCTGGGCGCGATCGCGCATGATCTGCTGCGTTTCGGCCGCTATGAGGCGACGGATGACATCATTCGCTCCTGCGCCTGGCAAACGGGATTGACCCTGAGCCGCGATATCGACGAGACTGTGGAGACTGTCAAGCGCTTGCTGGCCGACTTTCGTGGCAGCAATGTCTTCGGATGGATTGCTTCCGCGCGCGCCGACAAACTGCCTCTTTATACTGAATTGCCTTTCGTCTATCGCGCGGGCGGTCGAATCATCCACGGCGTCATGGATCTTCTATTGCAAAGGGGGGATGGGACCTGGGCAATTGTCGATTACAAAACAACCTCGATCCAGGGCGCCCGCCAGACACAGGTCCGGCGTTATACCTTGCAACTGGCAGTTTATGCCGCGGCTGCGCAGGCGCGCTTGAGCTTGCCGGATCTACCGGCGACATACGTCCATTACCTGGCGGACAACAGCACGCTGCCCATTGACAAACATGACTGCCTGGCAGAACTTGACGCGCTCGAAGCGCGCATGGTCGAGTTGGAACAATTCCATGCCTGAACTGTGGAAGCGCTTGCTGCCCGACTGGGCGCATCCGGATCATCCGATCCTCCAATACGAGTTGGCGCAGCGACGGCTTGGGGGCTCGCGCTGGAAAAGCGCATTGCAGTTGTTCTTGCTGGGTCTGTTATTGGGCGGCGGCGGATATCTCTACGCCCGCGCCACGTCGATCGACGCCGGCGTCGAGAATCTCGCTGATTTTCTCTGGCGCTGTCTCTATTTCCCCTCGCTATTGATCCAAACGGCAACGGTCCTGGCGGGCCTGGCTTTCGGCATGGGATCGGTCGCAGCCGACCGCAGCCGACAAACCTGGGACAGCCTGCGGGTCACTGAATTCGGCGCCGGAATGACGCTGCGCGCACGCTGGGCGGGGATACTCTATCGCCTGCGCGCGCCGATCATCGCGCTGCTCCTGACGCGTCTGCTTTTGGGGTTCGGCATGACCGTTAACCTGACAGCCTTCGGCGGGGGATACCTGCGCGTCCTCAGCAACAGCATCTTGGACGCCTCCTCGGGCCTTTGGATCGCATTGCCAATGGTCGTCCTGCTGATGACAGTGCAAACGCTGCTCCCCCTCGTCACGGTGGGCGCCGCGGGCGCCTTCGGCATTTTGATATCGGTCGCCGTCAAACAAGGCCTCTTCGCGATCACAATTCAGCTCGTCCTGTCCTTTACCATAGTCGCGGCCGTCGCCGGAGGGCTGTTCGCCGTCACGAGCGCCTTGGGTGGCGGGTTGACCGCGTCGGATGAGTTGCTATTTTTGCTCTTCCTGGGCTACAGCGGTTTCGCGGACGGAGGCATGCTTCTGACTAACTTGGGCAGCCTGGGCGCTGTGTGGAAGATGCTGCCGCAGGGCGCATACTTGTCAATTGGACTTCCGCTAATTCTCGCTTTGGAGGCATTCTCGATCGATGGATGCCTGGGTCTGGCAATTCGCCTTTCTGAACAGGGCGAATAAGCGTGGCAAATGTCATGCTGAATCACCCTTGAACCCATGTCTAGGCTCCCATGTTGGTTTTTCTTACGTCCTGTACAGTCTTTTGAAACTGCTCGTGTTCCTCTTTTTTGGAAAGCAGCTTGCGGTAATTCCCACTACGGATATCACGATACACATAAGCTATGACAGAAGCAGCGACCATCGTTAAGGCAAGTAAAACAAGAAAAACGAATTCTTGGCTCACGTTGATATCTCCTCTGTTAGTTTCTTGAAACGCGTATACCCGATGTAAAATTGCAGTGGAGTCGTTATAAATCCAATTAACAAGAAGCATCCAATAGCTAGCACAATGTTAAGATCTGTGTTGAAGTTCAACGAGGATACGCGATTGTTTATGTAGATTAAAGTCAAAAAAATGAGGCTTAAGACACCAAGAGCTAATAAGGTACCCTTGATAAAGAAGTAAAATAACTGGTGGCTAGACCAATTCAAATCCGTTCTTGACAAGTCTATATACGTCGCGGCGACGAGCGTCAGTGAAATCAGAAACAATTCGATTCCATCCAACAACTTCGTCGGGATAATTTCAGATCCTTGCAAAACTGCCACGGCTATTCCGATTACAATTGGCAACGAGGGTACAATGATTGCCACACTGATCCATAAAGTTAAATGAATTATCGGATGGCTTGATTTCGACGGCAACGGAAAAATCCTCCTAAACCGTACCTTACTACTTTTCTATTTGACTTTCAAGCAATCAAATCTGCATGCCAGTGCAATCGCTTCAAAATGATAGCGGCTGAAATTGCGGGTATCTAAACTGAATTTTAACCACAGAGAACACAGAGGGCACAGAGAAATACAAAAGGTCATTTCTGTTTGCGGGCGTTTCAGCGAAACACCCCTACATCGCCCTTTTTGGCAGGCAAGAGCTTAAATCTCGGTGCTCTCGGTGTCCTCGGTGGTTAATTGCCAATAATCTGAAATGCACCCCAAACATATCTGCATACTCAACCAACTCTTGCCTCGATGACTACATATAGTTTCCATTAATGTCATCAGCTTGTGGGCGAGACAGACACTAAAAGAATACAATAGTGTATTGAGAAATAAACAATGCTTCGCCATGCCAATAGACAGCCGCGACTACAAGAACCTGACCGACTACCTCCATCACCTCTATCAAACACAGCCCTTCGCGCGCGGGGGCATCGAACATCCGGTGACGGTTTTCTACCCGTCCGCGGACCAGGTTCACGATCCGGACAGCCTGCTCGATCCCTATCCGCCAGCTATCGAAGCGCGCGACTATGCCGCATACGACTACAGCTATCTGCACGACCTGCAAAACCGCAAGCCCTTTTTGCATAACGGCTACACCTTTACCATGAAACGCCTGACGCCGCAGCCGCTCAAACTGCGCGGAGCGCTCGGACGCTACTTCGACATGCTTGCCACCTGCGCTTCGCTGGAAAACGAGTTGCGCGACGCCGCAGCCGACGGCTGGATGCGCGCGCCTTCACGCGCCACTTACCACCGCGCGGTTGAGCCCAAGGATGCCTTGTTGCGCGGGATGAAACGCTGCGCGGGGATCGGCATCGGGACCCTGACCGTCTTCAACGACGGGGGCCTTTACAAAGCGCTGCTGGCGCGGCGCTCGGAGAAGACGGCTTACGACAGCGGCATGTTCCACGTGTTGCCGGCGATGATGTTCGGGCCAACGACGCCGGACTTCGCCAATCCACAAGAGTGGAGCGTGAAGCACCAGGTATTGCGCGAAGTGCTGGAAGAAATGTTCAACATGCCGGAAGAATGGACGCCGGAGCGCTGGGACTTCTTTTATCAGCACCCGGCTCTCCTCTATTTGCAATCGTTAATGGAAGCTGGAAAAGCTGAACTCTGCCTGACCGGCGTCATCATCAATCTGCTGACATTGCGCCCGGAAATCAGTACCCTGCTTCTGATCCACGATCCGGACTGGTACGCGCGTATTACCGCAAGGGATAGCGATATTCCTTTCAGAACAGCCGAAGAGACCTTGAGCCGGAGCGTCGTCGTCGCCCCAATTGCTGAAGACAGCGAGTTTCTGTCGCATTTTCCCGCCGAGTTGCACCTGCAAATGCCCGCACATGCCACCGCCACGCTCTGGCTGGGGATAGATCTGGCGCGCGATTTGATTGCCAGACAGCATTGACTGTCGAGCGGCTGTTGGATAGCTTTGCGTCCCAGGGCAATCGCATCAATTTTTTTCAACATAGAGAGCGCAGAGCGCACAGAGTTGGTTGGTGTTCAGACGACATTTCTTCTAAAATCCGAGACTAAGCATAAGAAAGAGTT
>JAPPMO010000107.1 GCA_028873975.1 Chloroflexota bacterium
ACTGGGGAAGGGCCGGGGATGGGGTAAAACCTGGGAAGCCGTCCAGATTTCAGTACCGGACAAGCCCTGTAGGGGCGACCAATCTGGTCGCCCGTTGATTTTCGCCCGACATGAACGGCGGGCGACATGGTATGTCGCCCCTACGGGATTCGACATGAACGGGGCGGGCGTAGCGTGTAGAGGCGGTCCGATAGTCCATGATACAATAGAGCGCGACGATCATGCCTGAGAGGACGGCATTTGATGCCTCGAATCCATGTCATTGGCGCCCTGGTATACGACCTGGTGTTTAATATCCCCGATTGGATTGAACCCAATCGCGCGGTGCACGCCTCCCGGGTCACCCTCTCCCCAGGCGGCAAGGCATTAAACCAGGCTGCGGCAGCCCGCCTCCTCGGCGCTGACGTCGCGTTGATAGGTTGTGTAGGCGACGATCTCTTTGGCGCGCAAATGCTGCGGGAACTGCGGAATATCGGCCTGAACATCGACCATGTCATTACGCTGGATTCGGCCAGGACCAGTTTGGCCAGCATCGTGGTTAAAGACATGGTCCCGGGCTTTATCGGCGCGCCGGACGCCAGCCGCAAGATCGGCGCAGGCGATATCGACAAGGCATTGCGCAATCTGCACAAGGACGATCTGCTCTTGACTGACTTCGAAATACCGCAGGAACTGGTCCATTATGCGCTGGCGCTCGCCAGGAACGCCGGCGCCACAACCCTCCTTAATCCCGCGCCCTTCTTTACCCGTGACGCATTTCTGTTCGAATATCTCCATTTGGTGGATGTCATCATACCCAACAAATTTGAGGCGCAGCTGATCGCCGGGGACGACAGTGATGACCTGGACCTGTTGGCGCGGCGGCTGCTGAATATGGGCATCAGGCAAGTCCTGATGACACTGGGAGAAGATGGCTGCGTACTTTATGACGGGGAGCGCAAGCTGGAGCAATCCGCATTCAAGGTCCCGGTTGTGGATACAACCGGCGCCAGCGACGCCTTTGTCGGCGCCTACGCGCTTGCTATGATCAAGGGCTGGCCCGGCCAGCGGGCGCTCAAGTTCGCCACAGCGGCGGCTGGACTGGCTTGCGGCAAACACGGTACGATGTCTTCCTTGCCGCGTTTGCGCGCTGTAAACTCGCTTTTGCGGGCGGGTGGTAAGTAAATGCTTACGCTCCCTGGAGTTGCGTAACCGCACATATCGTCACGGGTTTTAGACTATGCAACAGTTGTTTGCACGACGCAAGAAATACAAAACGCTTGCTGACCGGACGCTGGTGGAATTGGCCGCCGACGACAAAGAGGCTTTTGGCGAGCTTTACGAGAGATATTTGACCAAGATCTACAATTATGTCTACTATCGTACGGGCAACACGCACGACGCCGAGGATTTGACCGCCAAGGTATTTCAGCGAGCGATGTCTCATATCGGTACTTATGTCGACCGGGGGCTGCCCTTTCAGGCTTGGCTCTATCGTATCGCTCACAATTTGGTTGCCAACTGGCATCGTGATCAGGGTAAACGCAAGATCATCGCGCTTGATGACTTTGTCGCGCATTCGCTGCAGTCCGAAGCGCCGGATCGCTGGACTGAAGAGCGGGAAGAGCAAAAGCAACTCATGGAAGCGGTGCGCCGCTTGCCGGAAGATCGTCAGCAGTTGCTCTTGCTCAAATTCATCGAGCAATTGTCCAATGCGGAAATTGGCGAGATTATGGGTCGAACGGAAGGCGCGGTCAAATCGCTCTATCACCGGACGCTGTTGGCTTTGCGGGAAGATTTGGCGCGCCAGGAAGATATCGGCGCTGCTCGTCGTCTAAGCGGAAAAGAAGGATAAGGACGATCATGGATTCACATGCCGACGCCAAGGCGCAAGACTTCGTCGATGACATCACCGGCGCGCTGCAACAGGGAAATTCGCTAGACCCGCTTGTTGACTTGCCCGACGGCGCGCGCGAGGAGGTTGTGGATCTAGTTTCTCTTATTCAAGGTTTGCGCGATACCTTGCTTCCGGTGGAGCCGAGCGCGGAATTTGCCGCCCACTTGAAAACGCAACTGCTGGAAAGCGAAGCGGGGCTGGCGGCGCGTTTGAGGAAAATGCCCGCGCGCCTTCATGTCGCTGCGATCCTCGCTCTCTTCGCCGGATTCAGCCTCTTGCTTTCGAGGCGACTATTTGGCGCCTCCGCCGCGCAGGAAATCTCCGAGGAACCTGTCGCGACAGCGCTGTAGCCTCCCTTCGTTTTGATGCCGGGTTATGCACTGAGCAAGAAGCCAGTTTGCGTGCCGGACTGTATTGGCGCATCTTGCGAACGACGGACTATTTCGTCGACTGTCAGCTTGGCGATAGGATCGGTCAATGGCAGAGTCCCGGCTAAGTCTGCGGCAACTGAATCGGACGTTATTGACACGGCAAATGCTCTTGGACCGTCAGGATATGCGCCCGGTTGCAGCTACCGAGCGTCTGATCGCCTTACAGTCGCAGATACCTAATCCGCCCTATATCGGCTTGTGGACGCGCCTGCGTCGCTTTGAACGACGCCAGCTGACCGCGCTGCTTGAATCCCGCGAGATAGTGCGCGCCCCCTGGATACGCTCGACCTTGCACCTGGTTTCGGCGGAAGATCATCAACGCTTTCAGTCGGTCATTCAACCGGCTTTGCTTCGCGGTCTCCGGTCATTTTTTGGGGCTCGCGGCGCGGACCTGGATATTGAGCGGCTGCTAAGCATTGCCAAGCCCTTCCTGGAGTCAAATCAGCCCTCGATAGGCGCGCTTCGCGCGCATTTGCAGGAACACCAGCCGACATTGAACAAAGAAGCGATGGCTTATGCTGTGCGCAGCTGCCTGCCGCTGGTGCAAATACCGCCTGGCGGGACTTGGGGCGCGGGCACGCGCGCCACCTATACCACCGCTGCGAAATGGCTGGGTAGAGCCGATTCCTCTGATTTGACAAATCTGTTCCGCCGCTATCTGGCCGCCTTTGGTCCCGCGGACGTTATGGATTTCCAGACCTGGACCGGCATGACCCGTTTGAAATCTCAACTGGCGCCGGCGCTGGCCGATCTCGTGGTCTATCAGAGTGAAAACGGTCCCGACTTGTACGACCTGCCCGCAGCGACAATTGCCGCGCCGGACTCGATAGCGCCGCTCCGCTTCATCCCGGAATACGATAACATCCTTATCGCGCACCGGGATCGCTCGCGCATCCTCCCCGACGCGCATCGCAAAAAAGTTTTTCTGAGCGCGGGCCGCGTCATTGGCGCCGTCTTGATCGACGGCTTCGTCGGCGCGACCTGGAAGGTCAAAAAGGACAAGAATTCTCTTCGCCTCTTTGTCACGCTCTTTGAAGCGAAGCCAAAGGCTTGCCTGCGGGCGCTAGAGGAAGAGGGCAACCGGCTGCTTCGCTTCTTTGACGACGAGGCAAACAACCAGGCTGTCGTGATCGATACCTATGATTGAGCGCCGAGCGGCTCTACTCGTTCTCGCATTTGCGTGATAGTCTGTTGTTTTGACGTTCAAAGGGTAGATACGGTCCGCTGATCATGCCATCAGCAGAAAAAATCACGGCTTTGCGCGGCATGCGCGACGTATTCAGCGCTGAATACGCCCAGCGCAGAGGCATTCAGGCCCAGCTCGAAGGGCATCTGCTGCGGCATGCCTACGTGCCGATCGAATTGCCGATCCTGGAAAATACCGAACTTTATCTGCGCAAATCCGGTGAAGACATCGCCTCGCGCTTGTATGAGTTCGATTTCAAGAGCCGGCGCATTGCCCTGCGCCCGGAACTTACAGCATCCATTTTGCGCGCCTATGTCGAGCATTTGCAGGACGAGCCGCTGCCCTTGCGGATTCAGTATGCGGGTCCCGTGTTTCGCTACGAGAAGCCGCAACACAACCGATTCCGGCAGTTTACCGTTGCCGGCGCCGAGCTTTTGGGCGCGGCGGGACCCTTGGCGGATGCCGAGATTCTCTACCTGGCTTGCAGCGGCTTGGCTGCGCTTGGCGTTGGCAGGCGCCGTCTCGTTGTCGGTCATAGCGAGATACTAGAAGGTTTTTTGACTTCGCTGGGTTTGCGCAGGCAACTGCTGAATTATCTCCTGCGGAATATGGAAAACATCCGCAAACGCGGCATGGATGCCGTCATAGCTTCTCTGCGTGATCTCTATCCTGACCTTGATGGCCTTGCGACCGCGGAAGCAGGTTCTCGACCCGCCGGCGACTTCAAGAGCCGGCAGTTAATTGATTTGCTGCGCGAGATGAGCGATGGCGAAGCTCATCAAGCAATCACGGACTTTCTGCACAGCCTCAATATCCGCATCGATACCAATCGTGACGAAGACGAAGTTATCGACCGGCTTTTGCACAAGATCCGCGAAGACGAACAAGCCCCGAAAGTTCGCGCCGCGCTCGAATACATGCGAAAGCTCAGCGATCTGACCGGTCCGGCCGGGGAGATCCTTGGGCGGGCCCGCGACCTGTTCGCGGAATACGATGTCAATCCAGGCGCCCTGGACACTTTGGAGGCGACTTTCCTTCAACTCGGTCTATTTGGCGAGCTGGACGCGGATATACATTTGGACTTGGGCTTGAATAGGGGATTGCACTATTACACCGGCTTGATGTTCGAGATCCACTGCGTGGGCGAAAGCGGGGAAGATATCCAGCTTTGCGGGGGCGGGCGCTACGATAAGCTGATCAGTATTCTTGGCGGTAATGAGCCAACGCCGGCGGCGGGCTTCGCCTACGGCATCGAGAGGGTCGCCAGCGTTTTGAATACCGGAGCGCGCCCTTCGCTGAACCGTCCAAATGTATACGTCATTCCGGTAGCGGAAGGTGAAATCGCCTACTGTCTGCAATTGGCTAACAGCCTGCGCGCCAGGCGTCTGGTGGTGGAGGTCGGCCTGGACGAGCGCAATTTGCGCCGGAGCCTCAAACACGCTGACCGCAAGGGAGCGGACGCGGTTGTCATCGTTGGCGAGAGAGAACGCGAGGGTGGTCAAGTCGTCCTGAGAGATATGCGCAGCCGTCAAGAGATGACCGTCGCCTTGGACGATGTCCCCGATCTAGTGACGAGGGTGTTCACGGATGATGATTGACAGGGTTGCCGCGGATAAACTGATACTGGCATTGCCAAGCAAGGGAAGGCTGGGGGACGCTTCCGAGAGTTTTTTTGGCCGGGCGGGCTTGCGGATATACAAACCCAATCGCCGTCAATACACCGCGACGATCCCCAGCTTGCCCCGCGCCGAGGTCGTCTATCAGCGTCCGCGCGATATCCTGGGCAAGGTCGGCGAGGGACGCGTCGACATCGGCATCACGGGTTACGACATCCTTGCCGAATACGGTAGCGAAACTGAAGACGTGATCATCATTGAAAAGCTCGGCTTTGGCAGATGCGAATTGCTTTTGGCCGTGCCCGATTCCTGGATTGACGTCACCTCTATTGCCGACCTGGCCGACCTGAGTTTGCGACATCACGAACGTGGAAAACAGTTGCGCATCGCCACCAAGTACGGCAACTTGACCAAGGGTTTTATGTACCGCCAAGGCATCTCGCAATTTTTGCTGGTGCATGCCGACGGCGCCATGGAAGCCGCGCCCCGCATGGGTTACGCCGATATGATCGCTGACTTGTCCGAAACCGGCACTACCTTGCGGGAGAACCACCTGCGGCCAATTGACGGCGGCGCGATACTCGCTTCGCAAGCGGTGCTGATTGGCAATCGACGCAGCTTGCGCGAATCCTCAGCCAAGCTGGAGACCTTGCGCGAGATGATTGAACTAATTGAGGCGCATCGCCGCGCCAGCCGCTTTGTATCTCTGCGCGCGAACATCCGCGGCGACTCGCTTGCCGATGTACAAAGGCGAATTCTTGCCAACCCGGCCTTAAGCGGCAGCAAGGGACCCGGCGTCGTTGCGGTGGCCAGTCCCCAGGGAGCTGCAGAAAAATGGTTCGAGACCAACTTGCTGGTCCCATCGGACCTGATCCACAAGACCATGCGGCACTTGCGGGATCTGGGCGGTACCGACATCATCGTCATGCGACCGAATTATGTCTTTGACGAAAAGTCGGAAACTTATGAACGATTTGAATCATTGCTGTCCGGGGACGGTGATGTCGATTTGTGAGAAGAGTCCATGAGTAAAGTTGGCATCATTAATCCGGGCGCCATGGGCATATCAATCGCGGCTTCGGCGCGGGCGGCCGGGCATGTTGTGCTGTGGTCTTCCGCCGGGCGCAGCGCGGCTAGTCGGCAGCGAGCGGCGGAACAGGGCTTGCTCGAGGTCGATTCGATTGCGGATCTCTGCGGGGCCTGCGAACTGATTCTATGCGTCTGCCCGCCACATGCTGCCGAATCTGTGGCGGGAGCGGTCATCGCGGCTGGATTCCGCGGTCTGTATTGTGATGGCAATGCGATCGCGCCCCGGAAGGCTCTCGCAATCGGCGAGGCAATGAGCGCGGCGGGCATCGACTTCGTCGACGGCAGCATCATCGGACCGCCGGCCTGGAAGCCGGGTAGCACGCGCTTCTACCTCTCGGGCCCCTCCGCAGCGCAGGTGGCGGACTTGTTTGCGGGCGCCGTCACGGAAGCGATTGTAATCGGTGATGAGATTGGACGAGCCTCGGCGCTAAAGATGGCATTCGCGTCGGGGACAAAAGGCTTTACAGCCTTGCAAGCGGCGATTCAAGCGCTCGCCGAGAGCCTTGGCGTACGAGAAGACTTGTATCGCGAGTGGGAAAGGCGCGATGCGGATTCGGCCACCCGGGCGCAAGACAATATGCGCGGCGTCACAGAGAAAGCCTGGCGCTTCACCGGCGAGATGAAAGAAATCGCGGATACCTTTGCAGGAGCGGGACTGCCGAAGGGATTCTTCCTCGCCGCCCATGATGTTTACCAGCGTATGGCGCATTTCAAGGATGCCGATGAATTGCCGCCGCTCGACGAGGTTCTGGCAGCTTTGTTGGACGCTCGCCCTTAGTCGGCATTTTTCAAGGCTTGAATCAAGTCCGGCAAGCCCTCGAATACAAAATCCGGTTTGGTCGGGCTTGCGGCTAGGCTCGTCTCATCTTCGACCCCGGTCATGACCAGCGCCGTCTTGATGCCGAGCGCTCGCGCCCCTTGGATATCAGTCCCGATGCGGTCGCCGATCATCAGCGTCTCTTTTGGATCCGCGTCCAATTGACCTAGCGCGGCCTCGAACATGCCGCGTTCCGGCTTGCCGATGATTATCGGCGGCTGTCCGGAGGCGGCTTCGATTAAAGCCAGAATGCTGCCGGCGCCCGGTACCAAACCCTCCGGGGCAGGAAAAGACGAATCCGGATTGGTGCCGATGAAGCCGGCGCCGCCGCGAATCAGCAGTGTGGCTTTCCGCGCTTTTTGGTAAGTCAGATCAGTGTCGATGCCGCAGACGACCAGCTCCGCATCGTCTTCGACCAGCATAAAACCGGCCTTCGTCAGGATCTGCTTCAGCCCCGCGCCGCCTAGCACAAATATGCGCGTGCCCGGCGGATGCTTTGTCCGCAAGAAGCTGGCGGTTGCCGTCGCGCTGGTGACAATATGCGCGGGCTGCACGCCATTGACGCCCAGCGTTGCCAGCTTGTCCACATAGTCCATCCGGGTCTTGCTGCTGTTGTTTGTGGCAAGAACAAAACCCATGTTCTTGTCAAACATGCAAGCGAAAAACTCGCGCAAGCCGGGCAAAGGCTGCAGGCCCCGCCACAACACGCCATCCATGTCGGAGATAATCGCTCGTATTTGTTTGAGCAATTGAGCTTGCCTTTCTGCTGTTGGTTTAACCGGTCCGGTCATTCTGGCATGCGCGCGGCAAGTTTTGGCAGTCGGTTCAGGGGGCGTCATTTGCCGCGCAAGAGACCCAGGGTCTGCTGCTCGAGCGCCAAGAGATCATCGTCTTCCTGCGCGCGCAGCAGCGCCCCGAGGCTGGGATAACCGGCTTCGTATTCGCGCGCCCACTCTTTGGAAAAATCTCCGCTGCGGATATCCGCCAAGGTCGCTTCCATCAGGCCTTCCAGCTTCAGTTCTTTGAAGCGGGACAGGCGGCTGAAGATCCCGTATTGCCCGGTGAGCGACGAGAGGCGCATGGCGTGCAAAAGACCGCCCTGCTCCACGCGGGACAAATAGTCGCTGAATTCTCCGGACAAAATCAAGTCCGTCATGACGGCCTCCGCCGGGTAACCGTCTTCCAGCAAAACCTGAACGGCAGTGGTCATCACATGGTGAAAGGCCGGTAATATCGCCTGCTGCACAAATAGATCAAGCTGCGCCTCCAGCACCATGGAGATTTCGATCGCGCCCGCCTTCAGGCTGCCCATGGCCTTCGCCAATGCCAGCAGCGATTCCCAGGTCGTGCCCGTCGCGTCTTGCCCTACGCCAACGAAACTAACGAAACCGCTGCCATCGAGATAGCGCGTGCGTACCGCGGCGCCAATGGTGCGCGGGGCGATCATGCCCACGTCGATGAATGGCGGTGGCTCCACGAAGCCAAAAGCGATATTGTATCCGCTGGCGAAGACCAGAAGATGCCCCCGCTGCAGGGCGGGCGATATCGCCTCCAAATAGACCTCGGGCAGAACTTCGTCAGGAAGCATAAGCAGCAGGATATGGCTGCGGGGAATGACTTGCTGGATATCTTGCGGCTCGAATCCATCCTCGCGCGCATGATCGCGCGTCTCGTCTTCCCGCAGCCCGATCAACAATCGTATGCCCGAATCGCGCAGGTTTCTGGCGACTGGCCGCCCCAGGTTCCCGTAACCGATGATGCCGACGGTCTTGCTGCTCAACACGCCGAGGTTGGCGTCGTTTTCATGATAGATGATGCTCATCGCGTATTTTACTTTGTCTTTTCTGCTTATGGTCTAGGCAGGGCTTTGGTCCAGATTTCAAGATCAAAGCCAGTTCGGAAGAAGCCGTAGCGTTGATAGAGGCGCTGCGACGGCAAGTTGCTCAGCTGTGTATTGACGCTGATAGTGCTGATCCCTCTCCCTTCGAAGTCACTCAACTGCCGCTGCAGCAGCGCCGAACCGATTTGCCGCTTTTGCATGCCCGGGATGACAGCCAGGCGCGCCAAATGACCGACCTCGCAATGTCGCGTACTGACTTGGTAGCCAACGATTTCTCCCTCATATTCTGCGATCGTGGCGGCCGCTGCTATGCGCAGCGCCTGGCGCAGATCGACTTGCGACAGGCGAAAATTGCGGCGAAACGCCATCCGATCGACCCGGGCAATAGCCGGCAGATGCCCCATTTCAGCCGGCCGTACTTTTAGCGCTGGCTTGGGCGGACGCGCTTCGTGCTTGCCAAGATAATTGAACGTGATGATATCGTCCCAATAGATAAAGCCGAAATCGCGCAGGTAAGCGGGCAGCCAATTGCTGACCATCAACACCATGATATTGCTTATGCCGAGTTCAAGGCACTTCGCCTCCGCGCAGCGCCACAATTCTCTCACGATCGTTGCCGGCATAAAACCATCGCGCAGCCCCAGCAGGCGGATCCAGGAAGCGCCGTCGTTTTCCGGCGACAAGCCTATGTATCCAACCAGCGCTTCCCCCTCCCAAGCCAGGAAAACGAGCGCATCGTCGCGGTCAAGCCAGCGACTGATTGTATACCAATCCAGGTGCTTGTGCGTCCATTGGCTGTACCAGGACAGGTCCAGCAGGTCGCCCCGATAACGCCGATTGTAAGGCCTAATGCGCAGCCGCGTGCCAAGCATCAGCGACGGTTTTTCATCCGCTTGACGTAACTGCGGGCCCGCAGGGCGAAAGGTCGGCAGACCCTGCGGTCAAGCAAGCGCGTGGCAAGTCGTTCATCGGTCTCTTCAATCGTTTCAGACGACGTGATCACCGTGGGCATGCGCGACAGATAACGGTAATCAATGATCTGGAAAAGTTTTTCTTTCGCCCAGGGCGTCGCGCTGGCCAGACGCAAATCATCAAGGACCAGGAAAGGAACATTGACGATCTCGTGGAATCGCTTGTCGAAGCGCGCGTCCGAGCGCGGGTTGAAACTCAGCCGCAGGAAGTCCAGCAGATCAGGAACTGTCCTGAACATCACGTCATGGCCCCGCTCGTGCAAATCGTAGGCGATGGCAGCCGCCAGGTGCGTCTTTCCTGATCCATACTCGCCCATGATAAACAGCCAGCGCTCGGGATTCTCGGACCATTCCACTGCCATTTGCAGCGCGTTTTTCAGGTTGTCGACTTCGTCGGCGAATCCGCTGTCTGTGGAGAAAGTTTCGAAACGCATGTGCTGGTACAGGTGCATATTGAATATGTCGCTATCGCGAGCAGCCTTGCGCGATGCCCGACGGAAATCCGGCGCTTGAATTTTTACGTGCGTGACAAAATCGCGCTCCATGATGCGGCTGCTAAGGTGTGGATCCAAATCGTCAGCCGCTATGTTGGATGTGAAGACGGTCGGCAGCGCTTCAACGTGGCGGTGATTCAACAATTGAAATAATTTTTCCTTTGCCCAGTCGCTTCGATTCTCGACCCCCAGATCATCCAAAACCAGGAGGTAGGACTTGCGGATTTCATCAAAATAGTCGTCGAATGTACTCTGCGAATTTGGATCAAACGTGGAACGCAGCACGTCGAGCAGATCGGGCGCCGTGATGAACAGCACGCGCTCGCCGTATTTTTCCAGACGCCAATTGGCGATCGCCACCGCCAAATGGGTCTTGCCGCAGCCAAACCGGCCCTCAAACACGATCCATCCATTTGGATTGTCCGCGAATAGCTGTGCCGCGCGCTTGGCTTTTTCAAGGGAAGTGACGACGTTTTGGCTGTAACTGGAACCGGAAAGATCGGTTTGAAAACTCTCGAAGGTTTTCCCTTTGTAGGCTTTTAGATTGCCATAGCGCCGCAGCCTCTCTTGCAGCCATTGGTCCTCCTGGACTGGATTGTTGGGGCAGCGTTGAAATTTGCCGAAGCGCGGGTCATCGAGTGGAACGTCCAGCGCGTATACGCCTTTTCCACCGCATAGCGGACAGGGCTCATCTTTGTTTTGCGGATCGTGACAGATGACCTGCAGGGGAAGTTCGAGCTCGCTTTCCGGCTCAACTTTCGATGAAATCTTTCCATTCCCCGGCGGTGTACTGTTTGTGCCGCTCAAGATCTTGTCCAGCTTTTTCACTTCTGCGTCCTTCGTGCCGCCAGTTATCAAGCACTTTGCGAATGTATCTCCAATTGCGGGCGTTGCGCTCGGCAGCGGTTCGCATCGCGTCCTCAATCCAGTCCTTGGGGAATTCCGCTTCCGCCTCGCGGATGGCCTCAACGATCATGGGCGTCAGCAACCCGATATTGTCCTCGTAAAGCCCGTAAAGCGTCGGCCGCGGCGGCAGGATTTCTATCTCGTCGTCCCCGGACGGCATCCATTCCCCGGCGGCGAGCTGACGGTGGATCTTCTGCCCGTCCCTGTCGTTAAGCGTATAAATCCGCCTTTGCCTGCCTTGACGATCGACCAGCGCCTCCAATAGCGTTCCGCGACGAACTGCTCTTTCCAGCGCGCCGTCAAGCGTGTCTGATGCCCGGCGCACATCGTCCGCGGTCTGAAGGCTGGTCATCAGTCGCTTGTTCGCGCGCAATTCGTCGTAGCGCAGATAGCGATAACCGCCTTCTTTCTGCTGAATCGCGGACAGGCTAAAGAGCGTCAACTTTAATTCCGAGAGATCGTCAATCTCCAGCAAAAGGGACTCGAATAGCTCGGCCGGCAGGGCGACGACCTCGTCTCGAATCATGAATCCGGCGTAGCTATTGCTCATATCGCTCATTCCAGATTACTTAGATCAACCCGTTTCATGTTGACATCCATGAATTTGGTGATCGATTTCTCGAAGTAGAGTTGAATGGCGCCGGTCGGCCCATGACGATGCTTTGAGAGCATCACGTCAGCCTGGTTGGGGAATTCGGTGGTATCCGGGTTGTAGACCTCGTCTCGATACAAGAACAATACAGCATCCGCGTCTTGCTCGATGCTCCCGCTCTCGCGCAAATCGGATAACTGCGGTCGCTTGTCTTGCCGCTGCTCGACCGCCCGCGAAAGTTGCGCTGTCGAAATGATCGTGACGTTGAGTTCGCGCGCCAGCTCTTTGAGCGACCGGCTGATATAACTGATCTCTTGCACGCGGTTGTTTTCGTAAGCCTTCCCGGCCGACATGAGCTGCATATAGTCCACCATCACGATATCAAGCCCGTATTCGTGCTGCAGCCGGCGGCATTTGGTGCGCATTTCAATCGGCGTGATCGAAGGCGTGTCGTCGATGAAAAAGGGCAAGTTGGAGATGCGACTGATGGCTTCGGTGAAGCGTGTATGCTCGCGCGCCGAGATATTGGCCGAGCGCAGCTGGTGAATGCGAATGCCGGTCTCCATCGAGATCAAGCGCTGAACCATCTGCTCGACGCCCATCTCCATGGTGAACATCGCCACGCGCGCGCCGCGCCGCGCCACGTTTAAGGCTACGGTCAGTATCCAACTTGTCTTGCCCATGCCGGGCCGCCCGGCGAAGACGATCAGGTCCGACTTTTGGAAACCGCCCAACAAACCATCCAGCGCTTTGAAGCCTGTCGGCAAACCGACTGTGCCTTCGCCCGCGGCCAGCAGCCGCTCCATCTCGTCGTAGTAATCGCTGAGCGCCTCGGCTACCGGCACGAATTCGCGCTTGATCTGGCTGTTGCTGACGGCGAACAGAGCCAGTTCGGCATCGCTAATCACTTTATCGATGGGCAGTTCTTCATCAACCGCCAGGCGGCGAATCTCGTCGGAAGCCAGCAGCATCTTGCGCCGGATCGAGGTGCGCTCGACCAGTTTGCCATAAACTTCGGCATGAACCGACGACGGCGTATTATTCACCAGGTTGGTCAAGTAGGCTTGCCCGCCGATTTCATCCAGTACGCTCATATCCTGCAGTTCACGGGACAGGGTCACATAGTCGATGGCGTCGCCGCGCTCTTGCAAGCGATTGAGCGCTGCCCAAATGTATTCGTGCCGTTTGAGGAAAAAATCGCCCCCTTCCAGGAACGAGGCGATGTTCAGAAAGGTTTTAGGCTGCAGGAGTATAGCGCCGAGCAAAGCCTGCTCGGCTTCCAGGCTAGCAGGAATCTGCAAATGACTTTGAGTCAATTGATTTGTCATGCCTTCGGTTCCGCGGGAACAATGCGCTCATGGCAGCGTAAGCGCTGCCTGCCCGCAACTGGCAAATTCATCGATTTTCCAGGCGGCGGCCCGCCGTTCCCAGTCCTGACGACGGCTATTCATCCTCGTCGAAATCATCGAGATTGAGCGTATCGACGAAATCGGCAAAGGCGCTTAGCTTGGTCTCGTCGACCTTTTCCGCTGGTTCTGTGAATTCATCGTCCAGCCCCAGTATCTCCGGCTCGACATTCCGGTCGGGTCGAATGCCAGCCTTGTCCATTACCTGCTTGTCAACGTAGATTGGCGCTTTGAGGCGAACAGCCAAGGCAATGGCGTCGCTGGGCCGCGAATCAATGTCTATCGAATCGCCATTCACTTCGATGTTGATCTGGGCATAAAAGACGTCTTTGCTCAAATTGTTGATGAAAATGTGGCGAACGGCGCCGCCCATTTCGGTGATTGTTGCCTTGAGCAAATCATGTGTCAAAGGGCGCTCGCGCAGCATGCCCTGCAATTCCAAGGTGATCGCCTCGGATTCAAACGCGCCTATCCAGATCGGCAAATATCGCTCTTCCTGCGTGTCCCGCAAAACAACCAGGCGATGCTGCGACATCAAACTCACCTGGACACGATCTACGATCATTTCAATCATGGAATTCGATCACTTTATCTCAGATTAGGCCTGCCCAGATTATACACCTTTATCGCGCCACTTCAAAACAATTTGAAGCGCATGGCAGGACAATCGCATCAAATTCTTTTCACCGCAGAGGCGCCGAGGGGCGCGTAACACAGCCCGCCGACACAGAGTGTAAGTTTTTTCAGGGCAGAACTTCTCTGGAATGACGTACAAATGGGTGAAATTGCTTGTCGCGGAATTCAAAATTGAAGTGAAATTCCACATTTCCTAAGACATGAAAGATTTTTCTCTGCGCTCTCTGCGTCCTCAGTAAGTGCAAGTAAGTAATGAGAATTAAAAACAAGCACGAACTTTATGGGCTTTTGACGGCAGTGTCTACGCGACGCGCCGAAACGCCCACAAAATATATTCCTTTGTTGGTTTTTCTCTGCGCACTCTGTGTTCTCTGTGTTTAGATTTTTTTGCACGACTTACTTTAATTTACTTCTGTGTTTAGATTTTGTTGCACAACTTACTTGGAATTACTTCTGCGCCTCTGTGGCTATATTCAAGTTTGTATTGTCTTCATTGCAGCGCATGTTCATTTTGATGCGATTGCACTACACTTCCACCAGCCGACGCCACGAGGGTTCTCTTGCGCATTCATCTATACCTTGTCATTCTCTTGCTGACAGCGTCTTGCCAGTCTATCGCTGAACGACTGGGCGCGGGCGACGGACCCAGCGTCGGCTTTACGTATCTCGACTTGCTTTACAGCGATCAGTTTGACGGTTCCGGCAACTGGATGACCTACGACGGCGGCGACAACCTGAAAATGGCGGTGGAAGACGGCAGCTACAAAATTTGGCTCGCGACCCGCCAATACGTTTGGACGCAGCTTCCTTATACATTTGACGATGTGGTAGTTGAAGCGGAAGTCAGGCAATTGTCCGACTACGATCATAACGCCTACGGCATCGCCTGTCGGCTTGATCCAGCAAACAGCGGGCGTGGCTATTACTTCTTGATAGGCGGCGACGGCTATTACAGCATTCGCTGGAGCAATGGACGCTCCCTGGATGCAATCGTCAGCGCCAAGCCCTCAGGGCTGATCAATCGAGGCTTGGCTGCGAACCGAATGAAAGCGATTTGCCTGGGCGACTATTTGGCGCTTTGGATCAACGGTCAATTCGTCGCCGAAGCGCGGGACAGCCGCGCCAGCGCCGGCGCGGTCGGCTTGTCGGCGGTTATGAACTATGCCGGCAAAACCCTGGAACTGGCTTTTGACGACCTCAAAATCTGGCGATCCGCGCTGGATGAGGCGGGCCGCTAATGCGACGACCAGCCAGAATCGCGCAACGACCGCGCGTCATATCGCGTATACTTTACACGATAAACCTTCGGTTGCAGGTCAATTGATATGGGACTGGAAGATACCATTGCCGAAGCCATTGTGATGGCGATGGATGAGCTGGCGGGGAATCCGCAAAAGGCAGTCGCTGCGGCGATGGAATGCGATTCCGCGGCGCAGTGGATCAAGCAAGAGACGGCAAAACTCGCGCTGGTTGGCGGCGCGGAGATGGTGATCCCGGGCTTGCATGCCTTTACCATACCGACTGGCATCAGCTACTTGCTGCACAAGATGGGATACATCAGTTGGGGCGTGGGCGCCTTGAAGGGCGCCATTGTGGTCGAAACGGAAGCCTATTCGGATTTGCGCAATATCCTGGCGCTTTGGGCGAACAACACGCACTTTGACGCCAGCATTATCGAGCACCTGGCGATTTCCCTAGCCTGTTTCAGCTGGGCGACGTCTGCGGAGGGGCAAGCCGCTATGCCCAGGCTGTTGGAGTCGTCCAGTGACGAGACGACCCTGCGCACCTACCATATCCTGCAGCGGCTGGTGGAAAACTACGTGGCCGGCGACGAACGCGGGCTGCTGATGGTGGAGGCAATCGGCGGACCGGCCTTCGCGGGTGAATTGCTTCAGAGCGGCAAAAAAAACGTCCAGCGCCTCGATAACGAAGTTATGTTGACCCGGCCTTTGGGGCGCAAAGTCAGTTGGCGTTTGGCAAGCAAGCTGGCGTCGCGCCTGGGCGCCCGCGCGCCGGCCAGGATGATCGTTGGTTTCGTTCCGCTGGCGGGCGCGGTCGTTAATGCCTTCCTCAACGTTCAAACCATGCAGAGCATGGCGGAAGCGGCGGAAAAGTATTATGACCGGCAACTGCGTCTCGAACATCTGGAAGCGGCGCTGCGCTGACGGCGCCCTTCAACAGGATTGCTTTGCCCGCAGAACTGCCAGGGTCTCCGCCAAAATCCCCTTGAACGCTCCCAGAATCTCCGCACTGCTCAAAACAGTTAGCGGAATGCTCGGCCTGCGATCGGACTTGCTCGCGGGCAATTGAAACTCAGCCGGCAAGATTTGATTAAGCCGCTTCAAAAGGGCGCGGCGAGCCCTGATCCGATGATAGGGCGCGCAGGCTGCCAGGCGGTCGAAATATATTTGCGCGGCGGGCCTCTTGGGGTAAGCCCAAATCGACAGAACCGTCACCGGGCGACCGTTTAGGTTGATCCGCACATGACAACCTGGATTCACGCGCCCGCCAAAAGCCGCCTCATCCGCAACCCGAGCCGACCAATGGAACAAGTCTCGCGCCACTAATGAGGCGATTTCGCCCCCCGGCAATTGTTCGACGTAAGGGAAAAAATTGGCTCGGTTGGCTTCGGCTGCATTGGCTTCATTTGGGTAGACGATACTGGATTCAGGCACCGATAATGCGCCCGTCAGGGACGCAGCCAGCTGCTTTGTCCCAGCCGCGAAATCTTCTCGAAAATCGCAGTATTGCGCGTTGACCAGGTGCAAGGGCAGGCGCAGGTCATCCAGCAGGGCTGTGAATAGCGGCTTCCCCAGTTGGAAGGCGTAAAGGCATTCTCGCTCGACCCACGCCGATCCCAGGGAGGCCTTGGAATGGATTGTGACTACAGCGTCGCAGCGTTTGATGCCGGCTTGAATTTCGCAGAGCCAGTCGGCGCTGCCGCGAATGTTCTCGTAATCGACCCAGACGTCGAATCCGGCCCGCTTTAAACCTTCGACGATGAGCAGGGTCTCGTCGTTGTTTTGATTGCTGTGGCTGATAAAGACTTTGGGCATTGGCTATACTTGGGATTCGCGTTTTCTCTCGCGCTGCGCGAATGTCTGTCTGGCGTTCAGTGTATTGCGACAGTCATACGCGCTGCGCCCCGAAGCCAGAAACAGATCGCTCCGTCCTAACGTGGTTTATCCATTGCTCCGTAGCGCTTGATGACATCGCGGGCCACGACCATGCGATGCACCTCGGAAGCGCCATCATAGATGCGGAAGGCTCGCGCTTTTTCGTACCAGGTCGACAGCGGCAGATCCCGCGAGATCCCGCGCCCGCCGCAGATCTGTACGCAGCGATCCAAAACGCGCCCCACGGCTTCCGCCACTTGCACCTTGGCGATTGAGGTTTCGACCCGCGCTTGCTCGCCCTGCGCCAAGTGCCAGGCCGCTTCATGGATGAGCAAGCGCCCCATCTTGAGTTCCATCTCGGAATCGGCCAGCATCCATTGCAGGGACTGGTGAGAGGCCAGCGCGCCGCCAAAAGCCTCCCGGGTTGTGGCGTATTCAGTTGCGATTTCCAGCGCCCGCTGCGCAATGCCGGTCCAGCGCATGCAGTGCGTCAGGCGCGCCGGACCCAAGCGCGATTGCGCCAGCATGAATCCCTGGCCTTCGCCGCCCAGGATGGCGCTCTGCGGCAGGCGCAGGTTTTCGTAGCGGATCTCGACATGACCGCCGAAGTCTTTGGCGCCCATCACCGGCACATCGCGCAGGATCCGAATGCCCTTGCTTTCGCGCGGCGCCAGAAATTGCGTACATCCTTGATAAGGGTGCGCGTCGGGATTCGTCACCGCCATGATAATGAAAAAATCGGCGATTTCGCCATTGGTGCTCAGCCACTTGTGCCCGTTTATGACCCAATCGTCGCCGTCCCTTTGGGCGCGGGTCAGGATCATGCGCGGATCGCTGCCAGCCCCGGGCGCGGGTTCGGTCATCGAAAAGCTGGAAAAGATCTCCCCCTTTGCCAATGGCGCCAGGTATCGTTCTGTTTGTTCTTCGTTCGCCCATTCGCGCAGCAGGTGCATATTGCCCTCGTCGGGGGAAGCGCAATGGATCGCCAGCGGTCCTAACAGGCTGCGGCCCGCCGCTTCGAAAACCGGCGCGATCTCTTGAATGTTAAGGCTCATGCCGCCCCAGGCTTTGGGCATGGTCGGCGCCCAAAGCCGCGCCGCCTTTGCCTTGGCGCGCAGGTTTTGCAAGATATCATTGTCCAGGTCCCGGCCCGCTCGCAGCAGCTCGCTTTCAACCGGGATGACCTCATCGTCGACGAACTGCCGCACGCGATGGGCAATGCTTCGCACATGTCGGGGAATGGTGAATTCCATACTCGTTGCCTGGTCGATCCCGCCGGATATGTTGATTGGCGAGTATACCATAAGGGCCTCAGCCTGTGGCGAAAATCGAGCTCGCCGACAGAGCAATCGCACCAGATTTTTCTAACAACCGAGGACACAAGTAGGTCCAACAAAGTCATGCTAATGCACTCCAAAGTAAAAGTCGGCGGTAGAGGCGACCCGGCGGAGTCTGTTGAAAATCGCATAAACCCCCACCCCAAACCCCTCCCCGAGAGGGAGGGGCTTTAACGGCTTAGTAGGGTTCAAAATCTCCCCTTCCCTCATTTTGGGGAAACATCCCCCGACAGCGGGGGACCGAGGGGGCATAGGGCCGGGGGATGGGGGCAGTATTTCAACAGACTCCGGCGGGTGGCCCGCAAAATGGAGACATCTACTAAGGTTTTCTCTGTGCGCTCTGTGTACTCTGTGTTTAATTTTTTGCACGACTTAATTGGATTTACTTCTGTGTCTCTGTGGTTATATTTAAGTTTGTATTGTCTTCATTGCAGTGCATGATATTTTGATGCGATTGCACCGCCACATGCTTGCATGTTGCGGGCGAGCCTCATATACTCGCGAATGGCTCTGGGAAGGAGATGGCCATGCGCAAATTCATCATAGATACGGACACCGCCTCCGACGACGCTGTCGCGCTGGTGATGGCGCTGCAAGATCCCGATATTGACGTTCGCGCGATCACCGTCGTGGCCGGCAACGTCCCCTTGAGCCAGGGTCTGCAAAACGCGCTCTATACGGTGGAATTGTGCGGGAAAGATACCCCTGTTTACGGCGGTTGCGCCAAGCCAATCTTGCGCGACCTGGAGACGGCGCAAGACGTTCATGGCGTCGATGGCATGGGCGACATCGGCTTGCCGCTCGCGGGGCGGACGCCGGCAAAGGGCCATGCGGTCGATGTGCTGCGGCAGGTCATCCGCGAGAACGCCGGCGACATCACATTGGTCACATTGGGACCCTTGACCAATGTCGCGCTGGCTTTGCTGCGCGAGCCGGAATTGGCCGCGCAGGTCCAGCGCTGCTATATCATGGGAGGCATTGGCGCGGGCCACGGCAACGTCACGCCGAGCGCCGAGTTCAACATCTGGGTGGATCCCGAAGCGGCAAAAATCGTCTTTGAATCGGGCATGAAGATGACCATGGTCGGCTGGGACATCTCCTGGAAATACGCCACCTTCGGTCCCGATCAAGCGGCAGAGATCCGCGCTATCGGAAGTCCTCTAGCCAAATTTGTCGTGGATATCCAGGCGACTTTGACGGAGTATGCCATTGAATCGTCGCATTTGGCTGGTTTTGACCTGCCCGATCCGATCACGATGGCGGTCGCCGTTGATCCCGGCATCGCGACCTGTCGCGACTATCGCGTTGATGTGACGACGGGGGACGGCTTGCAACGGGGTATTACGGTTGTCGATGTATTGGGCGTTACAGGGCGCGCCCCGCAAATGACGGTGGCGACCAGCGTCGATCGCGCCGCATTCGTGGACGTGCTCAAACGTTCGCTGTCGCTCCCGGTCTAGTTGACCCGGGGAACTTGTTCCGGCAGTTTCAAGCCTAGCGGTGAGGCAGGGGCGCGCTTTTGCCCGTACTGCAGAGCGGCCCGCTGTCCGCGAGGGCGATTACCTCCCACTGCAAGGCGCCGCCAACGCCAAGTTGCCCGGCGCTGAAGCTGATTGATGTTTGGCTGGCGCCGGTGCGGAAACTGTTAAGCAGCGAGCCGGTTCCATGGTCATAAACCTTGACCTGATAGCCGGTGGCGGCGGGGATGCCGTCCCAATAATAGGGGCTCATTCCGCCCGGCGCGGCCTCCAGGGGCGATGTCAGCCGCAGGTCCCGGCAATCCACAGGCGCGCTTTCTGGCGCTGTCGCAACCGGCGTCGGAGGCTCCGCGGGCTTCTGGGATGCCATCCCGCCGAATCCACTGCCCGGGTTGGGAATGCGCAGTTCCGCGCCGACATACAGACGCGATGAAGCAAGACTGTCGTTGGCGGCGAGAATATCCGCTGCGCGGACATCGTAGCGCCGCGCCAGCGCAAAGAGCGTATCGCCCCGCGCCACGACATGGATGAGATCCCCCACGGACATTTTGCTGTCCTGTTCCGCCCAGCCATTGGCGCGCGCCAGTCCATTCAAGGCTTCCTGCAGCCTGCGGCCGCGCGCCCATTCCGCCTCGGAGGCGGGCGAGGCGCCGCTCCAATCCAGCACGATGGTTTTGCCGTTCCCAATATCCGTCAGGATGCCGACGACAGTGTTCCCCGCCAAAACCCTATTGCCAAAGGCGGTGGTTGCCGCGCCCCGGTGCACGGTCATGCCCAGGGCATTGCGGTGAACCTGTTGAAAACTGACCAGCGATTGCACATGGATGTCGACGCCGTTCACAGTTAAGTTCACGCTGGACGTCTGCGGCGTTTGAATAGCGAGCGCAGGCGCCGCCGCATCACATGCCGTTATTTCTCTCGCCGAGGAAAATGTGAAGGCTTGCATGGCGAAAGGATCCGCGACATCCACAACCGGCAGCGACTCCATCGCTTGCAGGGGCGCCAGATGATCGCGCTCCACCCAGGAGACCGTCCCGTCATTCACGACGCGCAGCCAGTCGCCGGCGCGCGTCCTGGCGTCTGCCAGCGCGATCTCGTCCTTTTGCAGTTGCCCCAGCTCTTCGGCTATCTTGGCGGCTTGGGCGAAACGCGTTGTGGGCTGGAGCGCGACTGTGCTTAGAGGTTCGCGGATCTCGTCAATTTCCGCGAGATCGACATCATGGTCGAGTTTGGCCTCCCCGGCCAGCAGCATAATCACGCCGGCCCCGGGGCGCGACTGGGGCAGATTCGCTTGCAGGTTCATGACTGCCAAGCCCCAATGCCCTCTTTCGACATCCAGCGGGGAAGTTCGCAGGCTCTTCAATTGGGCGAGCGGCGCGCGCGCGCCGGGCCTATCGAAAGCCGCACGGCTTGCATCCCCCGCGAAACTGGCGTCGACCTGGGCATGACCATAGCACAAACTGTTGCGCTCAAGATCGGCGCAATGCTCGCTCAAGCCCCGCAGCGCTTGCGTCGCAATTTCCTCACAGACGGCTTCTTGCGCCCCGGCGACGAGAATGGCGCAAGCGAAGAGCAGCGTTACTGTCAGCGCGAATCGTTTCTGGGACAAGGCAATCTACTTTCAGCCACAATAGGCCAGGCGGCTTATGCCAGCGCATGAGCCAGCCCAAGCAAAATTAACGCTTTCCGCGTTGCTTCTTCCTCGCTTGTCCCCCGCCTTTTTTCCGCGCTTTGGACCATTGATCGCGCAGCGCAACCGTGCGATTGAATACCAGCTTCTCGGGGCTGGAATCGGGGTCGACCACGAAATATGCCAAACGTTCGAACTGAAAGCGGTCGCCGCTTTTCGCCTGGCGGAGGCTGGGTTCGACCAAGACTGGGTACAGGACGCGCAAGGAATCGGGATTGATGAAATCGGTGAAATCCTTTTGGCTGTCGGCTTCCGGGTCTTCGACAGTGAAGAGACTGTCATAGAGCCGCGCTTCCGCCTTGAGAGCCTGCCCGGCCGATACCCAATGCAAGGTCGCTTTGACGCGCCTGCCGTCGGGGGCTGCGCCGCCGCGCGTGGCCGGGTCGTAAGTACAGCGCAGTTCCACGATTTCCCCGTCCTCGTCTTTGATGACATCGCTACAGGTGATGAAATAGGCATAGCGGAGCCGGACTTCCCGGCCTGGCGCCAAGCGGAAGAACTTGCGCGGCGGGTCTTCCATAAAGTCGTCGCGCTCAATATAGATCACTTTGGAAAAAGGCGCCTTGCGCCTGCCAGCCGATTCATCTTCGGGATTATTGATCGCTTCCAGTTCTTCGACCAGGTCGTCGGGATAATTCTCGATCACGACCTTGAGCGGATTAAGCACAGCCATGACGCGATCCGCGGTCTTGTTCAGGTGCTGGCGGATGTGATACTCCAGTTTATGGAAGGCGACCACGCCCTTGACTTTGCCGACGCCGGTGTCTTCACAGAATTGCCGGATCGCTTCCGGCGAGTATCCGCGGCGGCGCAGCCCGGCGATGGTCGGCATGCGCGGGTCGTCCCAGCCGCTCACGTGCTTTTCTTGCACCAGCCGAATCAGCTTGCGCTTGCTAAGCACGGTATGGCTCAGTTCCAGCCGGGCGAACTCGATCTGCTGCGGATGGTAGATCTCGATATTGTCCAGGTACCAGTCGTAGAGCGGACGGTGGTCTTCGTATTCCAGCGTGCAAATCGAGTGCGTGATGCCTTCGATCGAGTCCGACTGCCCATGCGCGAAATCGTACATGGGATAGATTTTCCACTTGGCGCCGGTGCGCGGGTGCGGGGCATCGAGGATGCGATACATGACCGGATCGCGCAGGTTGATATTGCCCGAGCTCATGTCGATTTTGGCGCGCAAAACTGCTTCCCCCTCTTTGAAGGCCCCCGCGCGCATTTTCTCGAAGAGCGCCAGGTTTTCTTCGACCGGGCGATTTCGGTAGGGGCTTTCCAGCCCCGGTCGCGTCAGGGTGCCGCGATACTGGCGGATCTCGTCCTGGCTAAGCTCGTCGACGTATGCCTTGCCGATCTGAATGAGTTCAATCGCCATTTCGTATAGCTGGTCGAAGTAATCGGAGGCGAAATAGAGGCGATCGTCCCAGTCGTAGCCGAGCCAGCGCAGATCTTCGCAGATGGCGTCGATATACTCCTGCTCTTCCTTTGCCGGGTTGGTATCGTCAAAACGCAGGTTGCACAACCCGCCATATTGTTCCGCGATGCCGAAGTTCAAACAGATGGACTTGGCATGCCCAATGTGCAGATAGCCGTTGGGTTCTGGCGGAAAGCGCGTATGCACCTTGCCGTCAAAGCGCCCGCTTTCGGCGTGTCCGTCGATGATATCCGTGATGAAATGCTTCTTGGTTTCGTTTGCCGACATGTCTACTTTCCCGAGATGGAAACACAAATTGCATTCTATCATATTCTTCTGACGCTATCCGTTCAAGAGGACTGCTGGGGCAGGCTGCCTTTCAGATTATTGGCAAGTCAAGCGATTCTGCACGGCGGAAAGCATGGCCAAAAACAAAGACACAAAGAACGCATCCACAACAATAGCCGGCGGTAGGGGCGTTTCGCTGAAACGCCCGCAGACAGAAATGATCTGTTGGTTTTTCTCTGTGCGCTCTGCGCTCTCTGTGTTGAAAAAATTTGCAGCGATTGCCCTGCAGGCCATCCGCGAACATTTGACCGCCCCTTGCCCGCCTGCCTGTGTTACGCTCAAGCGCATGCGCAAGGTCTCTCGTCTCCATCAACCGCTTCAAATTCCGCCTCGACTCGCGCCCGCAAAATGGCATGTGGCAAAATTTATCACTGTATCGATACTGTATGGATAAACAATCGCCGTTTCCCGTCAAACAATGTCATCTTGCCGTCCTTTTCCGTCAAACAATGTCATCTTGCCGTCCTTTCCCGCCGAATAATGTCATCTTGCCGCCTTTTCCCGCCGCCTCATATAATGAGTCCATGTTGACGGATTCCATGCTGGCGGGATGCTCGCTCCAATGAGACTTCCGCGTCTGCTGCTCATTTTGTCGCTTCTGTTGGCCTCGGCCTTGCTGATACGGGCGCATGGCTATGTCCTGCGGGCCATACCCGCCGACCGCAGCACGCTCGAGCGTCCGCCAACACGGCTGCAGTATTGGTTCAGCGAAGCGCTTGAACCTCGTTTCAGCGCGATCAATCTGCGCGATCAGACCGGCAAGATCATCGCCAGCGGCGGCGTCGATCAAGACAGCCTGTCTTTGCTCTCGCTGCGCGTCCCGCGCGACTTGCCCGACGGCGCTTATATCGTCGAATTGCGTCCGGCCTTTGCCAGTGATGGCCATGTCATCGCCGAAAGCCGCGTGTTCTTCGTGGGGGAGGAAGTTGGCGGCGTCAGCGGCAGAGCGGCTGACGATCGAGCCATTCCGCTTGAAGTCTTGTGGAGATACTTGCTCACTAGCGCGAACACGCTGTTTTTTGGCGGATCTTTCGCTTACGCCGCTGTGCTATTGCCCGCGTGGGGCAGCGCCGGAGGGGGCTCGGGAGGTTTGCCAGCGCGTGTCATGGTCCGCCTGCGCAATTGCTTCGTTTTGGCGACGGCAATCGCCATCAGCGCGAATTTGCTGGCGCTGATTCAACAGTCGATGGTCTTTTTCAACGCCGACGCATTTCAAGTCGTCGAGAGGGGGCTTTGGCAGGTCGTGCGGATTGGCTCGCGCTTCGGCGATATCTGGACCTTCCGCATGGTCTTGCTCCTCTTCACTGCCATTCTTATCTTCGCTGCCGAATACATCCGCGAAACGGTTCCGCAGCTGTCTGTGGGCATCTGGAAAGGGATGATCTGGCTGGGCGCTCTCTTCATCGGATTGAGCATGATAACCAGCCACGCGGCTGGATCATTGGCGCTGCCCTGGATCACCATCCTGGTCAATTGGATTCACGCGCTGGCGGTGGCAGGCTGGGTTGGCGGTCTTTTCGCTTTGACGCTGACGCTGCCAGCTGCGCTCGCTCCTTATGGCGAGGAGGACAGACGGCGGGCGCAGGCCGCGGTATTGACGCGTTTCTCGCGACTGGCCAAGATCATGGTCATCATCGTGATCGTCACCGGCGTCTACAACGCGCTCAATTATTTTGCCAGCCCGGCGGAGATCGCGAGCAGCTATGGCAGCGCGCTGGGCAGAAAGCTCCTGCTCGTTTTCTTGCTGCTGCTGGCGGGCGGATGGCAGCATCTGACATTGCGACCGCATCTCTTTGCGGGCATCCGCGCCAAGCTGGAAAGGGCAGGCATTCATCATGGGGAAGCAAGCCGCGAACGTTTCTTGCGGCTGGAAGTTCTATTGGCGCTGGCAACCCTGCTCACGGTTTCCTGGCTCAGCGCGACCCCCATTCCCGAACCGCAGTCCGCGCCGCCCGACGCCCAAGTCCCGCAAGCGACCGCGACCTCCGGCGACTTCACGATAAGCGCTGCCGCGCTGCCCGGCGGACCCGGCGTCAATACTTACGATCTGCTCCTCAGCCGCGCCGGCGCGCCGGTTGCGGGCTTCGATGTCTACTTGCAATTGGTCCATCCCGAAGCTGGACGCCGCAGCCCGTGGCAGCGGGCCGAAGAGGCCGAAGCGGGTCTTTATGTGGCTGCGGGAGACGATATCGACAGCGCGGGCGCCTGGTGGGCATTGCTTGATATCGTCGAAGGCGACTCGCTGACACGCGCCGCCTTCACCTGGGAGATAAGCGCCGCCGCCGCCGTGCGCCAGACCCGCGACGCGAATGCCCTGCAGGTGATCTCGCTCGCGGCGGTCTTGATCACGCTGGGCGCGCTGGCTTATCCCGCGGGACGGACTTTGCTGTCCAGGGCGAATTTTGGACCGGCAAGCTGTCTGCTTGCGGGCGGGGCGGTTCTTGTGGCGCTGGCCACGATGGGCATTGGCGCCGCGCTGATCGCCGAGCGGCAGCGCGACTATGAACGGGCGCTCAATCCGCCGCCCCAAGTCGTCAATGTCGTTCTGCCCGACGCCGAGTCGCTGGCGCGCGGCGCGGATCTGTATCGGGAACACTGTCTGGTTTGGCAGGGGCAGTCCGGCGATTTCCGCGCCTTGCGCGGGCGTTTAGGCGCGGTCCGCGATGACTTTCTCTATGCGGTTGTGACGGAGGGCTGGCGGGATTTGCCTCCATGTTCGGGAGCGCTTGGCACGGGGCAGGTTTGGGATATTGTGAACTATTTTCGGACTTTTGAAACGCGTTAATGGCAGGTGGATTGAGATTGCCGTTCGCCAGACAGGCTAGCGCAAAAAAGCCTCGTTCAAGCCGCCGTCAACGCTGATGATGTGCCCGGTCGTCTTGCTGAAAGCGTCGCTAATCAAGAGATAGGCGACCTCGGCTTCGTCTTCCGGCGTGATGGCGCATTTGGTCAAGGTGCGCTGGGCATAAAAATTGGCGAGCCGATCGCGCAATTCCGGCGTGGAGGCCTCCTTGCAATAGCCGATCTCGTACTTGTTCAGCGAGCTGATGACGCGATCGCGCGGGAACATGCTGCTGCCCTTGACGACCGTCGCCGGCGCCAAGCCGTTGACCCGAACCAAGGGCGCCAACTCGATGGCCATCTCGCGCACCAGATGATTGGCGGCGGCTTTGCTGGTGTCGTATGCCACCGATCCTTTTTTGGAGACGACGGCATTGACGCTGGTCGTCAATACCAGCGCCGCCGGCAAACCCTGCATTTGCCAAATCGGTTCCGCGCTGTCGGCTACGATGTAGCCGCCGAGGACATTGACGTCAAATGTGAAGCGCCACTTGTCGTCGGGGATATGCCCGGTCTTGTCCGGCGCGAAGAAGACGCCGGCTGTGACGATGATGTCGTCAATGCCGCCGTAAGCCAGCAAGACTTGATTCAAGAATTCGCGCACGCTTTCGTGCGTGGTGATATTGACCGGCAAGGCGATCGCTTGTCCGCAGTTGGATATGCCGGAGCCAGCCACGCCGATGCCGGCGCCGTATTTCTCTGTCAACTCCTTGGCGGTGGCTTGCGCCGCTTCAAGGTTCAGGTCGGCGCAGACCACGTGGGCGCCTTCTTCGGCGACGCGTTTGGCCGCGGCTACGCCGATGCCGCTGCCCGCCCCTACGACCAGCACCACTTTCCGCTCCAATGCCCGTTCGGGCGGCATGCGCTGGAGTTTGGCTTCTTCCAATGCCCAGTACTCGATGTCAAAAGCTTCTTGCCGGGGCAGGGCGACGTACTCGCCGACGGCTTCGGCGCCGCGCATAACCGCAATCGCGCAATTGTAGAACTCGGCGGTCACGCGTGATTCGCTTTTGTTCTTGCCGTAGGCGATCATGCCGATACCCGGGATCAATATCACGCGCGGATTGGCATCGCGGATAGCCGGGCTGTCCGGATGTTTGCAGCCCTCATAATACGCGGCGTAGTCCTGGCGATACCGCGCGACCCCGTCACTCAATTTTTGGGTGAGCGCCGCGTGATCCTCGCGCTGCGGGTCCCAATCCACATAGAGCGGTTTGATCTTGGTGCGCAGGAAATGATCCGGGCAAGACGTGCCCAATTCGGCCAGGCGCTCCGCTCCCTTGCTGTTCACGAAACTCAGGACATCGGCATCGTGTTGAATCGTGGCTATGAAGCGGTCCTCCGTGGAAATCATCCCCCGTAGCTGGGGCAATATCCTGACCAGGATGTCATCACGTTGGCAGGGACTTAGCGCCTCATATTTGGCGCCGCCAAAGGTCGTGGCGCCCATGTCGTTCTGGCTGAGATAGCGGGCGGCTTTTTCGATCAGCGTCAGCGAGAGTTCATAACAGGTTTTGTCGTCGTCCGCCCAGTTGATCAGCCCGTGCCCGCCGAGGACGATGCCGACAAGGCCGGGGTTGGCGGCGATTGCCTCACCCAAGCGCAAACCCAGGTCAAAACCGGGGCGCTGCCAATCGACCCAGAGCACTTCCTCTCCATAGATCTCACGGGTCAGTTGCTCGCCCTTGCTGCAGGCGGCGATGGCGATAACGGCGTTGGGATGGCTGTGATCAACATGACGGAATGGTATGAAAGCGTGCAGGGGCGTGTCGATGGAGCTGGCGCGCGGGTTCAGATCGTAGACGCAATGCGGATACATGGACACCATCTCGTCCTCGATGGCTGTCTTGACGCCTTTCAGCTCCGCCGCATGATAAACCGCCGGCAGTTGCAATAGCTTGTCCATATAGAGCGAGGCGAAATTGCCGCGTTTTGCGGTCCGCAGATCGCCGCCGGAGCCCTTGACAAACATGACGTCGACCTCGTCGCCGGTCAAGGGGTCGACTTGCATAATCTTGCTGGAAGTATTGCCGCCGCCGGTGTTGGTTATGCGTTGGTCTTCCCCGAGCAGATTTGAGCGATAGACCAGGCGACCCACGTCATCAAGCGAATCGGCGCGCTTGTCGTCCCACAGGTAATTTACGAATCGGTATTCATCGGGCTTGAAGAGTTGCATTGGACCACCTCTGTCGCCTAAGCGAGTGTAGATATTTTGCTTGTTCGCATCTATATGTCGACGCCCAGATCCGCGTATGCTCGGCCGCGCTAAGGCGAAAGCGACCTTGTGTTCAGGAGCGTTGTGGCAAAATCGTTTTTTCGTAGGCGCTGATCTCTTCCATGAATGACATGCCGACCGGCACGTTCTGCGACAGGCAGTAGTGGTCCCAGACGGCGCCAAAGGGCAGTCCTTTGAGTTCCTCCAGCAGCGCGAGCCGAGCGGTGAAATTCCCTTCGTTTTCGTAAGCGCGCAGCAGATCGCGCGGCTCCAGCAGCGCCATCAACAAGGCGCGGAGGGCGTTGCGCGTGCCGATAGCCCAGGCGCCAACCCGGTTGATGCTGGCATCAAAAAAGTCGAGCCCGATGTGGATTCGATCCAAGGCGTCGCAGCGGACGATCTCTTGCATGATCGCTTGCAGGTCGTCGGTCAGCGTGACAACGTGGTCGCTGTCCCAGCGGACGCCGCGGCTGACGTGCAGCAGGATCGCCGGCACGTAGAGCAGGATAGCGGACAGTTTGTCGGCGATGGTTTCTGTGGGGTGGAAGTGGCCCGCGTCTAGGCAAAGCAGCTTTTGTCGTGAAGCGGCGTATCCGAGATAAAATTCGTGCGAGCCGACGACGTAGCTCTCGGAACCCAAGCCGAAGAGCTTGCACTCGACGGCGTCAAGGTTCTGCGCTGGATCGAGCTCTTTTTCGAAGATCTCATCAAGCGCATTTAAGAGGCGCCCCCGCGGGGCGAGGCGATCGGCGGGCGTATCCTTGTAGCCATCGGGAATCCAGATGTTATTGACTGAGGGACTGCCCAAGGCGGCGCCAAAAGAGGCGCTGATTTCGCGCGTGGCGATGCAATGATCGATCCAGAATTGGCGGATGCCGTCATCGGCGTGCGAAAGGGTGAAGCCGTCGTCAGCCAGGTCATGAGAAAAAAGCGTCGGGTTGAAATCCAGGCCGTGCTTATTGGCTTTCGCCCAATCGACCCAGGATGCGAAATGCTCCGGCTGTAGCTCGTCGCGCGGAACTTTGGTCGGGCTATCGAGATAGGAGCCGTGCAGCGCAAGACGATGGTCGCCGGGTATCAAGCTGTAGGCTTTGTCGAGATCGCCCCGCAGTTCGTCGATATTGGTCGCTTTGCCGGGATAATTCCCTGTGGCCATGATGCCGCCGCTGAGACCGCGGTCGGGGTCTTCGAATCCGCCTACGTCATCGCCCTGCCAGCAGTGCAAGCTGATGGGCACGGTTTTCAGCGCCTCGGTGGCGGCAGCTGCGTCAACGCCAAAGGCGGCGTAGCGCTCGCGCGCGATGTCGTGGGCGGAATGGATCTGCTTGTCGCTCGGTTGAAAGTTCATTATGTCGTACTTGTCCCTTCCCGCATCGCCTTAGCGCGCGCCGGCCGCCTGCAGGCAAGCTTGCATGTGACCGCGCGCCTCAGCCGCGATGACGATGCACTGCTCCAGCGAATGCCCCTGCGCCTTGGTGCCAATCACCTCCAGGTCCAGCGGACCGGTGTAGCCGTTTTCGTTTAATACGCGGATGTAACCGACCAGGTCGATATCGCCGCGTCCGTTGGCTTGATCTTCGGGCGCGCCCGGACCCTGCTGCCGCCCCTTGCAATCGCGGATATGCACGTGTTTGATGCGCGAGATCACCGCGGCAACAGCCTCGACCGGGTTCTCGCCGGCGCGATAAATATGCGATGGATCCATATCCAGCCCGAACCAGGGCGATGTGATGTCGTTCAAGACTTTGAGGCTGGTCGGCGTGTTATAGACGTAATTCCCGACATGCGCTTTGACGCAGAGCATCACGCCGTATTTTTCCGCCTTCCGCACCAGGACGCCCAATTCATCCAGCACTTGTTGATAGGTCGACTCGTCGTCGGACACCCCGCCAGGACCGCAACAGATAATGGGTATGCCGATCTCGCCAGCCGCTTGAAAAGCCTTTTCCATCAAAGCCTCATCGCGCGAGGACTGTTCCATCGCCAGCAACTCGAGGTCGTAGGCTTTGGCCAGCCGCTTGACCTCGGGCGCGATTTCTTGCCAGCGATCCAGCACCAGATGCTGGCTCATGCTGTCGATGGCCGACATTTCAATGCCGTCATAGCCGGCCATCTTCAGGTACTTGAAAGCGGTTTCCATGTCCCAGGAACCGAATAGTAGTGAGTTTGCGCCAAGTTTCATGACTTTCCCTTCTTCCGAAATCTTATAGATCTTCAATCGTCCAGATACACTACCGACTCCGTCTCAAGCGACTTGATGGCCGCCGCCAGCACCTTCTGCGCTGCCAAGCCATCGGCGCCGCTGCCGTCAATGTCTTCGGGCGCGACGCCGTCTGTAACCTGCTGCAGAAAACAATGGATGCGTTCGCGGAAAGTGTTTTCGAAGTTGTGGAAGCCGCCGAAGAGCGGATCGGTATAGACGGTCTTTTCCAGGTTGCCGGCTGGATAGAGCGTCAGTTCGCGCCACATATCGTCAAGCACGAAGCGTCCGCCGGCGCCCGCCACCTCGCAGCGCTCCATGGGATGACCGCGTTCAATATCGTAGCTGCCGGTCAAGGCGCCGACGGCGCCGTTGGCAAAACGGAAACTGAATTGCGCCGTCGACCAAATCTGACGGCCCGGCGCTTTGGTAGCGAAACAATGCACAGCCGCAATATCTCCGCAGAAATAGCGCATGACATCGACGGTATGGGGATGCAATGACTTGATATGGTAGTAGGGCGAGGTCTCGGCTGGATTCATGATCCACATCGCCATATTGACAAAGAGCAAATGTCCCAGACGCCCCTCGTCGAGCCAGGCCCGCGCCAGGCGCGCCGCGGGCGTGAAGCGGTGGTTGAGGTTGATGCCATAGCAGAGGCTCATTTCTTCCGCTTTGGCGACCATCTCTTGCGCCGGCGCGATCTCATTCGAGATGGGTTTTTCGCCCAGGACATGACAGCCGGCGGACAGCGCCAACATGGTCGGTTCATAGTGATCGCTGCTGTTCTCGAAGCCGCCGGTGGCGACGCTGACGACATCCGGCGCCAGCTCGCGCAGCATCTTTTCCGCGTCATAATAGGCGGGGACGCGATAGGCGCAGGAGGCTTGGTCGGCTCGTTCCTCGATCAGGTCGCAAACGGCGACCAGCTCGGCCAGTGGATCCTGCAGGTAGAGCTTGGCGTGGCGGTTGCCGATGGGTCCCAAGCCGATGACAGCGACTCTCAGCGTCATTCCACGGCGCTCCTGACAGGGGCCAATACGGCCGCCGGAATCTCGTAGTTGTATTCGCGCATAGCCGGCTCGAAGAAATCGAAATAATTGAGGCTCTCATCGCGTTGCCAGCGATTGATCGTATCCTTGCGCATGACAACCCGCGCCAGCGGTATGCGCAGAAAATTTTCCAGTCGTTCCAAGGTTTCTTCCTGCTTTAATACGAAGTCCTCAAAACGGACTTCGATCCAGCGTTCGGGCTTGGGCGTCGATTTGACCAGGTCGTATTGATACTTCCAGGAGATGGCGCGGCGCAGGCGCTCGTCTTCTTTGGTTTCCCCCTGTTCATCGGGGGGACCGAGGGGGGTGGGATACTGGATGCCGAAGTCGCGCAGGTCATCGGTCTTGTGCCGGCCGATGATGCAATCGCGCGGATTGCGAATCCAGAAAATGTAATGAATGTCCGGGTACATCCGCGCCAGCCAGGGGTAGACCAAGGTCGTTTCGGGAATCTTCCAGCCCTTGAGCTGCCCGCCGTGATTCAGCACGGAGGCGAGATACTTGCTCAATAGCTGCGTGAAGCGGGGCGGTATGTCCGCCGAATGCGCGCGGCTGAAATCCCAGCTTAGGTCGCCATTCCACTTGACATAGCGCGCGAAGACGCGGCAGGCGTCATACATATCATGCCCCGGGACCAAATCCGCCGATGGATTGAGCGTCTGTCCCATGTAAACGCCGGAGGCGTAGAGAGTCTGCGAAATCGCCCGCGTGCCGCTGTGACCGCGGCCGATAACCGTTATCACAGCGAAACCGCCTGCCTCGTATCCCAGGACTCGATCGCCGCTTCAATGATGCGTTGCACGTGCAGCCCGTCGGCGCCCGAGGCGTCGATCTTGTCCGGCGCGACGCCGGCCAGATTCTGATCGACCCAATGGTTGATGCGGCTTTGGAAGGTCTGGCCGAAGTGGCTCATGCCGCCGTAATTCTCATGCCGTTCCAGCGTGCCTTCGAAGCGGGGATAATAGGTGAGCTCTTCGCAGGCGTCTCTGAGGAAGAAGCGCCCGTCCGAGCCGAAGACATCAAGCGTCTCCAAGCCGTAGCTGCCGCCGCCGAGGCTGGCCGCGCCGAAGTTGCCGTCATAGCTGCCGCGCAGGTGCCCGATGATGCCGTTTTCGTAGAGAAGGTTCACCTGCACATTGGACCAGATCGCCCGTCCCTTGCCTTTTTTGAATATCGCGTGGACCTGGCTTACGTCCGAGCCCGCGAAATAGCGCATGACATCGAGGGAATGGGGATGCAGCGCGCGCATGTGAAAATGCGGCGATGTTTCGTTGGGATTGTTGATCCACATGGTCATGTCGATCATGTTGACTTCGCCCAGGCGGCCCCGCAGCATCCAGTCTTTGGCCAGGATGGCGGCGGGCGTGAAGCGATGGTTGAGGTTGATGCCGTAGCGCAGGTCCTTTGCTCGGGCCAGCGCGACCATTTCTTCCGCTTCCGGGATGCTGTTGGAAATCGGTTTCTCGCCCAAAACCGGGTAACCGGCGCCTAACAATTGCATGGTCGGCGCGTAGTGGTCGCCGCCGTTCTCGACGCCGGCGGTCGTGACGCTGGCCGCGTCAAATTCGACGCCGCTTTCGAGCAGCGCTTGTACAGAGTAAAAGCCCTGGCAGCCGAAGGTTTCCGCGGCTTTGTCCGAACGTTCCTGGATGATGTCGCAGACGGCGACAACTTCCGCCTCCGGATGATTGCTGTAGCAGCGGCCGTGATTGTTGCCGATGCCGCCCATGCCGACGATGGCTACACGTAAGGTCATATGTAATCTCCCTTTTTGCTTTGCGGGCGTTTCAGCGAAACGCCCCTACATCCTGCTAATGCAGGCGACCTCAAATGGCGCGCCTGCACAGATTCCAAGCGGCCTATTCTTCTTCGCGCGATTGGGCTTGCAACCTGATGGCTTTGTCGAGATCTCCGATATACAGCGAATCGTAGGCTTGCTGCGATGTCTTAAAAGCGCCGACCCCCTTGATGCCATGCCAATCGCCTTGCGTGAGCATGGGGTTGGGCAAGCCGGTTTCGGCTTCCCGCTTGGCGATCCAGGCTTCCATGCGCCGGCGCAGAGCCTCCACGACGTCGGGGCGCTCCTCAGCCAGATTATTGTTCTCTTGCGGATCCTCGACCAAATTGTAAAGCTCGATCGGCGGCTTGGAATGGAAATCCGGCTCCAGGGCAAGCATGAGCTTCCAGGCCGGTGCGCGCCAGCCGTGCTTGCGCATCCAGGTGCATTCGCTGATGTAGAATTCGCTGTCGAACGATGCGACTTCTCCGTTCACCATTGACATCAGGCTTTCGCCGTCGAAAGCGTAGCCATCATCCGCGGCTTTGTCGGCAAGCCCGGCCAGGTCGAGCAGGGTGGGCAGCAAGTCTTTATGTTGATTGAAGCCACTGAGCCGCCCGCCGGCGGGGATGCGATCCGGATAGCGGATGATCAGCGGCACATGCAATACGTTGTCGAAGATGCCGTGGTGATCGAACCAGAGCTCGTGATCGTAGAGCGTCTCGCCGTGATCGCCGTTTAAGGCGATGATGGTATTGTCGAGGATGCCCATGCTGTCCAGCGCTTCGAAGATCGATTGAATGCAGGCGTCCATATAAGCGATAGCGCCATCGTATTGCGCGATGATATAGTCCTTGTCAGTGATGCCCGGCGGCATCCAGGATTTGAAGAAGTCGGCGAAGGGCTTGAAGCTCAGCACCGGATCCATCGAGCGGTTGGCCGGGTCGCATTCGTCGCCGTGATAAAACATGCGCTCGTAAGGTTCTGGAGGCAAATAGGGCGCGTGTGGATCCATGTGGCGCAACATGACGAACCAGGGCTTGTCTTCGCAATTGAGCCGCTCCAGTTCTGGCATGGTCACATCGTTTAGGTTCTGCGCTTTGGGGCTGCGCCCTTGCGCGAAGCTGCCCCAACCGGGGAATTCAATGTAAGAATCGAAGCCGCGCGAGCTGGGATTGCCTTTGAAGCCGACCGATGTGGTGTTGTAGCCGTAGCGCCGGAAAATCTCGGCCGCGGTCGGCGCTTCGGGCCGCAAGGGACCCTGATGGCGCAGCGCGACAACCTGGGCGCCGAAGCAGTCAAGCCCGGTGAGCATGGAGGCGTAGGCGGGCGTGGTCGGGATGTGGGGGCTGAATGTGTTTTCGAAGAGGATGCCAGATTGGGCAAATTTGTCGATGTGCGGCGTCGTCAGCCGGTCGTAACCGTAGCAGGACATGTGGTCGGCGCGAATGGAATCAATGGCGATCAGCAGGATGTTCGGTTTATCAGGCATAGGCTCCGCTCCTTCTATCGTGGGCAAGTCTACCATAGTCGCTTATGCGACGCTGCAGATTCGACAACAAGCCATTAAGTTAGCTTTTCTCGCGCGGTTTCGCAAGCTCAGAAAACCGATTACTTGCAATGTCGCGAATCTGCGTTACTATATGCCTGCGATTGCCCGTTTAGGGTTATCTGGAGTGCTATTAGAGCGCTCTTGCGCATTCCATTCCACTTAAGTGAGGAGTTTTTCCTATGAAAAGGAAGCTTGTATTTTTATTGTTGTTGGCTCTGCTCGCTGTGCCAACGCTAGTCGGCTTCGCGCAGGAACCCGACGGCCTCCCCGTCGATTTGCCGCGTGAAGATCTTTGGGTCTTTGACCAGATTTTCCGCTGGCAGACCGTCAACAACTTCAACGTCTGGCGCATTGGCGGTTCTACGCCCTTCCATCACGCCTTGATGCTAGAGACCTTCTGGAATCGCGATCAGGAGACTGGCGAATTCATCCACGCGCTCGCGGACGGCGACCCGGTATACAACGATGACTTCACCGAAATGTCAGTCAGCCTGCGCCAGGGCGTCATGTGGTCTGACGGCGAGGAATTTAACGCCGACGATGTCGTTTACACCATCGAGACCATTAAGGCGAACTCAGAACTAGGACAAGGTGGCTGGCACGCCCAATTGGTCAACTTTGGCGCGGAGGTCGAGAAAACAGGAGAGTACAGCGTAAAATTCGCATTGAATCGTACTAATCCGCGTTTCCACACTCTCTTCGAATCTCGCTGGAATGGTGTTTACATGATGCCGAGTCATATCATTTCCGAAGTGGAAGCTGGCATACGGCAAGCGAATGCTGAGGCGATCGCGGCTTGGGAAAGTGAGAATGAGTTAGTGCATGCGGATGCCTGTGAGTCTGATGCCGAAGAATCCGAGATAGAGTGTCCGCATATCGGCTCGCTAAGCTCCTGGGTATGGGAAGCGCAAGACGTTGTCGTCTTGGGCAACTACCTGCCAGTCGAGGCCGATCCAAATGGTTACTGGGAATTGTTCCAGCGTCGTGACGACCCGGAAAACTCTGTGGCCGGTAATATTACCGGTGGTTCCGGTCCACCGTATGCCTTGAGCATTTTCTATGGTGACGAGAATATCAAGAAAGCCATCGCGATGTCTCGCAATGAGCTGGACGTCTATTTTGACGTCGATATCGAATCTTTCGAGTTCACCTTGGATAATGCGCCTGCTGCGCGCAGCTGGTATACGGACTTCCCCTGGGCTTATCCCAATGAAGTGAGCACTCGTCAGCTAACGTTTAACTTTGATGGCGATCCCATGGTTGCCAACAAGGACGTCCGATGGGCCTTGGCTTTGGCGATCGACGTTGTGGAAATGCAGACTGAATACATCGGCGGCGTCGCCAAGGTGACACCATTTCCCGTACCGCCGACGGCCAAACTCTATCAACTCTATCACGGGCCCATGACCGAATGGCTGGCCGGCCTCCAGATTGACCTCGGCGATGGCGAGATGTACAACCCTTACGATCCCACCGTCCCCGATCAGATCGCGGCTTGGGCGGAAGAGCAGGGGTTCACCGTACCGGGCGAGCCTCATGAAGTTTTTGGCGCCGGTTGGTGGAAGTATGATCCCGATGCCGCGGAAAAGCTGCTGATCAAGGCTGGGTTGAGCCGTGGTTCAGACGGCATGTGGCAAACGCCCGATGGCGAGCCCTGGGTGCTGGACCTGCAATCGACTCCAGACGAGAACGACGCGTTCCGTATGGGGCAAGCGGCTTTCGATATGTGGACCGATTTCGGCATTGAGGTTCAATTCAGTTCGCTTGGGCGACAGTCTGCCTGGGATCCCAACCGTTTCGTGGGTGCATATGAAGTCAGCACGCCTTGGACCAGCTTCGCATTAGCTTCCGGCGATATGTGGCCCAATATCCGTGGCCTCCATTCGCGTTACTACGCGCCTTCCGGTGAAGACTATCGTCCGTTGGGCGGCGATTCGCAGCGCCGTCTGCGGGATCGCACGGTCGACGAACTGATTGACGCCATGGAAACTGTCAATCCGGTTTCGCAAGAGGCGGAGAACATTGCATTGGGTACTCTGTTCCTGCAGAACTGGGTCGAGAACATGTTCGATATCACCTGCATCGCCTTCAAGAAATTCGTCACCTGGGACGAAACCTACTGGACGGGCTTCCCGACTGCGGAAAATCCGAACTATCAGCCCTTGTACTGGTTCCAGGGCGGCAAATACGCCATCCAGAACCTGCATCCGACGAGCTAACCCGGGCTAGCGTAGTCCTCAAGCTTTTAGACTCCCCTTCCCTCCCTGTGGGGGAAGGGGCTGGGGGATGGGGGGTATGCAACTTCTAAGAACCTACATACTGCCGCGTATCGCGCAATGGGCGGTTGTTATTTTCGTCGGCGTCACGCTGACATTTTTGATTCCGCGCTTTTCGCCGATCAATCCGATCGACGACATGATCTCCCGAATGACGGCTTTTCAGACAATCGACCCGGAAGCTGTCGTCAGGATGCGCGCAAATATGGAAGACCTATATGGTTTGGGCGGGACTCTGCTAGAGCAATATCTAGCATTTTGGAAGCGGTTGCTACAGGGAGACCTGGGTCCGTCATTCCAGAACTTCCCTACTCCTGTTGCCGAGATTATTGGCGCCGGCATCCCATGGACGGTTGGCCTGCTGACAACCGCCACGATCCTGTCCTGGCTGCTGGGCATATTTGTTGGCTCGCTGGTGGGCTACAACCAGCATCGGCGCTGGGCGCAGGCGCTCGAACGCGTTGTCATCGTCATTTATCCCATGCCTTACCTCATCATCGCTCTTGTTCTGCTGGTGGTTTTCGCCTTTTATTGGCCCCTGTTCCCCATGGTTGGCGGGGCGCAGGGGACCCCCGCGCTGACTTGGGATTACATCAGCAGCATCTTTCGCTTTGGCTTTCTGCCCGCGCTATCCATCGTGATTGGCGGCTTCGCCTTTCGCTTTATCATCGCCAAGGCTCTCGCCACCACCGAGATCTCCAGCGACTACGTGCAATACGCCGAACTGGCGGCGGTGCCCAAGCGCAGAATCGTCACCTCGTACGTCATCCGCAACACAATGCTGCCGCACGTCAACGATTTGGCGCTTTCGCTAGGCGCCATGTTTGAAGGCGCCTTGATAACAGAAGTCATGTTCGGCTATCCGGGTGTTGGTTCAAAGCTTTTTACCGCCATCAGTGTATCGGATTACAATGTCATTATGGGAATCACTTTACTGTCGATCGTCGGCATTGCCACCGGCTCGCTGATTGTCGACTTGCTCTACCCGGTCTTTGACCCGCGCGTCCGTCTGAGATAAGGCTGCCGTCATGTTAACGACGATTCGAGACCTATTCCGCTTTAGCCTGTCCTTTCGCTTCGGCTCGCTGATTCTGCTCTTCGTCGCTGCGCTGGTCATTACGTCATTTTTCGCGCCCTATCCGCCGGAGAAGCGACGGGTCGTCCCGCGCAAATTCCGCGGCGACCCGCCTTCGGCGCAATACTTGCTCGGCACAACCGCCCTCGGGCAGGACGTCTTTTGGATGTTAGCCGCCGGCGTGAAAAACACCCTCATTATCGCTAGCATCGCCGTGTTTATCGGTCGTGGCATCGGTGTGATACTCGGCATGATATCTGGTTACCTGGGCGGTACGGCCGACCGCGTGATTCAGTCCATTGTCGAGAGCGTCATCGTCATCCCGCGATTACCCCTGCTCATTTTGATCGCAGTGATTCTTAAGGGCGGGCTGACCTTTGTTTCGCTCGGCATCCTCATCGGCATTTTGGACTGGGCTTTTCCCTCCAAGCGCTATCGCGCGCAGGTGCTCAGCTTGCGCGAGCGCGACTTCACCCATACCGCGGTCTTCAGCGGCATGAACACAGTCAAGATCGTCGTGCAAGAGCATCTGCCCTTCATCATTCCCTTCATGCTGGCGGATGTCGTCAGCGGCTTCCTGTTTTCCATCGGCATCGAAGTCACGCTCTCGTATTTGGGCTTGAACGATCTCAACAGCTTGAGCCTGGGCACCATGATCTACTGGGCGAATGAATGGAGTTCGATATTCGCCGGCAAGCCCTGGGTGATGATCGCGCCAGTGACCGCTTCGATCATCATGGTAGTCGGCTTCTACCTGGTCTCCATCGGCATCAGCGAATATCTGGACCCGCGCAAGCGCCTCGCCCGTATAACGAATGTCGCTACTATGATAGCCGCAACCTCCTCCTCATACGGCAGCGCGGAAGTTGCCGGCCGGATGACGGATGAATTCGCTTCGCCCGCCGCTCCCTCATCGGACGATCCTAGAAAAAGCAAGGATGAATAGCGCAATGGACGCCATAATTGAGACGAAGAACTTGCGCGCCTATTACATCACCAAAGCTTACGGAGTCGAGCGGACGGTCAAGGCGGTAGACGACATCAGCCTGCGGATACAAGAGGGAGAAGTATACGGGATCGCCGGCGAATCGGGCTGTGGCAAGTCGACGCTGCTGCGAATTCTTCTCGGCGCCTATCAGCCGCCCCTGGCCGTCGTTGGCGGCGATGTGGTTTATCACCTGGAAGGCGAAACCATCCACGCCCCTGACATAACAGAAGAGCAGCAGCGCGACCTGCGTTGGCGCACGATTTCCTACATTCCGCAGGGCTCGATGCATGTCTTGAATCCCGTGCGCCGCATCCGCGACAGCTTCCACGATTTCATCAGCGCGCATCGCGATGTGACCAAATCCGAGTCCTTTCAGATGACAGCCGAATACCTGCGCGATTTGGGATTGCCGGAGAAAGTCATGGCATCCTACCCGCATCAGCTTTCGGGCGGCATGCGTCAGCGCGTCACAATCGCGCTGGCGACTATCCTGTGGCCCAAGCTGATCTTCGCCGATGAGCCTACCACGGCGCTGGATGTGGTCGTGCAGCGCGGCGTCATTCAAATGCTCAAGGATGTGCAGCAAAAAGAGGGCAGTACGCTGGTCTTGATCACGCATGATATCGGCGTACACGCCAATCTGGCTGACCGCATCGCCATTTTGTACGCGGGCAAACTGGTTGAAGAAGCCGACACGCGCACCATCTTGACCAAGCCGCGGCATCCCTACACCAAGTACTTGATCGAATCCTTGCCCAACCTGGATTCGCGCGAGGAGCGCATGAGCATTCCCGGACGCCCGCCGGCGCTGGATCGCCCGCCAAGCGGCTGCCGCTTCCATGAGCGCTGTCCGCTGGCCAGGGATATCTGCCAGACGATTGATCCAGAGATGATTCAAGTCGAGCCCGGGCATCGTACCGCTTGCCACGTCGTGGAAGAGGAATTGAGCCATGAGCCAGTCGCCTAGCGCGCCGCTGCTGCAAATCGAGGAATTGAGCAAGATATTTCATATCCGGCAGGGATTCAGTTCGCAAGAATTCCATGCGGTGGATCGCGCATCCATCATCATCGAATCGGACAAGCCGGAAATCTTCGCCATCGTAGGGGAAAGCGGCAGCGGCAAGACGACATTGGCGAAGATGGTGCTGGGCATGGAGGTCGCTTCGGAAGGCATTCTTCGCTACAAGGATCGCGTCATCAACGATCTAAGCAATAAAGAGATGAAGACCTGGTTCTACAACGAAGTTCAGCCGGTCTTTCAGGATCCCTTCGCTGCATTCAGCCCGCTAAAACGGATTGATAGCTACCTTTATGAGACGGTCTACAATTACAAGATGGTGGGGGACAAAAAAGAAGCGCCGCGTTACATCAACGAGGTTTTGAGCGAGGTGGGCCTCACCCTCGCCGAGATCGCCGGACGCTATCCCAACGAATTATCCGGCGGGCAGGCGCAGCGCGTGGCAATCGCCCGCGCGCTGATAACAAAACCATCCCTGATCGTCGCTGACGAACCTGTGTCCATGCTGGACGCGTCCTTGCGCATGTCGATAGTCAATATGTTTCGCAAGCTGAAAGAAGACAACGAAGTCAGCGTCATTTACATCACGCACGACCTCGCTACCGCCTATTACGCCGGCGATCGCATTGCCGTGATGCTGCGCGGTTGGATCGTTGAATTGGGCCCAACCGAACAGGTGCTCGGCAATCCGCTGCATCCCTACACGCAGAACCTCAAGACATCCATCCCAAGCATCAATGTCGATGATGCCTGGCAAGACAAGATCGACTTGGCGGTGATTGAAGCGGACGAGTACACCCGGACCGGCTGCAAATTCGCGGGGCGCTGCCCGGCGGTCATGGATATCTGCCATGATAATATCCCGCCGAGCGTGGTGCATGAAGGGCGCACGGTCAAGTGCTTCCTGTATGACGAGGATGTGGATCCTGCCAAGAAGACCTATTTGACCCCCGCGGCAACATGATCCATATTCCCTAGACGCAACTGCTGTTTCAATTGGCTTGCGTTATTTCGGATGTCCGCCGATGGTCCCGCGATTCCTTCACCAGATCAAAACCTGCCTTCAGCCAGTCTTTGTCAGTCACAGCCTGTGGCAGCGGATTAACCGCCCGGTCTATCACCCAATCACCAAGCATTTTCTGCGACAACTCAAAGTCAGCCGCAGCGGTCCCCCGGTCATCCCGGTTGCGCTGCTGTCGGCATTGCTGTTGTTTCTGGCGGTCGCGCGCGTATACGGCAGCGTCGGCGCTGGTGTAATTTGGTTGATGCCCTTGTGGTTGATGTGTCATAGCCTCATTTGCTCGGCCCGATGGATTTACCGTATCGTCTCGCTGATCTCGCGTCAGGGGCGCGACGGCGTATTGGACGAGGTGAGCGTGATACCGCCCGGCCGGGTCTTTATCTATTTGGCGATATGCAAGGTGGTCTTGCACGAGGAAGACGCATTGGCTTGGATAACGATGCTGCGGAAGCTGGCCGGCGGCATCGTGTTTTTCGCCTTTGCTATGACCCTGTTTGTCACGCTCATTGCTTTGGAGGACATCAATGCCAGCCGCCTGTCGCTTATGCTCGTCGAATTGTCGCTGCTGTCCATTGTCATCATTCACGAGCACAAACAGTCAGTCCTCTTGTTGAGCTTGCTGCCGATGGCGCTCAGCCGCAGGCTGAAAGGCCAGATCGACGGAACATGCTTGGCGCTGGCTTGTTTTGCCGCGCTGCAGGTCCTGAGTTTCTTGTTCGCTATTGCCGGTCCCGCGGCGATTCAGGCGCTGGCTTGGCTGTATCAGCTCCCTGTCGATATCGCGGCGATTGGGCTGGCGATGACGCTGGCATTGTTCTTGCTGATCCGCGAGATCTTGATTGGCTGCTTGTGGCGGACAGTGCTTCATCAAACCAATGCCGAGAGCAGCGTCTTGCGCCATTCCACGCATCTTGGCAAGCCGATCCGCGCGAAAGCGCTTGGCGGCAGGGTCTATTAGATCCCCTCGGCGCGCTACCAACGGAGGGGCATAGTGCCGGTTTCGTCCAGCGGGTAGCCCCACTTGTCGACGTAGTCTCGGCCCGACAGAAATTCGTCTCCCATCTCGTCTAATTTTCCCTGGAGCAGATGGTCTAATTCATTTTGGATTTTAGCCTCCCCCGGGCGATTGACCAGATTGTTCTGCTGATAGGGATCAGCTTCGTTGTCAAAGAGCAGCCAAGGTCCATCCAGTTTGCGGCAGTAGGTATAGCGAGCGCTGCGGATGCCGCGGTATTCGACGCCGCCTCTGCCCCGATGCCATTCGCCGAAGGGGTGGAAACAGGCGAGCAGAGCGCCTTCATCATCACCTACAGGGCCATCTAGTTCAGGCGAGAAATCGCGCCCGTCCAGCCCCTCGGGGATGGGCAAGCCGCAGATGCCCAGGAGCGTCGGCATGATGTCATGCGCGTTAAGAAAGCGGTCGACGTTGCGTCCTGTGCGGCCATACTTGGCCGGATAGCGCGCAAGAAAGGGTACGCGAATCGACTCGTCGAAGGGTTTCTGCTTGCGCTGCATACCTTGCGAACCGAGCATATCGCCATGATCGGAGGCGAAAACGAGCAGCGTATCTTCGCCCAGGCCGCAGTCGTCGAGCGTCTTGACAATATCGCCAAGGCTCTTGTCGATGGCGCTGCAGTGCGCGTAGTAGCCGGCGATCCATTCACGAGCCTCAGGAGCCATGTCGGGGGGCACATTGGGACGCAATTGGATCTCCCGCGCAGGGTACATTTGGCGATATTCCCGCGGCGCGGTCTCGTAGGGATCATGTGGCGGACCCCAAGACAGCACTAGCAAGAATGGCTGATCGGCTTTCTGCGACTTGATATAGGCGCATGCGTCCGCGGCCTGCGCGACGACGTCATAGCCGTCCCAATAGCGGATTGTGGGATCATCATTGGCGTAATATGCCGACCGGTTGTAGTCGTGGCTGCATTCCAGCGCCTTGAAGTAATCGAATCCCAGGCGTCGCTCCGGGGGTATGTAGCTGCGGCGACCGCCGCTATTCACATGCCACTTGCCTATGTAAGCGGTGTTGTATCCTGCATTCTTGAAAGCAGCGCCGAGCCCGACCGGGTCGCTGCTGATCGGCACGTCGTTGATGATGACGCCATGCGTCAGCGGATATTGGCCCGTGAGAAAGCTGGCGCGCCAGGGACAGCAAACGGAGTAACCGGATATGGCGTGCCGGAAGTTGAGACTTTCACTCGCCAGCCGGTCGATGTTTGGGGTCTGTACTTGCGCGTTGCCGGCGTATCCCAAGGCTTGCAAACGCCATTGGTCGGTCAACAGGAATACGACATTGGGTTTGGGCATACGCTTCCATTCTTTTGTTCGTGGACAGATCATCACTTAAATGTCGACGTGATCGGCAAAGTCATAATATCGCCTTCGGCTTCGACGAGCTCGGCAGGCGCCCATCCGAAACTGATTTCCAGCCAGGCGCCGTCGGCATTGCGCCCGAGAGCCAAGAGCTGCTCGCCACGATTAAACACGCCAGTGAAATCCAGATCGCTGCTGGGTCCGACGCGCGCGATCATGCCTGTTTTCGCATTGATGGGAATGCCCTCCCTCATTTCCGGCGCTGGCTCGGTCGCGAAGACCAGCGGAAACGTGTAGGGAATAACGGGCCAGTGATAAAAGAGCAACAGCAGATCCGTATCATCGCTGCTGATGTAAGCCGATATATCGCCAAATGCTTCGGCGCCGGGCGCGATATCAAATGCGCCTTCATCCTCGTTCATGACGTTGGGATAGATGATGCCCATGGAACCGGCCAGTTCAAAGTCGAAAGAAGCGACAAGACAGTTTTCGCTGCGGGACGGGTCGCAGGTCAGTTCCACCGAAACGATGACATATTCCTGCCCGGGGTCCGGGGGATCGCGGTCCGCGCCTGGCTCAGCTGGTCGCTGCAAGCCGATGGCGCGCAGGCTAATCCCGTCTACGCTGTCGGAATAATTCCGCAATGGGTAGGGATTTTTGAAACTGCCTGGGCCGAAGTCGCCATATTGGGCAAAGGCCGGTATTCCTAAACCTAAAAGCAGAATAAGCGGAAAGAAAAGTACAGGCTTGGACATTGCAAATCCTCCCTTGCCCCGGTAATCCGAAGACTCGAGTACAGTTTTACTCGCGCAAGGGCTACCGGCGCCTAGCCCCAGAAGGCATCCCACTCTACACGAAAGGCTTTTAAGCCTTCTTCGACATTGAATGCGCGCCGCCCCAGGACCTGCGCCGTTTTCTCGGTGCTGGCGATCGTGCGAAAGGGAATGCCGATGTGACGATGCGCATCCAGGACTGCGGGATCGGTGAATGCAGTATTGATTAGCGCGGGATCTGCGTCAAAAGCCTTCGCGATCCGGTGCGCCAGGTCGACGCGGCTGATGGCTTCGCTGCCGAAACAGTGGAATATGCCATTTTCATTGACTTGCGCCAGCCGCAAAAGCATATCCGCGCAGTCGGAAGCCAAGGTCGGATGCGCGATATCGTTGACTTTGGGTCCGGTCCAGACTGTCGCTGGCAAGCCCGCTGCCAAGCGGTAAATCACGTAGACGGAAAAGTCGAATCCAAGCCCGTTGTCCTTTCGCGCGAGCGAAGGCGCCGCGTAGTTCAAACCGTAGATGCCCGCCAGCCTGCCGATGCCGTAATTCAAGCCCGCCATCACGCCCAGTTCCCGCTCGGAGGCGACTTTCATGATGCCGTAGAAGTTGACCGGACAAGGCGGCGAGCTTTCGTCCACGCGATCGGCGCGGCCGTCGAAGACCCAGTCGGAAGAGACAAATACCAGACGGGCCTTCACGTCGCGGCAGGCTTGCGCCAGGGCGCGCGTGCCATCGACCATGATCGACCAAGATAGTTCCCGATGTGTATCCATGAAGATCTGGTCGAGGATGGCGGCGGTGTGGATGACCGCATCCGGCTGATACTTGTGAATGGAAGCGCGAACGCCGTCGTGATCGGCGAAATCCAGGGGTTCAAGTTGGTAATCTACGCTCCATTCCGGCTCTGGACCATATTGCGAGGCGATGATTTCCATCCCGCGCCGGCGCGCCAGGCGGATGATGTTGCTGCCGACGAGACCGGTGCCGCCGGTGACATAGAGTCGCATAGGGTTCTCCAGGATGAGGCTTACATGGTATCAGGACTTGGCCAGGCGCTTTCCCAAGTTGTCAACGAGGCGCGACATTTCCGCAAATGCCTCGCGCATTTCCTGCAAGCTTGCGCTTCCGCTTTGCGCCAGGTCAATGACGACCGCTTCAGCGGCGGCGTATTCAACACAGGCATCCGCTACATCGGCCGCGATTTCGATGGGGATGGTCGTGACGCCGTTGCCATCGCCATGCAGCAAGTCGTTCGGATAGACGTCCAAGCCGCCAACTTGCACTGGCAGATGCAGGTCGAGCAAGTGCATATATCCGTGCGCGCACACGACGCCGTCGTAAAAGACTGGGAAGCCAATGCGCTCGATCTGCTCGAGATCTCTGCCCGGTCCGTTCGTAACCAGACCGACCGCGCCAAAGACTTTGAAGCTATTGCTGAAAACATCGCCGAAATTGGCGGCGGCGCCTGCGCTATCGAGATTCTGCAAGACGATCGCGGCCGGACCTGACAAGTCCTCGAAGCGGCTTATCAGATCCGGGATTTTTGGGAGATCGCGATCGGGGGCTTCGGTAAAGCTGCGGCAAGTCGCGGTGGAGGCGAAACCGACCATGGGCGGCAAATCTGGGAAAGCCGCCTTGATCTCCCGGGTCATGAAGCCTTGATTGCGGCGACGGACCTCAAACAGTTCGATAACATTGCAGATGGTGGCGGTGTCGAATTGCCGCAGCTTGTCCAATACGGATTTGTCAATCATTTGGAAGCCTCCCGGTTCGTTTTATTGCTGGCGCTTCGCGCGCAAGAGCGGCGCGCGCATCTCCTCGACGTACATGGCTTGGCTGGGCATGACATTGGCGACATTGGCGTTCTCGCCAAAGATACTGAAATACAGCTCCAGATTGTCGCGCCAGAGCATGGGACCTTCCTTTGGCGACGTCGCCTCGAAAACGATGTTTTCCAGCCCAAGCGCGTCGACCACTTTGCCGATTTCGCGCGCGCTATGCTCGCCTTGCAAGTCGAACTCTTCATGGTCGATCATCACTATGAAGGCGCCGTCCTCAAGGGCGGCTTCGGCGCCGCGCAGTATCTCATCTGCTGATGCGGCGCGAGGTCTCAGGCTGGGATCCCAATGATACAAAGGATGGTGCTCCTGAATGACGCGCATGCCCAGATCGAGCGCCAGTTTGCGCCAGGCTTTCCATTGCGCGGCGCTGACCTCGTCCGTGGTGTTCATGAATTCGATGACGCGAAAGCCCAACTCGCGCCCCGCTTCGATGGCGCTCTCCACCACACCGCGTCCGTAGGCTTGCATGAAGAATGAGTGATCCAGATAGGGCTCGACCGCAAAGCGCTGATAAGTTGCGATCTTGCGTTTGAGCCAGTCATGCGGGCTGAAGATAACCTGCGTGGTAACAATCTTGACATAATCCAGTCGCTGCCCGGCGACCTCGAGGAAGTCTTCCAGCTCGGCCAAGCCCATGCGCTCGATGTAGTTGGGCGCTTCATCGTAGCCGACGTCTTTCAGCCAGGTCTGCCGCAATTGACGCGGCTTTTCGAAATACGGCGTCTTGAATACGTCGCTCATGGTAAGTGTTGGCATCTTTTCCTCTCTTTTCGGGCCCACGGCCTTCGCCATCGGCTCAGGACCAGTCGATGATCATGCCCAGGGCATCAAGATTCCATTCCGCCAGCAGATCGTAGGCGGCTGCAATTTCGCTCCAATGAAAGCGATGACTTATCAATGGCGCAACCCTAACACGTTTGCTTTGGAGCAAGTTAATGGCGGTATGCTGTTCATCGCGCAGGGTCCACCAGCCGGGCGCCGAAGAGGGTCGAGCGGCAGTGTCAATATGCGCGCCTATCAGGGTGATTCCTTTTTTGTGCACCCGCTTGTAGAAATCAAATGATTCGGTCGCTCCCCGCGAACTGCCGAGCAAGGCAATCCTGCCGCCAAAGGCAGTGATATCGCAGGCAGCCTTTAGCGCTGCGGGATTCCCGGTGGCTTCAACCACAACCGGAAACCTTCCCGCAAGGGTTGTTGTACCTTTTGCCATGTTTTCAGCCGAGACAATCTCGTCAGCGCCCAACTCATAGGCCAGTTTCAGCCGGCCTTGGTGATTGTCGATGGCGACGACCGGCATGGCGCCGGCAACGCGAGCAACCTGCAATGCCAGTTGGCCGACCAATCCCGCGCCAAGCGCGGCCGTTGCTTCGCCCAGCTCGAGACGCGTTTTGCGTACCGCTTGCAGCGAGGTCGCCAGGAGTTGAAAAAAGCTCGCCTGCTCATCGTCCAGGTCAGGCGCCAGCTGATGGCAAAGCCCCTCTTTGACGAGCGCATGGCTGGCATGGCGCGATTTGCTCGCGACCCTGTCACCGATTTTAAGGCTGCGCGCTTCCGCGCCGACCCGGATAACCTCCCCGACATGGCTGTAACCGACAGACTTGGGGTATTGAACCGCAAGACCCGGCAAATTCAACATGATCGCGCGCTCGGTGCCGGGGCTGATCAAGGTCTTGGTCGTCCGGAGCAATACCTCGTCCGGCGCCGGCGAGGGCAGCTCGTCGGGCTCCAGACGAATGACGCCGGGTTGGATAACAAGCGCGCGTTGAATTTTGGTTGCCATATCTTGGTTTAGCCTTTGCCACCGTCTAATCTTAACATGTCGATCGAAATGCCGCAGGCGAGGCGCCGGCAATGCCGGGTAGTGTATTGAAGTTGGTTGAAATTAAGAACAACAGCCATCTGACAGCCGGCAGGGGCGATCGCAGGTCAGTGTCTACGCGACCCGCTGGATCGCCCGACGCGTAGAAACTGCATGCGTTTCGGGCGACTCACCGAGTCCCCCTACCATATCGTTCGTATATTGGGTTAAGGATCTCATGTAGAGGATTGGCCAAAATTATTTCAACCGAGCAGGATATGCTACCCAAAGCCGCTTGATGCAATCTTCGCTGGCGAATGGTATATTTGACATCACACTGCGGGCTCACCGATCGTTGGGACGGAAAATGCGAGCAAGAAAACTGATTCATATCGTCTCTTGTCATGCTGAAGGCGAAGTTGGGAATGTGATCGTCGGGGGCGCGCCACCGCCGCCGGGAGATAGCATCTGGGAGCAAGCGCGCTGGATTGATCAGGACCAGAGCCTGCGCCGCTTCGTCTTGAATGAGCCGCGCGGCGGCGTCTTCAAGCATGTCAGCTTGCTGGTGCCGCCAAAGCACCCGGACGCGGCTTTTGGCTTCATCGTCATGGAGCCTGAGCATACGCCGCCCATGTCCGGGTCCAACTCGATTTGCGTCGCGACTGTGCTGCTGGACACCGGGATGATTGAGATGGTTGAACCAGAAACGACGTTTTTGCTGGAAGCGCCGGCGGGATTGCTGCGCGTCCGCGCTTATTGCGCGGCTGGCAAGGCACAGAGCATTGAAATCGAAAACGTGCCGTCCTTTGCCGACCGGCTGAACGTCAAGCTCGAGCTTGAGGGACATGGAACGCTGACTGTCGATACGGCTTATGGGGGCGACAGTTTTGTTCTGGTTGATGCCCGCGCCTTGGGCTTTGCGATCCTGCCCGACGAGGCGCGAGACCTGGCGAAAATGGGGCGGAAGATCACCATTGCCGCGAATGAGCAGATTGGCTTCCAGCATCCTCAACAAGAGGCTTGGAATCATATTTCCTTCTGCCAATTTACGCTGCCGATCGAGCGACAGGCAAAACTCTTGTCCGGGCGGAACACCGTGGCGATCGATCCCGGCAAACTGGATCGGTCGCCCTGCGGAACGGGCTGCTCGGCGCGGATGGCTGTATTACACGCGCGGGGAGAAATGGCGCCGGGTGATCGCTTCGTCGCGCGCTCGATCATCGGTTCCCGATTCGATTGTCAAATCAATGATGTAAGCACTGTCGCCGGCCGCGAAGCGATTATCCCAAGCATTCGCGGACGGGCATGGATTACCGGTACGCAGCAACTGATGCTGGATCCGGACGACCCCTGGCCGCAGGGCTATCGCCTTACCGATACCTGGCCCAAGATGTGAAGCTATTGCTGTCGCTTTAGCCAGACGGTCATCTGACCGTCGCCGCGATATCCCCAGGCGTAATAGGGGATCGCGGCGAATTTGACGGAGTTCCCGCGGGAATCCAGGGCATTGCCCCGAACTGATGTGACGCCGCCAAGCAGACCCGGCGCATGCTCGGCGCGCAAATCAGCGGATTCATCCAGCGCCAGCTCAAGCACGGGGGCATCGTTATCCGCCGCTTCCAGCGCATAGACAAGCGGTCCGCGTTCCAGCGCCACTTTGTCTTCCAACTCGGCTACTGCGGGATGCGCGACAACACGGCGAATAGGCATCGTCAGGCTCAAGCGCAGGCGCGTACTGCCCTCCCAGACGCGAGAGACAACAGCATAACCCTTTTGCATCTCAACGGGAGTATCTTCGCCGGCAACGGATAATTTGACTGGATCAGCAGTCTCGTCGAGGTAGCGATAGAGATCGCTGGGCAGGGGCTTTCCGTCCGGGGAAGCCTGCGCGAAAGACGGAATGCGCAGCTTGAGGGCGAACGCAGTTGGCTTTGAGACGGCGATGTCCAGTGTGACCGCGCCGTCCCAAGGGTATTCCGTCGTCTGCGCGACGCTGAGCTCTGCCCCGCCCAATCTGATTGCCGCCTCGCCCTCCATATAAAGATTGACATAAAGCGCTTGATCGCGCAGCGCGTAGATGTAACCGGACAGCGAAGGCAGCAGCCGGACGACGTTGGTCGGGCAGCAGGATGTCTGGTACCAGGGCTGACGGCTCATCGCCCGCTCGCGATTGAAAGGATACTTGCCGTCGCATGCCAGGGGATTCACATAAAAGAAGGAGCGTCCGTCCATGCCGACGCCGGCCAAGAACCCGTTGTACAAGCTGTGTTCCAGGACATCAACATACTTCGCCTCGCCTGTCAGCAAGAAGAGGCGATGGTTCCAGAGGATGTTGGCTTGCGCGGCGCAGGTTTCATTGTAGGCGGTCAAATTCGGCAACTCATAGTTATCGCCGAAGGCTTCGCCTTCATGGCGAGCGCCGATGCCGCCTGTCAACGCCAGTTTCTTGCCGACAACGTTTTCCCAGAGGGCAGCCACGGCCGATGTATAAGCGTCGTCACCGGTCAACGCGGCAATATCAGTCATGCCCGCATACATATAACCCGCGCGGACAGCGTGGCCAACCGCTTCGCTCTGTTCGGTCACGGGCATGTGATCCTGGCAGTAGGGACCGTAAAGCTCCCGCCCATTGGCGCGGCCGCGTTCATCGAGGAAGAATCTCGCCAGATTGAGGTATCGCTGTTCGCCGGTGACGCGGTAGAGGCGCATCAAGCCAATCTCGATCTCCTGATGCCCGGGAACATCCCGCCGTTTGCCCGCGCCAAAAACGGAGTCAATCAGATCAGCGTTTTTGAGCGCGACATCGAGGAATTTGCGCTTGCCGGTGGCTTGATAATAGGCGACTGCGGCCTCGTACATGTGGCCGACATTGTATAGTTCGTGATTGACCGCCAGGTTCGACCAGCGTTCCGGTCCACAGCGCGCGTCAATGTTGACGGGGTCGATGCTGCGCGCCGTGTAGAGGTAACCGTCGTCTTCCTGCGCCGCGGCGAATTTGTCTATCAGATTGTCGAGGTACGATTCCAACGCGGGGTTCGGCGCAATCTGCAGGGCGTAGGCGGCGCCTTCCACCACTTTGAAGACATCGGAGTCGTCATAGAAGATGCCTTTGTGCGGACCTGCCATCAAACCGCCTGCTTTGGCGAAATTGCCGATGCGCCCGGTTTCTTCGCATTTCTCGAAGTCGTAAGGGATGGTCACATTCACTGCGGTATCAATTCGCGGCTTCCAGAAACTGTCTTGTATTTTCACGCGGGTGAATGGGACGGGAGTGATGGGATAGTCGCTCATGTTTCATCCTCTTCGGTCTGCGCAATGGCAAAGGCCGCGATCCTCAGCTGAGTCGAACCATAGGGAATCAGCTTGAGCTGCTCAACAGTCTCGCCGGCAGGATACAGCGGTTCATGATTCGGGGGAAGCTTGTCCATGCGCAGCCTTTGCAGTTGAAGATCGTCAGTTCTTGACGGCGCCGCCCATCAAGCCGTCCATGTAGTAACGCTGCAGCGCCAGGAAAATGGCCAGGCTGGGGATGATGGAGACGATGACACCGGCTTGCAGGGCGCCCCAATTGACATCGCCCCAGATGCCGTAACGGATGGTGGTGAGAAAGACAGGCAGGGTGAAATTGTCCTGGTCGGACATGAAGATCAAGGCGGCCAGGAATTCGTTCCAGGAATTGATGAAGGCGTAGATCGCCACGGTGACGATGCCGGGCATGACCAGCCGCAGCATAAGGCGATAGAGAACGCTCAACGAGCTGCAGCCGTCAAGCAGCGCCGATTCTTCAATCTCGTGAGGCACGGCCAGAAAGCTGTTGCGCATCAAGAAGATGCCAAAGGGCAATTGAAACGTGATATAGACCAGGGCGAGACCAAAGAGGGTGTCGTGCAAATCGACTTGCACGATCATGACAAAGAGTGGTATCAAGATCGATTGGAAGGGAATCATCAGGGTGGAAAGCACCATGATGAAGAGTACATTCTTGCCGGGAAAGTTGAAGCGCGCGAAGCCGTAGCCGCCGAGCGTGCTCAGGACGATGCTGCCCGCGACCGTAATCAGAGCGACCACCGTGCTATTGTAGACATGCTGCGCGATGCCGATTTTCCCGTAAGTCGTGAGTTCCTCGTAATTCTTGATCGAGACCTCAGTTGGCAGATAAGTCGGCGGTACCGCCAGCGCTTCGGACGGCAATTTGATCGAGTTAATAAACGACCATAGAATTGGAAACAGGAAGAGCAAAGCCAGGACAACCAGGATTAAGTACCGCAGCGCCAAGAGCGCGCGGCGCCGCAGGCGCCGGATTTCCTGCTGGGAAAGCCCGGTCGGGTCCGCTTGCATAGACGAGGTTGCCATCTATTCTTTTTCCCTCAAGACGTATAACTGAGCGCCCGTCAGCGCGACCAGGATCCCAAGCAGCACGATGGACATGGCTGCGCCGTAGCCCATCTTGAAATAGGTGAATGAGTTGTTGAAGATCCAGAAAACGATTGAAATCGTGCTGTTGCGGGGTCCTCCGCGCGTCATGATGTAGAACTGGTCAAATGACAAGATAGATCCAATGACGGACAGGATGAGAGCCAGCGCGATAAAGCGGCGCATAAGCGGCAAGGTGATGTAAAAGAGCTTGCGAAAATAGCCGGCGCCATCGACCTCGGCCGATTCGTAGAGTTCGTCGGGTATTGCCTGCAAGCCGGCAAGCAGCAGGATCATGGTGAAGCCCACCGTTTTCCACACCACCGAGAGAATGATGACGTTCATAGCTGTGTTGGGCCTGCCCAGGAATAGCTGCGCCTTTGGGACCAGGTGAAAGTCCAGCAAGATCTTGTTGAAGACGCCGATCCGATCATCGAGCATCCAGACCCAGAGCAGACTCGAGACCCCCAAGCCGATCACAACCGGCAAGAAGAAAATGGTGCGGAAGATGCCGATATAGCGAATGTTGTGGCGCACCAATGAAGCGAGTATGAAGCCTAGAATAAAGATAGGCGGCGTGACCAGAGCGGTATAGCGAAACGTGAAATCGAGGCTTTTGAGGTACTGCCGATCCTTGCCCAATTCCTCGTAATTGGCGAGACCGATGAAAGCCCGCTCGCCGAAAAGCGGCCAGTCATGAAAGGACATGTAGATCGTCATAATCAGCGGGATGATGAAAAACACCGTCACGAATGCGACAGTCGGGGTAACGAAAAGCAGCCCCGTTAGTTTACGGCGCTGCTCCCAGCTGAGATTCAACAATGCAGTCTGCCCCATCGTCACTCGATGATTTCGTTCAACCTACTTGGCGGAAACTGTCAGCGATATTGAGCGCCCGCCATACTGCAGCATGGCAGGCGCTTTAGCGTTGCCAGGCTAACCTTCCATGATCTGCGTGAAGCGCTCCTGCCCGAGTTCTATCGCGCCATCGATATCGCCATCGAGAATTGCAATTTGAAGCATCTCCAGCCAGGGACCGTTGGGGTCGTTGAACAGGTCATTGTAGACTGTGGTGTAGGGTGTGTGGCCTACAGCCAGGGCGCTGGCGGCGATGGATTGGCGCTCGTCGCCTTCAAAGTATTTGTTGTCGACAAGCGCGAGGCGGACGGGGATCTGCCCGTTGGCGGCGTAGATCTCGATTTGCGGTTCGTCAGTCAGGGTCCAGGCGATAAAGCGCCAGGCTTCCTCGGCGTGTTCGGTACCCGCGGGTATGGCGATGACATCGCCGCCGCCGAAGGAGGCTGCGCCACCCTCTTTGCCTGGGATATGGAAAATATCGAAGTTCAGGTCAGGATGATCGTTCTGGAACAGGGACAGGGCGAAATTGCCCAGGGGCGCCATGCCGATATTGCCGCCGGTGAAGGCGCTGACGAAGTTGCTGCCGTTATCGATGCTGGCGCCTTCGGGCGTCAAGCCTTCTTCCCAGATTGTGTTGTAGAGTTCAAGCGCTTCCCGCACGAGGGGGTCTTCGGCGATGGTGGCTGTGGCGTAGTCATCGCTGAGGACGTCGCCGCCGCTCGCCCAGATAAAGGGCAGGAAAGTAAAGGCGTTGCAGCCGGCGCAAGCCCCGGAGAACCAATAGCCGTAAATGTCATCGCCGAGCGCGCTGACCGCGCGAGCCGCCTCCAGCACTTCGTCCCAAGTGGAGGGGGGATTGTCGGGATCCAGCCCGGCTTGCTCGAACAGATCGACATTAAATGCCATAAAGGAGCCGTCGACGGCGGTGGGCACGGCGTAGTTGCGGCCTTCGTACAAGCCCAAAGCCATGTGCGCCGGGGTCAGGTCATCGGCGTAGGGCAGTTCCCGGACGAAATCGGTGATATCGACCAACTGACCGGCTGCGGCAAAGGCAGGCGTGTAGATTAGGTCAATGCTGGCGATATCGGGCGGTTCGCCGGCGGCGATGGCGGCGCCCATCTTGGTGACGAATTCCGCGGACGGGATGACGGTTAATTCAATCTGGCTGTCGTTGTTGGCGTTCCAGGTGTCTACCAGTTCTTGCGTTTGGAAGTTGATTGCGCGTACCCACATCGTCATGTTGATTTGGTCGTCCTGCGCCGCAAGCGGCAGGCTGCCCAAGACCAGGACAATCGCGAGCAGGCCTAAACAGAAGCTGCGTATCTTCATGTCATTCTCCTTGTAAATCTTTATACACTTAGGGTGGGCAATTGCGGATTTGCTTGACGGATCGATAGCGCCTCCTTATGCGCTCACGCGCTGAATCGAAAACGAGAGTAAATCGAGTGAGCGAATAATAGCATTGTTCGCCCCCCGCGTCAAAGCAGATTCGGCGGGACGGCCAACTGCCGAAAAGCCGCTGCCGCCGCGTCCAAATGCACCTTGCCCTCGCGCAATGAGATTTGCAGATGCCCGGGCACAAGCGCGTCAAACTCGACTTTTTCCATCTTGAACATGCTCTCGGCATAGGCGTCGATGCGGCAGTCGTGGATGTTCTGCCAGACGACCTTGCCGCCCCAGAAAACCAGATCCGCGCCCAGCAGGTAAGTTCGATCGCCGCCGCGCATGAGAAAGCTGAGGTGTCCATCGCAGTGCCCCGGCGTCTCGAAGGTCTCCAGTTCCAGATTGTCGATTTTGATGACATCGCCCTCGACAAGCTCCACATCCACCGGGCAGGGCGCGAGATGAAAATCTGCTGGAAAGAAGTTCGCGGCTTTGGCGACATCGAGCGCGACAGCTTTCTCGTCGGCCTCCCGGATGACCGGCGCGGCAAAGGCGGAAGAGTAGACCTCGACATCCAGGCGCTTTTGCGCTTCGGCTGCGGCGCCGATGTGATCGCAATGGTAATGCGTGAGAATCATTTTGCGGATCTTTTTGGGATCCAAGCCGTCGTCGCGGATGTGTTCGAGGATGGTATCGAAATCCCTATCCATGCCCATGCCGGGATCAACCAGCGCCAGTTCATCGCCGCTGTTGAGGACAAAAACGTGGCAGTCGAGCCTGCCTGACAGTCCATAACCGAAATAGCCGCCGCCAACTACATGCAGATCGCTTGTCATTTTCATGTGGCTTCTCCCAGGAAACTAAGCACCCTACAAATAGAACTGATTCAGCCTGGCAAGTCAAGCGAGGCGCGCGCGACGGCTGCCCGCCGCTTTTGGAGATTCCGCGCTGTGCTATACTCGACTCGCGCGCATGGTCATTTGCTGATGGAGAAATGTATGATTCACGGGATTGATCACATTGTCATTGCTGGTCCTGAACTGGAGAGTCTGACCGCCAGCTTCAAGTCTTTGGGATTCACGGTTGTCGGCGGCGGACGACACCCGATCGGCTCCTATAACAGCTTGATCGGCTTGGATGACGGCGCTTACATCGAGCTGCTGTCTTTCTATGAAGACAGTCCTGAACATTATTGGTGGGACGCGGTCCATGAACGCGGCGGCGGCTTGATCGACTTCTGCATGGGAACGGACGATATCCGCGCGGATTATGCGCTGTTTGAAGCGCTAGGCGTCGAGATGAGCCCACTGGTCGGTTTGAGCCGGCTAAGGGTCGATGGCTATCAGCTTTCCTGGCTCAACAACGAGATTTACGGCATCTATCAAGGTCTTATTCCCTTTGTGATTGAAGACAAGACGCCACGGGAAGAGCGTGTGCCCAAGGAAAAAACTCACGAGAACGGTGTCAGGGGCATTGATGCCATCACGCTGGCCGCGCGCGATCTTGAATTGGCGCGACGGATCATGGGAGCGGTATTGGGACAAGCGGGCGAGCCGGTCTACGACGAAGACCTGAATGCCTCCGGCGTCGTATTTCAAGCCGGTCCGCATCGCCTGGAATACCTGGCGCCGAATGACGCCAGCAGTCCGCTTCATAAACACATTGGAGCGAACAGACCCGTGCCATATCGGATTCGCTTCCGTACTGATGGCGAACCCGGAGCTATCCCGCCGGAAGACGCTGCCGGCGTGAGGATTGTCCTGATCTAGCAGCTTCGATTTCCACTATCAGCAAGCGGCTTGGTACTTTGGCGACGATTGTGAAAGGCGTTATACTTGGCTCAAATAAGCTGCTCGCTGACGGCAATTGTCCAGCGGCATGAAAACTGACTGCTTGTGTTTGGAGGATAACAGAATTATGAGCGAGGAAGGCAAGTATCCCGAATGGATGGGCAAGATGCGCGGGCTGTATCCGCCGGAGATCAAGGAATTTCTGGATGGCGCGGTGGTGGCGCGCATCGCCACCATTGATAGCAAGGGCGACCCCTATATCACCCCGGTCTGGCAAGAATGGGACGGCGAGGCGATGTGGGTCATCCCGCGCGCGAAGACTATTTTCGCGCAGCATTTGATGCGCAATCCGCGCTGTTCTGTTTCCTGCGCCATGGACGTAAGTCCCTATACGCGCGTTCTGTTCCGCGGCGGCGCCGAAATTGTCGAGGGACCAGCCCTGATGCACGGCGAATGGCTGGAAATCGCTCGGCGCATGGCGGTACGTTACCTGGGCGAGCGCGGTCCGGAATATCTCGAGCCGTCACGGGTCCGTCCGCGCTATCTGGTGAAAATCGCGCCGGAAAAGACGATTTCCTGGGAAGGCGTCGAGTGGGCAGCGAAATACCTCGATGACCCGGAGGCTCCGGCAGCCCCGCACTAAGTTGCGGCATTGAACTGTCCGCGAACAGCCTTTGCGGATCAATTTGACAGTCAGGAATGCGAATGAGCCTGGCCAAGCCATACGAACAAGGAACGGGTTTCAGCGCTTGGCGGCTGCGCAAGCTGGTCGTGGATTTTGGCGTATATATGGCGCTGGCTGTCTTGCTTATTGCCGCCGTATTCTTGACGCCGAAATTGTACGAGGTCAACACGATTGCAGTGGTCATGCGGCAAGCGTCGCAATTGGGCATTGTGGCGATCGGGCAGACGATGATTTTGCTGGTCGCGGGCCTTGACTTGTCCGTCGGCGGCATTTTCATCATGACTTCGATTGTGGTGGCCGATGTCACCAACGGCCGGGACGAGATGGTGCTGCCGGCAATCCTGATCTCGCTGGGTATTGGGGCGCTGATTGGGGCTGGCAATGGTATCCTGGTCACAAAGCGCCGCGTGCCTCCGTTTGTGGCGACGCTGGGGATGCTGGTGCTGGTCAAAGGCGCCACGCAAGCCTACACAAAAGGCGTGCCCGGCGGCTTCGTGCCGGAGATAATGGGCATCGTCAATCAGTCCTGGTTTGTGCTTTCGATACCGCTGCTATTGTGGTTGGGGCTGAACGCGTTCTTCATTTTTGTTTTGCGGCGCACAGCCTATGGGCGCAAGGTCTACGCGGTCGGCAGCAACACCGAAGCGGCGCGCCTTTCGGGCATTTCAGTCGACGCCATTCGCATTTCCGTATATATCCTGGGCAGTTGCCTGGCGGTGGTTTCCGGCGTCGTGCTGACCGGCTACGTCGGCTATGTGGACCGCTTTATCGGCACGGGGCTCGAGCTGGATTCAATCGCGGCGGCGATCGTCGGCGGGACTGCCTTTGTGGGCGGGCGCGGCGGCTTGATGGGTACCATCGCCGGCGTGCTGATGATTCAGATACTCAGCACGATGGCGGTGCTGATGGGCTTGGATATCGAGGTGCAGTTCATCATTAAGGGCTTGGTGATTCTGGGCGCAGTGACCTTGTACAGCGTCGCCAGTATCGAAGAGTAAGGATCGGAGTGAAAGGGGGACGATTGGGACAATCCAAATTTTGGACAGCAGGTCATGCGCAATGACGCGTTTTGACGAATAGAAAACTTAAGGAGGAAAGCGCAATGTTGAGGAAATTGACTTACGGATTGCTCATGTTGTCTCTGCTGCTCGGCACGTCACTGGTGTCGATTGGCCAAGATGACGGCATGATGGAGTTCGAAATCACGCAAGAGATGATCGACGCCTCGCCGTATTTGCAAAGCGTGCTTTCGCGTATTGATGAAGTTTACGACACCAGCGCATTCGCCAAGGATCCGCCCTATCGAATCGCGCTGGCGGCGCAAGGGACCAGCAATGCCTGGTCGGCGCTATTTGATGCGCACGCTTATTGGTATGTAGAGCATTTGGGAGAAGATGTCGTCTCTGAGCTGCTCTATGGCGACGCGCAGGCCAGCGCCGATGTTCAAGTGCCGCAGGTGGAAGACTTGCTGGCGCAGGAACCCGACGCGCTAATTCTGGTGCCGATGGGCGCGGCCGCTTTGTCGGCGCCGGTCGAGCGGGCGATGATGCAGGGCGTGCCGGTTGTGCTTTGCGCCAGCGCGGTGGAAACCGACAACTTCGTCACCGAGGTGGGCACAAACCTCTTTAATGCTGGCGCAGGTTTGGCGCAGTGGCTGATTGACACGGTCGGCGCCGACGGCAACTTCCTGATGATGACGGGCATCCCGGGCGTGACCACATCAGTCATCATGGAAGAAGGCGCGCTGGCTGTCTTCGACTCGGCCGGCATTGAGCTGCTCGATAACCAACCGGGTTTCTGGTCGCCAGCCGAAGGCAAGAAGATCATGGAGACCTGGCTGGCGCAGCACGGCGACGAGATCGATGGCATTTGGTCGGGCGGCGCGCAGATGTCGCAGGGCATCATCAGCGCCTATTTGGATGCTGAGATGGATATCCCGCCGATTGGCGGCGGCGAATGGCAAAACGGCTTCCTGCGTTTGGCGCATGCAAACGATATCCAATACGCCGCCTGGCAGTATCCCAACGCGATGGTCACGCTGTGCATTGATGCTGCCGTGCAGATTCTGCGAGGCGAGCCAACGCCGCGTTTCATCGACTTCGTAGGGAAGATCGCCAATGCCGATCCCTTTACTGACGCGGAAGGCGAAGAATACTTCCGCGCGGAATGGAGCGACGACGTGCATGGCCCGATCACCATGCCGGACGAGAGACTGGCGGAGCTCGGCTTCCTGGTGGAAGAAGAGTAAGTCATCTGCCGAAACTTGAGGCATTCGCGGTATCCGGGCAGGCTGTCCTGCCCGGATACCGCTTTTCCGTCGATAGACGGAGCGAGGCATGAGCGACTATATCCTGGAGATGCTTAATATCTCCAAATCATTTGCCGGTGTGCAAGCGCTGAAGGACGTTTCAATCCGCTGCAAGCCGGGCAAAGTGTACGGGCTTGTGGGCGAGAATGGCGCCGGCAAGTCGACTTTGATGAAGATCCTGGCCGGCGCCTACAAGGCGGACATTGGCGAGATCATCTACAAGGGCGAACAGCGCGAGGGAGCGTCGGCCGGCGATGTCATCGACAGCGGCATCAGCATCATCTATCAGGAACTCGCGCTTGTGCCGCAGATGTCCGTGGCTGAGAACATCTTCCTCGGGCGCGAGCCGCGTCACGCGCTTGGGGTGCTGAACTTGAAAGAACTGCACCGGAGCGCGGCGGGATTGCTGGCGCGCCTGGGAATCTCGTTAGATACGCGCTTGCCGGTCCGGGAATTGACCGTGGCGCAGCGCCAACTGGTCGAAATCGCCAAGGCGCTTTCTCAGAATGCCGATCTGATCGTCATGGACGAGCCATCGGCGATCCTGGCTGGCAGTGAACTCGATCAGTTGTTTAGCATCATCGAGTCGCTGGTGGAGCAGGGCGTCACCATCATCTACATCTCTCATCGGCTGGATGAGGTCTTTCGCATCGCCGACGAGGTGACAGTACTGAAGGATGGCGAACTGGTAGATACCCGCCCAATCGATCAATTGGATCGATCCACTTTGGTGGAACTGATGGTCGGGCGGCCGCTGGATGAAATTTTCCCGCAGACGGAACACGAGCAGGGCGAATTGCTGCTTGTTGCCGAGAATATCTCCACCGAAACCATACTGGAAGAGGCCAGCCTGGAACTATACGAGGGCGAAATACTGGGCATTGCCGGCATGGTCGGTTCCGGGCGGACGGAACTGGCGCGCGCGCTCTTCGGCGCAGATCCCTTGACGAGCGGGAAGATTACGCTGGCTGGCGCCAAAGGCGCGAGCTGGAGCAACCCGGCGCAAGCGATTGATTCGGGCTTGGCGCTGGTGCCGGAAGATCGCAAGTCGCACGGGCTTTTCACCTCGCTGTCCGTACGTATCAACGTCACATTGCCCATTCTGTCGCGCCTCACGCGTTTTGGCGTACTGCAAAGCCCCGCGGAGGACAAAGTCATTGCCGAGGCGAAAAAGCGGCTGGCCATCGTGATGGCTTCCGCTGATCAGGAAGCGCAATATCTCAGTGGGGGCAATCAGCAAAAGGTGGTGCTGGCGAAGTGGCTGGCAACGGATCCAGACGTGGTCATCCTGGATGAGCCGACGCGCGGCGTCGATGTCGGCGCAAAATTCGAAATTTACAAGCTGATGCGCCAGCTGAACGATCGCGGCATTGCGATTGTGATGATCTCGTCAGAACTGCCCGAGGTGATCGGCATGAGCGATCGGATTCTGGTCATGAACGATGGACGCATCGTCGGCGAAGTCGCGCAGGAGGAAGCGACTGAGGCTGGCATCATTGAACTCGCCACAATGGCTGACTCTGGGATGGAGCCATCATGAAGGTCTCGGCGCGATTTTTCGCAGGCTTGACCGGTTCCCAGCGGCTGTTCCTGCGGCGCTATGGTCCGATTTTTGCCGTCTATGGTTTTATTATCGTTCTCATCATCATCGGCGCCACGCAGTCCGAGCGCTTTCTCACCGCGCGCAACCTGAGCAATGTCGCGCGACAGTCCGCCTTCCTGGGCATCGTCGCGCTGGGGCAGATGCTGGTTATATTGACGGCGGGTATTGATCTCTCGGTTGGGTCGCTGGTTAAGGTGTCTATTCTGGTTTCTGCGATCATAATGAATGGCGAAAGCAGCAATTTGTTCCTTGCGATCGTCGCTACCCTCGGCTTGGGCGTGCTGGTGGGGTTGATTCATGGCTTGCTGATCAATGAGTTGCGAATCGCGCCCTTTATCGTCACGTTGGCGTCTATGGTGATTTTGCGCGGCGTCGGCTTGAGCATATCTACATCGCCGGTTGGTAAAGCCAGTCGAGAATTCATCATGTTTTATGTGCAGAAGATCGGACCGGTTCCGATAATCGCGCTTATGTTCGCCGTGATGCTGGCGCTGACCGCGCTCCTGCTGCGTTATACCGTATTTGGCAAGTATCTCTTCGCAATAGGCGGCAACGAAGAAGTCGCGCATTTGTCGGGCGTGCCTGTAAAACTGGCGCGCTATGGCGTCTATGTGATTTGTTCTGTCACAGCGTCAATTACGGGCTTGCTTTGGCTTTCGCGCATGGGAGTCGGCGATCCAGCCATCGGCGACGGCATTGAATTGCAGACGATAACCGCGGTGATCATCGGCGGCACCAGTCTATTCGGAGGGCGCGCCAGCGTCGCCGGCACCCTTGGGGGCGTGCTGCTGCTGGGTGTGACGGCGAATTTGCTGGTCATGCTCGGTGTGAACCAGTTCGTTCAGGGTTTGATCCAGGGCATCATCATTGTCGCCGCTGTGGCTATTTACAAACAAGAAGGGGATTAGGCTTGAGGACTCAAATACGCGCTTCACGTCCATCCATCAACGTGCTCCAGCCAAGCTTGATTCGCAAGGTGGCTAACGCCGCAATTGGAAAAACGGATGTCATACCCTTGTGGTTTGGCGAGCCCGACAAGCCAACGCCACAGTTCATACGGGAGGCGGCCAAGGACGCGATCGACGAGGGGCAGACCTTTTATCAGCCCAATTTGGGGATCGTCGAATTGCGCGAAGCCTTGGCAACCTATACAAACGGTTTGTACGGGACAGACCTCACGCTCGGCAATATCGCGGTTACGCCCTCTGGTATGACTGCATTGTCGGTCGCCCTGCAGTGCATTGTGGCTGAGGGCGATACCGTGGTAATTCCCTCGCCGGTCTGGCCCAACTTGCCTTCGGCCGCCCGCATTCTTGGCGCCAAGATAGAACGTGTTTCCTTGCGGCCCGCGGCGGGGAAATGGCAGCTTGATTTGGGTGAGTTGTTCGATGCCTGTAGCGCGAATACGCGCGCCATGTTAATCAATTCGCCCAACAATCCGACCGGCTGGATGCTCGAGGACAATGAACAGCAGGAGATTCTGGACTTTTGCCGGGAGCGAGACATTTGGCTGATCGCCGACGAAGTATACAATCGCATCGTCTATGGTCGCAGTTGCGCGCCGAGCTTCATCGACAAAGTTACCGATGAAGACAAATACCTGATCATCAACAGCTTTTCAAAATCCTGGGCGATGACAGGCTGGCGACTGGGGTGGATTACAAGCCCTGCCTCGCTGATTTCGGCGGTGGAAATGGTGACCGAGTACAATTTTTCCTGCATCTTCTCGCCTACGCAGATCGCCGGGATCACCGCGCTTGCAAAAGGCGAAGACTTTATTCGCTCTTCGACAGCGCGGTATCGGGCGGCGCTGGACCTGCTGGTCGATTCCTTGGCCGAATTGCCGCGCGTCAGCTTGCCGGCGCCACAGGCGACCTTCTATGCCTTTTTCACCGTCGAAGGCATGGGAGACAGTTATTCCTTCGCGCTGGAGGTCTTGCGCAAGACCGGCGTCGGCTTGGCGCCGGGCGCCGCGTTTGGTCCGCAGGGAGAAGGCTACCTGCGCTTGTGTTTTGCCGTCGAGCTCGACTTGTTAGAGCGCGCGCTTCGCCAGATGAGACCGCTGCTGATTTGACCCGGCAAACTCGCCTCAATCCCAAGCCGCGACCAACAGCCGCAGCCAGTTCTTGTACATGATGTTTTCGATATCTCTCTTGCTGTAGCCGCGCGCGGCGAGCTTGTCGGGGAGTTGCTGCAAATCGGCGATGGTGTCGAGATCGCTAGGGGATTGCTCGCGGCCGAAGCCGCCGTCCAGATCGGTGCCAATAGCGGCGTGGCTGCTGTTCCCGGCCAGTTGACAAACATGATCGATATGGTCGATGACGTGGTCTACGAAAACGTCTTTGTTGCTATCCCCGCGGACGAAACCTGGTTTCAGCATCCAGACGTCAAACGCCGCGCCGATGACCCCATCTCGTTCGATGATGAGATTGAGCTGTTCGTCGCTGAATTGACGCTGGTGCGGCACGAGCGCTCGGCAGTTGTTGTGGCTGGCCAGCGCCATGCCGTCGTAAATGCGCGCGGCTTCCCAGAAGGCTTGATCGGAAAAATGCGTCAAATCGAGCAGCATGCCGAGGCGCGTCATCTTTTCCAACAGTGGTTTGCCGAGCTTCGCGAGTCCCAATTCTGTGCCGGTTCCGCCGGCATATCGCCCGGCGCCGTAATGGGTGGGTCCCAGCAAGCGCAGCCCGGCCTCCCACCAGTCTTGAAGTTGCCCCGGGTCGCGTATCGGATCGGCGCCTTCCATGCTGAGCACGAAGCCCAGAGGCGGCGCATTATTGGCGTCGCCATCGTGATCTTCCCAAGCCTCCCATTCTTGGATATGGCTCGTCAAGCCGGCTTTGTCGACCAAGATGCGAATATGTCCGTCGCGTTCCAAGGCGCGATAGTAGGCCAGCTGACCCTGCGCCATTCCGTAGGCTTGGGCTTGCGATCCGTAGTCCAGATGCGGCAGGGCTGTGCCGGTGGAACGCGCAAGCATCGTGGCAAAGCTGACCGCAACGCGCCCGCGCCGCATCTCGGGCAGGGCAACCGTGTTTTGGGCGCGCCCCTTGCCGGGCATGCGCCCTTCCTCCGCGCGAATCGTATAGACGGAATCGAGCAGGTTTCGGTTCCAGCCCAAGGCGTTCCAGGATAGATCAAGATGCGCGTCAACAATCAACATCGGCTGATTCCTTTTATGCGTGTCGGACAATGAATTGAATGAGGGGCTTACCAGACCAATCCGCGGGCGGCCACATCCCAGACTTCTTCGATCTGGTCTCCGCGTATGCCATAGAGCTGATTGTGCAGATTGGTGACGACGCAGGTATGCACGGGAATGATATGCACGATATCGCCAACTTGCGGCTGATTGGCGCAGGCGCTGAAATCGACGTAACCGTGTTCTTCGTTGACCTTGTATATCCTCGCGTCGGGATATTCTGTGATATAGCCGAAGCAGCCGTCCACCGTCTCGGAATGGATGGTTTTGCTGCCTCCGTCCAGGATCACGCGATTTGGCTCGTTGGCGCTGACGACAGTGGCGCGGACGCGCATGGCGCACCTGTCAAAAGTCGTCATTCCGCTGGCGACGCTGCCCCAATCCCAGAAGATATAGGTGCCGACGCGCATTTCGGTCAACTCCGGAATCAAGTGTGATTCCAATATGGCGCCGCTGCCGCCCCCGCTAACGGTTGCCGCCTCGATTCCCGAATCTTTCAGCAATTTTAAGGTTTTCTGCAACCGTGGCCGAATGGCGGCGTCGGCTGGATAGATCATCAGTCCGGCAAAGCGCAGATTATCGACCTTGATGATGCGCTTCGCCAATCCCAGGGCTTCTTCCGGCGTGGCGCCGGTGCGCTTATTGAGCGAGACCAACTCCACCATCACGCCGATTGTCGCGTCAGCCTCTTGCATGGCTGTGCCGATGCCATCCAGCACGGCTTGGCTATCCACCGTGACAGTTATTTCCACGCGCTTTGCCAATTGCGCCAGACGTCTCGTCTTGGCGGCGCCCACGATATTGTAGGGAATCTGAATGTCCTTAATCCCGGCATCCGCGAAGACTTCTGCCTCGCTGACTTTTTGGCAGGCGATGCCGACTGCGCCGGCTTCCAGTTGGCGGCGCGCGATATCCGGTATCTTATGCGTTTTGATATGAGGGCGGAACTGAATGCCAAGATCGTCGCAGCGTTTCTGCATGGCTGCGATATTGCGCTCCATTCGATCTAGGTCAATCAAGATGCTGGGCGTTTCGAGGTCATGTACAGTCTTCATTGCCACCATTCTTTCGTCCTGCAAAACATGGATGCACTGATGGAGTGAGCTTATCCGAGCCTGTGGCAAAATGCAACGGATGCGGCGATTGCTAGTGTATTCTTTTCGGTTGAAATTCAAATGAGCCAAATATAGATTCACCACAAAGACACGAAGGACACAAAGAAAACGACTATTTCGCAACCATTCTCTGTGCGCTCTGCGCTCTCTGTGGTGAAAAAATTTGATGCGATTGCCCTGTTATTGGGACAGAAAATTTGACAAGGCATTCGCGACGTGTTATTTTCCGAATGTTGTTCCATGGTGTCGAATACCGTTCTATATGATGGGAAAGGCATTCCTGTTTTTTTACGCTATGATTTTCTAGCGAGATTTTGAGGTCGCCGTACCGCGCCATGTTGAATTATTTGCTGCGCCGCCTGCTGTATATGGCTATTGTCTTGTTTCTGGTTTCCATCTTGTCCTTCTATATCATTAATTTACCGCCGGGCAGTTGGATACAGAACTACGCTTCTGAGTTGGAAGCCTCGGGCGATATCGTCGACCAGGAAGAACTCGATTTTCTGAATATGCGCTACGGCTTGGACCTGCCTCTGCACGAGCAGTATTTCCGATGGGTTGTGCCGCTGATTACCAAAGGCGACTTTGGACAGTCCTTTGAGTGGGGGCAGCCGGTATGGCCCTTGATCGAGGAACGCCTTTTCTTGACGATGACCATCTCCATCGCCTCGATCCTCTTCGTTTACGCGGTGTCGGTGCCGATCGCGCTGTATTCGGCGATCAATCAATACTCAATCGGCGACTATTTTTTCTCATTCATGGGCTTGATTGGCTTGGCAACGCCCAACTTCCTGATCGCGCTCGTATTCATGATCATCATGTTGCGGGTATTTGGCGTGACGCCTGGCGGATTGTTCTCGCCAGAATACTTACGCGAACCCTGGAGCCTGGCGAAGTTCTGGGACATGTTGACTCATTTGCCGGTGCCGGTGATTGTAGTTGGCACGGCGGGCACCGCCAGTTTGATACGCATTCTGCGCGCGCAATTGCTCGACGAGTTTCAAAAACAATACGTGCTGACCGCTCGGTCCAAGGGATTGCGCGAGCGTTTCCTAATTGTCAAATACCCGCTGCGCATGGCTTTTAATCCGATCGTCAGCAGCATCGGCAGTTTGTTGCCGCAGATCGTTTCCGGCTCGGCGATCGTTTCTATCGTGCTGGGCTTGCCGACAACCGGTCCCCTTCTGCTGCGCTCGCTGATTGCCCAGGACACCTATGCCGCGGCGAGTATGCTGCTGATGCTAAGCGTCTTGACGGTGCTGGGCGTATTCTTGTCGGATATGCTGTTGATGTGGCTGGATCCGCGCATTCGCTACGAGAGAGCCAACTGATGTCCACGCGATCGACAGTTGCGGAACTTCCGCCCTCGGATGAGCTGAGCTATGAGATTCTCTCGCAGCAGCAGTTGATTTGGCGCAAGTTCAAACGCCATCGGGTTGCCTACTTCTGCATGATCTTCCTGGCGCTCTTTTATGTATTGGCGATCTTCGCCGAGTTCTTCGCTCCTTATGGTCCCTTTAGGCGCTATACTGATTATCTATATGCGCCGCCCACGCCGCTTCACTTCATCGACGAAAACGGCGCCTTCAACCTGCGTCCCTTTGTCTACAAGATTTCCAGCGAATTGGATCTGAATACCTTTCAGCGCGCCTATGTAGAGGACACCAGCGAGAAATACTTTCTGCAGTTCTTTACCAAGGGCGAGCCATATCGCTTGTTGGGCTTTATCGATACTGACATACACCTCTTTGGCGTCGGCGAACCTGGCGTTTTCTTCCCGTCGGGGACCGACGGATTGGGACGCGATCTTTTCAGCAGGATGTTGCTGGGCGCCCGCACGTCGCTTTTTGTAGGACTGATGGGTTTGGCTGTTGGCTTCGCCCTGGGCTTGTTTTTTGGAGGGCTGTCTGGATATTACGGCGGCGGCATCGACATGCTGATTCAGCGATTGATCGAGTTCCTGCAATCGCTGCCTACCTTGCCGCTCTGGATGGCTTTGGCGGCATTGGTTCCACCGGAATGGACGCCTATCCAGGTCTATTTCGGCATTTCGCTGGTCTTGGCGATTGTGGGCTGGACCGGTTTGGCAAGGGTCGTGCGGGGCAAGCTGATCAGCCTGCGAGAAGAAGACTATGTGCTGGCGGCGAAATTGTCCGGTTTAAGCGAGCGGGCGATCATTACAAGACACTTGCTGCCCGGTTTCTTGAGTTATTTGATCGTGCATCTGACCTTGGCCATCCCGCATATGATCCTAGGCGAGACGGCGCTGAGCTTTTTGGGGCTGGGCATTCAGCCGCCTGCGGTGAGCTTGGGAACGCTCTTGCAAGACTCGCAGAATGTCCAGACGGTGACGATCAACCCCTGGCTGCTGTTGCCGGGCGGGTTGGTGGTGATCATCGTCATCGCCTTCAATTTCTTGGGCGACGGGCTGCGCGACGCAGCCGACCCATACAAGCATTTATAGGACCTGCGATGGACGACATATTGCTGGATGTCCAAGATCTGAAGACCCACTTGCCGCTGGAAGAGGGCTTGTTAAAGGCGGTGGACGGCATCAGTTTCGCAATTCGACGTGGCGAAACGATTGGGCTGGTGGGCGAATCCGGCTGTGGCAAGAGCATGGCAGTGCGCTCAATCATGCGGCTCGCGCCCAACTTCGCCAAGTTTTCGGGTCGTGTGATCTATCATCCCCAAGCAGGCGACCCAGTTGATATCGCGCAACTGGACGCTCACGGCGAGCGCATACGCGAGATTCGCGGCGGAGAGATCGCTATGATCTTTCAAGAGCCGATGACGTCGTTCTCGCCTTTACACACCATTGGAAACCAGATTACAGAAGCAATCCGCGTTCACCGGGCGCAGGACCGCAAGGAAGCGCATAAGATCGCAATCGATTTGCTGGGCCGCGTCGGCATGTCCAACCCGTCGCAGCGCATGTCTGAACACCCGCATCAACTGTCCGGCGGGATGCGTCAGCGAGCGATGATCGCCATGGCCTTATCCTGCGAGCCGTCTTTGCTGATCGCCGATGAACCAACAACGGCGCTTGATGTAACGGTACAGGCGCAGGTGCTTCAGCTGATGCGGGATCTGCAGGTCGAGTTCGGCATGTCCATCCTCTATATCACACACGATCTGGGCGTGATCGCGCGCATGGTCCAGTATGTGGCTGTGATGTATTTGGGCAAAATCGTCGAATTCACCGATGTTGACAGCCTCTTTTATCAAGCCAAACATCCATATACGTCGGCGCTCATCAAGTCGATTCCAAAGATTGGCAAGAAATCGCGCCGGCGATTGGAGTCGATTCAGGGCGCGGTGCCGGTGCCGATTAACCGCCCGCCCGGCTGCGGTTTTTTCCCGCGCTGCTCGGTCGCGATCCCCGGGCTCTGCGATCGTGTGGAACCGCCTTTAGTACAGGTCGCGCCGGACCATGCGGCAGCTTGCTATGTGTATCCCGAAGTGGCGGAAGCGGCAAACGCGCCCGCGCTTGAAGGGCAGGGCAATGGACTGTAACGATACAATCCTGCAGGTCAAGTCGCTTAAGAAATACTTTCCTATTGAAAAGGGTCTGCTGCGTCGGACCGTCGGGCACGTTAAAGCCGTCGACGATGTCAGCTTCGCGATCGCCAAGGGCGAGGTGCTGGGCTTGGTCGGCGAATCCGGCTGCGGCAAGACGACCTTGGGACGTTGCATCCTGCGCGCCATTGATCCGACTTCGGGCGAAGTCATCCTGCGGACGCATGAGGGCGATCCCGTTGATATTACGCGCTTGGACAAGAGGCAACTGCGCGCGTTGCGCAAGGAAATGCAACTGGTGTTCCAAGATCCCTTTTCCTCACTTTCTCCGCGCATGACCGTGCTCGATATTATCGGCGAGCCGCTTTGGGCGCAGGGCGCGCGCGGCAAGGCATTGGAAGACCAGGTCAAGGAATTGGCGTCGCTGGTCGGCTTGAATACGGGGCATCTCAATCGCTACCCGAATGCCTTCAGCGGGGGGCAGCGTCAGCGTATCGGCATCGCGCGGGCTTTGGCCACCAATCCCAACCTGATTGTCGCCGACGAGCCTGTTTCGGCTCTTGATGTTTCGATACAGGCGCAAATCCTCAATCTCTTGCAAGATTTGCAAGAAAAGCTCGGGCTGACCTATCTGTTTATCGCTCACGATTTAAGCGTCGTGGAACATATAGCCGATCGTGTTGCCGTGATGTATGTTGGCAAGATCATTGAACTGGCGGAGACCGAGACGCTCTATTTGAGCCCGAAGCATCCCTATACCGAAGCGCTGCTGTCGGCAGTGCCAAAGCCGGATCCCCGCCTGCAGGAAGCGCAGATCATCCTGAGTGGCGAAGTTGCCAATCCGGCGGATCCGCCTAGTGGCTGTTATTTCCATCCGCGCTGCAAATATGCCAAAGACCGTTGCAAGCACGAGAGCCCAGAACTGCGCGAAGTCTTGCCGGGACACCATGTATCCTGCCATTTCGCGGAAGAACTTGAGCTGGAAGGCGTCTCCTTATGATCCAGTCTGTCCTAAAAGCCATCGACATCATGACTGTCTTCAGCATTGAGGAGCCCTGCTTGACCTTGGCTCAGATTAGCGAACGGCTGCCCATGCCGAAGAGCACGACTCATCATTTACTGGCGACCTTGATGTCACGGGGTTTCATCGAAAAAGTGAATGACGATTCCTACGCGCTTGGCACCGCAATTGTCAGCTTGTCACAAGCCGTTCGGGTCAATGCGGAACTGCGCGATCGCGCCGCGCCTTTGCTGCGCGAATTGGCGGAGATCGCCAAAGAATCTGTTTATCTTACCTATTTCGATGGCAGTTATATCTTGTATATCTACGCGGTGGAATCGTCGCAGCGGTTAATGGCGCGCACGGCGGTCGGCGAACAGGTCCATCTGCATTGCACAGCCAATGGCAAGTCGATCCTGGCAGCGCTTTCGACCGATCGGGTCGATGACATACTACAACGGACTGGCATGCCGCGATTCACCCATACAACCTTGACGAATAGCCAGGACTTGCACAGCGAACTCGAGGCGTCTCGGCAACGTGGTTATGCTGTCGATCGAGAGGAGCACGAGCTGGGCACATTCTGTTTGGGCGCGGTCATCCGCAATGCAGCCGGCGAACCCATCGGCGGCTGCAGTTTGTCCGGCGCCGACGAGAGAATTATTCATGACGGCTGCCATGATTTAGCGGCGGATTTGCTCTATGTCGCTCAAGAGATTTCCAGGCGGATGGGTTATGTGCCAGCCACGCCGTCGCTCCTAGCGCCGAAGTCGGCTCATTTTGTTCATCATTGAGACTTAGAAGCTGTCGCATGTCAAACGTATCAACACCCAGCGGCGTTTTTCCGGCGATGATTACGCCGCTTAAGATGGATATGTCTATTGACTGGGATGGCATCGATCGTCTGACCGACTGGTATATTGAGTCGGGGGTGACAGGGCTATTCGCAGTGGGGCAATCTAGCGAGATGTTCGCGCTTTCTGATGACGAGCGACTGCGCCTGGCGGCGCGCGTTGTCAAGCGATCCAAGGGGCGCGTGCCGGTTGTCGCCAGCGGCACCTTTGACCGCTCGATCGCCAGGCAAGTGAAGTTCGTCCGGCAAATGGCGGATCTCGGCGTCGCGCAAGTGGTCGTCATCGCCAGCATGATGGCGCAGCCGGAAGACGATGACACTGTCTGGCGGAGCCATGTATCCCGGCTGCTGGAGGCCACGGGCGATATTCCTCTGGGACTTTACGAATGCCCTCAGCCATATCATCGGCTCGTTTCGGCGGACTTGGTCACATGGGCGGCTGGGACCGGGCGCTTCCGCCTGTTCAAAGAGACTTCCAGGTCAATATGCCAGCTGCGCGCGAAAATCGAAGCCGCCGAAGGCAGCAGCCTCTGCGTTTACAATGCCGACGCCACGACCTTGCTGGAATCGATGAAAGCGGGCGCGTCGGGTTATTGCGGTATCGCAGCGAACTTTTATCCGCAGCCGCTGGTTTGGCTTTGCAAGCATTTTCTCGATACGGAGGCTGTAAATGCGCAAACTTTAATCCGCATGGCAGATCCGACGATTCATCACCAGTACCCGGTTTCAGCCAAATACTATCGCCGCCAGGCGGGATTTGATATGACCACAGTTAGCCGCGTGAGCAATGCAAGGCTGACAGATTATGACCAGCGCGTTCTCGATAGTATCGCCAGACAGATGGATCGCCTGATACTGGAAGAGAGGAACCTAACAGCGTAGCGAGCGTCAGCGCTCGCTGCCTGACAGGTGTGTAACAAAGAGGCTCAAAAGGAGGTGGCCGATTCTTACAGACCAGCTATCAACATTGCAAAGTCCATTAACAGAAAGGGAGGAAACAGCAAATGTTTAGCAAGCAACTGAAAATCTCGTGGGTAGTCTGCCTGATTGTCGTCATGGGTCTCATGTCCTTCACGTCGATCGCGCAAGACGGCGGATTCTCCACGGCCGACAATTACCGCGTTTGGTCGCTGGATGAATACGAAGCCGCGACCGGAAATAGTATCGCCATGTTCAACGAAGCGCCCATGTTGGCTGAGATGGTAGCCGCGGGTGACCTGCCGCCAGTCGAGGAACGCCTGCCGGACCACGGCGATATCATGGTCGTTCAACCGCGCGAGGCCATCGGCGCTTATGGCGGCGAGATCACCTTTAACGCCACCAATCCAACTTCCTTCGGCAATACTGGCTTCACCGCCTGGGACCAGCACCTGACCGGCTTCTCGACCAATTGGGAGATCGTCTTCCCAGAAGTTGCCAAGAGCGTGGAATTGTCGGAGGACTTGACCACGGCTACAGTCACATTGCGCCGGGGAATGAAGTGGAGCGACGGCGTTCCTGTCACCGCCGATGACGTCATGTTCTGGTACGAAGACATCATGCTGCACGAGGAACTGCCGAATATGCCGCGGGCGCTCTCGCCCGGCGGCACGCCGATCGTCATTGCGAAAGTCGACGACTACACGGTCACCTTCACCGCTGCTGCGGCCAACCCGGCCTTTCCGATTGTGGTTGCTCGCAGCGGTCAAGGCTTCCCGCTGGCGCCGCGCCATTACCTGCAGCAGTGGCACGCCGATTACAACGAGGACGCGGCCGCTTTAGCGGAGTCGGAAGGCTTTGACAGCTGGGCTGGCGCTTTCCAATTCCACATGAACGGGCAGACGGGGCAGAACGACTTCGACCCAGACCTGCCGGTGGTCAAACCCTGGAAGCTGGACCAAGTGGATGAATTCGGCAACAAGTTCTATGCCCGCAACCCGTACTATTGGAAAGTCGACACCGAAGGCAATCAACTGCCATATATCGATGGCCAGGTCCGCCTGCTGCTTGGGGAACCAGAAGTGGTCATTCTGAACGTCCAAGCCGGCGCTATCGACTACGGCTTTTACAACCTCGAAGTGAGCGATCTGCCGGTGCTGAAGGCGGGCGAGGCGGATGGCGATTACACCACGATCTTGTGGCCCGCCGATCAAGGCGCGATGAGCAAATACCAACTGAATATCACCGTCAGCGACCCAGTGCTGAACGAGATCTTCAACGACTTGCGATTCCGTCAAGCTTTGTCGCTGGCCATCAACCGCTCCGAGATTAACGATGTGCTATTCTTCGGCCAAGCGGTGCCGAGGGCTTGGGGCGTTTCGTCGTTGTCGGTCTTCTATGAAGACTGGATGGGCGGCCATTACGCTGATTATGATCCCGACCAAGCCAATGCCTTGCTTGATGAGATGGGCTTGACCATGGGCGATGACGGCGTGCGCCTGCGTCCTGATGGCGCGCCGCTGTCAATCGTGCTTTGGGACGCGATCAACCGCATCCCGATGTCCGAGCTGGTAGCTGAATACTGGGAAGACGTCGGCGTCGCTGTCGAAATCAACCCAAGTACGCGCGAAGCCTTCAAGCAAGCCTTGCTGGCGAACGAGGTACACGCATCGGTTTGGTTTGCGGACGTTGTATCGGAGAAAGACTTGTATCAGCGGCCGATCTGGCTGCGTCCGCCCTACGGCATTGATTCCACGCCAGTAGGCGGCGGCTTGGCTTGGCGGCAGTGGTGGCTCACCGATGGCGCCGAGGGCGAGGAACCGCCCGAGTACCAGCAAGAACAGATGCGCATGGTCGATGAATGGCAACTGACGCAGATCGGCTCGGAGCGGTATCTGGAGCTGGGTACGCAATTGGTCGCCAATACCGTCAGGAACATCTACCATTTTGGTACCGTTGGCGAGGCGCCTGAAGTCTTCATCCGTTCCAACCGGCTGCACAACTTCACGCCGGTCGAAGGCGTTTTGTACATCAGCCACCTCGAAAGCGGTCACTCCGACCAGTGGTACGTCAGCGAATAAGCGCTAAGTTTTTTGATGGAGCCCGCGCGCCTTGCACGGGCTCCATTTACCTGATAATCACCTTGGCTGAGGCGGGCAGGTGAATCCTGTCCCGCCAGAAAGAGCGCGCAATGAAATGGTCGCAAGTCAAATATCAGCCGGAGCGGACGCTGACTTATCTGGGCAGCCCCAGCGTTGTTCGCCTTGAAGACGGCGCTTTGCTGGTCTCGCATGATTACTTTGGTTTGAAAGGCTGCCCCAAAAACCATGAGGGGGAGGAAAGCCTGACAAGTATCTACCGCTCGGAAGATGATGGCGAGACCTGGGTCAATATCACGCATATTATGAATTGCTATTGGAGCAGCTTGTTCATTCACGATGACGCGGCGTACATCCTGGGTACATCGCAGCAATACGGTTCGATTGTGATTCGGCGCAGCGTAGACGGCGGATTTACCTGGACGCACCCAGCCGATGAACGCAGCGGCATGCTTTTCCGAGGCGGCTATCATCACGAGCCGCCTAACTATCATTGCGCTCCCGTGCCGATCGTCCGCCACGAGGGACGTCTGTACCGCGCTTTTGAAGATTGCGACCCGCCGGGCTGGGGCAACTTTCAAGCCGGCGTAATTTCCGCGCCAGCGGATGCGGACTTGCTGGATGCCGCCAACTGGACCATGAGCAACAAGATGCCATTTGATCCCGCCTGGATACCGAGCGAGTGGGACCCGGCCGACGCCGCAGCTCCGGGCTGGAGAGAAGGCAATATCGTGGCGGCGCCCGATGGCCAACTCTGGAATATCATGACTTATGAGGCGGGTTCGATTGTGAAAGAAGTTGCGACTCGCCTGAAAATTGAAGATGAGGGCAAGACCCTTGCGTTCGATCCCGCAAGCGGTTATGTCAACTTCCCGGGCAGCAAGGCCAAATTCACCATCCGGCGCGATCCGCAAACGGGCAAATATCTGTCTTTGGTGAACAACCTGGCGGATCCTGATACCTTGCGCGAGATGGCCGAGGGAGACCTGAAAGCCCAGGGGCACCGCGGCAAGCACCCCATGCGGCAGCGCAATGTGCTATCGTTGAGCGCGTCGGAGGACCTGTGGAATTGGCGCCTGGTCAAGACGCTAATGCGTGACGACACAGGCTTGGAGCCGGCGCCGTCTATTTTGTTGACCGGTTTCCAGTACGTCGATTGGCAATTCGATGGCGATGACCTGATTTATGTGGTGCGTACAGCATATCGCGGCACGCGCAACTTCCACGATTCCAATCGGATCATTTTCCGCCGATTGCGCAATTTCCGAGATTTACTTTAGTGTAGGAAAGCAAGAACAGATGATCTGGCGCGAAGTCAAATACCAACCCGAGCGTACGTTAACCTATCTGGGAAGCCCGAGCATCGTTCGTCTGGCGGACGGCGCGCTGGTAGCCTCGCACGATTATTTTGGCTTGAAGGGATGCCCCAAGAATCACGAGGCTGAAGAAAGCTTGACGAGCATCTATCGGTCGGAAGACGACGGCATGACCTGGGTCAACGTGACGCATATCATGAACTGCTATTGGAGCAGCTTGTTCACCCATCGCGGCAGTTTGTACATTCTTGGCACATCCCAGCAATACGGCTCGATCGTGATCCGCCGCAGCGATGACGGCGGCTTCACCTGGACGCATCCCGCGGATGCCGCGTCTGGTCTACTCTTTCGCGGCGGTCCCTATCGCGACGCGCCCAATTATCATTGCGCGCCGGTCCCTGTGCTGGAGCATCAGGGACGACTGTACAAAGCCTTCGAAGACGCGGACCCGCCTGTTCATGGACCGAGCTTTCACTCTTGCGTGATCTCGGCGCCTGCGGAAGCAAACTTGCTTGACGCCTCGAACTGGACGATCAGCAACAAAATCCCCTTTGATCCCGACTGGGCGCCAGCTCAATGGGATCGGCTCGAACGGCCCTGCTGGCTGGAGGGCAATGTGCTGGAGACACCGGACGGGGAACTGTGGAATATCTTGCGGCTAAACGCCAGCCCTATGGTGAACCGAGCCGTAATCGTCAAGATTGAGGATGACGGCCGAGCAATTTCATTTGATCCGGAGACCGGGTTCATCGATTTCCCGGGCGGCGGGACCAAGTTCAATATTCGCTACGATGCGCAAACGGGCTTTTACCTCGCCTTGGTCAACAACGTTACAAATCCCGAATGGACCCGGCAACGAAATATCTTGTCCCTGAGCGTTTCGCGCGATTTGCGCCACTGGCAGGTCCTCAAAACCTTAATGGCGGACGAGAGTGGTTTGTCCGCGGAAGACTCGATGCGCCTTACAGGATTTCAGTACGTCGATTGGCAGTTCGACGGCGATGATATCATCTATCTCGTGCGCGCTGCTTATCGTGGAGCCATCCGCTATCACGACTCGAACCGCATCATCTTCCGCAAGCTGGAAGGTTTTCGTTCGTTCTTACCCTGAAATTTGCCAGCTGCTCAGGCGGGATCGGCGTCCGTATCCCAGATGCTGCGCATTTGCCAAGCGTCTAGTCTCGCGGCCGTCGTGGACCCTCCCTGGGAGCGCATGGAAACGCCAAGGCTGTCCTCGCGGCCGGGATAGACCCGCGTCGCCAGGCATTGTCTGCCGTTGACGAATACCTCGACCACACTGCGGTCGATAAAAACGCGCAATTGCAGAGGCTCGTCTGGCGCGATATACACAGGCGCGGATTCCGGCGCGCGCGAAAGCGCGTCCGGCAGCGTCGACGAATACGATGTATCTATTGTGATCACGCTTTCATAACGCTCTGGCAGCTTTTGCATGGCGACCGAGCTGGCGTTCATAGCCGCGGATTTGGAAAGCCGCTGTCGATAGCGGCGCCCGCGATGTTTGTAAAAGGCGATGCGCGTGAACTCTTCTCGCTTGGGTGAGCGCAGCACGTTCAATTCGACCATGGGCGCGTCGCCGGGATCAAGCTCCAGCGACAGTTCCATCGCATTGCCCTGAATACCGTCCAATACGATTTCCTGGTTGGCTGGAAGCGTGACGGGTCCCGACTGCCGATGTTCATGGCGCAGCGACTCGATGCCGCCGGCCGGCTCCATGAGCAAGCGCTTGTCCTCGTCCAGGGTGAGCAGGCGCGGCAGGGTCATGATCTGGTTCCAGCCGCGTGTAGGCATGCCCTGGTTCATGTTGAAAATGACGATGACGCCGCCCTTGCCGTCGGGTGTGGCTGACGGCGCATGGACGCCTGATGGCGTCGAGGGTCCGAAGTTGAACAAGCCGCCGTCGCTGACGACGAATTTGTCGCGATCCTTGTCATAGTCCCCCAGCAGGTACTGCCCGCCGGTCATGTGGCTGTAAATGAGCAAGATATGCTTGTCATCTCCAATCGGCCAGAAATAGGGACAAGCGCCATCGTCGCCGACCACTGTGTACTGGTCCTGCTCGACAAAAGGATGCAGGTAATCCCAATTTATCAGATCAGTGGACCGGAATAGAAAATTGGCGCGGATTTGCTTGCGGTCCGGACCTTCAGGCAAAGTCCCGCCGGACAGGGCATAGTAGAACCCGTCTTTCTCCCATATACAGGGGTCGAAGACAGTGTAGGGCAAGGGCGGATCCCCTTCTTTTGCCATCGGGATGACGGCCCCGTCCCCCAGCTTTTCCCAGTTCAGCAAAAGCGGATCCGAGGAGGTGGCGACCATATTGCCGATCTTGGTACCGTGATACATGGCGATGACGCGATCGTCCTCTACCAGCGCGGAACCCGAATAGCAGCACTCTTCCGGATGGGGATAGATCGCATAGGGCAAATCGCGCCAGTGGATCAAGTCGTCGCTGACGGCGTGCCCCCAATGTTGACGACTGTCTTCGGGGGGATAGGCTTGGTAAAACAGGTGCCAGCGCCCTTGCCAAAAGCAGAGTCCATTGGGGTCGTTCAAGGTGCTTTCGGGATTGACGTAGTGATAAAGCGGACGATGGGAGTCCGCAGCGAGTTTCCTGCGCGATTCGTCAAAGCGCTTTAGCAGCGAATTCTCGCGCAGTTGCCGCTCTTGTTCGGCTAAGTCTCCAGCAAAGCTATAACGGGGAACAGCCGACGTGTAATCCGGCTGGTTATCTGTTTTCACCATGGTTCTCTTTCCATATATGGTTCGGACAAGGTCTCAAATATTGTTTGCCACATGAGCCTCACAACTCGACTAATGCGTCGTATAACCGCCGTCGACAACAATGCCTGTGCCTGTGATATAGCTGGCGTCGTCAGAGGCCAGGAAGGCGGCAACGCTAGCAATTTCTTCCGGCTGTCCTCGCCGCGCCAGCGGGACCTTTTGCAGGAAGGCCTCATTCACTTCGTCAGGCACCTCCCGGTTCGCCGGCGTATCAATCGTACCGGGAAGAATCGCAACGACGCGGATTTGCGGCGCCAGTTCCAGCGACAGCGCGCGTGTCAATGACAGGACGCCGCCTTTGGACGCTTGATAGGCGGCGCTGCCGGTCAAACCGACGATGCTGTGTACGGAGGCTGTATTCAAGATGACCCCGGCCTTGCTTTTCAAAAGCTGTGGTATCGCCAGTTTGCTCGCCTGCCATACCGGGCGCAGCGTAACATCAAGAGTCCGCTGCCAGTCGTCAGCAGTCGTTTCCAGCGCCGTGGCGCCCCGCGCCCAGAAGGCGTTGTTATGCAGAATGTCCAGCCCGCCATAGGTTGTCACGGCGCAGTCGATCATTCTGACCAGGTCGCTTTCCAGGCTCACGTCGGCTTCTACAAAACGCGCCTCTCCACCTAAGCTGCGGATTTCGCCGGCGCAGTCTTTTCCTCGGGAGACATCAATATCGGCGATGACAACATGGGCGCCTTCGCGGGCAAAGCGCAATGCGGTAGCGCGGCCGATGCCTGAGGCCGCCCCGGTGATGACCGCAACTCTACCCTCTAGCCTCATCGCGATATTCGTCAAGCGCTCCCTCCTCTTGCAAGTTCGTACTTAGGACTGCTATTCCGGGTACGGTTCAAAGCGCCAACCATCCGCAGCCTCGCGAACATAACCCAAGCCCGGGAAGGGAAAATGATAGCCATGAATGAGCGCGTTCCGCTCAGCGGCGCGTCGCAACAGCGCCCGGCGCGTTTCGATACCTGTTTCCGGCAGTTCATCCCAGGCAGGATGCCAACTGGTGTTTTCGATATGAATGGGCAGATCCATGGTGTCGGCGACGCAGATCAGCGACCTGCCCCCCGAGGTCGCCTCGACGGAAATATGGTTGCGCGTATGCCCGGGACTGGTCAGCGTACGGACGCCGGGCGCAATCTCTTCACCCGCATCAATCAGTTCCAGTTGACACTCGATAGCTTTTAAGCAATGCCGGGCGAAGCGGATATCTTCGGAATGAGCCATCTTGCTGATCTCCTCATCGCCAAGGTTGACCCAGTACTCCCATTCTCCGCGCGCCATCACATGTTTGGCGTTGGGGAAGATCATGGAATCGTCTTGGGCGACGCCGCCGCAGACGTGATCGCGATGACCGTGCGTGAGGACGACGATGTCGATATCGCCGGGGTTGTATCCCGCGCTTTCGAGACCGGGCGCCAACAGTCCCAGGTGCGGATCAAAAAACGGTCCGCCGCCGCTGTCGATCAAGATGCGCGAGTCGCCCGTATCGATCAATAGGCAATTGCATTGCAAGTCGTAATGATCGGGAGAGATGCCATGCGACTTGAAGGCAAGCGCCAAGTCTTCGGCGGCAGAACCCGCAAAAAATGTTGGCAGCAATTCAGCGCCGATCGGCTGAATGCCGTCGCTAATCGAGACGCACTTGTATTGACCGATATCGAAGGGATAAGTTCTGGCTGTCACTAAAGCGCTCCATATATGGCGGCGGGGGTCGTCTTCTTGCTGTATTGTGTTGCCCTAAAGTTCGTACTGAACAATCCCTTTGCCAGCCAGACCGAGGAACATGGCTTCGCCGCTGGGATCGGGAACCAAGAACGCGGTTGGCGGGTCTTCCGCTTCTGCAAGAAATTCCCAATTTTGTCCGGCATCGCGGGATCTCAAAACGCCGTCTTCCGAAAGCGCATAAATCTCGGCGCGGCCATCGGGCTTGTACAGTATCTGCAATTGGTTGACCGATCCGGGTAGCGAGTTGGGCGCGCTTCGATCCCAGCTTGCGCCGTCGTCGCAAGAGATGAAAAGGCCCTTGCCTTCGGTTCCGGCGAAGAGCAAACTCTCATCCTTGCCGATTGCGTATGCCAGGCTCAATATCGGCGCGAATTCGCTTGGGAATCCGCTTTCTCGCCAAGCGCGCCCGCCGTTAGTGCTGCGGTACAAGCCCGTTTCGGTACCGGCGAGGATCGTCTCGTCTTCCCGCAAATGTGGCGAAGCTGCCAGACAAAGGACGCCCAGGTCGAACAAGCCGAAGTTCCAAGGCTGCCAATTCACGCCGCGGTCAGTCGAAGAGAATACGCCGTCTTCCATAGTTCCGGCCAGCATCAGCCCGTCCTGCGCGAAATATGGCGATATAGCCAGCGTCGTGAAGAGGGGAGGAGGAGCGGGGAACTTGGCGGCGAACCAGGTATCGCCGCCGTCGCTGGATCGCAGAATGCCTCCCTTGACCGCGGCAAACACCGTTCGGTCCTGGTCAAATGACGGCGATACCGCAACAGCCGTCGCAGCCATTTGAGCGCCTTGTTCCTCGACAATGGGCAAGGACTCCCAGCAATCGCCGCCATCTGTAGAGCGATACAAGCCCCCTGATGTAGCGGCGAAGCAAAGGCCGTCTTTGGCGAATCCCGGCGACGCTGCCAGCGCATAGGCAGTTGCGTCGGATCCCGTTAATTCCAGGCTGATTCTTTCACCCCGCATGTGTCTCCCTACCCGGGTTGGCGCGCGATCTCCGGCGTCTGGCGATGCGCGATGACATCAATAGTCAGCATCATCCCGGCGGTTAGCACGGCATTTCGCAAGGCGGCTTTCATCACGGCGGCGCTGTCAACAAGCTCCCCGCCGTCGGCAATCGCCCCGCTGATGACATCAAAGCCAAAGCCATTGTCCAGGTCCGAGAGCTTTGCTATGACCTCGCCCGGTTCGTACCCGGCATTTTCGTAAATGGCGCGCGCGGGCTCCGCCAGGGCATCAAATAGAATACGATGGGCTGCGCGCTCGTCGGGGTCATCGCCGGCTTGTGATCTGCTTTCCAAGACGCTGCGGCAGTTCAGGTAAGCCATGCCGCCGCCCGGCAAAACACCGTCGCTGACCGCGGCGCGCATCGCGCTGGCGGTCTTTTCCGCCAACGTTTTTAGCTGATCGATTTCGATTTCGGACAGTCCGCCGATCCACAAAGTCGCCGAGCCGCCCATCAGTCGACCAATTCGCTTTTGAAGCGTTTCTCGCATTTGCGGGTCGTCGCTTTGTTCCAGCCAGCGTTGCAGGCGACTGATATGTTGTCGTAACACCCGTGGATTGCCCTTGCCGCCAATGACGCCGAAATTGTGGGCGCTCGCCCAACCGCGCCGCGCTCGTCCGAAGTGTCCATAGGTCACGTCTTTAAGACTGTCTCCCGCCGCCTCAACAAGCGTTTTGGCATCGGTCGCTATTGCAATATCTTCAAAGGCGGCCGCGCGTTCATCGGCGTTGGCGCCGGGTCCCCGTACCGCCATGACCTGGAAGTTCTTGAGTTTGCCGTTCGCCATCATTAAGCCGGCCATCGCTTCCGCGGAGAGTTCGGCGGCCACCAGGATCAGTTTTTCGATCTTTTGGTCGACGGCGATTTCAAGCATCGGCATGATGTGTCGCGGATCGTTGACTTTTGAATCCACGAGCACCAAGGCGGGCTCTTCGTACACAGTTTGCAATTCGACGCGGTCGACGATCATATCGCGCGAAAACAGGCCGCTGTCCCAAGCCATGCCTTCAACATATTCCCGCCGCAAAATTCGGCTGTGATCTTTACGAATGTCAAGCCGTCCATAGGCGCCGATGATATCGAAGATTTCTCCCAGCAATTTCGCAAGCTCCGCGTCATGACAGATTGATTCCGCAACTTGCGCCAGCTTGCGCTTGCCTTCGACAGTGTAGGTCTCTTCGTCGAGCGCGACGAGCGACTTTTCCAAGGCTCTTTCCAGATGATGTCGCAGGCGCATGGCGTTCCCGCCGGATGCCAGGTAATGCAAGCCGCCATTGTATATCGCAGCCAACAACACCGCCGCGGTAGCGGAACCGTCCCCCATACGTTCGTTCTGTCGGCAAATCAAGGCGCGGGCCAGCATGGCACCGACATCGGCGTCGCGGCGATGCAATTCTATGACGCGACGGGCAATGATGCCGCCATCATCGAGCACCTCGGGACTATCTTTGTTTTCAATGAGGGAGGTGACGGCTACCGTTCGCGCAGTTGGACCCAGCGTCGGTCGAATCGCGGACACAAGGGTATTGAGGCCGCGCTTAATGTTCTCCTGCGCTTGGGGCTGGAAAACCAGACCGGGGCGATAAGTTTTGCGAGAATGAAAGGGCGCCTTTTCGCTCATGCGATCATCCATGGGCAAGACGTGTGGACAACAACATGACGCGACAATTCATATCTTGCTCGGACACGAGACGATCCCAGGAGATCTGCTACGCTGCCGCCAAGGCATCGCCCTGCGTTCGCCATCACTAGCCCTTGATCGCGCCGCGCATGATGCCTTCAATCAGATAGCGCTGTCCAAAGAGAAAGATAATGATTACGGGGACCAGCGATACGACCACGCCCGCGAGAACGACCGAGATGCTGCCGGTCATCATATAACCCTGCAACTGAAAGATGCCGATGGTGATGGGGTAATTCTCGTGCTGCAGGAAGATAAGCGGCCGGAAGAATTCATTCCAATGGAAGTTAAAGCTGAGTATCGCCAGCACTGCCAAGCCCGGTTTCACGAGTGGGAGATAGACCTGACGGAAGAGTTGCCATTGGTTGGCGCCGTCGATGAGCGCCGATTCTTCAAGCTCTATGGGAATGGTCAGATAATACTGGCGCAGCAAGAAGGCGCCAAAAGCCGTCGGCGTCGCCGGCAGGATCAGCGACCAGTAGGTATCGTAGAGCCCCAAGTTGCGGATCAAAATGAAAACAGGGATGACGGTGGCTTGTATGGGAATCATCATTGTGGCCAGCACCACCCAGAATAGCAGGTCCCGCCCTTTGAACTCGAGCCGGGCGAAGGCGTAACCGGCCAGCGCTGCCGTGATTAATTGGCCCAGCACTGTGCCCCAGGTGATGATGGCACTGTTGAGGATCTGACGGGCGAAAGGCACCGTCTCGAATACTTTTGCGTAGTTTTCGACTGCCAGGTCGGTCGGCAGCCACTTTGGCGGCACGGTAAAAGAGTCGACGCCGCTGCGCAGGGAGGTCGAAATTGTCCACATAATCGGCGCGAGGATGACGACGCTCATGACCGCGAGGATGAACAACGGGACCCAGCGGCCCAGTTGGTGCGATAAGATTTGCCGCCGATGCTCCGCTGCCGATATGTCCCCGGGCATTCTGGTCGCATTGCTCGCCATCAGTGTTCCCCTGCCAAAGTTCTATTGCCAATTCTATTGATAGAAAACGCGATTGCGCCAGAGCCACATCTGTACAGCCGACATGGCCAGAATCATGAGAAATACCACGATGGCGATTGCGGATCCGTAGCCGAATTCGATGTCTTTGAAGGCGTGTTCGTACATCACCATCACCAGCGTTCGGCTGGCGTTGCCCGGTCCGCCGCGGGTCATGATATAGGGTTCGTCGAAGACCTGCAGCGCGCCGATGACGCCGGTGACGGTCGCGAAGAGGATTTGCGGGCTCAACAAGGGGATGACGACCGACCACAAGCGCCGCAATCCCTGCGCGCCATCAACATCGGCGGCATCAAGCACTTCTTGTGATAGATTCGCCAAGCCGCCGAGGAAGATCAGGAATGTGAAGCCCAGGTTGCGCCAGGCGGAGATGATGGCGATGGAAATCATCACCAGATCAGAATTTGTCAGCCAGGGGATCTGCGGCAAGCCCAGCAAAGTCAAATAATAGTTCAAAGGACCAAATTCTTTATGAAAGATATATCCCATAAAAACAGCGACAGACGCGCCGGACATCAAAAGCGGCAGAAAATAGGCAGTGCGGAAATAATAGCGCAGCCAGATGCGGTTAATGCGATGAACCGCCAGAGCCAGGATCAGGCCGAGAGATACTTGGCTGGCGACGGCTAATACCGTGAACTTAAGCGTATTGCCCAAACCGACGATGACACGCCGATCAGCCAGCAATCGCTCGAAGTTGTCCAGCGCGATAAAGTCGGGCGGTTTGAAGATATTCCAGCGATATAAGCTGAGGCCGAATGAGACGAAGATGGGCCCGGCCGTGAAAATAAAGATGCCGAGCAAGGTTGGCAAGAGGAAAAGATAGCCGAGCAAGGCGCGCCTGCGCCGCAGCCCTTCCATGGTGTCCTGGAAGAGCCAATGATATAACCCGCCGATTCCGCCGATATTGTTGCTGGATAGAGATTTTCCTGACATGCCGTGTCCTTCGAGATCGGGCTATGGAAAGAGAGCCAATTCAATTGGCGAATTGGCTCTCTGATACGCTGGCGCTTAGTCGTCGCCGTAGTATTGCGGTTGACGGTTGGTCAGCGATTCCAGTTCCGCTTGCATTTCGTCAAGCGCTTGCTGCGGTCCCATCTCGCCGGACATGGCGAAGCCGGTATAGGTGGTGAAGATGGTGGTCATCGGGTTCGACCAAGGCGGCGCCGGGATGGGTGACGTGGACGGATGATCGTCCAGCGTGCCGTAAAAGACGTCGCTGTTGGCGGGACCCGTGCTTTCGAAGGCGTCGGCCTGGCTGTAGGAGCGGCGCGAGGGCGTGGTGATGATGACCGGATTGAAGAAAATGCTGCTCTGGAAGCCTTCGTGGCTGACTTCGATTTTCATGAAATCCCAGGCTTCATCGGGCGCGGTCGAGGTGGTGCTCAGCCAGTGGCCGCCGGTGCCAAACTGATGCTTCTGATTGCGCCAGTTCGGCCAATACTGAACATCGAAGTCGCCTTTTGCCATGCCCTCGTTGCCGAGGCGCCCAGCCCAGAAGCCCCCAGCGGGCGTCATGCAGAGCAAGCCGGTCGAATAGAAGCCGGTGAGAGTCTGGCCCGTGCCCATGGCGATATCGGGCGTGACGCCTTCCTGCCACAGGTCAACGACCAGTTGCAGCGCCTCGACTACTTCGGCGGAATTGGCGACTGGTTCGCGCCAGCGGAAGCCGCCGCCGCGTCCGTCTGCCGCCATATCACCTTCGTAGTAGCCGTCCCAGACCCAACTGCCGCCCGGGGCGCGTTCCTCGGTATAGAGGTTGCCGCCAGCCACGAATATCCAGGGCATCCAGCTTCCCCAGAGTCGGTTGGTCCAGGCGTAGCCGAAGACCTCGGTATTGCCGGAGTCGTCTTTCTTGGTTGTGCCGCGGGCGATCTCGAGGAAGTCGTCTTTCGTCCACTCTTCACCCGGCACTTCAAAACCGTTCTCTGCCAATACATTGGTATTGAAGTACATGTTGGCGGCATTGAAGTCGCGCGGCGGCTCGTACAAGCTGCCCTCGTACATCATGGCTTCGGTCAATGAGGGGTGGACATCGGAGAAGAAATCGGTCCAGAAGTCCTGGTCGGGATCGCTGGTGATGCGGTCGTCAAGCGGCGCCGCCAAACCTTGACCCGCGAACAGCTGGCAAGCCTCAGTCGCGGCATAGCCGACGTCGATCGACTCGCCAGCCGCCACCAGCGCCAGAATCTTGGCCGCCACTTCTTCGTGGTCGATACCTGTGAGGACAACCCACTCGACATTCACGTTGGGGTTGCGCGCCATCTGAATGTCGGCGACTGGCTGCAGCGTATTGTCATCGAGACCGGCCGTCTGCACCTTGATCGTCACCATATCCTGCGCGATCACGCGTACCGGCAAACCCGACATGACGAGCCCGGTTCCGCCGGCCGCTGCCATCTTCAGCAGATCGCGGCGACTCATTTTCTTTTCTGCGCTCATGTTTCCTCCTGAAAAATTATTTTCTGAACTTGTGGATAAACCGGTTTTCATCGCCTCGGGCATCACCTCCTCATTATTCAGTCATATCCAGTTGCCTAGCCAATCAACTGCTCAAGCAACTATAACACTTATTTTACCTGTCGCAACAAATTGCATGATTTTTTTCCGCGTCAATTTGCCCTGGCAACAATCTTGGCAATTCGCATCTCGCTCGGGGTGGTGGCCAGTCTCAAATGACCAGAAGCTCACGAGGAAAGCCCGTCAAACTTTCGCAGCCATCTTCCGTGACGAGGATGTCATCTTCAATGCGAACGCCGATTTCGCCGATGCGATAGATGCCGGGTTCGACCGTGAAGACCATGCCCGGTTCCAGCAGGCGCTGGTTGCCCTCGACGATGTAAGGCGCTTCGTGCGCTTGCAGCCCAAGCCCGTGGCCTGTGCGATGCCGCATCAGGGATTCGTAGCCGGCGTCAATGAAAACTTGTCGCGCCGCAATATCAACGGATTCGGCTGTGACGCCGGGCTTTGCGGCCTGTCGACCGGCTTCATTCGCGGTCCGCACTACTTCGTAGAAATCGCGCTGCTCGCCGCTGACCTCGCCCAGGAAAACCGTGCGCGTGATATCGGCGCAATAACCGTCGAATGTCGCGCCAAAATCGACAATCAGCGGATCACCGCGCTTCATGCGATAGTCCAGGGGACCGGAGTGCGGCAGGGCGGTATTGCCGCCGGCATGCAGGATGATGTCGAAGGATAGTCCCTCGCCGCCCATTTCTCTCATGTGATTTTCCAGTATCGCCGCCAGTTCAATCTCGCTCATGCCGGCGCGCGCCTCGTCAAGCGTCGCCCGCAGCGCGTCCTCGGAGATTTGAATGGCTCGGCGAAGGGCGGCGACTTCCCCGGCGTCCTTGATCATGCGCAGTTCTTCCAGCGCTTCGCTGGCGTCGGTCACCACCGAGTCGGGCGCGGCGGAGCGAATCGCTTCGCCTTCGAAAAAGCGCATGAACAAGCCCTCGACGCCGATGGTCTTGCCCGACGACTCCAGCGCGCTAAGCGCGTCGCGGAAGGCGCTTTGGTATCCGTCCGCGTCGCTGTAGGCAAACAAACGCGCTTGTACCGCGTGTCGCTCGAAAAGCGGAATCTCCAGTTCGGGGATGACGGCAGCTGGCTCGGCCTCAAGGGCCAGGAATATGACGATGGGGCGTTCCATGACAAAGTGTACCGCGTCGAAGAGGTAGCGGTGGTTGGGTCCTGGGATCAGCGCGACTATGTCCAGCCCGGCCTTCCGCATGATCGCGTAGAGTTTGTCAAAACGGATCTGGTTAATCATCAGGAAATGATCTCTCGTGCTGAAGCAGCAACTGGCTTAGGTTAGCGGTTTGGGTTGCTCGCATCGTTCAATCCGTCGCCGAGCAGGGTGATGCCCACCACGACCAGTGTGATCGCCACAGCCGGGAAGGCGCCGATCCACCATTCGGTCAGAAAGTAGATGCGCCCCCAGGCGACCATCGCGCCCCATTCCGGCGTCGGAGCGCTCGCGCCTAAGCCGATGAAGCTCAAGCTGGCGAGCAGCAGTACAGCCAGACCGAGATCGAGGCTGATGCGCACGATGATGGCATAAACGGCGTTGGGCAATATGTGCCGGAAAATGATCGCCGGCGCCGACGCGCCCATCGCCCGAGCCGCGGTCACGTATTCCATTTCGCTAAGCTGGATGGTGAGGCCCCGCAGCAGGCGCGCGTAAACGGGCCACCAGACCGCCGCCGCGGCGATAATGGCGCTGCGCAGACCGGGACCGAGCGCCGCGCTGACAGCCAGCGCCAGGATCAAGCTGGGAAAAGCCAGGACCAGATCGACCAGGGTCATAATGATGCGATCGCTCCAGCCGCGCCAAAAGCCGGCCACCGTGCCCAGGACGACGCCGACTAGGCAGGCGACGCTGATAATCAGCGAGGCGGCGACCAGAGAAATGCGCGCGCCATAGACGACGCGGCTGTATACGTCGCGGCCGAGTTCGTCCGTGCCAAAAAAGTGCTCGGCGCTGGGCGGCGCGTATAACTCGCGGATGGAGGTCTTTGTCGGATCGTGCGTGGCGAAGAGCTCGGGCAGCAGCGCGAATAAAACGAAGGGCAAGACCAGCAGTATGCCCGCGGTCAAACCGGGGTTTCGTCTACAGAACTTTGTCAGCTTGGCGAAAACGCGGTTGTGCCTCACCGATGCGCCCTCCCTATGCGCCGCGTGTAGCGCCATCAGCCGCTGTTTGCCAGTTGACGGCGCTTTTCCTCGGATGCTTGCTTGACCACCTGCATGGTCTGCGGGTCAAGGATGACGCCGTAGACCATCTCGGCTTGCTCCAGGGAAACCAGGCCATCGCGCGCGTCCGCTTGTACATCTTCAAACGCGCGTTCCAGGGGCGAGCCATAGCCGCCGCCGGCAGCCGTATCAAATCCGACCGTCATATCGCTATCCGTTATGGGAAGCGCGCTGGCGACCTCGACTTTCTCGGCGCGCGTCAGCGCGGCGCCGTCCCGCAGTATTTCGGCGGAAATTCCGCCGCGGCCGCCATGCAAGCCGAATGGCGGGACGTGCTGACCGGCAGCGTGCACGGCGACTGTCGCCGATCCGTCGAAGCCCGGCAGCAGTCCCAATTCCATGCGCTGCGCTAACCCGCCGCGCTGCTGCCCGGCCCCGCCCGAATCGGTGATAAATTCGCGGCAGCGCGTCAAGATCGGTACCGTGATTTCAAATAGCTCAACCGGAACCGCGCCGGCGAGCGCGGGTACCTGAACGGTCGATATCCCGTTTGAACGGGCGTTGGCGCCCATGCCGCCTGCGCTGAACAAATAGCAGTGCTCCACCGCGCTGTCCTCCGCGGCGGTCGTGAAGACGCGCGTGCTCACCAGGAATCCGGAGCCGGCGATCACGCGGTCGGGCAAGACTTCTGCCAAAGCCCGCAGAACAGCGCCAAATATATGCGCGCCGACGCGATGCCGCTGGTTGCAGGAGGCTGGCTTGCGCGCATTGAGTATGCAGCCGGGCGGCGCGCTGGCATGGATCGGTCGATAGCAGCCGTCATTTCCCGGCACATCCGGCAACAGGGTGGCTTTCAGAGCGTAGGATATTTGTCCATGCGTAAAAGTGTAAGTCACGTTGATGCCGCCGCGAGGCTGCTGGGGCGATGTGCCGCTGAAGTCGATGTAGATCTCCTCGCCGCGCACTTCCAGCGCGCAGACCAATTTCAGGGGCTGATCCAGCTCGTCGACGATCACTTGGGAGCGGTAAAGTCCGTCTGGAAGAGCGCTGATAGCCTTTCTCATCGCAGCTTCGGAGCGACGCTGGATCTCGCGGGATACCGCTCGCAGATCGGGCAGGTCATACTCGTCGAGCAGCGCCAGGCAGCGCTCGGCGCCGGTCTGGTTGGCGGCAGCCTGCGCGTGGATGTCGCCGATGACGGCAGTCGGCAAGCGAACATTGGCAGCGACGAAATCGAGCGCGGTCTGGTTCAGCACGCCGCCTTGATAGAGCCTTACCAGCGGGATTAGCAAGCCCTCTTCGTAGCTGTCGGTGACGCGATTGGCGTCGATGGAGCCGCCGACATCGGCATGATGCGCGATGCTGGCGGCGAAACCTACCAGAGCATCATCCCTGAAAAATGGTGTGATCACAGTGATATCGGGATGATGGCCCGCATTCTGCCAAGGATCGTTTGATATGAAGACATCACCCGGCGCGATATTGTCTCGTCCGAACTGTTCCAGCACGATGCTGCAGGTGTAGGGCATGGTGCGATTGAAGATCGGCAAGCTGCGATGCGCATGCGCGATGCACTGCGCATCAGCGTCGACAAGCACGCAGCCGTAGTCATTCGAGGCGGTTATGGTGGTGGAGAAAGCCGTCCGCGCCAGCGTCGTGGACATTTGATCGGCGACGGCAATCAATCGCTGCCAGAGGATTTCCAGTGTCAGTGGATCAATTTCGCTCATGTTGACCCCATCTCTTTCTTGATCAAGGTCCTTGGTTCGGATTCGCAGGCCTGGAACAAAGCCCATTCCTCGATTTCCTGTTGCGGCGGCGCTTCGCTGCCCCATTTTCGGCTGGGCTGCCAGCCGAAGCGCCGCGCCGCTTCCGCCAGGAATTCCGCGTATTTGAAGGGCGCCAGCGCCGAATCAATGACCGGTACGCCCAGTTCTTCTTGCAAAGTTTGATGAAAGCCGACCTCGGCGCTGCAACCCAGGATGATGACCTCGGCGCCATCGTCTTCGACGGCGCGCCTGCCCTCGCGCAGCATGGCTTCCAGGGCGCGCCCGGCTTGCGCTTGAAAGTCGAGCACGTTCATGTTCAGCGGACGCATTGAGCGCAGGCGGGGTCCATAACCGTAGCTGTGGATATTTTCGCTCATCTTGGCGATGGCTTTGCTGGCCCCCACCAGCACGGAAAAGCTGTTGCCGAGATGCGACGCAATCGCCAACGAAGATTGGCAGGGCGCGGTCACAATGGCTTGGCCGGATACTTCACGCGCCTCGCGCAGCGCCAGATCGTAAAAGCAGCCGATCACAAAGCCATCATAGCGGTCGGCGAAGCGATAGACCGCCGTCACGATATCAGCCATGACCAAGGCTTCATAAGCGTGGTAGCGCAGGTGACGCGGGCGCGGTCCCGGGGGTAAAGACAAGATGTCTATTTCTGTGTCGGGTCGGCGGGAAGCGGCGAAGGCGGTCTTTAAGGCGTCGGTGTAGAGCTTGTCTGCCACGATTGGATCTATCCACAAGATTCTCATGCCGGGTTCTTCCTTTCCGCGCGTTCATCGTATACACAAGTGTACATTCGCGTATAGATCCACGAAGGCATTCATGCCCGGACGCAGGACAATCGTCGATTCGCGCTCTTCAATGATCGCGGGACCGGCGATTGTCATGCCCGCTCCCAGACGATAGCGGTCATAAGTCGGCGCGTCGACGAATCCGCCCGCTTCAACGAAATACGCTTGCCGCTCGCATTTGAAGGACGGGGCAGGGTCCAAGCCGGCGTCGGCAAGCGTTTGCTGTTTGATGGCCGCGCGCGCGCCGGATACCCGGCTGCGCCAGGTCAAAAGTTCGATAGCTGTGTGCTCTGGCACGTAATGATAAAGTCGTTTATAGGCCGCGTTAAATCGGTCAATGAAAGCGGAAACATCCATTTCGCTCAGATCATGGAGGGGAACCTGGATCTCGTGGAGTTGACCTTGGAAGCGACCGTCAACGCTTCGTTCGATTTTCACATCCTCTTCGCGGATGCTTGCATCATAAAGCATTTGCAGACCCTGCGTTTCCATGTCCTTGAAGAGATCCTTGACGACCGACCAATTCGTATTTGCCAGCATGGTCGGGTAGGAATGCGCGAAGTCAAAGGCGACCGGCGCGATCAACAAGCCGATTGCGGATGCGACCCCGGCGCCGGGCGCGACGACGACTTCGGGAGCGCCCAAAATCGCTGCGACCCCCGCAGCGTGCACGGGTCCCGCGCCGCCGAAACAGATCATGGCATAGTTGCGCGGATCGCGGGCTTTTTCCAGGATATGGATGCGCGCTGATGCCGCCATATTCTCGTTGACCAGCCGGTGAATGGCGTCAGCGGCTTCGACCAGGGTCCAGGAAAATGTCTCGGCGATTGGTCCCAGCGCGCGCTCCGCCGCCGCCACATCGAGCGCCATTTCACCGCCAAGAAAGTAATCGGGATTGAGATAGCCCAAGACGAGATCCGCATCGGTTACAGTCGGCAGATTGCCGCCAAAGCCATAGGCTGCCGGTCCCGGGCTCGAGCCCGCGCTTTGGGGGCCGACCTTGAGCAAACCCAGATCATCTACCCAGGCGATAGAGCCGCCACCAGCGCCGCTTTCCAGGATATCGACCGTGGGAAATTGCAGCGGGTAGCCACTGCCCTTGGCGAATCGGTTGACCCGGGCTACTTCCAGATTGGAGGCGATGGCCGGCTTTCCGTTGTGAACCAGCGCCACTTTTGCGGTTGTCCCTCCCATGTCGAAGGAAATGAGATCGGCATGGCCCGCCAATTCGCCGAAATAAGCCGCGGCGAGCGCGCCCGCGGCCGGTCCCGATTCGACCAGGCGAATGGGTTGTTCGGCAGCCGCGGAAGCCAGCGCTGTGCTGCCCGACGAGAGCATCAGATAAAAGTTCCCTTTGAATTTGGAGGCGACGAGTTCATCACGCATGGTCTGTAGATACCGGTACATCAGCGGCAAAACATAAGCATTGGCCACGGCTGTCGATGTTCGTTCATATTCGCGAATCTCCGGCGCGATATCACTGGAAAGCGTCAGCGGGACATCTGGCCAGCATTCACGCACAAGCTCCGCGATGCGTCGTTCGTTGCTCGGATTGCGGTAGGAATGCAGGCAGGACACGGCAATCGCGTCGACGCCCTGCGCCTTGAAATCGGCTACCGCATGACGCACGTCTTCTTCGCAGACTGGCTGCAGTATCCTACCATCGCGGTCGACGCGTTCGCCGACGCCGCGGCGCAAGTAGCGCGGGCTGAGCGGAGGCGGATATTGCAGGAACAAATCATAAATGGCGTAACGCTGCTCCGTTCTCATTTCCAAAATGTCGCGGAAGCCCGCGGTTGTCAATAAACCGACTAATGCGCCGCGATGCTGGATGAGCGAGTTTGCCACCAATGTCGTGGCGTGAAACAAGTTGAGCAACTGATCGTGGCTGATGCCGGATGTTTTCAGCAGATCTGTCATACCGCGCAATGCGGCGGCTTCGGGTTGATCCGCTGTCGTCAATACCTTGAAGATGTCAAGCTTTCCCGTGTCTGTATCGAGCAAAGCAAAATCGGTAAACGTACCGCCTATATCAAAGCCGAGCTCGTATCCCATAAGGCGTCCTTAGTCGCGATGTCGCTATTGATGTTGAATTCGGGGATCCAACTGTACATAAAGCAAGTCGACGATGGTATTGGAGACCACAAATATCACCGCAATCACTAATGCCGCGCCGATGACCGCGTAAAAGTCAAAAGAGACCACTGACTCAACGGCATAGCGTCCCAACCCGGGCCAGGTGAACACAACTTCAACCAGGACCGCGCCGCTCAAGAGAAATCCGATTTGAATGCCCAACATGGTGACGACAGGAATCAGCGCATTGCGGAAAGCATGACGGAGAATGACGCGGTTCTCGCTCAAGCCCTTGGCGCGCGCCGTGCGCACATAAGGTTGAGAAAGCGTCTCGAGCATGCCGCTGCGGGTGAAGCGAGCGCCAACCGCAAGACGCCCCAGGGATAGCGCCGCGACCGGCAATACCAGATGCTGCAAGCTCGACCAGAAGACATCCCATTGACCGGCGAGCAAGCTGTCGATGGTATAAAGCCCGGTCACGTGGGACGGCGGCGCTATCAAGGTCGGCAAGCGACCTTCCAGCGGGAACCAGTCCAGCGACTTGGCGAAAATGAGCTGCAAGAATAGCGCCAGGACAAATGGCGGTATGCCCATACCGACCACAACCAGCATTCGGATAAGAATATCCAGCCGCTTCCCCGCGTTGACCGCCGCCAGGATGCCCATCGAAATGCCCAGAATGACGATGACTACGCCAGAGAAAATCGCCAACTCCGCAGTCGCCGGGAAGCGCAAACGCAAATCGTCGCTGACGGCTCTTCTCGTCAACAGCGACTTGCCCAAGTCGCCGCGAGCCAATCCGGAAATATAGGTGATGAATTGCTCGTGGAAGGGTTTGTCCAGACCCAGTTCGGCACGGAGTCTTTCGATTTGTTCCGGGCGGGCGTTGGTGCCAGCTGCAACGGCGGCGGGATCGGCAGGCAAGACTTGCGTAACGACGAAGAGTATGACCGCCATGCCAAAGAGCTTCAGAATCAACGTTAGAAGGCGTTCAAGAATTAACCTGCCCATGGCTATCGCAAAAGCGCAGAACACAGCCCGATGAGCGCGCCGTGTTCTGCCTTAGCTGCCCGCGCGTCCGAATCGCTAGCCTTCCAACCAGATATCATAAGGATGCAAATCGCCCGGGAATCCATAGGGATCGTATTGGTAGCCGCGAACTGAGGCATGCGTCAAGTCGATATATTGCGACAGCATCACCGGGATCACGACCGCTTCGTCAATGAGGATTTGCTGCGCCTCGCAAAGCAGTTCGTCGATCCGCGGGTCGCCAGGAGCCAGCGTCGGCGCCTCTTCCAGCAGGGCGTCAAAATCAGGATTGTCGTACCAAGCCCAGTTGCCCGTGCCCGTGTCGATCAGCGACGAGTGATTGAGCCGGAAGAGCATCTCCCCGGCATAGGGAATCGGGATATTGAGCCAGTGGCTGCTCATGTCGTAGGCGGTATCAAAGTTGCGCTGCGCGTCAATGAAGGTGCCCCAGGGAATGTCGTCCAATACAACTTCGATATTCAACTCGGCCAGCGCTTCCTGGAAGAGCACGGCCGCGAAGCGGCGCGGTTCGTTGGCGTGGCGATAAGCCTGCCGGACGCTGAAGCCATCGGCATAACCGGCTTCGGCCAGCAATTCGCGGGCTTTGTCAAGATCCTGCACTGGCTCGAAGACATCGCAGTGCCCGATCGTCCCAGCCAGCGCCGGCGATGTCAGAGGAACGGCAAAGCCGCCCATGACCTCGATCATGGCATGGTAGGGATAGGCATGCAATAACGCCTGACGCACTTGCTTATTCGCCAGGGGACCGTCTTGCTTCATGAAGTGGTAGAAGCCTTGCAGCGGATTGCCGAAGTTCAAGTGGATGGCGGAGCTAGTAGCGGCGCGGCGCACATCGGACAAGCCCGCCCAATCGATCAAATGAACTTCGCCGTCTTCCATCAGCAAGAGGCGGGTGGTGTAATCCAAGCCATAGCGGGCGATGAAGCGCTCGATATGGGGACCGTCCCAACCGCCCCAGTAATCGGGGAAGGCTGCCATTTCGGTCTGGCGGCCCGGATCCCAGCGCACAAGCTGATAGGGACCCGTTCCTACCGCGTTTTCGCGGAAGAATTCACCCGCCATATCACCGTCCATATCGTTCTCGGCAAGGGCCTGGGCGCTGAGGATCTTGATATGCGGCAGGCCAGCCCAGAATTGGAAGTCCGCCGAATTCAACTGAATGGCGACGGTCATCTCGTCGACGGCCGTGACAGATTCGACGGGCCCGAGGATGAATCCCAGATTGCCCAACCCCAGCGCTTTGTGGCGATCGAGCGACAGCTTGACGGCTTCGGCGTCCAGGGTCGAGCCGTCGTGGAACTGAACGCCCTCCCGTATCGTAAGCGTATATGTCAAGGCGTCGTCGGATATCTCCCAACTCGTCGCCAAGCGCGGTACGATTTCGCCCGCGCGCGAATACTGCGTGAGACCCTCGTACATGGCGTTGACCACATAGCCCTCGGTTTGCGAGATGCCCATTGCCGCCGGATCCAGGGAATTGGGCTCGCAGCAGCTGCCCAGAACAAAGGCGCCGGTCCATTCGGCATCCGCCGAACTCGCGGGGATCAGAATTAATACCAGTGCGATTACAGCTAAAAGCGCGCGTTTCTTTTGAAGCATTTTCTGGCTCCTTAATCATTCTGTAAAACAAAGTAAGTCCTGGAAAGCCCTGCGTACCAAGTGCCTGACATTGACGTCTGGATTCTGTGGACGCGCAATGCCATTTTCACTGCCGCGGCGAGCAGGCTTGCTTGACGAACTGGACTCTCCACGAATTGTTGGGGGGGAATATATCGCGCTGGTATGCGATTGTCAACAATACTCAAAAGTTGGGAGCTTGCGTCAATCGCGCTGTCTGGGCATGAGATCTCGGCGGGACAGCGGCGAGGGATTCGATGCGCACAGATAAAGCCCCTGCCAAGTTCCCAAGGCAGGGGCGAGCTAATCTCTAAATTATACTTTTGTGGAATCTGCTTGGCGCGGGCAGACCTTACCAGCCGCGTTTGCCCAGGATCACTTCCTCGGGCGTTACGTTGATCCCGACCATAGCCTCGCCGAGATTGCGGCTGACATCGGCCAGAATCTCAGCGTCTTCGAAATGGGTGACGGCTTTGACGATCGCCTTGGCGCGTTTTTCTGGATTGCCGCTCTTGAAGATGCCGCTGCCCACGAACACGCCATCGACGCCGAGCTGCATCATAAGGGCGGCATCGGCGGGCGTTGCGACGCCGCCGGCGGCGAAATTGACGACTGGCAGCCGGCCCAGATCAGCAGTCTCCTTGACCAGGTGGAAGGGCGCGCGAATGTCCTTGGCATAGCTGTACATTTCGTCTTCGTCCATACAGCTGAGGCGGCGTATCTCGCCATTGACCGAACGCGCGTGGCGCACGGCTTCGACGACATCGCCAGTGCCCGCCTCGCCTTTGGTGCGCATCATGGCGGCGCCTTCGTTTATCCGACGCAAGGCTTCGCCCAGGTTGCGGCAACCGCAAACGAAGGGGATGGTGAATTGCCATTTGTTGATGTGGTGTTCTTCATCGGCCGGGGTTAGCACTTCGCTCTCGTCGATGTAATCCACGCCGAGGGCTTCCAGGATCTGCGCTTCGACGAAGTGTCCAATGCGGGCTTTCGCCATGACCGGGATGCTGACGGCATTGATGATGCCTTCAATCATATCGGGGTCGCTCATGCGCGCGACGCCGCCTTGGGCGCGGATATCGGCCGGCACGCGCTCCAAAGCCATCACGGCGCAGGCACCGGCATCTTCGGCGATCCTGGCTTGTTCCGGGGTTACGACATCCATAATGACGCCGCCCTTGAGCATCTGCGCCAAACCGCGCTTAACCTTGTCCGTGCCCCTCTCGCTCCCGTTCTGCTGGTATCCGTTTGTCGCCATATTGCCGCCTCACTTTACTGAACCAATTCCTGCCATATCCTACGTGATACGACGCCAGAATCCTATGTCCATTGCAGTCCATTCAGACCATTGCCCGGCTGAAACAGGCTAAGGGCGTTGACGATAGCGCATATACAGGTCTAAACTAGCTCATGTTCTTGGCTCGACGAATAGTGATGGCATGATCAGATGCCGGGCGACTCGATCAGGATTGACACAATCAAGCCAAAATACGCCAAAGCGCTGGAACAACTCCAACGGGATTGCTTTCCTACGCTCGCGGCCAGCGAGTTGATGTCCGAGGCGCATTTTCTCAACCACTGCCGCCTCTTTCCCGAAGGCAATTTTGTGGCGCTGGCCGGCGACCGCGTGGTGGGCTTGGGTTCGGGATTTCTGATTGATTTCGACTTTGATCATGCCCAGCACAGTTTCCAGGAGATTATTGACGGCGGCAGCTACAGCCATCATAATCCCCGGGGAGAGTGGTATTACGGCGGCGACATCAGCGTTCATCCAGATTTTCGGGAGCGCGGCATTGGCTCCAGCTTGTACGCGGCGCGCAAAGCGATCGTAGAATCGCTCAACCGCAAGGGCATCGTCGCCGGCGGCTTAATCCCCGGTTTCGCCGAATACAAGGGTCATATCACGGTACAGCAATACGTTGAGCGCGTGGTTGCGGGAGAATTGCGCGATAGTACGCTATCTTTCCAGTTGGGCCGAGGATTTGCCGTGCGCGGATTGCTGAAAGATTACATAGAAGACGCCGCTTCGGACAATTGGGCGACGCTTATCGTCTGGGAAAATCCAGATTTCAAGCCCGACCAAGCCCCGACCGGGCAGATCTCACATTGAACAGCCTAACCAGTCGCTTGGCTTAGCGCCGGCTCAATCCAGTATTCATCGCCTTGCCCAGCGGCCGTCCAGCCCTCAATCTGATTGTACTGGATGGGAAACCAGCGCCGTCCTTCCGCGTCGCAGTCGGGATAGTCGGTGATGAGGAAATTTGTCCCGGCGGGCATCCTGCCCAGGATGCTTGTGCCACTAGTACCCGCGCCGTCGCGGATATTGTTCGCTTCTCCCGCCGAAACCGCAGCGATCATACCCTTGCCCAGACGAATTGGCGGGCTGTTGAAGCAGTCGACGTGGTAGAGCAGCCAGTAGTCGCCGTCGATGCCTTCGACCGTCCAGCCGGCAAAACCCGCGCCTTGGACCGAATACCAGTAGTATCCGCCGGCGCAGACTGGACCTTGAATGACAGTGACGACCTCACCGGCTTGTATTCTGCCGACTACCTCGGCATTGAGGCTGGCTGCTGTGCGGACTCTGTTTGCCAAACCCGGGCTGACGACCGCTTGCTGGTCCGGACTCAGTTGCGGCGCCAGCGCGCAGAGGCCGGGCTTGGCTTCGGATGCCGGCGCGGCTTGAGCCGCTGCTACGACCCCTGTGGTAACCCACTCCATCGGCGCCCACACCAGGCTAACAGGTCCCGGTATCGGGAAGGCATTGTATGCGACCGCATCGCTGGCTAAGGCTCTGGCCTCCGTCAACATGCCCAAGCGCCAGACGTTCACGCGTTCTCCATTGTGCCAAGCCATCTGCGATCCGTCGCTTGAAAGCGCCGGTTGACGGTTGACGTCGACGTCTCTGCTGATGTAGCCGGTCTCGTAGAGGCGGCCCCCGGTCACAGCCCGCCAGTGGATTTCCCAGCCGCCGCGTTGATTAGCAACAGCCGTCGGAATCAACTCCAGTCCGCCAGTGAGGAATCGGTTTTTCAGACGGGGCGCGTCGGTCAGGCGAGAACGCGAGCCATCCAGCGGATTCAGCACTTCCCAATGATCTTGTATCCGCAGCAATATGAGGTTTTGTCCAAGGTGATCCGCCCACATAAAATCACTTGCCAGGTTGGCGATGTCCGGCGTCCGTTCCAGGTTGAATTGCCTTCGCATCCCGGTGGTCGGATTGAATACTTCCAGGAATGTGAATGGGCTTTGATTCCCGTACAGGAAGGCGAAGAACATACGCGCGATGCCTCCCGCGCCCCAGCGCAGGTCGGGGACAGTGATGTTACTTTCCTGGTAACCGAGATTGACGTCGCCGGCGAGGCTGACGGTCGCGCCCGTGTCGAGGCTGTAGACCAGCAGGGACGCCCCCTCCAGCGTTTGGACCAGGGGGTCGATTTGCAGCCATGCCAGTTTGCGGCTGTCGGGCGACCAGGCTGGTGTCGAACGCAGATAGCCGGCGCTGCTGGCGCCATTCTGGTCGGCAATTTTACTGAGGTTCTGACCAGCAATATCCAGGATCCAAATATCTGCGGGCGGCGTGCCGGCTGTCTGGCTGGCGATGCCTGCGTTGAAGTCCGCAACAAATGAAGGCGCTGCTTCCAGGAAGGCGATCGAGCGCCCATCGGGCGAAAGTACCGGACCGCCGTTATAGCCTGATCCGGTGAGTGGCATAGCCGTACTTGCATCGAGGCTATAGCGCCAGAGATCGCCATTTTGGTAAGTGTAGATGTCGGGATTGGACGATTGCGACTTGGCGATATGGCTGCCCGTGACGACAAGCGCCAACAGGAAGAGCGGTAGCATCTTCTTCATGGCACAGTTCCCCCAAATGCTTCACAAGCCCATCATATCACGGGATTCGCGCTTGGCTCAATCAGGCGTCGAGGGCAAGCGCGGTATTCAGGGAGATGGGGTCTGATTACCTTGCCGATGATCTGATGTTCGTCGCCATATCAACCATGCCGCCAACAGCGATCCATAGCAATTGGCGAGAAAATCGATCCAGGAAGGATAACGATCCGGCGACAGCGTTTGCAGGTACTCGGCGCACCCGCCGAGGCAGAGCGCGATAATACAGGCGAGCGCAATACTTGCGCGGGTTGGGATTGAAGCGGACAAAGCCCACTGCCACAGCGCGCAAGTTAGCGCGAACGCCAGCAAATGGGTGCAGGTGAAAAACAGTTCGCGCAGGAAAGTCTGCGGTCCTGAGGGCAAGCCCAGATTGATGATGGGATCGGCTTCCGGCTGTATCAACGAGATGGTGATCCAGATGGACCAGATAATTGCCGAGGCCCAGCGCAAGGGGGGACGATGAAACCAGGATGGGATCTGTTTCAATGCTAAAACCTAATTCCTATCGTCTAACTTGCGTCAGCTTAGCAGAGGGAGCAAATGCGGGTCAAGCGAAATGATTTGCTCGGGTGCATTTCAGATTATTGGCAATTAACCACCGAGGACACCGAGGGTCGCGTAGACACTGACCGGCAGCATCGAGATTTAAGCTCTTGCCTGCCAAAAAGGAGGCGATGTAGGGGCGTTTGACGGTCAGTGTCGGCGGTCAGTGTCTACGCGACCTACGCGACCCGCTGAAACGCCCGCAAACAGAAATGATCTTTTGTATTTCTCTGTGCGCTCTGTGGCTCTGTGGTGAATTTTCAGTTTGTTCGTTGCATTGCTCCACTAGATAACATTTTGAAGCGATTGCCCTGTGAACATCTGCCAAAATATTGAAATGCACCCGATTTGCTCTGTTTGACCATGGACAGCGCGTCAGTTTATGTTGTCCTCGATCAGATATTCCACCATGCCTTGCAGGTCCATTGCTGCCGCGAAGGTTCGGGCATCGAGGATTATTCGCGGACAGATTTGGCCTTCGATGTCGGCCAAAAGCGCTTCCGCCGCTTCTTGCAGGTTGGGCGGCAAATCGTCTTGCAGCAAAATGAAAGCCAGATTTTCCGCCGCAGCCTCAGCGAGACCATTCGCCCAATATGTCCGCGCCAGCCCGTAAAAGCTGCGCAAAAGCGCGAACTGATTCCCGCTAAAATAAGCGTCACGCATCTGGTAAAGGAGAATTACTTCGGACTTGGCGATCGCCTCGTTCATCACTTGGCTCAATATCGTGACTTATGCGCTGGGCTGGCGCCACCACCAACCGGCGGTGCGCCGCCCGCCGTATTTGAGTTTTTTGTCGAGCCAGAGCGCCAGCCGGCGCCAGCGATTGCCGAGCATCCAGCGAAGGAGGCGGTTAAATGCCAGGCTGAAATCCTTGTTGTAGGGGCAGACACGGATGCAAATGGAACAATCCGTACCTTGATTCGCCCAAAACTTGAAGCATTTCTTGGCGTCGATCGTCCACTTTCTGACGCCCTTAATGTGCGAGATCTTGTCATTGATAAAAGCCGGTTCGTCGAACTGGATCGCCTTGACTGGGCAAGCGACGCTGCAGCGGCGACAGGTATTGCAGGTTTCGGTCACGCCGAAGTCGATCGGTTCGTCGGCATTCAGGGGCAGATCCGTGAAAATCTTGGCAATGCGCACCCGGGGACCAAATTCCGGCGTGATGAGCAGACCATGCCGACCGTATTGTCCCAGCCCCGCCTGAACGGCCAGCGGGATAGACAACGCCGTGTCGTTGAGACTGGCGACAGCCCGGTAGCCAAGATTGCGAATGTATTGCGTGATCGACAGCACGGCGATGATATCGCGGCTGTATCCTTGTCCGGTGGCGGCGCCGCTCAAGGCGGATGGCACGGTCTGGATGGTCTGGTGGTGCATTTCGTTGACGATCACCACCACGCTTGACAAGTCCTCCGGCAAGTCCATCGGCTTGTCGGTCAGTTTCTGGCGGCTGTAATTGTGCGTGTAGACCCAGCGTTCGTCATAGTCGCAGACGCCAATGGCATCCGCGCCAAGGAACTTGCCAGCCCGCTTGAGCTCGGCCGTGTTTTCTTCGGCGCTGCCCTCGATTTTGCGCCTGGCGCCCTCGCGAAACATGGTGTAAGAATCGAGGAAGCCCTCTTTGCGATCCGCGGACATTTCCAACAGATCCGATGTGAAATCCGCAATATACCAGGCGGCGTTGCGCAGGGCGTAGTCGCGGTGTTGAAAGCCCTCTACCTTTCGGAATTCCGCCAAGTCGGTGAAATACGATTCGAAGAACTTCCGCGAGCGGGCGGAGCGCACGTCATCGTCCCACACCGCTCGGTTGAACATGTCATATTTTTGATTGAAGCGCTGAAACTCTTCGGATACTTCAAAGCCGGTCTTGGCGTCTATGGGCTTTTGGCAGACGCAACTTTCGCAAGAACAATCACGAGACTTCACGCGAGCTGATTCGATCATCACCGGATCACCGAAAGGCCAACTACATTGCTACGATATTAACATCAAGTGGCATGGCTTGCTATCTACGGCATTGCCAGGGTCCAAGAGTCAGGGGCAAGCTCAGTGGTCGAGGACGGTGGCGCTGGACCGATGCCAACTGATTTTCACGGCTTGTCCGATTGCCAGCGCAGCCTTGTCTTGCCCGTCTACATTCTGCATGCGCGCGACCAGGTTGGTATCCTCGGCGATGCGCAGGGTGTAGCGGGTATCCGTGCCGATGTACTGGCTGTCAACCAGAACGGCATCTAAAGTAGTCATATCCCCCTGCTGGAAATCGCCCGAAGTCAGTTGATCGAATATGCCGATTCGTTCGGGCCGCAGGGCTAGAGTCACATCGCCGCTCGCCGCTTGCAGGGCATCGGATAATAGCGCGGGAATGACATCGCCTGTCGGCAGTTGAACCATGCCGCGACCTGCGGAATCGCGGTCGAGCAGGGTGGCTGGAATGAAATTCGTCTCGCCGATGAAATCCGCCACGAAGCGCGTGCCCGGACGTTCGTAAATCTCTTCGGGCTTACCCACTTGCAGCATCTTGCCTTCGTTCATGACAGCGATGCGATCGGCCATGGTGATGGCTTCTTCCTGGTCGTGGGTCACATAAATGAAGGTGATGCCGACATCTCGCTGCAGGGCTTTGAGTTCGTACTGCATATTCTTGCGCAGTTTCAGATCAAGCGCGCCGAGCGGTTCATCCAGCAGCAGGACCGCCGGTTGCTTGACCAGCGCGCGAGCCAGCGCCACTCGCTGCTGCTGGCCGCCCGATAGCTGATGCGGCTTGCGCTTGGCAACCCCGGGCAAGCGCACCATCTCCAAGGCTTCCTCGGCGCGCTTCCGCGCTTCTTTTTTGCCCAAGCCTTCCATTTGCAGGCCGAACATGACGTTCTGTTCGACCGTCAGATGGGGGAAGAGCGCGTAGTCCTGAAATACGGTGTTGACTGGACGATGGTAAGCCGGGATGCCTTCCATGGCGCGGCCACGGATCAGGATGCGCCCGGCCGTCGGCTGCTCGAACCCGGCGATCAAGCGCAGGGTCGTGGTTTTGCCGCAGCCGCTGGGTCCGAGCAGGGCGAAAAACTCGCCGTCGGCGATCTGCACGCTAACCTGGTCGACCGCGCGCACGATCGTTCCGCCGGACTCGAACTCCTTGACGATATCGCTCAGCTCGACGTCGGTTGTCGACATGTGAGGGACCTGTTTGGCAGGAGAACCTTCGACCGATTCTCCCGCCTTAGGCGCGCTGGCGCTTATTGCCCCAGGAAGATCAGCATCTCGTCCCAGGCGTTGTTGATGAGCTCTTCCGCTTCGGCGCCGACATCAATGATGGCGAAGAGATTCGCCACTTGTTCCGGCGTCGGGAAGATAGCGGGGTCGTTGAGAATCTCCTCGTCGATGAAACCCGATTCAATCGAAGCCTGATTGGGAGAGGCGTACCAAATGTAATTGGTCAAATCCGCCCCGACTTTGGCGTCGAGTATGTAGTCGATGAATACATTCGCCAATTCAGGATTGGGCGCGTCGACCGGGATTGCCAGGTTGTCGATCCACACATTGCTGCCTTCGTCGGGGATGGCGTAGGCGTAGTCATCGCATTCACAATCCCAGGATATCTGCAATATGTCGCCATTGTATTCGATGGCGATATCAACTTCGCCGCGCTCCAGCAGGACTTGGCCGTCATCGGCGGCGACGGCGACCACATTGCCGCCGCGCTCTAGCAGGTAATCGCGGGCGGCGACGATTTCATCGCCGTCGGTGGTGTTGGGGTCGGTGCCGAGGAAGAGGTGGGCGATGCCGAACATCGTCTGGCGGTCGTCTAGCCAGGCGACGCTGCCGTCGTGCGCCCAGACCTGGTCCCAAGATGTAATGCCATCAGGGAAGACTTCGGTGCGATAACCGACGCCGACAGTGCCCCATTGATACGGCAGAGAATAGGTATTGTCCGGGTCATAAGGGGCGTTGAGCAAGTCGGGAATCAGGTTGGGGATGTTGGGAATCATGTCTTTGTCGAGCGGGATTAGCAAGCCTTCTTCCGCCATGCGCTGGACGGTGCCGCCGCTGGGCACGATCAGGTCATAACCCGGATTGCCCTGGCGGATGCGCGCGAGCATGGCTTCGTTGCTCTCATAGATATCGTAATTCACGCTGACGCCGCAAGCATCTTCGAAGTTGGGGACGGTATCTTCAGCGATATATGTCGACCAATTGAAAATGCTAAGCGTCTGCCCTTCGAATCCTTCGGGGCAGGTCCAGGCTGCGTATTCATGGCTGTCGGCATAGACCAGCGGCAGCGCGAGCAGCATGACAACGAGCAAAAGTCCAGTTTTCTTCATTATGTATCTCCTCCGAATCCTACTGGGGTAAACGTTATTCAGGACGCGGCGCGCCCCTGCTTGCCGCGAAATGCCGCCAAGGCAGCTGGCGGCGGACAATGAATCAAGCGCGAGCCACAGCCCGCCCCTGTATTGTAAGCGAAATGCCGATAAAAAATGTACTCAAGACCATCATGATTGTCGATATCGCGTTGACTTCCGGCGTGACCGTCAGCTTGAGCAGTCCGTAAACGAAGACGGGCAGCGTCGTGGTGCCAACGCCAGAGGTAAAGAATGTGATGACAAAATCATCAAGCGAAAGCGTGAAAGCCAGTAGCGCGCCCGAGATGACCCCGGGCAAGATCAACGGAAAGGTCACAAGCCAAAAGGTCTGCCAGGGGTTGGCGCCCAGATCGTTGGCGGCTTCTTCCAACTGGGGGTTCATGTCGGCCAGGCGCGCCCGCACCACGATGGCGACGAAGGATATGTTGAAGGTCACGTGAGCCGCGATAATGGTATGGAAGCCAGGGAAGATGCGCTCGCCGCTGATCAGCGCAAGCCAGTCGAATACGACCTTGAAAAAAATTGCCAAAGAGATGGCTTGCGTGATCTCTGGGATGACGACCGGGAAAAAGAGCAGGGCATCCAGAAGCCTTTTCCCTTTATATTTGCCGCGGGCCATGCTCAACGCGATCATCGTCCCCAGCACGGTCGATATGGCGGTGGCAACCGTGCCGACGAAGAGGCTGTTGCGGAAGGCGTTTAGCATGAGCTCGGTAGAAAAGGCTGATTCCGCCCCCATCACGTTGTTCAGGATATTGCCATACCACCTCAAGGTGAATCCAGTGAACGAAGCCACGGACCGGCTCTGGTTGAAGGAGAAGAGCACAAGCACCAGGATGGGCGCCCACAAGAAAAAATATGAAAAAACCGGGTTTAGCCACAGTCCGATGACGCCGAGGCGACGCACCATTCGATTCCGGCTCATGGCATCTTCATTGATCAGTTGCTGATCTGCAGTCAACACGGCTATGCGCCTCGATCCCGCCGATTGGCAAGCAGGTAGACAAGCAGCGACAGCATCACGACCGCCATCATGACGATTGACAGCGCCGAGCCCAATGGCATATTGCCGGAACCGCCGAACTGATTATTGATCAAGTTGCCGATCATCAGCCCTTTGGCGCCGCCCAGCAAATCGGGCGTGACAAAGGCGCCGACCGATGGAATGAAGACCAGCGCGCAGCCGGCCAGCACGCCCGGCAAGGTCAGGGGCAAGACAACGCGAAGGAAGGCGCGCAAGTCATTTGCGCCGAGATCGTAGGCGGCATCTACATAGCGAAAATTGAAGCGCTCGACCGAGGCGTATATTGGCAGCACCATGAAGGGCAAGAAACCATATACCAGCCCTACCAGTACGGCAAACTGCGTATTGAGCATGGGTAAGGGATCGTCAATCAATCCCAGGCTCAGCAAGAAACCGTTAATTGTGCCTTCATCGCCGAGCAGAATGCGCCAGGCGTAAGTGCGGATCAAAAAATTCGTCCAAAAAGGCAAGATGACCAGGAACAGCGTGACTTGCTGAAAGAGGCGGTTGCGGCGCGTGCTGATGAAAAAGGCGAGTGGATAGCCTATCACAAGGCAAACCAGGGTTGTTAAAGCCGCCAAGCCGATCGACCGCCAAAGGATGATGGAGAAGATGCCAAGGGTTCGCTGATAATGCTCGATGGTGAATGGCATGATTGCCACGCCGCCGCGCCCGCGCGACATAAAGCTGACAATCAAGACGATGACAAGAGGCAAGACAAAGAGAATCAGCAACCAGGCAATCGTGGGAACTGCCAGCAGGAATCCGCTCTCTCGTTTCCGCGCAAGCCAGGTTGTCATGGAACAGGCTTTTGTGAAAAGAACCTCGATCTATATGCGAAAGCTGTCTACAACTCTTACTCTGCCGACACTCGGCTAAAGCCCCGTCATTCTAGCTTATCTTCCGGCTTTGCGCTAAGGTTGACTGTATGCTCGCAGGGCAATCGCATCAAAATGATAGCGGCTAAAATGACGGGAATCTAAACCGAATATTAACCACAGAGAACACAGAGGGCACAGAGAAAAAAATAAAATGTCTTATTTCAACTGAGATTTCGAGTGGATAATCACGTTTCGCTTATCTTTCATTCTTATGCTTCGTCTTGGATTTTAGAAGAAATGTCGTCTGAACACCAAGTAACTCTGCGCGCTCTGCGCTCTCTGTGTTGAATAATTTGATGTGATGGCTCTGTGTATGCCCGGCAAACCTGAAAGCTTGAGCGATCTGCAAATCCTCAATACCTTGCCAATACACGCTGTCGGCGTCAGTGAAACCGTACGCGAGGCATTTGGCGTGGGACCAGGCGACGCTTGTGACGATTGCATGACGCCGGCGCATGTTCGCGCGCAAATTGGACGATTTCCGGAGGGACAGTTTTCAGCTACAGTCGATGGCGGGGAAGTCGTCGGCATGGCCGCGACCATGCGCACGTCGCGCCCGCCTAGCGAAAAGGCGCTGGGCTGGCTGGCGGCTATTGGCGATCTGGCAATAAGCGCGCATGAACCGGCGGGGCGCTGGCTCTACGGCGCCGAGATGGCGGTGCGTCCGCAATATCAGGGGCGCGGCATCGGGACCAAGCTGTATCAGGCGCGCTTTCAACTGGCGCGTTCGCTGAACTTGCGCGGATGGTATGCGGTAGGTATGCTGATGGGTTATGCAAGATACGCAAGCGAGATGGATGTGATCACCTATGGGGAAAAGGTAATGGCGCGCGAACTCCGCGATCCAACGGTGACCATGCAAATGAATCGCGGATTTCGCGTCGACTATGTGGTTGCGGACTATCTCGACGAGCCGGCGGCGGGCGACGCCGGCGTGCTGATCGTTTGGGAAAATCCTGATTACAAAGCTGGAGCTTGAGGCGCGTGAAAGCAATCGTCATCGGCGCGGGCATCGCGGGACTGTCCGCCGCCTATCATCTTAAAAACGCGGGAATCGAAGCGCTCGTATTGGAAGGGCGCGATCGCGTCGGCGGTCGGGTTTGGACCAGCCGCGATTTCGCCGACATCCCGGTGGAATTCGGCGCTGAATTGATACACGGGCGCTCAGCCGAGGTGAACACTTGGGAATGGGTGCGCAAGCTGGGTCTTTCCACCTGGCATTGGAACAAGACTGCGGATTCGATGATCCGCACGGAAGACGGCGCCTGGATGACGATGGGGCAGGCGCGGCGCATGTCCCCGGATTTAGATGTAACGCGCTCCTGGGAACTCGGCGATGTCGCAGAGCCGGAAGATCATGAAGATCTGGCGACGTATCTAAAACGGATTGGATTTACGGACGAGCAATTGCGCTATGTAGAGCGCTCCTTCGCCAACGCCGAGGGCGACAGCATGCGCTATCTCAATGCCAAAGCGCATGCGCATCTTTTCAAAGACAGCGACGCCGAAACGGACTACGGCGACTATCGCGTTCAAAGCGGCTACGATTCATATTACCAGAAACTGGCCGAAGGCTTGGATATCCGACTGAACAAGGTTGTAAGCAAGATCAACTGGTCGGAAGCCGTCTCTGTCACCGCCAATGAAGACGAGACCGTCGCGGGCGATGTCGCGGTCCTGACCTTGCCGGTGGGCGTGTTGAAAGCGGGCGCGGTCCAGTTTGATCCCCCGCTGCCCCGATCAAAACGGGAAGCGCTGGACGGTTTGCAGATGGGCCCTGTCATGAAGATGGTCTATCAATTTGATGAGCCGATCCTCGATCGCTCGATAGGCGCCATCTACGCCAGGGACAATCCGCCCATGTGGTGGTCGCCATCGCTGGGACGAGAAAAAGGCGATGTCGTTTGGACGGCATTTTTTAGCGGCGATTATGCCCGCGAAATGCTGGACTTGGGCGAAGAGGCGGCGCTGCAAAAGGGGCTGGATACCTTGCGCCGAGAGACCGGCCAAGCGGATCTGCAATATCTCAAAGCGCGCTGGATCAATTGGCCCCAAGACGAATTTGCCCGGGGCGGATACAGCGTTTGCTTGCCCGGGCACTACAGCGCTCGGGAGAAGCTAGCAGTGTCCACGCCGCCAATCTATTGGGCTGGGGAAGCGAGCGCGCCGCATCACCTGACGGCGATGGCGCACGGCGCTTATTTCACTGGTCAGCGCGCCGCCGCCGAGATCATTGCCAGCCGATGAAAGGGAAGGCATGAAAGACGTTCATATCGCTTTGGTACAAGGTCACTGGACTGGTGAGCAAGAGTCGACCAGAGCGCTGTATCGGGACTTGGCAGCGGAAGCCGCGGAGACTGGAGCGGATTTGATTTGCTTGCCGGAGTTTTCGATCCTGCCCTATTTCCCCGGGGTACGCGATGGCGCGGGCTTTACTTGGGCGGAGCCGCTGGAGGGCGGCGCCTCCGAGCAGTTCTTCGGCGAGCTTGCGCGCGAGCATCGCGTCACTATTATCGGCAGCTTGTTTGAGCGAGACGAAGCTGGGCGTTTCTGGGATACGGCTACGGTTCACAGGTCCAATGGAAAACTGGCGCATTATACCCGTAAGATGCACATACCCTCCGGCGAGGGATACCACGAAACGGACTATTTTGGAGGAGCGGACAAATTCCCGGTGCACGAACTGGAAAGGGTCAAGCTGGCGGCGCCTACTTGCTACGACCAGTGGTTTCCTGAATTGGCGCGCATTTATGCGCTGGAAGGGGCTGAACTGATCACCTATCCAACAGCCATCGGTTCGGAACCAACTGCGAGCGACTTCGATTCCGCCGCTGCCTGGCAAACTGTCATGCGCGGTCATGCCGTTGCCAACGGCGTCTTTGTTGCCGCCTGCAATCGCGTGGGGCGCGAGAATGCCGTGACCTTTTACGGAAGCAGTTTTATCTGCGATCCGCTGGGGAAGGTATTGGCGCAGGCCAGCCGCGACGGCGACGAAGTGATCCATGCTATATTGAAAGCGGACCTGCGGGAGCAATACCTGGAGCTCTTTCCTTTGCTGCATCAACGTCGTCCACAACATTACGGCCGTCTGCTAAGCGATTATGATCCGAAGCCACCCGAACGTTGGAAGGGTACGCTCGCCTAGAATCGGAGCTGGACATCATGTCGAGAATCGACTTTTTCATCGTTGACGTCTTCACCATCGGCAGAAAATACACGGGCAACCAGTTGGCGGTCTACCTGGGCGATCCGCCGACGGTCTTGATGCAGCAGTTGGCGAAGGAAATCAACTTTTCAGAAATCACTTTCGTCACATCAAACAGCCCCGAAAACGGCGGATACAATGTGAGGATTTTCATGCCAGAGGTCGAAGTGCCCTTTGCCGGGCACCCGGTCCTTGGCGCCGCATTCGTCATCCGGCGAGAACTTATCGGGGCGGAAGTAGAGCGCCTGAACCTTAACCTGGCTGCGGGACATATCCCGGTTTCCTTTGCCGACGACGGCGTCATCTGGATGCGACAGAATCAGCCGTCCTTCGGTCAACGCTTTGAGTCGAGCGATTTGGCTCGCATTCTCAACGTTGAAGAAGCGGATATCGACAGCCGCTATCCTATTCAGGAGGTGTCAACTGGCTTGCCCTTTGTGCTTGTGCCGATGGCCTCCCTGGACGCGGTCAAGCGTTCGCAAGTGAATCTCGATCGTTTGCGCGCCTTGCTGGGTCCGCGCGATGCCATAGCGCCAGCCATTTTCTGCGCCGAGGCGCTCGATAGCGAGAATGACATCCACGTCCGTGTGCTGGACGATGTATACGGCGCGCCGGAAGATCCGGCCACAGGCAGCGCCGGCGGCTGCATCGCCGCATACAGCGTCCAATATGGATATGCAGGCGGCGACCGGGTCAAGCTGCGCGCCGAGCAAGGCTACCAGATCGGACGCCCGTCGCTGCTTTACCTGGAGGCGAAAAGGAGCGCAGCGGGTATCGACATCCGAGTAGGGGGGCGCGTGGAATTGGTCGCGCAGGGACAGCTCGCCGCTGATGATTGATATTTCGCTTGTCCGATCAGGCAAATGTGAATCCGGGCATCGCCGCTTGCCGCGCCCGAAGTTCTTGCTGTACACTCTTGCCATGATTGCGAAGAACTGGAAGGACAGTCAATAATGGAGTATCGCGCGCTTGGGCGTACTGGCGTAAAGGTTTCGCCGCTGTGTTTTGGCACAATGTCATTTGGGGATATCGCAGATGAAGCCGAATCGGCGCGCATGTTCAAGCGCTGCCGCGAAGTCGGCATCAATTTCTTTGACTGCGCCAATGTCTATGCGGGCGGTCGTTCCGAGGAAATCCTGGGCGATTTGATCGCCGATTGCCGGGACGAGATTGTTCTGACGACCAAGGTCGTTTCGGGAACCGGGCCAGATGTAAACCAGCGCGGGGCATCTCGCCGGCATATCCAGATCGCCGTCGAAGACAGCTTGCGGCGGCTGAAGACCGACCGGATTGATGTCTATTTCCTGCATCACTACGACGCCGATACGCCGGTTGAGGAAACACTGCGCGCTTTGGATGACCTGGCGCGGCAGGGGAAGATTCTGTATCCGGCCGTGAGCAACTGGTCGGCTTGGCAGGTGATGAAGGCTCAGGGCATCGCCAAATACGAAGGACTGGCGCGCATTGAATGCCTCCAGCCGATGTACAACCTGGTCAAGCGACAGGCCGAGGTAGAGATCCTGCCGCTGGCGCGTGAAGAGCAGATAGGCGTCATTCCATACAGCCCCTTGGGCGGCGGGCTTTTAACGGGCAAGTACAGTCCCGACCTTAGGCCGGATTCCGGACGCTTGATTGAGAACCGGATGTATATCAAACGCTATGGTGTGGCTGACTACTTTCAAACCGCTGCCGATTTCAGCGCGCATGCGGCGGAATGCGGTCTCCATCCCGCTACTTTGGCAGTGGCTTGGGTGATGGCGAATCCGGCGATTACGGCGCCGATCATTGGCGCGCGCAACATGGGACAACTGGAGGCTTCCCTGGCGGCGCTTGATGTGGACATGACGGAAGAGTGGCACGCGCGGATTGCGGCGCTTTCGCCCGCGCCGCCGCCCGCCCATGACCGCCTGGAGGAAGCGGGTTAAGGGCCGCGGCGCTAAATTGCAGTTCATTTTGTTTACCATGTCGCTCGGGCGACGAGAAAGCTTGCTATTTTCTGTGAATGCGGCAGTTTTTTCGCTTTCACCCTATTGCTGTGCTAGGATAACCAGAATATTCGTAGGAAGAGAGAGACGTAATGGACTTCACTCGCGCGTTCAAATATCCATTCCACAATAGCCCCAAGGTATTGAGCATTGTATTAACCTTGACCATCATGATCACCATTTGCGTTGTTTTTATCGCCGGTTCGCATGACTGGTCGCCTTACGTGGAACTGACTGAAATACACGGGCCGATGGACCAATTAGAGGATCTGGATTACCCCGGCAGCGCCGCGTTTTTGGGCTTTCTTGGCTTATTGGCGCTGATGATATTGGGGGGATTCTGGCTGAATGGCTACAGTGTCGAAGTTATTCGCGCGATCATGCGGAACTACGATACGATGCCTGGCGTCGAGGTTGGCGCAAACCTGCGCAGGGGCTTCTGGGTTTTTCTCTCCAGTCTATGGTATGGCATTGTTGCGTTGCTTTTGGCAGTTGCGCTGTTGATCCTCGTCGGTATTTTTTCCAGCTTATCGTCTCTCGTGGGCACCGTCGTCTCCATCGGGACGCTATTCTTGGTAATCGCCTATGTATTTGTGGCGGGCTGGGCTTATTTTGTCGGTTTGGCGCGCTATGCCCGGGCTGGGGATCGGTCTGCTCTGTTCGCAATCCTGCGCAATATGCGAATCGCGCGGGAACATCGCGGGCTTTCGATACGATTGAGCGCATTTATGATCGCGCTCATGATCATCTATGGAACCGTGAAGTCAATTGTTGATAGCCTGATAGGCGGGTTTATGGGTCCAGATGTCGTCGTCGCAACTGTCATTTCAATTTTGACTTACTATGCCTTCAACTTGTTCCAGCATTTTTCCACCCAGCATTTAATCGCCCAGTATGGGCTGGCAATTGCGGCATCTGATTATGATTTGCCTGACAAAGAAAAGCCGGATTACCAATAGCCCAGGCGGAACTGGCGCTTTCGCCTGCCAAAGAAACCGCGAGGCGCGCAAACGGCGAATCCATTGTCCGCCGTCAGTTTCGCTCTAGCCGGACTTGCGATCCCCATGAGAATCGAGGATCTGCTTGAGGTTTGACAATTCTCTTTGCAGGACGCCTTTTAAGGTCAAATTGAAAAAGATGCCGAACCAGAACATCCAGCGGGTGCGGATGTCAAGAGTTTCCCTGACGTTGGTCTGTTGACCACGGTGCTCGAAGGTAATCGTCGAAATGAAGGGGAAACCCCAGTAGGAACCTTTGAGTTCTATCTTCTTGTTGCGCTCGAAGTCGGTCACGTCGCTGTTCACGAAACCCTTGCGGCCCACGATGCGGCGCGTCATTGCCACCATTGTGCCGGCGCGGATGGGATCGCCGCTTGTGATGCCAACACCCTGCACATTGCGCCAATGGACCTCGTTATTGAAGTCGCCAACATATTGAAAAACCTGAAACACCGGTCGGTTTATCAGGATCTGATTTTCGAATCTCGGCATGAACACACCCTACTTCCGCTTTGGCAACAGCCCCGACACAGACCGCGCGCGCAAGAAGTTGTCGCGCGCAAATCGTTTGTGATCGGACAAGCCTCGACTGCGCCATATTATAACTTGACAAGCGCCGGTCTGCAAAGCGCGACGGCGACGGGCAACACCTTGGCGCGGTATCTCCGGCGCCTTGACTAAGGGCTGCATTTAGACGATGCCAATTGCCAGAAGATAGAGGAAAACCCAGGTTGTCACCCAAAGCAGGGCATCTATCCGATCCAGAACCCCGCCGTGCCCGGGGAAAAGATTCAATCCTTCAACGAAACTGTCTTTCACGCGGAAAAACCGCTTCAGCGCCGACTCAAACAAGTCGCCGCTAACGGCGATGAAGGGACCGGCAACGATCATCGGGATCAAGGTCGGCTCAAATGCGCCGGCAACGATCAGGATTCCAAATGCCGGGATCCAAGCCCCCAGGATACCGCCGATGGCGCCCTCGACCGTCTTGTTGGGGGAGATCAGCGGCGCCAGCTTGGTTTTGCCGAAAACCCGCCCGGCGACATAGGCGAAACTATCGGTGCCCCAAGTGATGGCGAAGACCACAAACAGCCACATCAAGCCGTCCGGTTGAATATTTCGCAGACTGAGCAAGAATGCTGTCGGGAAGGAAATATAGATGATGCCGCACAATGTCGTTCCGACTTGCGCCAGCGCCAGTACGAAGTCAGTTGGCTGGCGAACTATCTCGAGAAGCAGTGTCAGGACAATGCAGACGGCTATCGCAATCTGCCACAGCCAGTCCTGGCTAAAATAGAAACCCAGCGCGATTGCGATACCGGTAGGGATGCCAGTCAAGGAACTGCCTTGCATCCTGGTATCCTTTTCCATGACGTAGAATTCCAGCATGCCGATGCACATGACAGGCAATGTGAAAGACAAGAATATAAAACCGCCAAAAAGAGAGGCCGCGACCGCTACCGGGAGGAAGACGCTTGCCGTGATGATCCGCAAGCGTAAATTCGCGGCTTGCCCTGTATTGACAGCAGTCCGGTCACTCATGATTACAAAACTCTCAACGAGCCAAACGTCACGGTGAATTCTGAATTTATTGTAGCATTTCTTGTCAAGATTTTGACCAGGAAAGCGTTTTCTTTTCTCTGTATTCGCAAACTTGAGCTGGCATAGCAGCATTCTGCCGTCGTATCGCCAGAGTTTGAAAGCATCTCGTGTATTGCCTATAATCTAATGGGCTGGCGCCGCGCTGATTCAGCATACTTACGCGGATGCGCAATCAGCGATATAATGTTTTCAGCCGGCGGCAAATTCGCGTTTCGCGCAAAAGTCCAGGCGCATCGGCGCGAAAAGATTGTTGAAGTTTGTACAGCGTTCCATGACTTGATATTCGCTTATTTTCTTCCAGCATGTCTGCTGAATCTGACATGATTCATAATTCGCCCTTAAGGAAACGGAAAGTGTTCTATGTTTGACGAAATAGTGGATGAAGCGACCCAAAAAATGAAATCGACTTTGTCGGTTTTCCGCGAAGAATTGAGCAAGATGCGCAGCGGCCGCGCGAGTACAGCACTGGTTGATCGTATGATGATCGAATACTATGGACAAGACACCGAACTTCGACAATTAGCAAGCATTTCAACGCCGGAGGCGATGCTGATCTTGATCCGCCCCTATGACAAGTCGGCAGTCAAGAGCATCGAGAAGGCGATACAAATGTCGGATATCGGGGTTAATCCCAACGTCGATGGCGAAAATATCCGGCTCAATATGCCCGCGCTCACGATGGAGCGCCGCAAGGAATTGGTGAAGTTCCTCAATCGCCGCATGGAAGACACGCGCGTTGCCATCCGCAATATCCGGCGTTCAGCCAATAGCGATCTGCAGGACTTCGAGAAAGAGAAGTTGATATCGGAAGACGAACGCAAGCGCGGTGAGGTCGAAGTGCAGAAGTTGACCGATTACTTTATCAAACAGATCGACGAGCTTGGCGCGGATAAAGAAAAAGATATCATGGAGGTCTAAAGCTTGAGGATGCCATCAGTTGGACGCGATGGCCTGCGGGTTTTCCGCTGCAAGAATGAGGAATCGTTGCGGCAAAGGTGTAAACAAGTAGTCGCTCGGCGGCGGCGAAAAGGACAGCAGCGCTAACGCAAAATAGCAAGCGCCTTTCGCTCGCGCGCATGTTGGATTATTACATAAGGATGAGCGACTGCTGGAACAAAGGCATTTCATGGTTGTGCTCACAAGCGAAGAACTGCGGACGAAATTCGAATTACCCGAACTGGTTAAGGTGCCGGCGCACGTGGCGATCATCATGGATGGCAACGGACGTTGGGCGAAGCAGCGCGGATTGCCGCGCTCGGAGGGCCACCGCCAGGGAACCGAAAACTTGCGTCGCATCATCCGCGCGGCGGTCGAGTTCGGCGTCAAGATCATGACCATTTATGCCTTTTCTACGGAGAACTGGTCGCGCCCGCGCCGCGAAGTCCGGTTGTTGATGCGTATCCTGGAGATGGTGATTGACCGGGAATTGCGGGAGTTGCACGAAGAGGGCGTTCAGATCCGCCACATTGGCGAATTGCAGGGCATTGAACCGCGACTGGCGCGCAAAGTCGTCGACGCCTGTCACTACACCCGCGGCAATAAACGCTTGATCCTCAACGTCGCCTTTAACTATGGGGGCCGCGATGAAATTGTCCATGCGGTACAGAATATCGTCCGCGATGGCATCGCCGCAGAGCGCATCACCGAGCAAACGATCAGCGACTATATATACACCAGCGACTTGCCTGATCCCGATCTCATCATTCGAACCAGCGGCGAGTTTCGTTTGAGCAACTTTCTGATCTGGCAGGGCGCTTATAGCGAGATTTACACCACGCCGACTTATTGGCCGGACTTTGACCGGCGTCATTTCCACGCGGCATTGCTGGAATATGGCCGGCGTCAGCGCCGTTTTGGCAAGACTGATGAGCAGATTAAACCTGAATTCGGCGATTCTGTTGATAGATATAGCTGAGGCACACCTTGCAATATAAACGACTGGGCCGAACCGAACTGATGCTGCCCATCATTGGATTGGGAACGGCTTTTACCGGTATTCCCACGCCGCGTCAGACGCTGAGCGAATACCTGCAGGGCGGCAATCAGGTTGACGAAGAGCTTGGCGTCAAGACGCTGGTTGATGCCCTTGATGCCGGTTACCGGTTTATTGATACCGCAGCGCTTTATGGACGCGCGTTAAGCGAGACGATGATCGGCGAGGCGCTGCGTCAGCGGCCGCAATTGCGTGATGAGGTTATTGTCACCACGAAAGCGGGACGGACTTACGAGGGATTCGACTTCAGCTTCGAAGGCATTCTCAGAAGCGTCGACGCGAGCCTCGAGCGCATGGGTCTCGATCGAATGGAGCTGGTCTACATACACGATCCCATGGACTTTCCCATGGAAGATGTTTTATCCAATCGCGGCGCCTTGGGCGCCTTGCGCCGCTTGCAAGACCAAGGCGTGATCAAGTTTGTCGGCACGGCGGCGAATGATCCCGCGACCAACCTGCCATACATCCGCAGCGGCGAATTCGACGCCGCGGTCATCGCCGATTCCTGGAGCTTGATTAACTTGACGGCCGAACGCGGTATTTTTGACGCGGCTCAAAGGCATGATGTTGGGCTGGTGGTGGCTACAGCGCTAGAGCGGGGCTTATTGGTAACCGGTCCTGTAGCAGGCGCGGAGTATCTTAATCGCTATTTCTCGCGGGCCTGCCTTGATCAGGTCCGCAAGATCCAGCGTTTGTGCGAGAGCTATTCCATCCCAATGATCGCAGCCGCATTGCAATGGTGCGCAAGGCATCCCCAAGTTACAGCCACGATTCCAGGAGCGCGCATATCGGAAGAAGCCGCATCAAGCTTCGCGGCCGTGCAAGTCGACATCCCGGAAGCCTTTTGGCTCGAATTGCAAAAATTGGTCAAACACTTTGACACCGTGACCGGCAATTAGCGGACGCGGGCTATCAGGATAGCGCCTGTTTCAATTCCCGGGCGCGCCTGATGTCGGCGAAGCCCATTCCCTGGCGCAGCAAGAGAAGAAACCCGAAGAGCGTTGCTGGCGCCCAAATCACGAGATGTACGACGACCGCATAACTTGCCGCAATTGCGGCGCTTGTGCCCAAGGCGACAAGTATCGTGCTTACGACGAATTCGTATAGCCCAACTTGTCCGGGGGCGGCTGAAATAACCCCAGCCAGATTGACGGCGCCGATGACAAGCAGCGCGACAGTGAAGCTATGGTCCAGCCCAAAGGCAAACATGACCAGCCAATAGACGGCGGCTTCTATCGTCCAGGTCACATAGCTGCTGATGACAGCGCCCAGCAGCAAAGTCGGCGCGCGCAGACCGGCCAAGCCGGAGGTCATGTCGTCGCCAACTTGATTGATCAAGGTCGCCAGACGATCTGGAAGGATTCGACTGAGCGAGCTCATAAGCCCCCGCAAAAGCGCCGGCTTTGCCGCCAGAAGGAAAAACACTGCGACAGCGCCGACAAAGAGCGGCGCAGCGATGCTGACGATTGCCGCGACTTCAGCCGACTGGATGTCGATGAACAACAGGCTAAACATGATAAAGGACAACATCACCAAGCCATCAAAGGCGCGTTCTACCATGACCGTGGCGGTCGCGCTGGCAAGCGGCACGTTATGATTGCGCCGCAGCAAATAAATTCGCAGCGCCTCGCCGGCGCGCAGGGGATAGAGGCCGTTGCCCATGTAGCAGATGGTGACCAATTCCGCCAGGGAACGCAGTGGAATCAAGCGCACCGCGCGCAACAGGTATTGCCAGCGCAAAGCGATGACGGTCAGCGCGATGAAATATATCGGGACAGCGAGCAGGAGCAGTTGGACCTTGACCGTCTTTATGCTGCTCCAGAATTGTTCCGCCTTGAGATCGCGAAAAGCCAGGTAGAGAAAGACGATGCTTATGATGATGCCGCTAGTCGTGGCGAGGCTTTTGCTGCCCTTCTTCATCGGCGTCCAGTTGGTCAGATGAGCGCCATTTCGCTGGCGTCTACCCGGCGGAGGATGTCTGAAGGGGCATTGTAGGGGAGGCCAAAGGTCTTGGCAACAGCAGGATGCGCGCATTGTCCATCGAATGTATTGAGCCCCTTCAGCAGCGCGGCATCCGTCCCTAGAGCCGCAGCAACTCCCAGATCCGCGATTTTCAAGGCGTAGGGCAGGGTGGCGTTCGACAGCGCCAGACTCGAGGTGCGCGGCACCGCGCCGGGCATATTGGCAACGCCATAGTGCAGGACGTCGTCCAAGACAAAGGTCGGCTGACTATGTGTGGTCACGCTTGTGGTCTCGACGCAGCCGCCCTGGTCCACCGCTACATCGACGATGACGCTGCCCGCGGGCATGCTCGGCAGCATGTCGCGGGTGACAAGCATAGGCGCGCGGGCGCCAGTGATCAGCACGGATCCGATGAGCGCGTCCGCAGTCCGGATGGCAGCGGCGATATTGCCGCTGTTGGAGTACAAGGTATTCAGGTTTCCATCCAGCACATCTTCGAGATAGCGCAGGCGATCCAGATTAATGTCCAGCAGGGTGACATTGGCGCCCATGCCCAGGGCGATTTTTGCCGCGTTGGCGCCGACGGTTCCCGCGCCCAGGATGACCACATTCGCGGAGGCCACGCCAGGCACGCCGCCCATCAACAAGCCGCGCCCGCCCTTGTGCCTTTCCAGATAGCGCGAGACAACCTGCGCCGCCATGCGTCCGGCTACTTCACTCATCGGTTCCAACAGCGGCAAACGGCCCGACGGGTCCTGGACGGTTTCATAGGCGATTCCCGTTACGCCGCTTTGCAACATGGCATGAGTTAGCTCCGCTTCGGCAGCGAGATGAAGATATGTGAACAAAATCAGATCCGGATGCAAGTGCCGATACTCGCTCGGTTGTGGTTCTTTTACTTTGATGACCATGTCCGCTTGCGCCCAAACTCTCGCGGCGGAATCGAGGATCGTCGCGCCAGCCTCAAAGTATTCGTCGTCGGTAAATCCGCTGCCTGTGCCGGCTTGAGTTTCGACCAACACCCGGTGCCCACGTCTGGCGAACTCGCGCACGCCGGCAGGCGGCAGGGACACGCGGTGCTCGTCGGCCTTGATTTCCGTTGGGATGCCGATGTTCATGGAGGTTCTCCTGTGCAATAGCCTTATTCATATTGTACAGGATGTAGGAAAAATATCCACAAATTTGATACAGATTGCAGGACAATCGCATAAAATGAACATGCGCTACAATTAAGACAATACAAACTGAAATATAACCACTGAGACACGGAAGTAGTTCCAAGTAAGTCATGCACAAATTGCAAGGTCAATGTAGGGACGAGCCTTGGCTCGCCCACCTGTTCCGGCTAGGTTTTGCGGGCGAGCCAAGGCTCGCCCCTACCTGTATAGTCCTGGATTATAATGGCACTGTTTCCAATGAGCAAAAGGAC
>JAPPMO010000033.1 GCA_028873975.1 Chloroflexota bacterium
CCCAGAGAAATTTCACGAAAAACCGACCCACCTCAACACGGGACTATACAACTAGTCCGTGCGATCGCCATGCAGTTCACGCTTGGGGGACATGCCGACCCCGAAGGTGAAATCAGGGGGCTCTCAGTCGTGTATCGGGAGTTCGGGAACCTCCGGGACGACGAATTCGGCACTTTCGACTATCGCCGTTCGGTGGAGATCCTCAAGGCCGACGCCGACCAGTGGATCAAACGTTCTGATCAAGAGATCGCGGCATCGGGCTGGCCGTCGCGTGCTGTCAGTAAGGCAGAGTTCGGCGACGAGTGGCCATTTCGCAAAGACCGGGTCACCGTCGAGTGTCGGAATGGCCTTGCCTGCATCGTCAATATCGGCGGTTACGACTTCGCGCTAAACGGCATGGCCCGGAGCCAATTCGGGTTGCCATTTGCGCACGAAGCTGGCGTAGCGGTGCTGGGGAAGTCGGTGGGACCGTTCATTGAGATGGCACTCGGACTGTCAGCATGACCAATAAGGGCGCGTCAGAGAGATAGCTGTCACTCACTGTTAGTCACAGAAAGCACATCGCTTTCTATGAAAGATGCGCTCTTGTCCCGGATTTAGGTTACTGTCAATCATAGAGGTGGCAAGCGACCCAATGCCCTGGTTCAGCTTGTCTGAATTCAGGCTCAACTTGACTACAGTCTATTTGCTTTTCGTTCATAACGCGGGTCTTGGCAGGACAACGCGTACAGAAGTTGCAGCCTTTGGGCGGGTTATCTGGGCTGGGTACGTCACCCTCCAGGATGACGCGGTTCTTAAAACGCTCACGCTCGGCGATGGGATTGGGAATGGGTACGGCCGATAGCAGAGCTTGAGTGTAAGGATGCAAGGGGGTCTTATACAACCGCTCTCTATCCGTTAGCTCCGCGAGCTTGCCCAGGTACATCACCGCCACCCTGTCGCTAATGTGACGAACGACCGCCAAATCATGAGCAATGAACAGATACGTTAGCCGAAACTCGGACTGCAAGTTTTCCAGCAGATTGATTATTTGCGCTTGAATAGACACGTCTAGAGCCGAGACAGGTTCGTCGAAAACAATAAAATCGGGCCGTAGCGCCAAGGCGCGGGCTATGCCGATGCGCTGGCGCTGACCACCTGAGAATTCATGTGGGTAACGAGTGATAAAATTGGGATTTAAGCCAACAATATTCAGCAGTTCCCTTACTTGATTCGTGAGAGCCTTGTCACTGGAAATATTGTGTACTTTTAGTGGATCGCCAACAATATCTATCACTCTCAGCCTGGGGTTGAGCGAGGCGTATGGGTCCTGGAAAATCATCTGAATTCTGCGACGGGTTTTGCGAAGGCTTTCTCCTTCAAGGGTGGTCATCTCAATACCCTGGAATTCGACTGTGCCGGCGGTAGGCTGTTCCAGCCGCACAATAGCGCGACCGGTTGTGCTCTTACCGCAACCGCTTTCACCAACCAAGCCCAGCGTTTCGCCCCGTTTTACGTCAAACGATACACCGTCTACAGCTTTGATATCCCCAACGTGTCGTGGAAAAATGATGCCGCGGTTGATAGGGAAATGCACTTTCAGATTGTTTACGCTAAGGAGAACTTCATCCGTATCATTGCCGTTTCTCTTTGCTTCCATTGTTCATCTCCTCTTATGCCTAACCGCATACGCTCTTATTCTAAGAGATGACAGAGCTCGGCAGTGTGCTGGCGGATACGTCAACAATGCACGCTGCTTTGTGCCCGGGTCCTACCGCCCTAAGATCGGGTGGCGACTCAAGGCACCTGTCTATTCTGAATGTGCAGCGAGCATAGAATGGGCACCCGCTAGGGTAGTCAATCATATCTGGCGGCATTCCTTCGATTGAGGTCAGTTGTTCCGGTCTTTCTTCGTCAAGGCGAGGAACAGATCCCAGCAGTCCGATCGTATAAGGGTGACGCGGGTTCTCATAAAGTTCCTCAACCGGCGCTTCTTCAACGATGCGTCCTGCGTACATCACGATCACCCGATCGGTCAATCCAGCTACTACACCCAAGTCATGGGTGATCCAAATGACAGCCATGCCAATTTCTTCTCTCAGACGATTGACCAGATCCGTGATTTGAGCTTGAATGGTCACATCAAGCGCAGTAGTTGGCTCATCCGCGATGAGTATTTGCGGGTTGCATGACAGAGCCATCGCGATCATGACGCGCTGGCGCATCCCCCCTGAAAACTGTATGGGATAATCGTCAATGCGGTCGGCGGCAGAGGGAATACGAACCATTTCTAACAGTTCGATGGCTTTGGCTCTGGCTTCTTTCTTGTTCATCTTCAGATGTAGTTCGAGTGACTCGCTGATCTGGCGTCCAATGGGCATCATAGGGTTGAGCGACGTCATCGGATCTTGAAAGATCATCGCTATTCTGTTGCCGCGTATCCGCTCGATTTCGCTTTCATGGACTTTCAGAAGATCAATTCCATCAAAGAGGATTTCACCACCCACGATTTTCCCCGGCGGCGACGGAATGAGGCGCAACAGCGACAATGCTCCAACGCTCTTGCCGCATCCGCTTTCGCCAACAATGCCAAGCGTCTCGCCTGTGTTTAATTCGTAGCTAATGCTGTTAACGGCTCTAACAATACCTTCTTTGGTAAAAAACTGTGTTTCCAGGTTTTTTACTTCAAGCAAGGGTCCCATTTGTTTTCCCTTCATCAAGCCAAGTTTTTCGCAATCGACCTGAAAATGCCGTATTCAAATCATTCTTCTTATGGGCAAGATCACGGTGGCGCTAATTGCCGTCCATTGGGCTCACATACGACCGCGCTGGACGGGATCGGTGGCTTTCCGAAGCCAGGTGGCGAATACGTTAATGCTCAGCGTGGTGATCATGACCATGAGACCTGGAAATGTGCTTAGCCAATTAGCGGTCGAGATATAATCATGGCCTTCAGCCACCATTAAGCCCCAGGCTGAGTTCGGCGGTTGGACGCCAAGTCCCAGGAAACTCAGCCCAGCTTCGGTAAGGATTGCGCGCGAAAGTTCCAAGGTTGCCAATGTCACGATAGTCGAGGTGAGATTTGGCAAAGCGTGCCGCACCAAAATCCAGTATTCGCTGCCCCCGGTCACGCGAGCAGCCTCAATGTAGACCGCGTGGCGAATAGAAAGCATCGTGCCCCGAGCAAGGCGGGCAAAGATCACCCAACTGCCAAGGCTGAGCACGATTATCAGGTTCCTCGCTCCGGGACCAATCGCAGCCATTATCGTCATAGCGAGCAAAAAGTAAGGAATGGCGGTCTGGAAATCGATGAAGCGCATCGCGATTGCATCAAAGCGACCACCGAGGTACCCGGCAAGCATCCCGATAATTGTTCCGATAATGCCAGCTACGACGACAACTACCACGCCAATCATCAAGGACATGCGCGTTCCATAGATAATACGACTGAGCATGTCGCGGCCCAGCAAATCCGTACCCAGCAGATTTGCTTCAGAGCCGCCTTCTACCCAGGCCGGGGGTGTGAGGCGCCGCAGCAATGACTGAGCGGTAGGATCAAATGGAGAGAGAACCGGCGCGGCAATAGCGATGATCACCAAAACAATCAGGATGATGGCAGCCGTCGTCGAAAAAGGATCGTGAAAAAGTGTTCGTAACAGTTTATACAGGTCCTTGTAACGGACGTTCACAAACCTGGCTTGAGTAACATCATCAGAAGCGAGTTCTGTGGTCATAAGATACCTCTAATCGTTTGTCATCATTGTCCATTCATTTGGATTAAACTATTCGTATCGAATCAAGGGATTCACGATGATATAGAGAATATCAATAGCGAAATTGATCACAACAACCACGACGGCTATCACAAATGCGGTTGCAGCTAACAAGGGCACATCGCGGATTCGTATCGCGCTAAAGAGCATCCAACCGACGCCCGGCCAGCCAAACACTGCCTCAACGATGATTGTGTAGCCGGAGACAACCAGAACAAACTCCCAACCGGAAACGGTAATGACCGGAAGCAAGGCATTCCTGAGTACGTGCTGAACCAGGACGCGGCGATTCGGCAGCCCTTTGGCGCGGGCTGTTGTGACATACTGCTTCACCAGTTCGTCTATGATTGATGCTCGGGTGATCTGCACAATGCGTCCTAATGGCAAAGCTGCCAGGGCAATCGTAGGGAGGACCATATGCTGCCAGGATCCGTATCCTGCGGTGGGTAATAATCCCAAGGTAACCGCAAAAATAAATGCCAACATCGGACAGAGCCAAATGAGCGGCATTGACACACCCAATAGTGAGGTCACGGTCGCCAAACGGTCCGCCCACGAGCCGGGTTTCATCCCGGCATACACTCCAATCGGAATCCCCAGCGAAATTGCCAGGGTCATGGCAAAAATACCAAGCTGGAATGTTGCCGGGAGGGGGCGCAATGCGATGGGCAATGCCGGCGTTCGTTGCCACCAACTGTCGCCAAAGTCGCCAACGAACGCATGGCTCATATAATCTACGTATTGAATGAGAACCGGCCTGTTGAAGCCTCTCTCTTCCCGATATTGCTCAACGATCTCTTCAGGTGTCTCTGCTGGAAGTAAAGCGCGTACTGGATCACCAATGACAAAAGTGGTCAGGAAGACAACACTCACGACTGCGGTAATCAAAAAGAAAGAGTGCACCGTTCTCTTTAAGAGTAGTCGCAGCATCAGCATTTCCTTTTCTATTTCACAGACGATGCTTTCGCAAAATGTGCCTAAGGAGGGCAGTATCCCAGCCCTCCCTAGCGTTTGTGTGTTTACAGTGACATGGTGCGGAGTATGAAGCGGCCATCGGGACGCGGTTTGAACTGGGTTCGTTCGGTCAAAGCCCAGAGATCAACGAGTTGCAACATGAAGATAGCCGGGGGATCCTCGCGCCCTAACTCGAATACCCGATGGTAAATCTTCTCACGTTCCGCAAGATCCAGTTCTACACGCCCGGCTTCGAATAATGTGCGAATTTCATCATTGTGATACGCCGAGAACGGACTCTCGTCCGTATAGTAACTGGAAACGGTCCGGTCCGCGTCGAAGAGGCTATTGGAGTGCACGAGGTACCAGCATGATGGCGGAACCGGGGTTTGGTTGCGGTCGCCAAATCGTACCCATGATTGAGGGTCGAGCAGGTTCAGATTCACCTTCAAACCAGCTTGTTCCAGCATTTCCGCGATGGCTTGGTTCAATATGGCGTCACCGGCATATCGGCCCTTTGGAGCGACGTAGTCAATCTCCAGTCCCTCGGCGCCAGCCTCAGCGAGCAAAGACTTGGCTTGATCCAGGTCAAAGGGATAAGGCGCCAGGTTTGGGTTGTATCCGAACATCCCCGGGGCCGAAAGCTGACCCGGCGACACCGTGCCCAAGCCGGCATGCAGCTGCTGGAGGATCAACTCTTTATCGACCGCATAATTCATTGCCTGACGAATGCGCCGGTCGGCAACGGGTGAGCCTTCCAGGTTGCTGAGCCGCACCATGGAGAATTCCTGCGCGAGCGGCGCCTCGAATTTAGGCAGTTCTGGCAAGTGATCGGGCAAAGGACCGAGGTATATGTCGATTTCGCCAGTCTTGACAGATTGGAAACGCGTAGAGTCTTCACCAATAATGCGCAATGTAGCTGACTTGATGCTCGGGGCGCCTCCCCAATAGTCCTCATTGGATTCTAATTCGACTTGGACATTGCGGTGCCAGTTTCTTAGCTTGTATGCTCCAGTGCCGTTGGTCGTCGAGGAAACCTCATCGCCTACCTCTTGCGTCCACCCGGGCGCCATCATTGCCAGCGCGGTCAAGCGCCCAAGCAAGATTGGGTCCACATCATGCGTCTCGATGTCAATGGTCATATCATCGACCTTGGTGGCATTCTTGATCGTGCCGACGACTCCGATCCACTGAGAAGCCAGTTCCGGGGCAACAATTCGATTTACGCTGAAGACAGCAGCATCTGCATTAAACGCTTCGCCATTGTGGAAAGAGATGCCCTCGCGTAACTTGAAACGCGTCGTCGTGTTATCGATTTGTTCCCAAGATTCTGCCAACCACGGTATAGTCCTTCCCTGGTCGTCACGATCGATAAGCGGTTCATAGATATTCCAAGTAATCATCTGAGGAATCCGCTGTTCAATGGCCTGCGGATCCAGGCTAGGCGGCTCGGCACCCACAGCCGCTACCAAATTCGTATTTCCTTGGGCAAAGACCGGAGCGGATCTAGCGAGCAGAATGCCACCCAGTCCCGATGAAACCGCTAGCGAACCACCGCCTGCAGCTGAAAGTTTGAGGAATTGCCGCCGACTCAGAGCTGCTTTCTTTTTGAACTCTCCTTTTGAAACCATTGTATGTTTCTCCTTCATTAACTTTCCCTTGCTGAGGGAATCGGACAATCTGTCGTTTTAGTCCATAATCCGCACCTTGTTCTAAATTTGCAATTTGTGGCGCCGGCAACCGAAATCATTCACGCTTTTTGTCCTGTTGTAGCAGCGGCTTTTGTGAAAACCTCTCGGATTGACGCAGCGGCCTCACGGACGTCGTCGGTCGAAATGTCCAGATTCATACATATACGCGCAAGTTGGGGTCCCATAACGCTAACGCGAATCTGATATTCATCCAGAAGCTGTTTTTGAAATGCGGCGGCTGTCATATTTGGATTCGTAATTTCGAAGAAGACGATATCGGTTGTGACGGACTCCGGCTCGAGTTCAATGCCTGGAGTACCTCGCAATAACTCGGCAAGAAGCCTGGCGTTTTCCAGTAATTCGGGGATACGCTCAACGTTATGCTGAAGGGCGTAGACACCACCAGCCGCGATAATGCCAGGCTGTCTCCAACTACCCCCAACACGCAACTTCCAAAACAACGTGTCTTCAATAAACTCCTTGGGACCTGCCATAACAGCCCCTACTGGCGCTGCAATGGCTTTGTCAAGGCTTATCCAGACGGAATCAAATGGGGCAGCGTACTCAGCAGCAGGTACACCAGTTGCTGCTGAGGCAATCAGGAGGCGAGCGCCATCAAGATGTGTTGCAAGTCCGGACTCTCGGGCAACATCCGTAACGGCATGGATCTGTTCTAAGGACCAAATTCTTCCCCCGCCCAGCATACTGAATTGCTCGACAGAAACTAAGGACGGACGCGGGAAAAAACGGCTTGGCGGGCGGATTGCGGATTTTAGTTGATCAGCCGAGAAGATACCCCCATCCCCCTCCAGCGTCTGGATTGACACCCCCGCTAAAGCCGCGGGCCCTCCGCCCTCATAGTGGAGCGGATGGGCGGTTTTGTCCATAAAGATTTCATCTCCGGGACGACAGTGGACTGCAAAGGCAATCTCATTGCACATTGTCCCTGTCGGCATAAACACAGCGGCTTCTTTGCCCAACAAATCGATCGTCATATCAAGCAGGAGATTGACGGTTGGATCCTCATGTTTCGTTTCGTCACCTACCGGAGCCTCACACATAAACTGCCGCATTTCTGGTGTTGGCTTGGCTAGGTTGTCGCTGAAAAGATCAACGCGCACAGTTGGCAACACTGTAACCCCTTGGATGATCTCTATGAATTGCACCTGACTTATATGAGCCAGTCTCAAAACTACACATTCACAATCCCAAGTCTGCTTCGCGTGACCGACAAAGAAGTCTATATGATCGCTGATTGAGAATGATTATTATCGCTCCTAAGCGAAATCAAGGTTTTCAAGAATTTCATCAGGCTTTTTTCACTATATTCCCAATTCTATATGTCGTCTCGCGTATTTCGGACAAGTATTTGTTCTAAACGGACAGCTGGTATATATTATGGGAAAGTATCGAGCATGGTAGCGAGGGATTAAATGAACTTTCCTGATCCTGAAATCGATAGGTCGCAAGCGCCAGCCTTTTGCTACGCCATTGATTCTGAAAAGCGAACACACGGTTTACATAGTCATTTGCGTCACAATTTGGTTTATGCTATTCGCGGCATACTGCATATCAAGGTGGAGTCAACGCAAATTCTCTTGCCACCACTTCGGGCCGCCTGGATGCCAAGCGGCGTACCACACTCGACCGACTTTATGACAGCAGTCTCGCTGCGGACGATCTGCTTTGACCCCGATTTTCCAGGCGTGCCGAAAAGTAAGTGCCGGATCTTTTCAGTGCCGCATCTGCTTCGAGAAATGATCCTACACAGTGTGCGTTGGGGCGTTGACCGGGATCCGAACGACAGCACTGCCAACCTCTTTTTTCAAACTATGGCCACACTGTGTCATGAGTGGATGGCTAAGGAACATCCCTTTCGCCTGCCACTTGCAAAGTCACCCGCACTCGCGGTAGCAATGGACTACACATTGGCAAATCTGCGTGAAGTCCGTTTACAGGATGTAGCGAAAGTCGCCAATTTGTCAGCTCGTACCTTGCGCCGCCGCATGAATCAGGAGACCGGTCACTCTTGGTACCAGTTCTTACACAAAGCGCGTATGATGCGAGCTATGGAACTGCTCGCCGCCAACGCCGGCGTGACTGAAGCGGCTCTGGATGTTGGCTACAATAGTCTTAGTGGATTCACCCAGGCATTTACCCGCTTCACCGGCGAAACCCCCAGCAGATACCGCCAAAGCGCGCTTGCAAACGTTTAATCTTGAAATCATTAATGACTAAACTGGTAAAGTGCGAGGGAGAGCTTTTGTAATGGACAACTTGACCGTCCACAAAATCGGGGAAGGTTCACACCTTACATCACCGACAGTGGCCTCAGCAAAGGCCTATTTCTGGCGATGCGGATTAATTGGAGGCAGACGGTGGGGACACCCGCAGGCAGCAGGGACGATTCGACTGTCCAATAAATCAGGGGAAGTTCAGTGTGATTACCCTGGCATGCAGGGCAAATGTTTGGATTGGGGAGCGATTGTCAGTAGAATCGGCTTCAATGTTTCGCCGGAATCGGGAGAAAACGCATGAAAATTCTGGTCACGGGCGGCACCGGGCGCATCGGCGCGAATCTGGTTACCCGCCTGCTGGATGCCGGGCATACGGTGCGCAGCTTTGTCTACCTCGCCGACGCCAGCCGCGCCAAGAAACTGGATGCCTATGACGGCGTGGAAACAGTCTTCGGCGACCTGCGGGTTCCCGAGGATGTCAGCAATGCCGTGGCGGACGTCGACGCCATCTATCATCTGGCGGCCGCCTTTCAGGGACCCTTTGACAATCGGCAGTACCTCGATATCAACGCCATGGGCACGCTGAATATCCTCGAAAGCATTCGCGAGCGCTGCCCGAATCTGCATCGCTTCGTCTACGCCAGCACGGAAGGCGTCTATTGGGACGCGCGCGTCAACGGGCGTTACTTCGAGCGGCCCATTACCGAAGACATGGCGGGCAAATACCCCAATATGGCTTACTTAATGACCAAGTGGCTCGGCGAAGAACTGGCGCTGGTCTATCACTATCAATACGGCATTCCCACCTGCGCCATGCGCTTCTCCACCGTGATCGAACCGAGCGAATTCCTCAACGAAGCCGGCCTGCCGCGGCATTTTCTCTATAGCTCGGCTTATGCCACCTACAGCAATGACGAGTCCTACGAGGTGAAAGACATACGCGACAAGAACGATCCTGAGGTTCTGGACATGATTGAGACCCTGCGCGCGGGCTGGGACGGCGAAGAGAAACTGTTGCTGAGCCTCAATCCCAATGGCGCGCCCTACCGCCAGCACTTCGGCGACGTCCGCGACATCGCCGATGGCCTGGCGCTGGCGATAGAATCTGACGGAGCGGTCGGCGAAGTCTTCAATCTGGCCGGCGCCGCCATCTTCGACTGGGCTGAAATCGTGCCGATGCTGGCGCAGCGCTGCAACCTGCCCTACGTTGAAGCGCGCCTGCCTTTCATGAACTACTTTGAACTGGACTTGACCAAGATAAAGACAGCGCTCGGTTTCCAGCCCCGCCACGACTTCGCCAGCATCCTGGACACGGCCGAGGCGATGCGGCGCGGCGAGGCCACCGATGTCATCCCCACGGGCCTCATGTTTGGCGAAGCCTAGCGACAGGAAGGCAGGCTCATGGAAAAGGCGAGAATCGCTCGCATCGAGTCCGCGCCCTTAATCGGACGGCGACCGCGAGAAGCCGGCAACAATTCGCGTTTGAACATCCACGGCATTGAAGTCCATCTTCAGATCATGCGCTTGACCACGGCGGATGGCGCTTCCGGCTTTGGGCTTTGCTTTGCCGGGCGCGAAGAAGCGCGGCAACTGCTGGGCCGGGACATCGCCCATCTGTTGACCGACGACGGCCGCGTTGCAAGTTCCGCCCGCGCCTTTGATTTTCCGCTTTGGGATTTGGCCGGGGCGCTGCGGGGGCTGCCAGCCTATGCCCTGGCCGCGCCGCCGGACGCGCCAATCCCGGAGCCGCTGCGCGTCCCGGCGGGACAGTGTCTACGCGTCCCCTGTTACGATACCTCGCTCTACATGAACGACTTGCATCTGGACTCGGACGAAGCGGGCGCCGCGCTCATCGCCGAACACGCGCGGGAAGGCTACGAGAAGAAGCACCGTTCCTTCAAGATCAAGGTGGGGCGCGGCGCCCGGCACATGCCGCTGGAAGCGGGCACGGCGCGAGATATCGCCGTCATAAAAGCCGTGCGCGCTGCGGTGGGACCCCAGGCTAGGATCATGATTGACGCCAACAATGGCTACAACCTCAACATCGCCAAGCGCGTACTGGCGGAAACGGCCGACTGCAACTTGTTCTGGCTCGAGGAGGCTTTCCACGAAGATCCGGAGCTTTACCAGGAGTTGCAAGCCTGGATGGACCGCGAGGGCTTGTCCGTGCTGATCGCCGACGGCGAAGGCTGGGCGGCAACGGCACTGATGGATTGGGCGCGAGACGGCTTCGTGGATGTCATCCAGTACGATATCTTCAGCCACGGCTTCAGCCACTGGCTGGAGACCGGCGCGCAACTCGATGACTGGGGCCTCCGCGCCGCGCCGCATCATTACGGCCGCCACCTGGGCAATTATGTCTCCGGTCATCTGGCGACGGCGATCAAGGGCTTCGCTTTCGTCGAATGGGACGAGACGATCACGCCCGGCATAGAGGCCTCGGCTTATCGCGTTGAGGACGGTCATGTCCTGATTCCCGACGCGCCGGGCTTCGGGCTGGGCTTGGATGACGCGGTCTTCCGCGCGGCGGTGCAGGACGGAGGTTGGGAGTTGCGCTTGTGAGTAGGGGTTTGGCGGGCGGCTACCGCCTCAACGCCTGAACTCCATCACGTCGTCGTCTATCTTGCCGTAGCGCATCATCAGCAAGTCCTTGACATAATTCTGATAGACCCGCCAAGGCGGCTGGCTCCCCTGCTTGGGCAACTCGTCGCGCGCGCGTTGCACATAACCGGATGTGAAATCAATCATCGGCTCGGACGCGAGCGAGCCCGCGGCGAGGCGCGGCGCGCATTGCCGGTAACCGCGCCGACGCATGTAATTGAGCAAGCGGCAAACATACTCGCAGATCAACTCGCATTTGAGCGTCCAGGAGGCATTGGTATAGCCGAAAGCCGAAGCCAGGTTGGGGATATTGCTATACATCAGACCTTTGTAGCTCAGGGTATCGCCCAGTTCCACCACTTGACCGTCGACGATCATTTCCACGCCGTCCATGATGCGCATGCGCATGCCGGTGGCGGTGACGATGATATCGGCGGGCAGGATCTCGCCCGAGCGCAATTGCAAGCCCGCTTCCACGAAGCGCTCGATATGATCGGTGACCATCGTGACTTTACCGTCTTTGATAGCCCCAAACAGGTCGGCGTCCGGCGCGACGCAGACGCGCTGATCCCAAGGCTTGTAGGCGGGACCGAAGTGCCGCTCCACGTCATAATCCGGTCCCATGATTCCGCGGATGCCGCCCAGAATGATCTCCCGCGTCTCGCGGGGATGGACCCGCGCCTTGCGATAATAGTAGATGCCGAAGAGGATCATTTTCCAGCGCGCCAGCCAGTTCACCAGCCGCTCCGGCAGGCGGCCGCGCAGGCGATTGACCTGGTCGTCGCGCGCGGGCATGCTGACGACATAGCTGGGCGAGCGCTGGAGCATGGTCACATGCTTTGCCTCCCGCGCCAGGGCCGGCGCGATGGTCACTGCTGTCGCGCCGCTGCCGATGACGATGACGCGCTTGCCAGCGTAGTCCGGATCGCCGCGGTCGGCGTCCTGTCCGCGCCCGCCCCAAGCCTGTGGATGGACGATCAGCCCGGAAAACTGGTCCATGCCCGGCCAGCTCGGCGTATAGCCGCCGTCGTAGCGGTAGTATCCCGTGCACATGAAGAGGAAGTTGCAGCGGATCTGGAGCTCCTCGCCGCCGCGCTCGATATCGACCGTCCACAGCGCTTCGTCGGAAGACCAACTGACGCGGCGCACGCGCTGGTTGAAGCGGATGCGCCGGTCGATGCCGAATTCGCGGGCGGTGTCCTTGAGGTACTGCAAGATAGACGCGCCGTCGGCGATGGCATCCTGGCCGCGCCAGGGGCGGAAGCGATACCCGAGCGTGAACATGTCGGAATCGGAACGGAGGCCGGGATAGCGGAAAAAGTCCCAGGTGCCGCCGATAGCGTCGCGCCCTTCGACGATGGTCCAGGTAAGCTGCGGGCAGCGCGTCTTCAAATAGTAGGCGGCGGCGATGCCGGAGATGCCGGCCCCAACGATCAGTACATCGACGGTATCGCTTGTCAGGTTGGCAGACATTTGTAGAAGATGCTCAGTCCCCAGCCGCCAGTTCCGCCAGATGATGATACTGGCTCATGTACAACTGATAATAGAAGCCGCGCAGCGCCAGCAGTTCATCGTGTGTGCCGCGTTCGATGATGCGCTGGTTATTGACCACCAGCACTTGATCGGCATTGCGAATGGTGCTCAGCCGATGCGCGATGACAAAGGCTGTGCGCCCTTCCAGCAGGCGCAGCAGCGCTTCCTGGATGTGAATCTCGGTGCGGGTATCGACGCTGCTGGTGGCTTCGTCGAGGATCAAAATGCGCGGATCAGCCAGGATGGCGCGGGCGATCGCCAGCAGCTGCCGCTGCCCCTGGCTGAAGTTATGCCCTTTTTCGGACACTTGGGTCTGATAGCCCCGGGGCAGCAGGTGGATGAAGGCATCGGCGTTGGCCAGCTTGGCCGCTTCGATGACCTCGTCATCCCCCGCGTCTAACCGGCCATAGCGGATATTCTCCATCACCGTGCCGCTGAAGAGAAAGGTATCCTGCAGCACAATGCCCAGTTGTTCGCGGATGGAATTTTGCCGCACCCGGCGGATATCCCGCCCGTCAATGCGGATGCTGCCGCCCGTCACGTCATAGAAGCGGCTGAGCAGGCTGATGATGGTAGTTTTGCCGGCGCCGGTCGGTCCGACAAGCGCGATCGTCTGCCCCGGCGCCACCTCCAGGCTGATATCCTCCAGAACCGGCTTGTCCTTTTCGTAGGCGAAGCTGACCCCGTCAAAGCTGACCCCCCCGCGGATGTTGACCAGCGGCTCGGCATTGGGCGGGTCCACCACGGTGGGTTCGGCGTCCAGCACGGCGAAGATGCGTTCGGCGCCGGCCAAAGCCGATTGCAGTTGATTGTAGACCATGGCGATGCCGCGCATGGGACGGAAAAAGTTCATCACATAAACGACAAAGGTGGCAATCACGCCCACGGTGACGACATCGCGCAGCGCCAGCCAGCCCCCCAGCAGGGATGTCCCGGCCACGGTCAAGATGCTCATGGTCGTGAACATGGGACCGAGCGCCGCCGTGATGAAATCGGCGCGAATCCCGACTTTGCGATAGGCTTGGCTGGCTTCCTGGAACTGGTCGATGGCGCTGTTTTCTTGCGCGTAGGCTTGCACGGCGCGGATGCCGGTGATGTTCTCTTCCAGAACGGCGTTGAGCAGACCCAGATTTTTTTGCATGCCCCGGAAAGCTTTGCGCGTGCGCTCGGTGATTTGACTCGTGATGAAAAGCATGATCGGCAGGATGATCAGCGTGCCGATGGCCAGCGGCAGATTGAGCAGCAGCATCGCGGCCATGATGCCGCCCAGCGACAGGATATTGGTCGTGAACTGAATCAAGCCGTTGGACAGAATCTGGTTGATGGTCTCGCTGTCATTGGAAATGCGGCTCATCAGGTCGCCCACGCGATGCTTGTCGTGATAGTCCAGCGACAGCGCCTGAAAATGCCGGAAGAGCGCCGCGCGAATATCGGCAACGAAGTATTGCCCGACCCGGATCATCATCAGGCCGTGAATCACCGTGACGATGCCCTGCGCCAGATATACCAGCAGCATAATCAAGGCGATGCGCAGCAAACCCTCGACATCGTTGTGGGCCACGTATTGGTCAATCGCGCGCCCCAGCAGCGCCGGACCGATCAAGCCCAGCAATGTGCCGGCCGCCACCAATACAGCTACCAGCAGCAACTGGCTGTGATAGGGCTTCAGATAGTCGGACAGCCGCCGCAAGGTACCGCGCCGATCCTTGGCTTTCTCGCCGGTGGGCCGCGACCCGCCCGACCCGCCGATGAAACGCGGACGTTCTGTCGTCCCGCCTCGGTTAGTCATCGCGACTTGAACTCCTCATGCCGTTGACCTCGCCCAGCTGCGATCCGTAAATCTCCCGATAGATCTCGCTTGAAGCCAGCAATTGCTGATGCGTTCCGCGCGCCGCGATTCGCCCCTGATCCAGCACCAGAATTTGATCGGCTTTGAGGACGCTGGTGATGCGCTGCGCGATGATAAAGGTGGTGCGCCCCGCCGCCAGTTTTTCCAGCGCGGCTTGTATTTTGGCTTCGGTTTCCATGTCGACGGCGCTGGTGCTGTCGTCGAAGATCAGGATGCCCGGTTGAATCAGCAGCGCGCGGGCGATGGCGATGCGCTGCTTTTGCCCGCCGGAGAGGTTGGCGCCGCCGGGTTCGATGTGGCTGTCGTAGCCCGCTGGCATCCCCATGATGAATTCGTGAGCTTGCGCCGCTTTGGCTGCGGCGATGACATCGTCCGGCGTCGCCGAGGCGTCGCCGTAAGCGATATTGTCGCGCGCCGTTCCGCTGAACAGGATCGACTCTTGCAGCACCATGCCGATGCCCGAGCGCAAGGCGCTGGCATCCCAAGCCTTGACGTCGACGCCGTCAACCGACACCGCGCCTCCGCTGACGTCGTAAAAGCGCGGGATCAGGTTGACCAGGGTGCTCTTGCCGGCGCCGGTCGCGCCCAGCAGCGCGATCCGCTGGCCCGGCTCCACGACGAAGCTGATGCCCTGCAGCACATCGTCGCCGCTGACGCCCGCCGCGCCGTTGTCCTGGTTGAGCCCGCGCCGGCTGTAGTGGAAGGAGACATTATCGAAGGTCACTTGACCGAGAATATGCTCGGCTTGATGCGGCGCAGGCGAGATTGACAGCGCCGGTCGCGTATTGAGGACCTCTAGTACGCGCTCGGCAGAAGCTTCGGCGCGGGCAGCCATCATCAGCAGATTGCCCAGGAAGAGCAAAGGACCCATGCCGATCATCAAATAGTTGTTGAAGGCGATCAATTCGCCCAGGGTCAAGCGATCGCCCAGCACGGACAAGCCGCCAAACCAGAGCACGGCGACCGTGCCGACATTGGTCAGCACTTGCAGGACCGGCATGGCCACCGCCAGCAAATTGCCGACTTCGATATTCTTTTCGCGATAGTCGACGTTGCTGGCGGCAAAGCGCTCCATCTCGAAGCGGCCGCGCGCGAAGGCTTTGACCACCTGTATCCCGGCCAGGTTTTCTTGAACCAGCGTGTTCAAGGCGCCCAGCCGCTGCTGGACCACGGTGAAAAGCCGGGTGGCTTGCACCATCAGATAGCGGATGAAGACCGCCGAGACGCCCGCCACCGCAAACATGATCAGCGACAATTCCCAATCCGTCAGCAGCAGCATGATCATGCTGCCGAAGATCATCACCAGGACGCGCAGTATCAGCGACAAGCCCGCGCTGGAGAACATGCGCACGACATCGACATCGCTGGAAACGCGCGTCATCAATTGACCGGTCTGCATCTGGTCCAAATTGGCGAAGGACAGGGATTGAATATGGCGAAAAAGGGTGTGGCGGATATCGTAAGCCAAGCCCTGCGAGACGACGGCGCGGCAATAGCCCTGCCCCAGGGTGCTGGCCGCGCCGACCAGGGCGGCGACGAACATCAGCGCCGCGCCCAGCAAGATGCGGTCCATGTCGCGCGGACGGATGCCCTCGTCGATCATCAATTGCAGCAGGCGCGGCACGCTCAGCTCCATGGCGACCGGCAGCACAGTCGTCAAGAAGCCGAAGAACAAGAACCAGCCGTAGGGCTTCATGAATCTGAAGATGCGCCAGAGAGATTTCATGCGACAAGTGTAACGGCGCGGGGGCGCGTCTACAAGCGGCGCGGCGGGAATTTGCAGCCGCTTCAGGGCTGGAATTGCTTATTGACAAATAGAATATATGTTCTATACTATTGGCAAGCGTTCATATTCAACTGAGTGTTGCGCCGCGCGGGCTGGCTTATGACAGGGCAAAGGCGCCCGGCGCATTCGCAAACGAGTTTGATGATTTAGGAGAGAGATCATGTTTCCATACTATCTACTTCCAGGTAACAAGCCAAAGTCGAAGCCCAAGCCGAGGAAACCGTCATCGTATTTGCCATCTTATCTCACTGTCTATGTAAAACCTGACCCGAAGCCGGCTCAGGCGGGGATACCTGACGACATTCTTCCGTTTGTAAACCCTAATCCAAAGCCAGTCAGCCAACCCAAACGCAGACAATACGATCCGCTCTCGTCTATTCAAGTACGGAAACGGGAATCAGGGAATAAACGCTCATCTTCATCGCGCGTTTCACAGAGCGAGAGGACGGTCAGGATTCGGACGGGGCAGAATCCCGGACCACGGGAGATCATCCCTGACAAGTCTTTGCGGGATATTGCGGATGTGCCGGTCAGCGGGATTGATCCGGCCGATCTGAAGTTTTACTTCGCCGCGCGCGACCATGATCTGGTCCGAAGCGTGGAGGCGGCGCTGACCCACGAAGGCCTTCCGGCGCGTTATGAAACGGAGCCGGCATCATACCCGCGGGATTATTTTGCCGAGTACGGCATGGATGCCGAGGCGGATGCGGCAGCGGAGGCATATACGCGGAAGTACGCCGAGGAGATGAGCCTGCAACGCGCCCAGGAAGTGACGCGAGAGGTCATTGAAGACCTGTCGAACGATGAGATGGAAAGCGTCGTGGCGGTTGATCGGGATACGGGAGAGATCATATTTGTTCGCTATGGGGACGAGGACTCCGTGACCTTGCAGGAAGAGCAGCGGAAGTTGGTGGCGGGGCGCAATATTGTTTTGATCCACAACCATTGGAACAACAGTGCGGCGTCGCGGGCGGACCTGGGGGCTGCAGATTGGCTGGATGCGGAAAGGCTGGTCGTGGTAACGCCCTCTGGGGAGCAGTATTACTACCACCGCCGCGGCGGGAAATTGGTAGCGCTGAAGCCGGTTCAGGGTCCTGGTGCTGTAGCTGAGTCGGATCCGGTGGAGACGGCGGTGGCGCGTTTATTGCACATGATGCAGAGCGCGCGGGAGGCGGGCAATCCTGCGGAGCGGGTGATGCGGCAGGGAGATGAGTTGAGCCAAGCCGTAGGTAGAATACACATACCTGCTGGTATGACTGCTGAGCAAGCCCGTCAAGTATTCTACGACGACGTTGCAGAAAACCGAATAAATCGTGCGAACACTGGCAATTTCATATTGTTTAGTTACGAACAGGCATGGGGGAACCGGTGGAAGGAAGATCCAGAAAGTTGGTATGATTATGGTGCTATTGATGCAGTAATGCCCATAATTAAAGACGTTGCGCAACGATGGAATCATCCGGCATTAGGAATGTCCGATGACGAAGTTGTAGCGTTGCTGACAGCGAATCTGCACCGAGAAGCGTATTATCGACGAAAACATCTTATAGTCATTGGAATGCCTATCGGCGATATTATCCGGAATTTCGGCGATATCGTCTACAATTCTGCCAAAGATCAACATAGCGGCGCTTCGGTAGGACCGGCGAACCTGAGAGTCAAGGTAGCGGATGAAATACTTGGCGCTCTTAAGATACCGATGCCAGAAGGAGGACCTGCGGACTTTTACGATATGAGCCAATTGGATGAATTGGAGCGCAAATGGCAGAATCTTGACGAAGGAGGCCGTAAAGAACTACTTTACGACGATGAGATTGCCATTACGCTTATGGCGGCAAATCTCTATCGCGGCGCGGAACGGCTGTATCAACAATATCTCAAACAGGAAGGCCTCCTAGAGGGGTATCGTCAGAATCAAAGCCTCTTAGAGCAGCATCGTCAAGAGCGCGGTTTCTCTGATGAGTTTATCGAGCAGCAGGTTCTGCAGCAACAGCATCTTGAACAATATCTGCAGCAAGACGAGTACCGAGCCTCCATGTTTAATATGTCGACCTGGCTGAGTCAAGGGATTGCGGAATCCAATGACCTCAGAGCAGGTATAGGCGAGGCGTCTGCCGCAATAGACCACGCGCGTGAAACTTTGCCGTTCATAAGCGCAATACTTGAGAACGAGGCATTTGGGTTGACGGCTAGCGAGGACGGTTTTACTATGTTCAATGAGGATGATTTCCACGCCTATCTTCGCGACTAAACAATGAAAGGCGAAGATGAAGCCGAAAAATCGGGTTTCGCGTCAAGAACCGAATGGCTGCGGCAAGATTATACTGCTATCTTGCGCAGTATTGCTGTTGTTGATTGCGATTCCTTTTCTAATCGTTTTTGTATCTGGGTTTTACTATGCTCCTGCGGTACAAAGATTCATAGATGGCATAGAGCACTATACCCATATTCCTGTCTCGGCAGAGAGACAATCTGACTTGATCGCATTCGCTTGCGATTCTCGTCGCCGGGTATATGCTATTGGCGCAAATCTCTACGGCACAGATCTTTACACTGTTAAATCAGATGGAAGTCGTTTGCAGCTGATAAAGAACGCCTATGCGAAGCTCTATTCCCAACTCAATTGGTCACCCGATGGCAACTGGATTGCGTTGGAGGCGAAAGACTACGGGTATTGGGATTGGGACAATTTCTGGTATTACGAAACACGCACTTCTGAGATATATGTGATTCGTTTTGACGGGTTGGTGTCAAGGCGCTTGACCTATAACCGAGATGATGAGAAGCATCTCCGTTGGTCTAGTGATGGGCAGTCTATCTTCTTTACTTATGGGCACCGCGCATCTGTCCGGACCCATCAAGTCTCGGCAGATGGAGGTGAAATCAAGCCAATCAATCAGGACGACCAATATTCTTATCGTCTATCTCCTCAGGGTCATTTGCACAAGATTGAGCCATTAAAGCAGCCAAACAAAGGGCATAGCATCATTCATTGGGATGGTAATGAGGGAATACACGTATTCGATACAAAATCGCTGCTGCGAAAGTCTTCTCGGCTCTGGAATGAAAGACTGGTAGAGTGGTCGCCAAATGGCAAGTGGCTCGCCATAATCAGCGCATACGATGGGCACTCGGCTGATGGCGAGTGGATCAGGGTAAGCGAAGATGAAAATAACAGCTATACCTATCATCGCCACCTGTATTTAAAGGATGCCGACACGGGCCGGTTGGAAAGATTCGTCCATGACATCCACAGCTATAGCGTCGCGTGGTCGCCCGACAGCGAGTGGCTGGCGTTTGCATCTAATACGGATAAGGGTCAGTTGTTCAAAATAAGGCGAGATGGCAGGGGCTTGCAGCAATTGGCAGACCTGGATTGCAGAATAGAAGAATTAAGCTGGTCGCCGACATAAGTTCAGAAAAATCCCGCCTCCTCTACAAATGACTGTTAACTCTTCCTCCTCGTGTTGGCTTCGCTGCGCTATGAAGGGCGGCTCGACTCCTGCCTTGATGAACCGATAGCCTGCTTGAAGAATTTCGCGCCCTAGGGCTGGGACGAGGAGTCGGATCGGCTTGTGTTGGCTGCACATGATGCAGAGCGCGCGGGAGGCGGGCAATCCGGCTGAATGGGTGATGCGGCAGGGTCCCCCGGCTGTCACCGCCAATTCAGATGTCAATGTTGACGAAATACCGCGATACGACGAACTCGCGCGTTTTGTAGCGCCGAATATGGAAAGGGCGGCATATCTGGAATTACTAAAGGACGAGGCAGCGGAGAATCCGGATATTATCCGCGAGCGCATGGACCTCCTCGAAAATATCTTCGGATACAATGTTGAGTTCAAGCAGACGTACTCGCCCGAGGCGGCGATTGAACAAGTTTACAATCTTGCGAGCATCCTCTTCTATTTTCTGAACGATCTCGGAATCGAAGTGATGCGATCAACCCCGGATAAGACAAACTATTATCTGGGCGCTAATGACGAGCTCAGAGTCTTTCATGGGACAGACCAGCCAGAATACAGAGGTCATGTAGCGTTGCCGGAATCGGCTGACGCAAGACTGGAGGATGTCTACCTCGGTAGCCTAATCACCAGAGGGGCGATTGCCCATGAAGTCAGTCATGAGATTGATCGGCGGGCAGGCGTCTTTGGCACAGTCCGAGTAGAGCTTAAATATGGCCCGGATGGTGCAGTAGTGTCACGCGAGTCGGAAGAGGGTCCCGTAGGAAGTTTTCATTGGTTCTTGGAAAATCGCGTGCCTAATCAGCAACAACCCATCGACGATAATGATGGGTACAATTTCCTTACGGCTGTAAGTAACTTAAGAGGAGATTCTCGTGCCGCCCTTCAAGCGGAACTAGGCGCCGTCCGCGAGATATTTGCGGACCTGCTTGCTGCGAAAGTACTTGATCCTTTGGATGAGGACTTTTACTCAACCGCATACGATAATGCGCAACCGATTGGCTTCAGACCCACTTATGGCGCTGCGGATGTCGCTATAGCAATGGAACAATACTTCGATCAGTATGCCGACTATCTCGAAATCGGTACGCCAAATCCGGAAGCGTTTGACTACATCAAATACCACAATCTGCAGAGGTATAATGAATTGCAATGGCCGGTCATACCGGTTCACGGAGATGAAGAATGAAGACAAGGAAGTTTTTAAGCCTAATCATTGTCTTTTTGCTGTCAAGCTTGGCAACAGCAGATGATCAAGAACCTCCATTTCTCTGGGGTAGCTTGGATTGGAGTTCAGACGGTCGGTACCTCGCCGTAGTCACGACTGGTGGCGTCCATATCCACAATAGCGATGATCTTTCACTCTACAAGGTTTTGAATGAATTCGTGTCATCCTCAATCAAATGGAGCAATGATGGCTTAAGGCTCGCAGTTGGGACGGATGATCCGGGGAGACTGATCATTTGGGATTTGGAAACCGAAGACGAAACTTTTCTGATGACGTTGCCTGTAGTACAACATCGTCGCAATTTCATCACCAGCATTCAATGGTCTCCTCGCGACACCTCCCTCGCCGCTGCCAGCTATTCCGGGGTTTATATTTGGCATTTTAGAACGCCCGGGCACGTAAGTGGAATTACCTTCGACGGCCTGCTTAGTATCGGATTTCCAAGGATACATTGGCGCCCAGGCGGCTTTGATATCATGTCGGGTTCCATTTCAAATGGCATCGCGATCTGGAACTACTATACCGGGAGTCTCATCGACTTCATTTGGAATGCAAGCTTCAACAGCCCCGCGCGTTGGAGCCCAGACGGCAACATGATCGCCGCGGGCCGCGGGCCTGTAACAGTCTGGCAAGTGAAGCCTGACGTCCCTCATGATGCCTGGGCTGAAATTGGGGGCGAAAGGATTCATAGACTGGATTATGGTTTTGGAAGCCTTCAAGGATTAAGCTGGCATCCCGATTCGACAAAACTGGCCTTTGTATTCTTGCATGGTGATTCAGGTTACCCGCCGGAGCAAGACTTTTCTCGGGATGGCGCGCTAATCTGGGATATATCGGCAAACACCACCAGGCTCATTCCAGGTGTCTTCATTGCCGATGTCTCGCATACGGACAAAGTAATTGAATGGAGTCCTGACGGAAGCAGATTGGCCAGTATCAGCATTGACGGACGCGTTGTCATCTGGGAAACGAGCAATTATGAGATCGTCGCGGAATATGCCGGCTATCGTTCCCTTTTGGATCCCTAAGCGGAGAATTCTCAAACCACGCCTCATTGCGGCATCTTGCCCCGATTTGCGGGGCAAAATCCGCCTCTTATCACCGCTATTACAATCTTTGTCGGACTGGGGTCGCCAAGAGATAGTGTTTGCGATAAAGCGATGCTGACGACCAGCGGATTTTGCGCTTTGTCGATGGTTTGCCGACGCGGGTTTGGCTTGTCAAGTTAGGCGGACTAGCTGTATAGTCCTGGATTATAATGGCACTGTTTCCAATGAGCAAAAGGACGA
>JAPPMO010000014.1 GCA_028873975.1 Chloroflexota bacterium
CTATGAACTGGCTGCCTGTTAGATAATTTATCTCCACTAAATCGGGGGAAGTCCACTTAAGCATGAGAAAGAGTTATAAGCGAAACGTGATTTTTCACTCGAAAACACAGTTGAAATAAGACATTTTCTGTTTTTCTCTGTGCCCTCTGTGTTCTCTGTGGTTAATATTCAGTTTAGATTCCCACCATTTCAGCCGCTATCATTTTGATGCGATTGTCCCGGCATGCCCCCGCCTTCGCCAGGAACATGGGACGGTGTTACAATCGGGGACGGGCTTTTACCGCGATCACTGAATGGAGGAGAAAATGGCAGTTACGATCAGATTCCTTGGCCACTCTGGTTTTCAATTGGATATCGACGGGCACAAGCTCTTGATTGATCCCTGGTTGTCTGGCAATCCCGCCGCGACGATGGCGGCTGATGACCTTGACGGCGAAGTCATACTGCTCACCCACGCGCACGACGACCATGTCGCCGATGCGGCCGGCATCGCCAATCGCAGCGGCGCCGCCATCGTTTGCAATTTCGAGATGGGCAACTGGTACATGGCGCAAGGGCAGGACAATGTCTTTCAAGGCAATCCCGGCGGCAGCTTCCACAATGACTGGATGAGCGCCAAATGGACTGTCGCTCATCACAGCTCATCCTTCGGCGACGGCAGCTATGGCGGGCAGCCCAACGGTTTTGTCATCCGCGGCGGCGGCTGGACCATTTATCACGCCGGCGATACCAGCTTGTTCGGCGATATGCGCTTGATCGGCGACGAGGACCTGGATCTAGCGATTATTCCCATCGGCGATCTGTTCACCATGGGCATCGACGACTCAATCAAGGCGATACAGTTGCTGCGCCCCGATATCGTCGTGCCGATGCACTACAACACCTTCCCGCCAATTGAGCAAGACGCCGCAGCTTGGGCGCAGCGCGTCGAGAGCGAAACCGATGCGAAGCCTATTATATTGTCGCCAGGCGGATTGCTTGGTCTCGACTAATTGAGATCGTCGGATGCGCGTAATGCGCGGATGTAAGCTTCGATCTGCTCGTGCGCACTGCTGTCCAGGTTGAAGCCCAGGGCGTCGCCCAGTTCGCGCGAGATGCTGCGGAAGAGTTTGATCTGTCGCAGAAGACCCCGCCAAAGCGCCGCCACATCCCAAGCGCTCCAGATCTCTTCAATCGCGGCGTAGGTTTCCTCTCCAGTCCATTCGCGGATGCGCTTGCCGAGCAGCCAGGTATTCACCGGTTCGTCGCTGGTGGCATGGGCATGCCATTCCAGCATCTGCAGCAGGTCGCATTTCATGGTCCAGTCGCGGAACTTAACCACCCAGAATTCGCGGCGGCGGATGAACTGCGCCACATGGATCGCTTCAAAATAGAATTCGTTGATGACCGCTTCAACTTGCCCAGCGCTCGGTGGATCGGGTCCCAGGAAGACCTGCGGCGAAGGGGGAAGATCGCGGAATAGTCCATCCTTATCGAGGGCGACGATATATCCGCGCAGGTACTCATCGGACAAGGCGCCGCTGCAAATCATCTCATGTATCGCATCGACTCTCAGGAACTGAAAATCGACTTTCGCGCCGCCGGCGAACCAGACCAGCTTGTATGGCAGATCCTGAGAAAGCGGAAAGCGAATCCAGACCTCGCCCAGCTCGTCAAGCCAAGTGTCGTCGGCGATGTATGAGGCATAATCTCTGGCGATTATTTGCGCATCGAGATCGGACCACTGATCGGTGGAGCCGTCGCCGCGCGCCAGGGAGCCGGTGAGGACCAGCGCGCGAATCCTCTCTTCTTGACGCGCCCAGTCCAGGACTTGGGAGAGCATACTGTGTTGAGGCAGGGATGCTGATCCCGACATAAGAAACTTCTGCATTGGGCGACTCGGCACTTCGCCCTTTCCTTAACTCGACGATTCTGTGTTGGAGATTATGGCAGGTCGGGGATGCGCTCGCCATAGAGCCAGGCGTCAAAGAGCTCGTCCAGTTCGCGTTGGCTGAGGCGTTCGGCGTGGGCGATGAAGTCAGCTGTATCGACGTTGCCGTAGGCGTTTGCGCTATAGAAGGTCCGCAGTATTTCGAAGAAGGTTTCGTCCCCGACTTCCTCGCGCAGGGCATGCAAAACCAGGGCGCCGCGGAAATACACCGATAACGAGAACAACTCGTGTTTCTCTGGATTTCCCGGCGCGGGCAATGCCGTGTTGGAATTCAGCGCCGCCGTCACGTAACCGTCGTAGGCGCGGGCGCCATAATGTTCTCCCACCCAAAGCGCATCGAAATAACTGGCGAAACCCTCGTGCAGCCAGGTATCAGTCCAATTCATCAGTGTGACGCTGTTGCCGAACCACTGATGGACCAGTTCGTGAAGAATGATTTCGGGGTCGTGCATGGTTTCGCCAAAGATGGACATCGACTGTGTTTCCAGCGCCATCGGAAAACCCGGCACAACGACTACACCGTATTCGTCAAAGGGATAGGGACCCAGGAGATTGATCAACCAGGACATCATCTCCCCCGTGACATCGTAGGCGGTGATTGTCCCGGGGTCGGTATCTGGTGGAAAATAGTTGCGGATAATTATCGGTCCCGATTCGTCGCGGAATTCGACGAATTCTCCCACAGCTGCCAGCGCCAGGTAGGACGCCATGGGTTGGCGCATATGCCATACGAAGGTCCGTGTGTCATCGGCGTTATTGATCGTCTCGCTGAGTACGCCATTTGCGACCGCTGTGTAGGGTTGCGGGACTGTCAAGCGAAAGACGAATGTTGCCTTGTCCAGCGGGTGATTGTTGCTTGGAAACCAGTTCATGCTCCCTGACGGTTCGCTCACCGCGGCAACATATCCCTCTGTCCATCGCTGCCAACCGAGTTTTAGCCAAGGCACTGCCGGATCGCTAATAGGCGCGGGCACACCCCCGTACGCGATGCGCGCGGTAAAGGCCTCGCCATTTGTGAGCGCTTGTGACGGCGATATGACAAGCTCGGAATCATCACGATCAAAGCGGGCGGTTTCGTCGTTGACGAAGACGTTATCGACGACGAGCCCGGAAAGGTCAAGATTGAAACTGGACAAGTCCTGCAAGGCCAGGGCTTCGACTATCGCAGTGGCGGCGATGGTGTTGCTTTCCGGCGTGAAAGCCAGGTCGATGGCGTAATGTCCCACGTCGTAGCCGCCGTTGCCGAGCCGCGGATACAGGCGGTCGCCCAAGCCGTCGGCGCCCGGCTGCTGCGCGAAGACGGCTGCGGATGAAGCAAACATCAAGAGCGCGAGGCGAAGCACAGAAAGTAGATGCGGTTTGAAGGCAATTGTGGGAATTGAGGTCATGAAGTATTCTCAATTGATAGACTATCCTACGATCATAAACCAAGACTTCCCATGATAACCATCCATTAGATTTATGTGAGTTTCAACAACTATTGATTTTGGCGCGGTTGCTCTGGTCGGGGACAGCCTGTGGGCTAAACAAATCTGCTATGCTAAACTAGAGGGCAAGATTGACAAGAATAGCAAGAATAGATGGAGAAGCGTCATTTGCCGTCATTAGATTTCGCTCATCATATCGTAGACTTGATTGAAGACCGCAAAGCCGAGGACATCCTGCTGCTCGACTTGCGCCCCGACAATATCATCGCCGACTTTTTCATCATTTGCACCGGCGACAATGACAGACATTTGCGCGCGCTGACGGAGACGGTGCGCCAGGATGTGAAAGACAGCTTCCAGCAGATTCCATTCACCAACGAAGGCACGACGGAAAACGGCTGGGTCGTGATGGATTATGGCGATGTCGTGGTCCACTTCTTCTCCCCCGACAAGCGCGAGTACTATGCGCTGGAGGAGCTTTGGGACGCCGCTTCCAAAGTGATGCTTCGTATTCAGTAAATGCCCTCGCGGATTCACGTTCAACTGCAATTTCGAGATTGGAGCGAGGCTCATGGACGCGCTATTTGCCGATGTCATTAGTCGCCTGGAAGCGATGCACGCGGACTACTTCGCCTGCCTCGATGGCTTGTCGAGCGAGGAACTGGATTGGTCGCCGGGTCCCGAGATGAACTCTCTCTGCGTGCTGGCGGTGCATGTGACCGCGGCGGAACGTTTTTGGATCGGCATCGCCATTGACGATGTGATCGAGCGCGATCGTCCGGCCGAATTCCGGGCAAGGGGACATTCGCTGGGCGAGTTGCAGGCGCGCTTCACCGCTAATATCAACTTCTACCAAAATGCCTTCGCCTCGCAGTCAGTCGGGCGGCTGAGTGAAGAAGTGTCCTTCGAGTTCCTGGATCGCAGGATCAACTGCCGGCGCGGATGGGCGCTGTTGCATGCCTTGGATCATAGTGCCGAGCACCTGGGGCACGCTGGCATGACGCGGCAATTGCTGGATCGGCGCTAGCTCAGTCATCGTAAGGTTCGACGTCCGGCGGCGCGTTTTCGGCGAAGCGCTTGAAGGATTCCATACTGCTGCGCGTTTGCTCGCGAAATCTGCGGCCGGGGATGAACAGGGACATGATGCGCATGAAGCTGCGAAACTGAAATTCGGAATCGAGCGCCCAGCGCGTCCGCTCGCCCTCGTCATAAAAGTAATTGCGCACGATATTATGCACGCCGGAGGCGTCGTATGTGCCGGAGAATTCATCCGGCAAATCCCGTTTGATAATCGTTTCGATCATCTCCATGCGGCGCCTGCCCATATCGTAGAGCAAGCGTGTTTTGGCGCCGGGCTGGCCTGGATCGCCGCTGATATGCTCGAAGCTGACTAGCCCTTCCTGCCATTTCTTCAGGTTTTCAAAGCTATCGAAAAGTTCAATGACGCGTCCGCGCGGCAGATTGATATAAACTTCGGTTTCGTAACGCATGATTGGATTCCCTCGTCAGCCTCAACAGCGGGATTGTAACCGACCTTGCGCCAATTGCGCCAGCAAGAGGCAGTGTGGGTCAGGGCAATCGCATCAAATCATTTTTTAACCACCGAGGACACCGAGAGCACCGAGTTTAGGGTCATTTGTCTGCTTTCCCTCTAATTCCGTCACCTGAATACAGCGAGGTCGCCAGCGAAACTTCATTTGTGGCTTAAAAGCAAGCCTGAAACATAAGATGAGCTATGTTCCGTTGCTTTTCTCGGTGTCCTACTTTCACAACCCCTCCATGACAATGAGCGAAAAACTTGCATATTTTGTCATTTCTATGTAGATTTCTATTGCGGTGCGCGATCCCCGTGTGTCCTTGGCAGAAACTATGCCCTACCGAGTTTGGGACGGAGGCGCGCTGACGAGCCGCTTGGCACTTTTTGATGCCCGAAAGTAGAGTAGGTCTTAGAACTTTTAAGCGCCTCTGCACCGTTGTTACACTGGCTCAAGAGTACAATCAATGATTTCCTTTGCTAGCAATTCTCGCTAGTATCATATTCGTTTACCTCTTGCCCGTTTTCACGAACAGGTTGTGTTTTCGTGGCTGCCCCGAAAAACGGGCGAGTAGCTCGGTGGTTAAAATCTCTTGTTTCAACCGAAAAGGATACCTGCCAGGGGCAGGGGGATGGGCTGGAAAAAACACGCTAATGCTATGGAGTACCGGACAAGCCTCAAAGCTCTGGACTCCGCAAGACAGCAACCGCCAGCTGTGTATCCGCCACCAGATGCGTGATCAGCCCGGTTCGCAGGGCGCCTGCGACCGCATTTGCCTTTTCGATGCCCGATGCGAGCGCGATGCGGCAGGGCGTCTGCCGCAACTGATCAACGCCGACGCCGATCATGCAATCGGTCAGCGGCGTTTCCAAGATGTCGCCTGCGCCATTAAAAGGGTGTACGCAGACATCGCCGACAGCGCCTTTTGATATCAGCATGGGCGTATGGGCATCGCCGATGTAAACGATCATGCCCGGCGTTGGCGGTAAAACGCCGATGCCGAAGCAAGCCACGGTCATCCGATCCCACTGCCGCGCCACTTCGTGCACCACCATGTCGCGCCACAGCATATCTCGCAGTTCTCGCGAGCCGACCACCATCGGCGCCAGCAGAAAATGTGGCTTGCCGCCAAAATGTTCAGCCGTGCGCAATACCATGTGATTCATCTGCGAATAGTTGCTCTCCTGGCCGCTTTCGCCCAATAGCGGAACGACATCTGCCGAAACCGCGCGGGTCGGCGCTAGCAGATCGACCATGCGCGAAGTGGTCCGTCCCCAGCCGATGCCAAAAACATCACCGTCTTTGACCCGCGCTTCGATGAGTTTGGCTGCTTCAGCTGCCACCGCTCGACGTGTCAATTCGTCCGATTTATGGCCGTAAGGGACAAGAAGCGCCTTTTCAATAGCGAACTTGCGGCAAAGCTCCAAAGCCAGATGCGCCGAATCGTCGCGGGGATCCATGATCTCGATGCGGACCAATTGCTGATCGCGGGCGCGCTGCAGGTAAGTGGCGATCAGCGAGCGCGACACGCCGAGTTGATTGGCGATCTCTTGCTGTGATAAATTGTCTTTGTAATACATATTGGCGATTTGAACCAAGGTCGCCAATTGATCGGATGGCAGGTCGGGCATCGCGCGCTCGCGGACTCTATGATTACAGTATCTTGCAAGAAAGGTCGAAATGCCAATACATGCACAGTCTATATCACCAGGCTCGGATGGCTCTGTGGACGATGCCTTCTTCCAGTACATCCCCCCGTACATCCCCAGAGAAAAGACCCTCTGCCGCGAAGACATGCGCGGCCGCCCCCCACAATGCGGCATTTGGCATAGATTCGCGCAGCACGCGCAGATCGCGCTGCGCCTCAGTGGTCATCAGATAGGCGCGGATATCGCTGCTGACGCGCTCGATGAACCAGGGCGCCGCTTCGGTCACGCCGCCGCCCATCACGATCAAGCTGAGATCCAGCAAGTTCACCATGCCGCCCAAATTGATACAAATCAAGCGAATAGCCTCATCGACAATCGCGGTTGCGGCTTCGTCCCCCAATTCAATCGCGCGGAATACCATAGGCGTCGTCACCTCGCCGTCAAGCGCCAGCGATGACAGGATTGCGCTTTGTCCCGCTTCGCAGGCAGCTTGCCCGGCGCGCGCGATCGCAGGACCGGCGACAAAGGTTTCAAAGCAGCCTCGCCGGCCGCAGCCGCAGGGATAGCCATTGACTTCGTCGAGCGTGATATGCCCGAAATTGCCGGCGAAGCCATGCGCGCCGCCGTAGAGCCTGCCATTCAAAAACAGGTATCCGCCATAGCCGGTGCCGACCGTCGCCCAGGCGAAATCGCGCAGTCCCATGCCCGCGCCCCAAATCGCCTCCGCCAGGACCGCTTGGCGGACATCTGTCGCGACGCAGACCGGCAGACGAAAACGCTCGCTGAACAGCCGGCCAAAAGGCAGGTTGCGCCAGCCCAAATTGGGCGCCAGGATGGCGTCTCCGCTGCCGAGATCAACATTGCCGCACAAACTGACGCCGATCATGGGTTCGTCGCTAAGCGATTGGCGAGCGCGCTCCACATGCGTCGTCATCAGATCAAACAGGCCCGCCAAATCGGCAGCGCCGTCGGAAGCGAAGGGCATATCATAAGATGCGATCTCGCCGTGGAGCCTGCCGTCAACGCCGATCAGCGCCAGGCGCAGGCTGGTGCCGCCAATGTCAATCGCAAGTACGGGGTCGGGTGAGGCAGCGTTCAAATCTGTGCCCTCACTTGATGCCTGGCCGCTTCCAGGGACTATTGCCAGCGCGGGCTCTCTACAAAGGTCGGCTCGCCATCGCGCTCGACGACCAGTTTGCGAAAGCCCTTGTCGACGATGGGACGGTAGTCGTGCCCGGCGCTGAGGTGGTACGAAGCGACGAATACCAGCATCTCGTGGCCGGTATTCACGACGCGATGCGCCCACATCGGCGGAATATGGGAAATCGTGCCGGCTTGCCAGGGCTCGGCGCGGAACTGGCCGTCGATGGTCTGCAGCAGCAGATAGCCTTCGCCTTTCACGCAGAAGTAGATCTCCGGTTGATCATCTCGCTCGTGAATATGCCCTTTGGTCATGTGATATTCATCGCCGATTTTTCCGGGCAGCAAGCGTGTCACGCCCAGGGCCATATCGCTCTTGCTGGTCTCGAAGGGATGATACCAGAGTTCATAAATCAGCGGATCCTGGCGCCTGAGAATGCGGTTGATGGCGTCTTTGTCCTGGTACATCATTTGCAAATCGGTCAGCCTGCGATCATCACGGATCTGAACCGGGGCAAAGGTGCCGGCTGCGAAATCGAATTGTACGCTGATGGGATAGTCGTTATCGTTTAACATGTCTGCTCCTCGCTGGCAAAGGACTCGACGGCGCGCTTCAGCGACGCCAGGAAGGCAGCCGCCTCCATGCCGTCCAATACGCGATGATCACAGGCGACGGTCAGCGCCATCATCCGCGCGATCTCGATTCCTCCGTCTGTACCGGGAATGATCAGCGAACGCGCCGCCCCCAGTCCCAGGATGGCCGACTGCGGCGGATTGACAAGTGGCGTGAAATGGCTGACTCCGGTCATGCCCAGGTTGCTGAGGGTAAACGTCCCACCGGACATCTCGGCCAGACTCAGGCGATTTTCCCGCCCTTTTGCAGCCAGTTCGCCGAGCTTGTCGTTAAGCGCCGTCAAGCTCAACTTGTCGGCTTCATGAATCACCGGCACGCGCAAGCCGTCTGCCGCCGCAGTCGCGACGCCGATGTTAATGGCGTCGAAGACAGTTATGCCGTCATTTTCAAAGCTGGCATTGAGCAAGGGATGATCCCGCAGCGTGATAGCGGTCGCGCGGATCAGCAGCGCGGTCAAGCTAAAATTGTCGCCGGCCGACTTCGCCTGTTCGCGGAACTTGAGCAAGTTGCGGGCGTCGGCGTCAATAGTCAAAGCGAATTGCGGCAGATTTTGCGCGCTCTCCAGCATACGCTGTCCGGTGAGACGTTTGCTTTGGCTCAATTCGATGCGCCGTCCGCCAGTCGCATTGCCCGCTCGAGCTGTCTGCCGCGCATGCGCTTCGACATCCGCGCCGCTGATCTTTAAGCCGTCAGCTGGCGCTACAGAAGCGAGATCAATACCCAGTTCCCTGGCTTTCCGCCGCGCGACCGGCGATATCTTGATCTTCGCCGGGGGTTCCTCGTCCGCAACAGGTATTGATACAGTTGTATTAACAGCAGGAATCGCCGAAGCAGGTTTTTCCGGAGATTCGCTTTCCGGGCTCCAGCTTTCGCCCTCGCGTCCGATGACGGAGAGCAGGTCTCCAATGCCTACAGTTTCGCCTTCCCCGGCCAGGATCGCCAGCAGAATGCCGTTCTTGGGCGCTTCCAGCGGCAGGGTCGCTTTGTCGGTTTCCAGGTCCGCCAGTTCGTCGCCGCGTTTGATGGGGTCGCCGACCTGCTTATGCCAGACGACCAATACCGCGGAGTCAATCGATTCGCCCAGATGCGGCAATCTGACCTCGGTTGCCATGTTTCCCTCCTAGATTGACAAGACGCGCCGAACGGCGGCGCGGATGTCGTCGACTTGCGGGATGACGTGGCGTTCCGACGCCGGAGCAAATGGGATCGGCGTATTGGCGGCGGCAACCCGCTGGACCGGCGCTTCCAAGTCGTAGAAGCAGTGATCGTTGATGGTAGCCACCAGTTCCGCCGAGACGCCGGCGCGCGATACATCTTCCGAGACGACCACAACATGATTGGTTTTGGCGATTGAGGCCGCGATGGTCGCCACATCCAGGGGCGCCAGCGAACGCGGATCGATGACCTCCGCCGAGATGCCCTCCGCCGCCAGTTCCTCGGCCACGCTCAGCGCGCGATGCAGCATCAGCAGCGTGGCGATGATGGTGACATCGCTGCCTTGGCGTTTGATATCCGCAGTGCCCAGCGGGATAGCGTAGCTTTCCTCCGGCACGTCGGTTCCGATGGCTTGAATGGCGGTGTCGGACAGAGCCTTGCCGCCGCCCGGCGATGCCGCGCCGTATAGTAGTTTATGTTCGACAAAGAGCACCGGATTGTCGTCGCGAATGGCGCTGATGATCAAGCCCTTGGCGTCGTATGGCGTTGAGGGCAGGACCACTTTCATGCCCGGGGTATGCATGAACCAGGCTTCAACACTCTGCGAATGTTGAGCGCCGCGTCCGGTCGCGCCTTGCGGACCGCGCAGCACCAGAGGCGCCTTGGCGCGCCCGCCGGACATCAGCCTGATTTTGGCGGCTTGATTCACGACCTGGTCCATGGCACAAAAAATGAAGTCGAGATATTGGTATTCGACGATGGGCCGCAAACCGGTGAGCGCCGCGCCGATGCCCAGCCCGGTGAATCCCGCTTCCGAAATCGGCGTATCCCAGACGCGCTCGGCGCCGAATTCATCCAGCATATCGTGGGTGATGTGAAAGGCCCCGCCGAATTTACCCACGTCTTCGCCGAGCAAGATCACGCTGGGGTCCTGGCGCATCTCCTGGACGATGCCCTCGCGAATAGCGGCCGCCTGACTCAGTTGTCGCATGAATAACTCCTAGTTCTCCGCAGTGATATACGACAGATAGTCTTCAGCCTGGACGTCCGTGCAGGACTGCGCATATTCGATGGCATCCTCAATAGCCGCTTCCGCTTCGGCGCGGATGGCGTTTAATTCGTCTTCGCCGGCGATTCCCCTCGCCAGCAAGCCCGCCGCCAGCCGCTCAATGGGATCGGCCTTCTTCCAGGCTTCGACCTCTTCCGATGGTCGGTAACCGGCCGCTTCAAAGCGAGCGTGTCCCCGAATGCGATAGGTCAAGGCTTCGATCAAGGTGGGGCCTTCGCCGGCGCGGGCGCGTTTTGCCGCTTCGCGCGTCGCTTCGTGGACGGCCAGCACATCATTGCCGTCGACGCGCAGGCTCGGCATGCCATAAGCGCAAGCGCGGGAAGCGAGGTCGGGCACCGCTGAAGATTCGGCGACGGTCATGGACAGGGCGTACTGATTGTTCTCGATGATATAAATGGCCGGCAAGTTCCACAAAGCCGCCATATTGAGCGCTTCATGGAAGATGCCTTCGTTGACTGCGCCGTCCCCAAAAAAGCTTACGGCGACCTGCCCGCTGCCGCGCACACGGGCGGACAGCGCCGCGCCGGTCGCGATAGGTATTCCCGACCCGACAATGGCAAATGCGCCCAACATGCCTTTGTTGAAGTCAGTCAAGTGCATGGAGCCGCCCATACCGCGGCAACTGCCTTCTTGTTTGGCGAACATCTCCGCCATCATGTCCTTGAGCGGCACGTCTTTGGCGACGCAATGGGCGTGACCGCGGTGCGTACTGGTGATGGTGTCGTCCGGATTCAGGGCGCTGACCACGCCGACCGCCACAGCCTCTTGACCGACAGCCTGATGCATGGTGCCGGGCATGGCGGTGGTCAAAAACAGGTAGTAAAGCTGTTCCTCAAATTCGCGCGCCTCCAGCATTTTGCGGAACATGCGCAGCAGAAGCGCCCGATCATGCCCGGCGCAGTCGACAGGGTCGCGCCGGATTTCCATTGTATTGCTCATACGCTATGCTCCATCTCGAAAGCGACTACGCGCACGGGGAAGGCTTCAGCGCCTTTGATCTTAACCGGCAGCACAAAAGCCAGGAAGCGTTTGCCCAGCAACTGATCGAGATTGGTCATGTACTCGACCAGGGCAACACCAGCGCCCAGCAGCAACTCGTGATTAGGCTGCCCGGGCATGGGGGCGCCATCTTCGCCCCGCACTTCGTGGCCCGAGGTATCAACCCCCATCAGCTTGATCCGCGCCGCGCCTGCCAGCCACTCGATGCAATCGGTGCTGAACCAGGGCCGGTCATGCTGTTGGTCGGTATAGTAGTAGGCATCGTTGCCCGTATAGAAAAACACCATGTCCCCCGGTCGGATCTTGTCCGCCGCGACCGATTTGAGCGCGGGCAAGGTGATTTTGCTGTTGTTCTCGCGCCAGGGCGAGATATCAACAACGACCCCCTCGCCGATCAATTGCGAGATCGGGTAGTCCGCGGCGTCTTGCCCGTCTTTGACATGGTGATAAGGAAACTCGATATGGGTGCCGCAATGGGTGTTCATCAGGATCTCGGAGATAATGTACCAAGCGTCGGCGTGGCGCTGGTACTTGCGGAATTGGGGCCAGGCTTCGGTGAAGCGCGTATCAAGCGCCATGCGATATTCTTCCCGCGCTGGATCAGAAATGTGGGATAACTCAACTGGCTTGCTGATATCGATGCAGAGCTTGCTCATCGGGTCTGGTCCTGGTTGAAAACACTCAATGACTTTTGCTTGTTTCATAGCTTATCATCTATCGTATTAAATGATTTGACATATGTCAATTGACATATGTCAGAAGACGCGATAAAATAGTCTTATCTGCAATGCAGCTGGTAATTTGGGGTATTTCTGACAAGGTGGCAGTTGTTCCGGCTGCCGAGAAAAGGAGGTCGATCTTTGGATAGAAGTTGCGAATTGAAAGACCTCAAGCGACGGTTTCGTATTTGAAGAAAGGAATTACCAACCATGCGCAAACTATTGAGCGGACTGTTATTCGTGAGCCTCGTCGTTTTTCTGGCTCTTCCCGTGGCGGCGCAAGACTCTGTCACCATTGGTTATGGGGCGCCGGAACTAAGCGGCGGTCAAGGCGTCATCATGAGCGGCTTGGTCAACGCGGCGCAGGCGAAGGGCTGGGAAGTCATCAGCTCCAACGCCAACTTCGACGCCGAAGCCCAAGCCAACCAGATCGACAATTTCATCTCACAAGGCGTGGACGCCATCGTGGTTGTGCCCGTGGACAGCCAGGCGATCTGCTCTTCGGTGCAGCGGGCGCAAGACGCGGGCATCCCCTTCTACACCATTGACCGCGCCCCCCTGGGTTGCGAAATCAACATGACCGTGCAGTCGGACAACTACATGGCGGGCCAGCAAGCTGCCGAAGGCGTCGTCGAGTTATTGACCGCGCGCTATGGCGAGCCGCGCGGCACGGTACTCGAATTGCAAGGCGATCTGGGCCAGAACGTGGCGCAATTGCGCGGCGGCGGCTTCAACGATCACCTGGCCAGCTACGAGAACATCGAGATCATCAGCCGTCCCACAGAGTGGCGCGCCGAGAACTTCAGCCAAGCCACGCTTGACGTCGCCGCCAGCACCGAATTGGATGCCATCTACATGCACTCCGATTGCGTCGGCACCAAGGTCGTTACGGCGGCGCTGGATCAAATTGGCCAGTTGGTGGAACGCGGCGGGGAGGGCCATATCTTCCTGGTCGGCGTTGACGGCTGCCCCGACGCGTTGGAATCAATCCGCATGGGTTACAGCGACCAGGCTTCCAGCCAGCCGCTGCCGGACTTCGGCATCATCACCGACTGGATCGAGATGGAAATGGCCGGCGCGCTGATCGAAACCGGCGACGTCGTACAAGAAGGCGCGCCTTGGTCCCCCGCCAGCATCACCGACTCCGACACCGGTTACATGCTCAACCTGGCGACAACCAGCGTCAACCCCGGCAATGTCACCAGCGGCGCGCTCTGGGGCAACCAAGCGGGCGGAGCGGCTGAAGAAGAAGAGATGATAGCGATCATGGAAGGCGTTGTCATCGGCTATGGCGCGCCAGAACTAAGCGGCGGTCAGGGCGTGATCATGAGCGGCTTGGTCAACGCGGCGGAGGCAAAGGGCTGGGAAGTCATCAGCTCCAACGCCAACTTCGATGCCGAAGCCCAAGCCAACCAAATCGACAACTTCATCTCGCAAGGCGTGGACGCCATCGTGGTCGTGCCGGTGGACAGCCAGGCGATCTGCTCTTCGGTACAGCGAGCGCAGGACGCGGGCATCCCCTTCTACACCATCGACCGCGCGCCACTGGGCTGCGAAATCAACATGACCGTGCAGTCGGACAACTACATGGCGGGCCAGCAAGCTGCCGAAGGCGTCGTCGAGTTATTGACCGCGCGCTATGGCGAGCCGCGCGGCACGGTTCTCGAGCTGCAAGGGGATCTGGGCCAGAACGTGGCGCAGTTGCGCGGCGGCGGCTTCAACGATCACCTGGCCAGCTACGAGAATATCGAGATCATCAGCCGTCCCACCGAGTGGCGCGCCGAGAACTTCAGCCAAGCCACGCTTGACGTCGCGGCCAGCACTGCCCTGGATGCGATTTACATGCACTCCGACTGTGTGGGCACCAAGGTCGTTACCGCGGCTCTGGATCAAATTGGTCAGTTGTTCGAACGCGGAGAAGAGGGCCATATCTTCCTGGTCGGCGTTGACGGCTGCCCGGACGCCTTGGCCTCCATCCGCGCCGGAACTTCCGATCAGGCATCGAGCCAACCGCTGCCGGACTTCGGCATCATCACCGACTGGATCAACATGGAGCTGCAAGGCATGATGATCGAGACCGGCGATGTCGTGCAAGAAGGCGCGCCTTGGTCGCCGGCCAGCATCACCGATTCCGACACCGGCTATATGCTGAACCTGGCGACGACCAGCGTCAATCCGGACAATGTCACCAGCGACGCGCTCTGGGGCAACCAAGCCGAGTAACTTGACTTTGCGCAGCATACGAATTTGCAGTTGGGAGCGTTCACGTCAAAAGGAACGCTCCCGCCGCTTTGAGGCCATCCGACCCCGTGAAACCCTGGGATCAACGGTTGGCGCGGTTCATTTGTTATCAGGTCATTCCGGTATTATCATTAGAGGATGAAGATTCTGTCGCGGTCGTCAGCGCGCAATAGATTAGTCTTGACTTATTTCATACAATCCGAGCGCCGTTAATCAGGAGAACACTCATGACGCGGACTGGACCCAACCGTCTGGTCTCTCTAATGGTCGACAACCTGATCTGGCTCTTTGTTATTAGCGCCTTCATCGCTTTTTCCCTGCTGTCGGATCGCTTTCTATCCCCTTATAACCTGGGCAATATCCTGTTGCGGTCGGCGGCATTCGGCATGCTGGTGCTCAGCCAAGCCTACACCTTCATCACGGGCAATTTTGATCTCTCGGTGGAATCATCACTGGGTTTGACAGCCATGTTCGCCGCCTTGATGCTGGTAACAAGCGAAGCGGGCGGCTGGGGCTGGCAGTTGAACCCGATTCTGGTCATCGTGCTGATGTTGGTCTTGGGCGGCGCGATCGGTTTGTTCAACGGCGTATTGATCACCAAAGTCGGCGTCAACAACTTGCTGGTGACAATCGCCATGCTCTTCGTATTGCGCGGCGCTACCTATGGCATCTCTCCCGGCACCAGCATCAGCTTCTTCCCCAAGGAGTTTACCTGGCTCGGCGGCGGCACCCTGGCGCGGGTTGTGACCGACAACGGAAATTTTGTGCTTTCGGTGGCGGGCATCTTCGTGATTCTGGCCTTCCTGGTGGGCCACATCCATACGCGCTATACGCAGTTCGGGCGCAATATGTACGCGGTCGGCGCCGATGCCGACGCCGCGCGCGCGGCCGGCATCAATGTTGACCGCGTCGTCATCATTGTCTATATCATCGCTGGCGTCTGCGCGGCATTCGCAGGGTTGCTGCAGGCGGGCCGACTCAACGCGGCGACACCGACCATGGGCGCCAATTTGATCTTCGCGGTGCATGGCGCCGCCATCATCGGCGGCATGAGCATCTATGGCGGCCGCGGCAATATCATCGGCGCTTTTGGCGGGGTGCTGCTCTGGTCGATTCTGGATACCGGCTTGAATATCATGGGCGTCTCGCCCTTCTGGATTGACGTCAGCCGCGGTTTGCTGCTGCTCTTCGCGGTCTTGCTGGATGCCCTGCGCGTCCGCTATCAGCGCAATGTGCAGCTGCGCATGTCGCTGGAGGATACGACGATCGGCCTGGCAGACAAGGCTCACGGCGATGGCTGAGGCGACGACAATGGGACGCAAGGACGAGATCCTGCTGGATATGCGCGGGATCAGCAAGTCCTATCCCGGGGTACAAGCCTTGGCGGAGGCTGATTTTTCGGTGCGTCGCGGAGAGATCCACGGCGTGGTGGGCAAAAACGGCGCCGGCAAGTCGACCTTGATGGGCGTTTTGATGGGCATCAGACAAGCCGACAGCGGCAGCATCGCCATTGATGGCAGCGCCTTGCGTCATGCCTCGCCGCAGACCATGCTTGATGCCGGCATCTCCTACGTGCCGCAGCACATCAACTTGCTCAACACTTTGACTGTCGCCGAAAATATCTTGGTCGGCAACCTGCCCAAGAACCGTTTCGGCCTGGTTGACTGGAAGGCGGTCAATGACGATTCGGCGGCGCGGCTGAAACGTCTCGGGCTTAAGCTGGATGTTCGGCAGCCGGTCGAAGGGCTTAGCGTGGCTGAGCGAACCATGCTGGCAATCGCCAAAGCGCTCTTCAACAAAGCCCGCCTGATCATCCTGGACGAACCCACCGCCGCGCTTTCTCGCGTGGATATCGACCTGCTTTTCAGCTTCGTGCGCGCACAGCGAGAACAAGGCGTAGCTTTCATTTACATTTCGCACCACCTGGAAGAAGTCTTCGAGATCTGCGACCGCGTCACCGTCATGCGCGATGGACGCATTGTCGGCACGCGCGAAATTAGCGAGATCGACGTGCCGGATCTGATCCACATGATGGTGGGCGGCGGCGTACAGGAATATCAGCGCGAGACTACAGCCGGAACCGAGACTGTTTTCGAAGCGAAGAGCCTGTCGCGGCGCGGCGCTTACGAGCAGATCAATTTCGCGCTGCGCCGGGGCGAAGTGGTCGGTCTCTCTGGCTTGCAGGGCAGCGGCGTCGACGAATTGGCGCAGGCGCTTTTCGGTTTGGAGCGGCTCGGCGTCGGCGAGGTGCTGGTGGATGGCGGGGTCTTTGATCCCGACAGCCCCAGGGATGCCTTTGATGGCGGGGTGGCCTATTTGCCGCAAGACCGGCACCGCTTCGGCTTGATCCAGTTGCGACCGGTGCGCGAGAATGTCACCTATTCCGTGCTTGATCGGCTGGTGAGCCGCCTGGGCGTTCTCATGCGCAAGCCGGAGCAGCAGATCACGGAAACATACATCGACAAGCTAGGCATTGTGACGCCGGGCGCCGAACAGCGGACCATGCTGCTGAGCGGCGGCAATCAGCAGAAAGTGGTATTCGCCAAATTGGCGGCGACGCAACCCAAGGTGTTGATATTGCACGAGCCGACGCAAGGCGTTGACGTGCAGGCAAAGGTCGATATCTTCAACATCATCAATGACTTGGCATCGCAGGGGGTCGCGCTGCTGGTCATATCGAGCGAAGTCCGCGAGCTGATTGGCTTATGCGACCGCATTCTGGTCATGTACCAGGGACGCGTTACCGACGAGTTCACACGCGCCGCCGACAACATGAAGCCGGAAGACATATTGCTGGCGATCGAGGGAGGCTCCGGCTATGCAAAGGCTTGATCGCCATCATCTGCTCGAATTCCTGTCGCGGCATTTCATCTGGGTGGTCCTGATCGCTACCGTGCTGGTTTTTGGTTTGACGATCGACGGCTATCTGCGCATATCAAATATCACCAATATCTTGATCACGGGCAGCGTTCTGGGCGTGATGGTGATCGGGCAGGCGCTCTGTTTGATGGCGCGCAAGCTGGATTTGTCGGCCGAAGGCACCGTCTCGCTGGTCGCGGTGACCGCTGCCTGGCTGATGCTGCCCTACCGCGAGACCGACCTGGCGCAGGCTGGCGGTTTGGGCATTGAGCTTGACCCACTGATCGTGATCCCCTTGATCTTGCTGCTGGGAACGGTGATCGGTTTTGTCAACGGCTTCATGATCATGAAGCTGAACATGAACTTCTTTATCGTCACGCTGGCCATGCAATTGGTCTTGCGCGGCTTGGCGCTGGCGATCAGCAGCGGCGCGATCATGCCCGGCACGCCGGCCGCTTTTAACTGGCTGGGCGGCGGCCGTGTTGCTGGCATACCGGTCTCGGTGATCGCGACTATTGGGCTTTATGCCGTATTCGGCTTTGTCATGAGCCGCATGCAGTTCGGCCGCAAGGTCTATGCTGTAGGCGGCAACGAAGACGCCGCCCGCGCTTCCGGCTTCAGTCCGGCGCGCACAGTGATCCTGGTCTATATGGTCAGCGGATTCCTGGCGGCGCTGGCGGGTTGGATGCTATTGGGTCGCCTGGAAGCCTCGGTGCCGAACCTGGGAGTGGGGATAACCTTGAATGTGGTGGCGGCCGCTGTGATCGGCGGCGTCAGCTTGAAGGGCGGCGAAGGCTCGATCATCGGCGCTTTTGCCGGCGTGCTCTTCCTGGCAATGGTCAACAACGCCTTGAACCTGATGAATGTTGATCCGCTCTGGGTCAATGCCGTGCGCGGCTTGATCATTCTGGTGGCGCTGGTTATCGACGCGCAGAAGTCCCGTTATCGCGGTCGCGCCGGTCCTGCCGAACCCAAAGTGACCACCGGCGCCGAGCCCAATCAAAAACCGGCGCTCTCCTGAAGCAGAATCTTCACCCCGCAACGCAAGCGCCGCATGCGCTTGGCTTAGGCGCAGACGGACGCGTCGGCGGACCAGCGATGCGTCGCCGGACGATCCGTCAAGCCGGCCAAGTAGTCGCGCGCGGCATGCCAGGAATCGCGCCATTCTTCGTAGGACTGCACTTGAGCCGGATTCTCGCGGCTGCGCGCGATCAAGCTGGGGAATTCATCGCGCCCGGTGGGAGCGCCGATGGGCTGATAGCGCAGATCAAAGCTCCAGCGGAGCGTATCGCTGACGTTGACCAGGGAACTGTGTTGCGTGAGCCGGTGCATGAAAATGGCGTCCCCCGCTTTTATGGGCACGGGCAACGCTTCGCCCGCCAGCAAATGAGGCGGGATCAGCACCTGGTCGAAGGGGCAGTGTTCGGTTATGCCGGTTAGATGACTGTAGGGTACTACCTGCAGGCAGCCATTCTCGATGGTCGCATCGGTGATGGCGAGCCAAACCGTGAGAATCTCCGTGTCGTCGGCGTTGGGCCTGTGCACGCCTTGGTCTTGATGCCACTTGGTTTCTGTGGTCAGGTTGACCATGCCGGCCGCGACTTTCGCTTCCGCCGGTTTGATGCGCACGTGCTGTATCGGGTTGGACAGGATCTCGCCGCCGACGACCTCTTCGACTTTGTCCAACAGGCGCTCGTTGCGTATCAGATCGTAGACCGCGCGGCTGGCATTGATGCCGGCATCGCCATGCACGGTTTCGTTGGACAAGGCAATATCCATGTGAGCGAAGACGTCTTTTTTCGCCTCGCCCAAGATGACGGTCAAGCGCTCATCGAAGGGCAGGTCCGCATAAGCCGATGAGATCAGCCTCTGCGCGTACCATTGCGGCGCCATGCGATCGAGCAGCTGGTGATAATCCTCGATTATCGCTTGCAGAGCCGCATCGTCAAGCACATCCTCGACAATGGCGTAACCCTGCGTTTCGATTAATTCTTTGAGATTACTGGTCATGGCGCGCCTCCTTCTACCTCTGGGAATCTAGCACAGGCTGGCGCAACTGTCAACTTGGCGCGAGCCTCGGCGCTGTATCGAATTCGGTTGAAATAAAGAACAACAACCACTAACAGCCGGTAGGGGCGATCCGCTGGAGTCTGTTGAAATACTGCCCCCATCCCCCGGCCCCTTGCCCCCAAAATGAGGGAAGGGGAGCTTTCTGAACCCTAATAAGCCGTTAAGCCCCTCCCCCTCGGAGAGGGGTTTGGGGTGGGGGTTTTAGCGCTTTTTCAACAGCGTCCGCTGGATCGCCCGACGCGTAGAAACTGAATGATCATCGGGCGACTCGGTGAGTCGCCCCTACCGGTCGTCGGTATTTTGGGCCGTAGGATCTCATGTCGAGAACAGTAAAAGTATTTCAAGCGAAATGGATACAGTACCCAAGCATCAGCCGCGTCCCCCTAAATGCGACATACCGGACTTCAGCACAAAAACCGCGCCAAAGAGCGCGCTCAGCGTCAGCACGATGCAGGCGCCGGAGGGGATATCCAGGTAATAGGAGGCGTAGAATCCCAGAATTCCGCTGACGATGCCGATCAAACAGGCGATGAGGATCATGTGATGCAGGCGCTTGACCAGCAGCCGCGCTGTGGCAGCCGGCGTAATCAGCAGCGCCAGCATCAGCGCGATGCCCACCGCCTGCAAACTAAACACAATGGTTACCGCAATGAGAATCAATAAGGTCAAGCGCAGTATTTCAACCGGCAGCCGCAAGCTCTGCGCCAGGCTGAGATCAAAGCTGATGATCAGAAACTCTTTGTAGAGCAAGACGATTATGACCGCCACAACCGCCGCCATCGCCCCCATCAGCAGCAGATCGCTCTCCTTGACGCCATTGATGCTGCCAAAGAGGATATGCGTCAGGTCAATCGTGTAACTGTCCTGCGTACTGATAATCGCGATGCCCAGCGCGAACATGGTGACAAATACGATGGCGATGGCGCTGTCTTCTTTGAGTTCCTGGTTTCTCGACAGCCAGGCGATTACCGAGGCGGAGACGACGCCCGCGCCCAAGCCGCCGACGAAAAGATTGCTGCCGACGGAGCCGCCGCTGACGATGTATGAAATCGCGACGCCGGGCAAGATGGCGTGAGCCAGCGCATCGCCATAGAAAGCCATGCCGCGGGCCACCATAAAGCAGCCGACGATCGCGTTGATGCCGCCCACCAGCACCAGCGCCAGCATGCCACGCTGAATGAAGGCATAACCGAGTGGCTCTGAAAAGAAACTAGCGATGTCCACGCGGAGCTCCTCCGTTCTTGTCATTGCTGAACATCAGCAGTTCGTCGCCATGGGCGAAAACCGGCAGAGAGCCGCCAAAGGCGCGTGTCAGATTTTCTGGCGTCATCACAGCAGCGGGAGCGCCGTACGCCAAGATCTTGCCATTGAGAATCAACAACTTGTCGAAGCGCAGGGCGGATTCTTCCAAATGATGAGTCGAGAGCAATATGGAAATGCCGTGGTTGGTCAGGATATCCAGGGTCTCGATAATCTCTTGCTCGGCGTTCTGATCAACGCCGACGAAGGGTTCATCCAGCACCATGATGCTGGTGTCTTGAGCCATTGCCCGGGCAATGAAGACGCGCCGCCGCTGCCCGCCGCTGAGCTCGCTGATTTGACGGTTCGCCAGCGCGTTCAAGCTTAGGCGCTCGAGGATGTCGCGCGCGATGTCGTGGTCGACACTGCGGGGCAAGCGGAACCAGCCGATATGCCGGCAGCGGCCCATCAGCACCACATCAAAAACCGACGCTGGAAATGACCAGTCGATGGCGCTCTGCTGCGGCACATATCCGACATGGATGTGGCTGCTGTAACAATCTGCGCCATGAATCGAGATCTGCCCGGCGCTGAAAGGAAGTACGCCGACAATCGCCTTGAAGAGCGTGCTTTTTCCAGCGCCATTGGGACCAATGACGGCGACGCGCTCGCCTGACTCGACCGTGAAACTGACGTCGCGTATCGCCTGTCGGTTGCCGGGATAGCCCGCCGACAGGCGCTCGACGCGCAAGGCGGGCTGATCTCGGTCACGTTCGCGAGTGGGCTGCTGCAATCTCAGGATGGCCATCCGCCGCTTCCTGGCTATTCTCCGCCCGACAGGGCATCAACGATAGTCCTGACATTGTAGCGCATATAGTCGAGGTAAGTGGCGGCGGGACCAGCCTCATCGCTCAAGGTATCGCTGTACAAACCAGCCAGGACCGCGCCGGTTTCAGCGGTGATTGCGGCCATGATGGGCTGTGGCGCGAAGGGATCCCCAAAAATCGCCGGAACGCCTTCGTCGCGCACGGTGTCAATCAGCGCCGCGACATCGCGGGCGCTCGGCTCCACCATGGTGGAAATGCCGGCCAACGTAAAGACGAGTTCGAAGCGGTAGGTCGTCGCCAGATAGCCAAAAGCCTCGTGACTGGTGACAAGGACGCGCTCGTCGACGGGCAGGCCCATCAGGGCGGGCAAGATGAAATCGGATTCCAGCGCGAGCAATTCCTGGTTGTAAGCGGCGGCGTTGGCTGCATAGATGTCGGCATTGTCCGGGTCCTGCGCCGACAGCGCATCGCGGATCTGCAATACCCAGTAGATGACATTGTGCGGGTCCATCCACAGGTGCGGGTCGCAAATGCCGTGACCGTGTTCGTCATCATGCCCGTGGTCGTGGCCCCCGCCGCAGTCGATATCTTGCTCGCGGCCTAAGGTCTCGACATGCCCGCGCTCAGCGGCTTCTTCGCCGATGATGGCTGCAACTTCGGCGTCATGGGCGTCGCAGTCGCTTGACTCATCCATGTCATGGGCATGGTCGTCATCATCCTCATGGGCATGGTCGTCATCGTCATGGTCATCAGCGTGGTCGTCATCATCATGGGCATGGTCGTCATCATGTTCATGGGCGTGGTCATCGTCATG
>JAPPMO010000097.1 GCA_028873975.1 Chloroflexota bacterium
ACACCCTTCAACCAGGAGGCAAGCAGCAAAATGGCACTATTCGATATAAGCCCCTTAATTTGGTAGTGTGAAGATGAAAGGAGCGCGTCCGATGCAAATCGAAGAGCAACTCGCGAATATGGGCTTGCAGTTGCCGCCACCGATCAAGGCGCCGGCCGGCGTCAAGCTGCCTTTTTCCTTTGTGCGGGTCTACGATGGTCTCGCCTACATCTCCGGTCACGGTCCACAGAATGGCGACGGCTCGCTGGCTGGACCCTTCGGCAAGGTCGGCGTCGATCTGTCTGTGGAACAGGGATACGAGGCGGCCAAGCTCGTGGCCTTATCTATGCTCGGCAGCCTCAAGCGCGAACTGGGCGACCTGGATCGCGTCAGCGCCTGGCTGAGCGCGCACGGCATGGTCAATTGCGGGCCGGATTTCGCACAGCAGCCCGCGGTGATCAATGGCTTTTCCGATCTGATTCTGTCGCTCTATGGCGAGGAGCGCGGCACCCACGCTCGCTCGGCTGTTGGCATGGCTGCGCTGCCCTTTAACATGGCGGTGGAAATTGAGGCGACAGTCGCTATCAATTAGGCCATCAGCCTCGGCGCAGCAATATATTCAAGTAGCCGTCGACCGATGCCTGCCAGCCCGGCGGCGCATAGGTGGTGCTGTCCATTTGGAAGACCAAAGCCTCGCCGGAAAAAGCAGCGCCGGCTTCCAGCGCTTCCCGGCGAAAGAGCTTGATCGCCGCGCCCAAGGGCGATTCTTTTTCCGCGAAGGGTAGCGCGACATTGGGTCGGGATTCCTGGAATCTGATCTCCGGCTTCTTGACGAGGCCGGTCCCTTGCACGCGCAGATTTACGATTTCGACCTCCCGCGAGCGCAAGGCGTGACCATAAGTGGCCTCGTGCAAGTCGTGGAAATCTTGAAGCAATGAGGCTGAGAAGGGCAGGTTAAGTTCGTAGGCTTGTCCCTGATAGCGCATATCCACAGTGACAGCAAAGCGCATGTCCTCCTGGCCCATTGCTTCCTGCCGCAATTCCGCCCGCGCTTGCTCGAGAAGCGAGCCCTGGCGGTCTTCCAGACCGGCTATGTTTTCCGGCGTCGCCAAGGTCATCACCGATTGGCTGAAATCGACAGCGACATCGGCGATCAAAAGACCCAAGGCGCACAAGACGCCCGGCGTATGCGGAATCAGCACGCGCGGTATATCCAGACGTTCAGCCGCCTCGCAGGCATGGAGCGGACCCGCGCCGCCAAATGCCACCAGCGTAAAATCGCGCGGGTCGTGACCGCGAGCGATTGAAACGCGGCGGATCGCCCGATCGATATTGACGTTGGCGATATCCACGACGCCCTTGGCTGTGGCGATGGTACTGAAGCCGATCTGTCGCGCCAGCGCGTTCATCGCTTTAATACCGGCGCCCAGATCAAGCGCCATTGCGCCGCCGAGAAAATGATCGGCATCCAGCCGGCCGAGGATGGCATTGGCGTCACTGAGCGTCGCCTGCTCGCCGCCCGCGCCGTAAACGACGGGTCCGGGGCTGGCGCCGGCAGACTCCGGACCGACGCGCAGCGCGCCGCCGGCGTCCACCCGCGCGATCGAACCGCCCCCCGCCCCAATCGTCTCGATGTCCAGCATTCGCAGTCGCAAGGGCAGGTCGTCAATGGAGGATTCCGGGCGCGGCTGCGGATGACCGTCGATCAAGGCGACATCGGTCGAGGTGCCGCCCATATCCAGCGTGATGATCTTGTCAAAGCCGGCTGTTTTCGCCACATAAAAAGCACCCATGACCCCGGCGGCAGGTCCGCTCAAAGCCGTGTGAATGGCTTGCTGTCGCACTCGGCTGGCGCGCATCACGCCGCCGTCCGACTTCATGATTCGCAAAGAGGTCCGGCGCGGCAATTCCGCTTCGAGCTGACTGATATAACCGGACATGACCGGGCGCACATATGCTTCCAGCGCGATCGTGCTGGCGCGCTCATATTCGCGGAATTCCGGCAGCGCTTGCGACGAGAGTACGATTTGCCAGGCTTCCTTCACAATGCCCCGCTCCAGGATGCGCCGCTTGATCGCTTGCTCGTGCCGGTCATTGACGTAACTGAAGAGCAGGCAGACGGCGATAGAATCGACGCCGTCATGTTTGATCTGGTCCAGCACGGCATCCAGGACGTCCATATCAAGCGCTTGCAACAGGTCGCCACGGAAATCCAGCCGCTCCGGCACTTCATAGCAGCGCTCGCGGGGGATCAGCGGCGGCGGGATCTGTGGATGCAGATCGTAGAGGCGGGGCCGCTCCTGGCGGCCGATGAACAATATATCGCGGAATCCCGCGGTGGTGATCAAAGCGGAACGCGCGCCCTTGCGTTCCAGAATGGCGTTTGTCGCGACGGTCGAGCCATGCGCGACCTGCGTCAGAGCGGAGATGCCGCCGGGCGCAATAATCTCCAGCCCCTCGAGCATGGATTGAGCCGGGTTCTGCGGCGAACTGAGCAATTTGTGGATGCGCAATCGTCCTCGGTCGCTCAAAACCAGATCTGTGAATGTCCCGCCGATATCGACGCCCGCTTGCATCAATACTCCCGCTCCTGATACCTGTCAGTCATGGCTGCCATCATATCATTGCGGCGCAAATTGCGAAACGCATGGCTCCGAATCCGCCTGCCAGCCGCGCGCTTATGTTCCTTTTACGCTCCTCTATTGCCTTTCCGATAGCGCGTTTTTCTTTTTCCTATGTTGCGGGCTTAGGCTGTAGATGTCAGTAAGCGCAACACAGACTTCAACAGAAGGAGAAATCAAAATGCTAGTCAGAACCCGCAAGCCCTATTTTCGTCTGATCGACGACATCTTTGGCGACCATCGCCCGCTGCTCGGCAGCGCCAACGAATTCGGCAATCGCAGCTTCGGCCTCGCTCTCGATGTCGAGGAGAACGAAGAGCGCTACATCGTCCGCGCCGACCTGCCCGGCGTCAGCCTTGAGGATATCAGCGTCAATATTCACGACGACCTGCTGACCATCAGCGCTGAAACCGCATCGGAATCCCAGGACGAAAGCAAGCGCGTCCTGGTCCGCGAGCGGCGCGTCGGCAAGTTCAGCCGCAGTCTGCGCTTCCCGGTCCCGGTGGACGGCGATAATGTGGAAGCCAGCTTCGAAAACGGTGTCCTGAGCGTCGCCGTGCCCAAGGCTGACGATGCCAAGCCGCGTCAGATCCCGGTCAGGGTGAGCGGCGCCAGCAACTGAAGCCCGGCGGAATAAGCGAAAGTCCCGTCTTCAATTGAAGTCTTGAAGACGGGACTTTTTGCTTTGGCGCTACTTGTCCGCGCCTCCCCAGCCACCGCCGCCGGGCGTCGCGACGATGACCCGATCGCCGGCTTTCAGTTGCGCTGTATATTTGCCGCCGACGATCTCCGGCACTCCCCGGCGCAGGATGGTATTGACGCCGCATTGGCCCGGCCCGCCGCCCTGGCTGCCATAGGGCGGCCGTAATCGCCGTTCGGAGCTGATGGTGATCCGCGCTGGCGCCAGGAATTCGTATTCGCGCACGATGCCGTTTCCGCCGGGATTGCGCCCCATCCCGCCGCTGCCTTCGCGCAACTCGCAACGCCGAATGCGCATCGGCAAGCTGTATTCGAGCGCTTCGACCGGCGTATTCAGCGTATTGGTCATGTGGCACTGCCGCCCGGACAGGCCGGGGCCGGCGCTCGAGCCGCCGTGACCGCCGCCGAGCGTCTCGTAGTAGACGAATTGAGCGCCGTCGTTGAAGCCGCCCAGGGCGAGATTGTTCATGGTGCCTTGCGACGCCGCTGGAATGACATCCGGCAAAGCCCCCGCCAGGGCGCCCAGCACGGTATCGACCACGCGCTGGCTCGTTTCCGTATTGCCGACCACCACAGCGGCCGGGAAGCGTGGGTTCAATACGCTCCCCGGCGGCGTTATCACCCTCACAGGCTGGAAGCAGCCGTGGTTGACCGGCACATCCTCGCTGGCCAGCAGGCGCACGCAGTACCAGGTCGCCGACTCTACGATGGCGGTTACGGCGTTGACGTTGCCGGCAACCTGTGGCGCGCTGCCGGCGAAATCGACCGTCATCTCCCGCCCGCGTACTGTCAGCGCCACGTTGATTGGGATTTCAAACTCCTTCTGCCCGTCGCCTTCCATGGCGTCGCGGAAGCGATAGACGCCGTCTGGTATGCCTTCAATCACCGCTTCGGTCATTTTTCGCGAATAGTCGAGCAAGGCTTCGGCGTGTTCGATGGTGGTTTCCACGCCATGATCGATCATCATGGCGCTAAGCCGGCTTTCGCCCACGCGGTGCGCGGCTAGCTGCGCTTCAATGTCGCCCAGGCGCTCATCGGGATCGCGGCTGTTGGCCACGATCAAAGCCAAAGCGCCTTCGTTTGTCCAGCCGCTCAAGCGCAGCTTCAGTGGAGGTATAATAATGCCCTCTTGATAGAGTTCGCTGCTCAAGGGCAAGGAGCCGGGCGACATGCCACCGACATCGGCGTGGTGGGCGCGGCTGGCGACGAAGTAACAGAGCTCGCCCCCGGCGAAGACAGGCGAGATCATCGTGATATCGGGCAGGTGCGTGCCGCCGTGGTAGGGATCGTTCAGCACGATGACATCGCCGGGGAAAAACTCCTCAAACGCTTCGACCGCGGCGGCCACGGAGGCCGGCATGCTGCCCAGATGAACCGGGATATGCGCCGCCTGCGCAATCATGCGCGCGCCGGAATCGAATACCGCGCAACTAAAGTCGAGGCGCTCGCGGATATTCGGGCTGAAGCTGGCGCGCTGCAAAGTCACGCCCATCTCTTCGGCGACCGCGGCGAATTGATTCTTGAAGACTTCCAAACTGATGGCGTCAACCGTCATCGCGCAACCTTTGACCAGTGCCTGGTGAATGGTAACATAATCACCCGGATAATAGCGAAATAGTAGGCCAGAAAGGGCGCGCAAATTGCGGATTCTCCTTTTTGCCAACGGCGTGGCTAATGACGGAACCATGGTGAGGCGGGCGCTGGAAGGGGCGGGCTCCGCTCATATACTGTGCGCGGATGGCGGCGCGCTCAATGCGCTGAAATTTGGTCTCGCGCCCCAGACGATCATCGGCGATCTTGATTCGCTCAACGCAACGCAGGTGGAGGAGTTTCGCGCCGCCGGCGCCAAGATCTTGCGCTTCCCGACGGAAAAGGACGAAACCGACCTGGAACTGGCGCTGCGCTGGAGCGTCGACAAAGGCGCGAATGCGATTGTTATCGCGGGCGCTCTGGGCGGCCGCTTCGATCAAACGCTGGCAAATGTTCATTTGCTGGCGCTGGCGGACCTGCAAGATATTGAAATCGAACTGGTCGATGGCGAACAGCGAATCCGGCTCCTGCGACCGGGAACACATCGCATTGATGGGCGCCGGGGCGACACGGTTTCGCTGATTCCGTTGGGCGGGAAGGCGGGCGGGATCAGCACCAGCGGGCTTCAATATCCGTTGCGGGATGAATCGCTCGCGCTTGGACCGGCGCGCGGCATCAGCAATGCCATGCTTTGCGACAGCGCCAGCCTCGACCTCCGCAGTGGCTTGCTGCTCGTGATTCATACCTGCGGCCGCGCCTGATGACCCCCTGCACGATCATCAAACGCGATGCGCGGGGCAAGGACGAATTGTCGTACCGGGGCGCGCTGTGCGAGATTTGCGACGAGTATGCCTGCGTCGAAGCCGAGTTCGGCTTCCCCGACCGCGACCTGGGCTATGTCCAGTTGCGCCGCGGCGATGTTTTCCGCGAGTGGTTTTTCCGCGATCGCTGGTTCAATATCTTCCGCATCGCTGACGGGGGAAGCAAGCAATTGAAAGGGTGGTATTGCAATATCACGCGGCCCCCGCAATTTGGCCCCGGCTGGATCGCGGCGGAAGACCTCTGTCTCGATGTCTTTGTTTATCCCGACGGAAGGACGCTGACGCTCGACGAAGAGGAATTTGTGGCACTGGATCTGTCGGAGCAGGAGCGGCGGACGGCGCGAAAGGCGGTCCAGGAAATTCAAGAAATGGCGCGCTTGCGCTTGCCGCCGTTTGACGAGATTTCATCGGGGACGGAAAAACCGAACTGACAAGCTGGAAGCGGCTCCTCAGCTCGGTCTTGTAGATCCCGAAACATGCCCAAAAATTGACGACCCGCGATCACTCCAGGTCGGGTCGGATGACCAGCACAGGCACATTGACATCGTGCATGACTTTGTTGGCGACGCTGCCGAAGACCAGGCGCACCAAGCCGGAATGTCCATGTGTAGTCATCACCACCATATCGATCTTTTCAGCTTCGACATAATCGCAAATATGTTGGGCGACTCCGACGGCGTCAATGATATGCAGCCGGCAGTCCACGTTTTGTTCGCGCACCTCGTTGCGCAAGCTCAGCAGATGTTGCTTGATCTCCTCACGGATGCGATTGGCCAGTTCATATTCGCCCGCGATCGCCAGCGAATCGACGAATTCGTGCATCGGTGGCGTGAATATGTGCAGCATAATAACTTCGCCGCCGCCGACTCGGGCGAAGTCGACCGCGTAAGGAATTGCGCGTTCGCTCCAGGCAGACCCATCGGTGGGAACGACTATCTTCTTTAAAGGACGGTGTTGGAACATCTGATCCTCACTTTACTGAAACCGTTTCCTACTAACAAAGTATAACATAAACTGATTAGATACAGGGATATCCCCATTGACACCTGGCATTTGGAACCTGTAAGATCAGCCGTGAAAATCTATCAAATTCTACCAAAATCTGCAAATGTCTGCACAAAAACCATCGGACCTATCACTTGGCCGCAATTTTAAGATCGGCATTTTTCACCTTGGTTCGGGCATGGCGGACGTCTTGGCGACCGGCGTCTGGAACCGCATCATGGTTGCCGACCTCGGCTACAGCGCAACCGTGGTCGGATTGTTGACCGGGCTGCGCTATTTCCTGGCGCCTTTGGGGGTCTGGGCTGGGCGCTATTCGGACAGGCATGTGATTGGCGGATTTCGCCGACTGTTCTGGATCTGGCTGGGCCGGGCGATGATGGCGCTGAGCACCCTGTCGCTGGGCTTCTCTACCGCCGAGATGGTCCGCTCGGCGCAAAGCGATCCTCCCTTGCCGCCGTCCCCCGCGCTGTGGTTGGTTATCGCGCTTTCATTCTTGCTGTTCAGCCTGGGCAACGCGCTCTCTGGCAGCACGTTTCTGGCGCTGGTTCACGATCGCGCCGCGCCGGCGCAAAGGGGGCGCGCTGTTGGGTTGGTATGGACTTTCCTGCTGCTGGGCTTCACCATCGGCGGGGTCTTCTTCAGTGTTATGCTGCCTCACCACGAAGGCGCGGGCGAGATTGCTTTCTCGGCCGCGTCCCTGCAAAACCTATTTTTGATCACTTCCGCGCTGCTGGCCGCCATCTGGTTCTTTTCGCTGCTGGGGGAAGAAAAGCGCAACGGCAAAGGGGGGCTCCAACGAAGCGTCGAATCTTCAGACCTCCCGCGCGATTTGGCGCTGGTTTGGCGCAGCCGCCCAATGCGCTTGTTCCTGGTTTATTTGATCCTCTCGATGATGTTCGCTTTTTTGCAGGACACCGTGCTGGAGCCATTTGCCGGGCAAGTTTTTGGCATGGAAGCGCAGGTCACCAATCGCTTTGCCGCCTATTGGGGCGGCATGGCGATCCTGGGCTCCTTCGGCTTCTTGTACCTGTCCCGCCGCCATCGGAAACTCACAAACGGTCTCATGTCCGCGCTGGGCGTCTGGCTTCTGATGGCGACATATTTGCTGTTCGCGGTGTCTTCCCTGGGCGAGATCCGCGCGTTGGTCACGCCGGGCTTGATCCTTCTCGGCTTGGGTTTGGGAATTTGGAATATCGGCACGCTGGGCTTGATGATGGATTTGAGCCCCGACGGCCGCGCGGGGGCTTTCCTCGGCTTTTGGACGCTGGTTGTTACTTTCGCGCGGGGCTTTGGCGTGGCGGGCGGCGGCATATTGCGCGATCTGGCGCTGCAGCTGTCCGGAGATCATAGCGTCGCCTACGGCACTGTGTTTGTCGCGGGCTGCCTTGGCTTGACCTTCGCTTTGCTGGCGCTGCAGCGCGCTGATTTGCGCGACTTCGCTTCAAGCCGTCCCAAACCCGAGGTCATGTTTGCGGGCGCGCTTGATTGATTCAAACTGGAAGCCAGCCTGCGCGATCCACGCGAGCGGCAGTTCGTCTAATCCAGTTGCTGCACGAGCGCCTCGACATCGGTGTAACCCATAATGTTGTGGCCCGCATCGACATAGATCACTTCGCCCGTAATTCGGCGCGACAGGTCCGACGCCAGGAAGAGCGCGAGGTCGCCAACATCGTCCTGGCTCACAAGTTCATTCATGGGCGAGGTGACTTCGGCGTATTTGAGCAAGTCGCGGAACCCGGCGATGCCGCCAGCCGAAAGCGTCTTGATGGCGCCGGCGCTGATCGCGTTGACGCGAATCTTGCCGGGACCCAGATCCGCCGCCAGATACATGGTGATCGCCTCCAAGGCGGCTTTGGCAATCGCCATGGCATTGTAATTGGGGATGACCTGGCGCGAGGCGTTATAGGTCAGGCTCATGATGCTGCCGCCGTCTCTCATCAAGGGTTCGGCGCGGCGCGACAGTTCGATCAGGCTGACGGCGCTGACGTCAATCGCAGCCAAAAGCCCCTCGCGCGAAAGCTCGACAAAGCGCCCGCCCAGCGATTCGCGGTCGGCAAAGGCGATCGAATGGACCAGCACATCCAGTTTCCCGTACTTCTCTTCGACGGCCGCAAACACCGCGTCCAACTCATCGCCGCTGGTTACATCGGCCTGCAGCATCAGCTCGCATCCGATCGACTCGCCCAGCGGCCGCACGCGTTTTTCCAGCCTGTCCATGGCATAACTCAAGACAATGTTCGCGCCTTCGCGTCCCAGGGCCTTGGCGATTCCCCAGCCGATCGAATTCTTGTTGGCGACGCCAAAGACGAGCGCGATCTTCCCATCCAGCAAGCCCATGCCTTCCTCCCTGTATCTTTATTTTTCTCAGACGCAATCCTGCTGTCACGCTTAACTTCATATTTTGCAAAGCGCCGCGCTCTTGCAAGAAAAGACTTGTTATACTGTGTGAACGCGGCATTCCTGCGGCTTTTTTGCCGCTTGCGCGCCGCGCGGCTGTGATTGGAATCGTATTATAAGGCAGATTGTCCAACACGCTATGCCCTTGTCAGTTACGGCGGGACGCTGTTCCCGCCCCAGAAGCGCCAAAGGAGCCAGGTGATCATGGCAGAATCAGAACGCATTACCGTTACCGTCGCCATCGACTTCAGCGACGCTATCCTCGCTGACTTGCGGGAGATTTCCCCGCGGCTTCAGATCGAGCGTCACTTTCCCGATGTGCCCCTTGACGTCATGTCCCGGACCGAAATTTTGTACACAGTCGGTTATTTCCCCGAGCCGGAACAAGCGCCGAAGCTGCGCTGGATACAGGCGAATTCCGCGGGCTTGAATCAGGCCCTGCATCATCGCATCGTGCAGGCGGAAGACATCACGGTAACCTCCGCCAGCGGCATCCATGCCACCAACATGGCGCATTACTGTTTGATGATGATGCTCATGTTCAACTACAAAATGCGCCTTGCCTTGAGCCTGCAAAGCCGGCCGGAGTGGCCCGAAAATGCCTCCGAGGTATTTATGCCGATTGATATGGATCGTCAAACGGTTGGCATCGTCGGATACGGCAGCATCGGGCGCGAATTGGCGCGGCTTTGCGCCGGCATGGGCATGACCGTGCTGGCGTCAAAGCGAGACCTGGGCAATACCGCCGAGGTCAATGCCTTCGTTCTGCCGGGAGTCGGCGATCCCAACGGAGAGATTCCCGATCGCATTTATCCGGCGGCCACCATCGCATCAATGGCTCGGGATTGCGACTATCTCGTGGTGCTGGCTCCTTTGACGCAAAGGACGAACCACCTGATTAACGATGAGATTCTTGACGCTATGAAAGACAGCGCAGTCTTGATTAACGTCTCGCGCGGGCCCGTCGTCGACGAGAAGGCGCTGATCACCGCGCTTTCCTCGGGCAAGATCGCGGGCGCCGCTCTCGATGTCTTCGAAGAAGAACCGCTGCCTTCGACCAGCCCGCTATGGAACCTCGACAACGTCATCATTACGCCGCACATATCGGGCTTCACGCGCGACTACCACGACAAGACCGCTCTGGTTTTCAGAGAGAACCTGCGCCGCTACCTCGACAACCGCCCGCTGCTCAATCAACTCGATCGCGGCAAAGGCTACTAGCGGCGGGCCGTTCTTTTGGAGCGCTCAGGAACGCAGTTCCGCCCGCAAGCGCCGCCGCGCCGCGCCGATAATTTTCTTGCGCGCTCTGGCCGCGTTTTTGTCAGTCAAGGTCCGTTCCGGATCCTGATAAGTTAGCGAGTAGGCCAGGCTCTTTTTGCCCGGCGGGACGGGATCGCCAGTGTACACGTCAAAGAGCGTGACATCTTTCAGCAAGCGGCCCCCCGCTTGCCGGATCACCCGTTCGACTTCGTGAGCCGCGACATTGGCGTCAACAATCAGCGCGATGTCTTCCAGAATGGCCGGGGTTGTCAGCAGCGGCTCGATCTTGTGCAGGCGCTGCTGGTATTGCAAAAGGCGCGCCACCTCCAGCTCGGCATAGAAGACTTTGCTATCGGCCAGGCGAAAGCGCTGCGCGACCTGGGGATGGATCTCGCCAAAGGCGCCGACTGGCGCCCGGCGCAGCAGCAGATTGGCCGAGCGCCCGGGATGGAAGCTGCTGTGCGTTGCGCGTTCGTAACTGAAATCATCAATGTGCAGGGCTTCCAAGAGACTTTCGATCACGCCTTTCAGGTCATAGAAGTCGAGCGCGTCCGCGGCGCCCCCGGCGTCGCCTACGCGCCAGGTGGGCTGGTCGCGCGCCCCGGTCAGCAGGATACCCAGGCGCAGGGGTTCCTCCGGCAAGACCTCGTCTCGTTGCAGGTAGACTTTGCCAATCTCGAATACCTGTTGCGTCCGCTGGTAGCGGGCATTGTTGGCTGCCGTCTCCAACATGTTGGTCATCAGGGTATGTCGCAGGACATCCCGATCGCTGGCGGCAGGATTGACGATTTCCACGTATTCCGCATCGGGCAGCGAAGAGGCGGCGCCATCTGGCGTCAGCATCGCTTCGGTCTCTCGATTGCTAAAGCGATAGTTGATGACTTCGTACAAGCCCAAACCCGCCAGGATATCGCGGACGCGCTCTTCAATGAATACGCCGGGGTTCTCGCGCTGCGGCGGCATCTCGTCCGCCATGATCGTCTCGGGGATCCGGTCGTAACCCAGCACGCGCGCGATCTCTTCCAAGAGATCCGCCTGACCGACGATGGGATCCGCGCTGATATCCAGCCGGTGGTCCGGCGCAGTCGCATGGATGACATCGTCGTCGATGCGCGTCTCAAACTCGAGGCGGCGCAAAGCCTCCGCCGCTTGATCGGTCTCGATGTCCATGCCCAGCAGCGCGTTGATGCGCTCGATCGGCAGCGCAACCGTCACCGTTTGCGGCGGCGCTGGATATGCGTCGACCAGTCCCGCCGCCACGGTTCCGCCGCCCAATTGTCGCATGAGTTCGATCCCGCGGCTCGAACCCAATATCGATTGGGAGGGATGTACGCCACGGCTAAAGCGCGCTGACGCTTCGGTATGGATTCGCTGTTGCTTGATGGTCTTGCGAACGCTGATATTGTTCCAGGCTGCCGCTTCCAACAGGACATTGCGCGTGTTTTCGCTGATCTCGGTCTCGCCGCCGCCTATCACGCCGCCAATGGCCAGGGCGCCCGCCGTATCAGCCACCAAGATAGTCTCCTCCCCCAGGTCGCGCGCAAGCCCGTCAAGCGTTTCCAAACGCTCTCCCGCTTCCGGCAGACGGGTGATGATCGTCGGGGGTCCTCCAGCCCGGTTCAGCAATTTGTCATAATCGAATGCATGCAGGGGCTGACCCAATTCAAAAGTGATGTAGTTGGTCACATCGACGATGTTGTTGCGGGGGCGCTGCCCGATGAGGCGCAGGCGATGCCGCATCCAGAAGGGCGAAGGCTTGACCTCGGTATCGCGCAGGAGCGTCAGCGTGAAGCGCGGATTCAATTCGGGCTCGCGAATATCGATTTTGACCTGCTCTTCGATTGGATCGCCCTCGGCCAAAAACTCAAAAGAGGGATAGCGCATCTCCAGCCCTAGAATGGCGGCAACCTCCCGCGCGACGCCGATCATGCTGAAGCAGCGCGCCAGGTTAGGCGTGAATTCGATGTCCAGTATCACGTCGCCCAGGATCTCGGCCAGCGGCGCGCCGGCGACATAGCGCTCTTCATGATCCAGGATGATCACACCCTCATGCTCCTCGGAAATGCCCAGTTCCTTCTCGGAGCAGACCATGCTCTTATTGTAAATGCCGCGCAATTCCTTGCCCTTGAGGGTCATCTGGCGCGGCTTGTCGCTGTGCCCGTCCCAGACGCGCGCGCCTTCCATGGCGAAGGCGCCCCAAATCGGCGGGTTGATCTCGCCCTGCCCTTGGTATTTGAAGAGATTGCTCGCGCCGGTTACGCATTGTTCCAGTTCCTCCCCGCCGTAGTCGACCATCGCCAGGACCAACTTGTCGGCGTTTGGGTGGGCTTTGACTTCGACGACGCGCGCCAGCAGGAGTTTCTCGCGATCCCAAACGAGATGGTCGGAGCGGGGCATGCGGAGGCCGGGCACATCAGCCTGTGGCAGGCCGATATACCTCAAGTGCGCGACCTCCAGCCCGGCCACGGTTAGCTTTTCCGCCAGCAATTCAACCGGTATATCGATGTCGACATAATCTTTGATCCAGGAAATCGGTACGAGCATGGGTATTGATTCCTTTCCAAATGCTGATAGGTCGTTCAGGTTTTTGAAATTGGGATTTCGTCCAGCAACAACATGTTCCTCGGATAGCCGGTATTGTTGATCCAATCAAGTCTTTCGCCCGTTTCCCGGTTGTAGGCGATCGCCATCAATCGATAGCTGCCCTCGGGAACGCGGCTGAGATCAATTGAGAAGCGGCGGCGGGTACTTTCGTGCACAAAGGGCAGGTCGACTTGGGCTTTGTTCTCCCAGTCGTCATTGAGCAGCTGATAGGACATGCTGAAATCAGTCAGAACGCTTCGCGCGCTGAGCGCTGACCACTCATCGACGAAGAAAAGCGCATCGCCATCGTCGTCCAGCGAGGAAGTATAGAAATCCAAGCTGATGAGTTCGTTCCGGTCACGAACAGTTGCGTCAGGCATCGCACATGCCAGCGACTCCCACATGTAGCGGGAGATGACGTGGTTGCGGCCGATTGGCTCGCTGGCGCAATGCCTGTATCGCAAGTCGCCCAAAACGTTGCGCGCCTCCGCTATCCGCGGCGCCCACTTCTCCAAGGCGGGATAGACGTACCAGAGCGAGGGCGAGTCGATATTGCTGTCAGCCAGGAATTGCCGAAAGACTTCGAGCTGGTCCGTGGCATTCATGACAATTCCGCGCTTTCGGAAGTAATGTTCGCGCTGCGACAGCTTGATATTGCCCGGATATTCCAGGGCGAAAGGCGCGTACAAGTCGTTGTAGGGATAGCCGAAAACCGCGGGCTTTGGATCTGCGCCGGCTGCCAGACGCGACAAGATATGCGTAGGCGGCTGTGTGAATACTTGCGAGCGCAAAACAATATAGTCCCACCAGCGGGCATTCGCCTGCATTTCGAGACCGGCCAAGATCCACAAGACAAGCAGCAGCGCCAAGAATCTGTGAAAGCGATACAAGCCGTAAATGCCCCCTGCAAGCAGCAGAACCAGCGGCAGGAACCCAGCCAGGTGATAGCGCATGCCATCTTTGACGATCAATGCCGTAGACTCGGCAACCAGCCCCAGGCTCAGCAAGTACAATACGATGAGATATAGAAAGGGGCGCATGGGAATGGTGCGCCGCCAGACGCCGACGGCCAAACCGATTACTGAAATCAGCAGCAGTTCGAGCCGCTCGTTCATGCCGACGGCGAGCAGGATCTCGATTGCCTCGGGACCGCCAACGACCACATGCTGCTTGCTTTCAATTACCGTGCCGATATTGTTCGCCATCATCATGTAGTAGGGTGAAAACAATAGCCCCGCAATCCCTACAGCAATAAAAATCCATAGCCAGCGCCGGTTCTTCGGTACGAAAACCAGATGAAAAACGCCCAACATAGCCATGAATATGATGCTGAAGGCATGTGTGCCTATCAAACAGAATGTCGCAATTGCCAGCGCCAGATAGTCGGTCGTTTTTGCCGCCCTTGCCTGAAAAACCAGACGGAGGTAGATCCAGAGCAGCGCAGCCGCGCTCGCCACCAGCAAGGGATACATACGCGTATTGGCGAGGTAATAGTTGTAGAATGCGTTGCTGATTATGATTAGCAAAGCCATCAATCCCGCAATTGGGGCGATGAAGTCTTTCGCCAGGCGATAGGCTATCGCCATAGCGGCCAGGCTGATGAAAACGGAGAGCAGTCTGCCCGCGGCCAGGCTGGTCCCGGCGGCTTGACCCCAGAAGCTGAGCAAGACAAAATACAGCGGCGTATGATCCGGGCTGTGTTTCTGCAGTGATTGGACGACCTGCATGGGCGAGTAGGCGCGGTTTCCCAGCCAGCCCGCGTTGAACAGCGAAAAGAACTCGTCTGTGGATGGAGGATAGACCTCGATCTGCCGCATGGCGAGCCAGGCGACGATCAGGAACAGCGGCACAGTCCATATCCAATGGCTGGCAAGTCGCGCTGAGATCTGCTGCATTGCCTTGGCGCTCAAGGAACCACCTTGCTCATATCGCTGTTCTCTTCATAAACTCCGCGGCGCTCATGCGGCCCGCAGGCTTGCTGTTTTGCCTGAAGCTCGACGACGCCCTTCGCAGGAGCCAATCGGCTGGGAAGACTATGAATTGGCGGTAATCAGGGCAAATTCACGACCGCCAGTTCCAGCATTTCCCCCACTTCGCCACCGTTGTTCAACCAAGCGCTGCGCGCGCCCGTCTGGTTGTCGTAGACAATCGTCATGAGCCGGTAGCGGCCGGGCGGCGCATTTGAGATATCGATGGTGAACTGACGCAATTGATCGGGCTTGACCATAGGCAGATCCACTTGCGCGACATTGTTCCAGTCTTCAGAAATCAACTGCATCGACATGTTCAAGCTGCTCGTCGCTTCCGCCTCATCTGAACTCCAGCGGTCGATATAGGCAATTCTGCCTTGGTCCGAGTTTACTTCCGCGCCGAAAAACTGGTAATGGATAAATGCGTTTTGGTGACGGCTCTGCATGTGTGGAGGCGCGCAATTCAGCGCATCCCATGAGAAGCTGTCCAGCGTGCTGCCAATGCCAATAGCCCGGGAATCGCATAATTGGTAATTCAGCTTTTTCATCACGGTCGCGAGTTGATCGCGATCGGCTGCGCCGAGACGGCGATCCAAGTAAAAGACCCAAACATAGGGTTCCTCGATAGCATGATGCCGAAGATCTTTTTCCAGATCCTCGATCCCATCCGGCGTAATCAACTCGAGATTGCGCTGATCAAAGTATAGATCGCCCAATGAATCGCTGTCGCTGTGGTATTTCCAATACAGCGCCCATGAATCTGTTCTATATCCCACCAGCAAGGGCGGCTGTTCCTCTTGTAAAGCCTCTCGTGAAATCAAGTGAATTGGTTCCCGCAAGTAAGAATAGATCTGCCCGCCCAGGATATCGTCCCAGGGGGCGGTTCGCTGGAACTGCAGCCCGGCAATCGGCCAAAGCAAGACCAGCAAAGCCAAGGTCCAATGGATGCGATATAGGGCATAAAGTCCCGCGACAATCGTCAGCAACAGGGGAATCAAACCGGACAAGTGGTAGCGCATGGCGTCCTCGGCGATGAAAGTCGTGTAATTGGCAATCAGCGCCAGTAGCAGCAAATAGGGCAGGAACATGAACAGCCAGGGCTTCAAGCGGATTGTCTTCAACAAGCGCCCCAGCAACAGGCCAAATATCGACAGGAAGAGCAGCAGTATTTCGGCGTTGAGGCTGACCGTCAGCCAGGCGGCCAATGCCTCTGTGCCGCTCAGGTTTTCCCAATTAGAAAAAACAATCGAGCGCTGATAAGCGTCCGGCAACACTGCCAGAAGCCAGGGAGAGAAAAACAGCAAAGCGACAATGACGGTAGCGGAGATTTTCAGCCAGTTCCGGTTTTTCGATACTGCGATCAAGTGATACAAGCCCAGCGCGAGCAGAAATGCCGCGCTGAACAGGAAGGTGTTCGCCAAGCAGTATACCGCCGCCCCCAGCGCCAGAAAATCGCGCTTCTTCGCGCCGGCTCCTTTGTCGACTATGCGCAGATATAGCCACAGCACCAGGGCGGACAGGAAAACAAGCAAGGTATACATGCGCGCGTATGCGATGTAGTAGTTATAGAAGGCGTTGCTGGAAGCAAGGATCAGCGCTATTGTTCCGGCGGCAGGACCGACAAAATCGCGCGCCAGGCGAAAAACCAATGACAAGCCCAAGAGAGCGAACAGGATGCTCAGCAGGCGCGCCAGCATAATGTCGGGGACCGTCAGCTGACCCCAAAGTCCCAGGATCAAAAAGTATAATGGAGAATGGTTTGGGCTGTTCCGCCGCAGGGATTGCAGCACTTCGCCCGGGGAAAACGTCGAAGAAAAAGCGCCGTCGCCTGCCCAGCCGGCGTTTTGCATTGAATAGAATTCGTCCATCGCCGGCGCATACAAGTCGCTGTGGCGAGCGCCTAGCGCGGCGACCGCCAGCAATATCGGCAGGGCGAGCAACCAATGGCTTAGCATACGATCGGCGATGCGACTGGGATGATGTCCTTTTATTGACATGCTGGCAGTACCTTGTTCACCGGCGCAGGGATGCTATCCTGTTTTCTTGTTTTCGAGCAGCGACCTGCGCTCGCTGCCCAGCTAAAACTGCTTCAGGAAGCGCAAGTCGTTGCCCCAGAAATAGCGAATGTCCTGGATGCCGTGTTTCAGCATCGTGATGCGCTCCGGACCCATGCCGAAGGCGAAGCCGCTCCACAGGCTCGGATCGTACCCGCCATTCCTCAATACTGTGGGGTGCACCATGCCGCTGCCGGCGATCTCCAGCCAGCCCGTGTATTTGCAGACGCGGCAGCCCTCGCCGCCGCAGAGGAAACACTCGACATCCACTTCCATGCTCGGTTCGGTGAAGGGGAAGTAAGAGGCGCGGTAGCGCACTTTGGCATCTGCTTTGAACATGCGCTTGGCAAACTCGCTGATCGTGCCCTTCAAGTCGCTCATGCGGATATTGCGTCCGATCGCCAGGCCTTCCACTTGCGTGAATTGAATCTCGCTGCGGGCTGTGACCTGCTCTTGACGGTAGCACATACCGGGCAAGATGACGCGAATTGGCTTGCTGCCGCCCCCGCCCAATTCTCGCATGGCGCGGATTTGCCCGGGCGAGGTGTGCGTCCGCAGCAAGACCCTGGGGTTGGTCGTGTAAAAGGTATCCTGCATATCCCGCGCCGGATGATGCGGCGGCAGATTGAGCAGCGTGAAGTTGAAATCGTCTTCTTCAACGTCGTGACTCTGATAGACCTGAAAGCCCATTTCCGCCCAAATACTTTGAAACTCGCGATGCGTGCGGGTGGCGGGATGCAATCCGCCCATTTGACGCGGATAAGCGGGAAGCGTTATATCGATTTCGCCTTCTTCGAGGTCCTGAGCCAGAACTTGCTCGCGGATTAATTGTTCGCGTTCCTCGAATGCTTTCCGGAGTTCGGACTGCAGGGCGTTGACTCCTTGGCCGAAAGCCGCGCGTTCTTCCGCGGGCAGCTTTCCGATCGTGCCAAAGAGCGCGCCAACCGCGCCTTTCCGCCCCAGGTAGCGGCTCCGCCACTGGACTAACTCATCGCTGGTTGTGGTTTTCTGCAGCGCGTCAAGCGCCTGATTGCGCAATACCTCAACTGTCTGTGACATTGCTACTCCTTTGCTCCTGTACTGTTTATGTAAACCGCGTCGTTCATGCGACCAGCAGGCTCCCTATTTTGCGTAGCGCGACATTCCTGTGACCTTTTCGCCGGTTACGCGCTGATCGGCTCTTTCCAAGTTATTGTCAGATGCTCCCAACAAAAAACGCCCTCGATCCGACTAGGGACGAGAGCGTGCGCATTCCCGCGGTACCACCCTGTTTCAGCGCCCTGCGCGGACGCTGCGCTTGATTTGTCCAGTGACGCCGGACTGGCGGAGCAGACTACTTGGCCGGTCAGCTCGGAGTCTCTGACCGCCTTTCACCCCTCGGCTCGGAAGGGAATTCCACAACTGCTTCCGCGGGCGCTCGCAGTCCGTTGACACCCGCTCCCTGAATCCGCAGACGCTTAAAGCGCGCTTGTGGACTGTCTTCGTCAATGCCTTTGCAAGACTATTCAATTGCGTTCATTATGCAGCGAGCAACCTTTCCATGTCAAGCGGAGGTTCGCGCGCCGGACCAGATTAAAGATTTGCGCGAGACATAGCCCGCCACAGCTATTCAAGTACAATTTCGGCGAGGGGCAAGAGCTCGGACGGAGGAGCGCCGACGTTATTCCAGGCAAGGCGCTGGCCGGTTTGCTTGTCATAAACGACCGCCATCAGTCGATAGTTACCCGGCGCAACATTGCCGATATCAATGCTGAACTGTCGGAGCCTGCCTTCGTGGACCAAGGGTAGATCAACCTGCGCCACGTTGTCCCAGTCTGCGGAGATGAGCTGATACGACGCACTGTAGTCCTCATGAGAGAATTCCACGGTCGGTGACCAGCGATCGACGAAGGTTAAAGTCGAGCCGTTGGCCTTAACCTCGGCCCCAAAGAATTGAATCTCGTGCAGTGCCGTTCGCGCATCCAACTGCGCCTCCGGTTCCGCACAGTCCAGCACAGGCCAGGCATAATCCAGAATCACAGTATCTACTCCGGCCTGAATCGTAGCGCAAAACTCATAATCATAGTTGTTGATGGCCGATCTGATTTCTTCAACATGCTCCGAAGTCGTGATAGAGCTTCGGTACAAGACCCAGATTCTGGGCGCAACCAGCGCATTGTTGCGAACGGTTAAGTTGAAATCATGCGGGTCAGCAGAGAAGTAAGCGCTCAAGTCTCTAGTGTCAAAGTAGTGATGTCTCTGCGAATAGTCGATTCTATTTGCGAAATCTAGCAAAAAGTTTGAAACGCCATAGCTGATAATCAGTGGATTCGGTTCCATTGCCGACGCCTTAGGGGCAATGACTTGCCAGGGTGGGTTTATGAATGAGTAGATGCGTCCCGCCAGGAAATGGTCCCAGTCGGCGCCCGTTTGATGATGTAGGCCAGCTATTGGCCATAATAGCAGCAGAAGGGCCAGAAACCGGCGGTAACGGTACAAGGCGTGAATGCCAATCCCCATTAGCAGGGCGAAAATCAGAAATGACGGCAAGAGATAGCGCAGATTTGTCGTGATGATGTACTGGGTGACATCACTTAACAATCCCAATGCCACAAGATGAATGAAGACGAGCGCCATGACTGCGTCTGTCCGGGGACGCCTCTGCCGCGCGGCCAAAAGCAATCCGACTGCCGAGATTGCCACAAGCAATGGCTGGCCATTGCTTGAGAGTTCCAGCCAGGCAGCGATGACATCCCAGGCGCTTGATGCTTCTGCATTCCAGTCCCTTTTAGATAGAGGGATTCCTCTTAATACTATGATCAGATAGGAGGGGGCAGCCATCAGCGCTGCTATGACGGCGGTCAATGCAAGCTGCTGCCACTTGCGGTCGCGGGCCAGGAATGCCAGATGATAGACAGCCAAAACAAGCAAAAACACGCCGCTAAAGGCATGTACATTAAGGAAAAGAAAAATGGCGGCGCCCAGGGCGACATAGTCGCGTCGCCGCGCGTGCCGCAACTGAAATACGATCCGAAAATAAAACCACAAAGTCAAGCCAGCCATCAGCGTGAATAAGGTATACATACGCGCATGTGAAATGTAATAATTGAAATATGAATTGCTCGCGATGATGATGATCGCAAAGAGGCCCACGGGACCGGCGAAATCCCGCGCCAATCGATAATAGACGCATAGGCTCAGCAAGCCGCAGAAGACGCCAAAAAGTCGCGCGCTGGCGATATCCTGGAAGGTAAGATGGCCCCAGACGTTGAGGAGGATAAAGTATCCCGGTACGTGGTTCGGGCTGGTAGTGTAGAGTTGCTCAATGACATCAAGGGGGGTAAAGGGACCGCCCACAAGCCATCCCACGTTGTACATCGAATAGAACTCATCAGGCGTGGGCGGATAAAGATTGATTTGTCGCATGCTCAGCCAGGCAACGAGCAGAAGTATGGGGATTGCCCAAACTCTATGCGACAAGATATATCTGCTCCGCAACTGCGTCTGAGGAATCAACTTGTAATCCCGGTTTCTTGTTGTATCAACGCGATGATTGTTGGATTGCTTGCAGAGCGGGACTCGCTCCCCTGCGGTTTCAAGCGCGCGACGTATAGTCGCCCTTCACGATCCACTTGTAAGTCGTCAATTCTTCCAAAGCCATGGGTCCGCGAGCGTGCAGCTTCTGCGTGCTGATCGCCACTTCCGCGCCCATTCCCATGGCGCTGCCGTCGGTGAAGCGTGTGCTGGCGTTCCAATAGACCGCCGCCGAATCGACTTCGTTCAGAAATTTCTCGGCATTGGCGGAGTCTTCCGTCAAGATGCTGTCCGAATGCTGCGTGCCGTGGCGCGCGATATGGGCGATCGCCTCGTCAACATGATCGACCACCTTGAGATTCAAGGTCAGATTGTACCACTCCGTATCAAAGTCATCGTCGGCGGCCGGGATTACTTGCGCGCATCCGCCGACGATGGCTTGGGCGCGGGGCTCGGCGTGGAAGACGACCCCTTCGCCGCCAAGCGCATTCACCACCGCCGGCAAGAGCTCGGCGGCAATCGCGCGGTGCGCCAACAGGGTCTCCATCGAGTTGCAGACGGCCGGGCGCTGTGTCTTGGCGTTGTTCAAGACCGGGATTGTTCTGGCCAGGTCCGCGCTCTCGTCTACAAAGATATGGCAGACGCCGATGCCCCCGGTGATGACTGGGATGCTGCTGTTCTCGCGGCAAAATACGTGCAAGCCATTGCCGCCGCGAGGGATGATCATGTCAATGTAATCGTACAGGCGCAGCATATCACTGACGTACTTGCGATCGGTACTCGCGATGGTTTGAACCGCCTCAACTGGAAACCCGTATGCCATCAGCGCCTCTTGCAAAATACGGGTCAACTCCAAATTGCTTCGCAGCACGTCGGAGCCTCCGCGCAGGATCACCGCATTGCCCGTCTTCAAAGCCAGGGTCGAGATGTCGACGGTGACATTGGGACGCGACTCATAGATCGCGCCCAGCACGCCGAGCGGCGTCCGCCGCTTGATCAGCCGCAAGCCATTGTCCAATGTCGATTCCAGCAAAATCTCACCGACCGGGTCGGGCAACTCGGCGACCTTGCGAACATCGGCCACAATGCCAGCCATGCGCGGTTCCAGCGCGATGCGATCACGGATCCAGATCGGATCGACGCCCTTGCGCTCGGCAAGCGCAATGTCGCGCCAGTTTTCCCGCAAGATCGACGCGGTCTGCGTTTCCAGCGCCTCCGCCATCGCATTCAGAACGCGGTTTTTCTGCGCGGTCGTTTTTTTGGCAAGCGCGCCGGCGGCATCTTTGGCGCGTTTGCCCATCTGTTGTAGATCTACAGCTTCCAGCTTGACGTCGAGCATATCAGCTTCTCACCCGATAAATGCCTTCGCAAACTAACAATATCGCATAGCTTGCTTCGAATTGCAACGCGCGCGATCTCAAAGGGCGCATTTCAGATATTGGCAATTAACCACCGAGGACACCGAGGGTCGCGTAGACACTGACCGCCGACACTGACCGGCAGCACCGAGAATTAAGCTCTTGCCTGCCAAAAAGGAGGCGATGTAGGGGTGTTTGAAGGTCAGTGTCTACGCGACCCGCTGAAACACCCACAAACAGACATGATCTTTTGTATTTCTCTGTGCGCTCTGTGGCTCTGTAGTTAATTTTTAGTTTGTTCATTGTATTGCTCCACAAAATACCATTTTTGAAGCGATTGCCCTGTGAACATCTGCCAAAATATTGAAATACACCCGATCTCGAAAGCCAGGGCAATCGCATCAAATTTTTTCAACACAGAGTGCGCAGAGCGCACAGAGTTC
>JAPPMO010000054.1 GCA_028873975.1 Chloroflexota bacterium
TCAGTCCAATTTCGTACCATGTCAGTCGCCACATTTTGATGCAATTGCCCTGCCCCGCCTGCCTCAAAATAGGCGATTGCGGCATATTGCATTAGCATGTGGCGAGACAATCTGCTTTTCGCTACGATACCATGAATTCGTCGTGAGCGGAGAAGCTATGGCTTCATCACCGGTCATATCAATTGTCATGGGCGATCCAGCCGGCATCGGTCCCGAAATAATTGTCAAGCTGCTGTCTGACGAGAACTGGCATAAGCGCTGCCGACCCTTCATCATCGGCGACGCCCAAGTCATGCGCGACAGCGCCGCCGCGCTGCATGCGCCGCTGCAATTTCGCGCGATTGATGAACTCGCCGATGCTGAATTTGCGCCCGGACGCATCGACCTGCTGTCTCCGCCCGGGTTCGAGTTGGGACCGGTCCCCCTGCCGGAAGTGAACGCCAAATGCGGAGAAGCGGCTGGTACTTACCTTCAAAACGCCTACGAACTAGCCATGGAATCGCGCGTGCAGGGCGTGGTCATGGCGCCCATGAACAAGGAATCCTTTCGACTGGCGGGTTACAACTATGTCGACGAGCTCGAATTCCTGAGCCATATCACCGGCAGTCCCGAACCCTTCATCCTGGGCGCGGCTGGACCAATCTGGGCAGTGGCGGTCACTGAACATATCGCCTTTAAGGACATCGTATCGTATATCAAGCGCGAGCGGATCCTGCGTTATATCGGGCACATGCGGCATGTCTTGGAAAAACTGGGACAGCCCCAGCCGCGGATCGCGGTGGCGGCATTGAACCCGCATGCTGGCGAAGGCGGCTTATTCGGCAGAGAAGAAATTGACGAGATCGCGCCGGCTGTTCGCGACGCCAGGCGCGATGACATCGATGTCACGGGACCGGTACCAGCCGATATCGTCTTCAAGCGAGCGCTTGCGGGTGATTTCGATGGCGTCGTCTGCATGTATCACGATCAGATGAACATCGCGCGCAAACTCCAGGCGCGGGACGACATCGCCACGCTTTGGATGGGGCTGCCGGTCATCGGCGCGACAACTGCGCACGGCACCGCCTTTGACATCGCCGGCCAGGGCATTGCCGATCCAGGCAGCCTGCGCGCCGCGCTGAATTACGCGATTCGGCTGGCGTCCTGATGCTGATGAAGGCGCAAGCCACCGCCGATCAGGCCAAGCGCTTCGCGCAACTCGCGCAAATGGCCGGCGACAACGTCTTCACAGAATTCTTCGGGAATAGAGCGAATGCAGTGCTGGAAGCTATGTACTTGCAGGCGGACAATTATAACAGCCATACTCATACCACTTTCTTGCAGGAAGACGCCGCAGTTGCCGGCATGATCCACGCCTATACGGCGGCAGCAGCGCGCGACCAGGCGCCGCGAACCAACTGGCTCTATTTGAAATATGCCCGGCTGCAAATCTTTCGTGTTCTGGCAACTGCCATCCTGTTGCGAGACATCCTGGGCTTTCAGGGCGAGCATCTGTCCGAAGAGGATTATTACATCGTTTATCTCGCCATTTATCCGCAGTACCGCGGCCGCGGGCACAGCAAGACCCTGCTCAATCACGCCAGCTATCTTGCCCGGCAAGCGGGTTGCTCGCGCCTGGCGCTGGACGTCGACGCGCGCAACACAATTGCGCGCGCGGCTTATCAGCGAGCGGGATTTGTACAAATAGGGCAATCTAAGAAAGTCCACATTGAAAACGAACGCTGGGGCATCCTGCGCTTGGCAAAGCCGATAGCGCCGGGTTAGCGATTGTCCGTCGGCTGCAGCGAGGTGAAATAGTCCCGCACCACGTCGCGCAAACCCAGCGGCACATAATCGCTTTCCAAGGCGCGATTGGCCGAATTCTGATACTCGCTAAAGACAGTATCGTAGCTCACGCGCGATTCACCGAGCGGATTATCGTCAAAGTCGCCTTCGCTGAGCGTCTGATCGCCAGCGTCGCTGCGCAGGCGGATTTCTTCAGCGCCACCGCCGCTGATGCCGCTTGGGCTGTAAATCGCTTCGTATTCGATTTCGCCCGTGCCTCTGGTGCGATTGTCGGTATCCGCGCCCTGGTCTTCACCCGCGGCACCCGCCAGGCTGCGGTTGCTCGGGTCGCCTTCGCCGGCGCCAGCGCCGGCCGATCGGCTGTCGCGGCTCACGCTCGCGTTCTCCCCTTCGCCGGGGCGGTTTCGATCGGACTGCCTGTCGCCTTGATTGGCGCGCTGGGCGGAATCCGACTGTTGACTGCTTTCCTGACCCGTTTGCTGCTGGCCCGATTCAGATAATTCGGATGGGCTTGGCCGCGAATCGGTCATCTCTTGTTGTTCCGCCTCTTGACGGCCGATTCCGTCGGCGGCTTCCTGCGCGCGCGCGCCTTGTTCCTGCAGCATGTTTTGCGCGTTTTGGCTTCTCTCTTGCTGCTGTTGCTCTTGCGACAACTCTTGCTGCGCTTCTTCGAGGTACTCCCGCAAGTCTTCGCTTGCGCCCTCTTCCAGCGCTTCCGCCATCTCAGCCAAGCGCTGCGACAATTCGGGATTCGTCTCCGCTAATTCTGCCGCGGCTTCTTGCAGGGCTTCCGCCAGCGCCTGCGCCTCTTCCGAGCTCATTTGCCCCGCCTGTTGCGCCATTTCCTCAAGCGCATTTGACAAATCGTCAAGACCCGAGGAGGGCTGCCCCTGTTCGTTTTCAGCAGTTTCGTTGTCGGACGCCGGGAAAAAATCTTTCAAGGCTTCAGCCGCCGCTTCCAGCGCGGATTGGTCCAGATCAATCGTGTCTTCGAGTTGGTTTTCGATCTCTTCGATCTCGGCGCCCAGTTGGCTCATCGCGGCGAAGGCTTCTTCCTCACTGATATCTTCTTCTTCCAGGCGTTCAAGAGCAACTTCAAGCGCGTCAAGCAAATCGCGCCGGTCGATATCCTCCAGATCGGTATCTTTGGCGACAGTCTCGATGATCTCGCGCACTTCTTCGATCGGCTCCTCTAAAGCGGCTGAAGGCGCCGCGGCGACCGGATACTGTCCGGTGAATAGCGGCAGCGCAATCACCAAGAGCGCCGCCAGAAGCAATACGCACATTAGCGTCAACTCGCGTGGTCGAAAGTCCAGCGGAAGCGAGTCTCGCGCATTGATTTGCCGCGCATGGACCAGGGCGTCCGTAATCTGTCTTGATTCAATCTCCGGGTGCGTTCTTAAACGACCAGACATCAACTCCAGGGCTGTGGAGATGCGCTCTTGCAAACCGAATTCGATATCGAAATAGCGCGCGCGTTCCTGTGGACTGCGGGGGAAGATCGCCGTTTTGATCAGATTCAGAAGAAAACCGCCGGCAAAAAGCGCGACGGAAATCACCGCGAGTTGCTCGGCTCGCAAGCGAAAATGCAGATAACCGGCAAGGCCAACCACGAGACTGACAATGGCTGCTACGATCAAAGAGCGCGGCGCCGTCTTTGAAAGCAGCCGCAGCTCGTAGCGGTTTTCCCAGCGCGCCAGGATCAGATCGAGTTCAGCGGCTTTGTTTTTATGCAGCGTCTCGCTATTCATAGGCAAAATCTCGCAAGTAGGCTGCTATCGCAATCAGTCTGGCGAAAAAAGATAAATGAGCTTGTTTCGCATCTCGTCAGCAGAACAAGTCGCATGAACTAATAATAAGAACTTTACCCAGTCGCCAATATCGTGTCTTCCGTTTTCGCCTTTGATGATGCCGGCATGTTGCATTCCCGCCGAATGCAGCCTGCAAAAGTCGCTGTCTTCAGTGCAAAGCACCCAATCCAATTCATGCGCGCGTGCGAAATGTTCCCTATCCGCAATTCCAAGAGGTCCACGAATTATCTTTATCCCCCGCAACTGTAATTGAACAGCAATTTCAGGTGACAGATTCTCGTCGAGATAGAAGGATATCTCGGAATGAGCTGTCATCCGCTTCCTCCAACTGCTCATGGTTATGGTTTGCTAACGCTATGTCGGTATCAATATAGTCACTGTGCGCCGCATAATAATCCAAAGCGTCCTTGACCTGGGCCAGATCAACGTCAAAGTGCCGCGCGATTTCCGTCGGCGACTGTTGCCAATTCTGTTGCTGAATGACAATGCTAGTGACTTTTAGTCCCGTGCCTGCAATGCAGGGCCTGCCGCCGCGTATCAGCGGATGCGTCGTGACGCCCGGCGCCAGCGACCGGAACTTGATGCCTTTATATTCATTGCGCACTGTCATTTCTTGCAGTATTTCCCTAGTCTCTAACGGCTTGGCGCCCATTCCACGACCCTCCATGTTTGCCCCTGCGCGATTATAACGCGAAACAGCGCCCGCTGGCAGGCGCGAAACTGCCGCAGCCGCGGCAGCACTCCCACTGGCAAATTCACCATTTCAAATCTATCGTAGCTCATAAACTAATCTGAGGTGCAATTTGCCGCAAACCTACGTCGTAACCGGCGCCGCCGGTTTCATCGGCTCGCATATTGCCGAGCGCCTGTTGCGCGATGGCCAACAGGTGCGCGTCGTCGACAACTTGCTGACCGGCAAGCAAGCGCATCTCGACTATTTGCAATCCTTGAGCGGCGACTTATCGATCACCATCGGCAGCATCACCGACCTTGACGCGCTGAACAAACTGTTCCGCGGCGCAGACTATGTGATCCACCTGGCGGCATTGCCCTCGGTTCCGCGCAGCGTTGCCGAGCCGCTGGAAACGCACGCGCACTGCGTCGACGGCACGCTCAAGGTCCTGATCGCCGCCCGAGACGCGCATGTCAAGCGCGTGGTCTATGCCGCTTCTTCGTCCGCATACGGCGATCAACCGGGCGCGTCAAAAAACGAGGGGATGTCCCCAGCGCCGATCTCGCCCTATGGAGCCGCCAAACTAACCGGCGAATTCTATGCAAAAGCCTTTTATCACAGTTACGGCTTGGAAACGGTTTCTCTGAGATTCTTCAATGTTTTTGGTCCCCGCCAAAACCCCGATTCCACTTACGCGGCGGCCATCCCCAAGTTCATCAAGCTGATGCTGAATGGCGAACGGCCACCGGTATACGGCGATGGGACGCAGAGCCGCGACTTCACCTACATCGACAATGTCGCGCACGGGGCGCTGCTGGCATGCGCGGCAGCCGCTGCCAAGGGCGAAGTAATCAACCTGGCCAGCGGCGGGCGGGTCTTTATCAATGATCTGGTCGACAAGCTGAACATCCTCTTGCATACCAAATTGCCCCCCGCCTATGTCCCCCAGCGTCCCGGCGATATCTTGCACTCGCGCGCCGATATCAGTAAAGCGCGCGACCTGCTGGCGTATGAGCCCCTTGTCGGCTTCGATGAGGGATTGCGTCGGACGGTTGACTGGTTCCGGGAGCAATACAGACAGGCCGGGAAGCATCCCAGCGTCCGGTAGGCGGATTGTCGCTTAGATCACGGCGTCTCGATATGTTCGCAGTCGGCGAAGTTCCCACTGGCGAAATACAATTCCAGGCAGGCGCTCATCAGCGCGCCGATTTTCTGATGACCGGCGTTGTTCCAATGTTCGTCAGGTTTTGGGAAATAGTCGGCTAAGTCCAGTATATCGATCGGATCAATGAACGGTATTCGCAGTTCCCGCATCAACCGCGCGGATCTTCGGTAGCGTTCGCTCACCATTTCCATATCATCAATGCTCGGGATCAAGAGAACGAGCAGCGCCGTGCCTTGCTCGGCGGCGGCGTCGCGCAATGCGCTTAAGAAATCGCGCGTGATTGCCACTTTTCGCCCAAAGCGCGCGTCCTCGGTGATGATAGCGCCCAGCGCATCCGCAAAACGGAGCGCGAGCGAACCCAAGCGCGTCAGGCCAACCAGGTGCTTTAATTCGCTGGCTGGCGGATCCACATCCAGTCCGCGATAATAAAGATCGTACTGAAGGTCCAGCTTTATCACATTGCCCCAAACGTCTACCCGGTACTGCCTCATCAAAAGCAGCCCGTTCGTCTCCAGATTCCTGACCTCCAGGTAACTATCGATAGGCGTTACATTGTCGTCATAATCGTTCATGACGAAGCCAAGTACGGTGATTTGAGGTTGGAGCGACGCGGCATGTTTGCGGAAAGTGGCCAGGGCTTGATTGGTCCCGGTGCCGCTTATGGCAGTATTCCAGATGACGCCATCAGGGAAATTCGCTTCAATGGTCTCGACGTAAGACTTGCCGACGTCGGCGCTATATCCAGCGGTGAATGAATCTCCCAGCGTCAAAATACGCTGTCTTTCATCGCCCTCTTCAGTCGCAACGAAGTCGCCGGAATCCTGGTATCCCTGTCTATTGACAAGGCAGCGCCGCCCGGAAAATACATCATCCTCGCAGGCTTTGACCAACTCATCGTAGATATAGCGACAGCCATCCTTGTCGCAGCGCCACCAAGGGACAGTCTCTAACCATTTCGTGGGAATCTCCGTCGGGTAATAAGTCCCCATACCCAATGCCACAAGAACAAATTCCAGAACGACGAGCGTGAGAAGCGTGACAAGCAATACTCGCAGCATATTCTGTCTGATTGTCTGGAAGACCCGGCGCCGCACAGTGCTACGCCGCATTGCCAGCGAGACCAACGATAGCGTCAGCCCGGCTGCGACAAGCAGGAGTTGCGGCAGATTGAAGCCCGGGCTGGTGTATGGCAGCAAATAATCTAGCCCAAAGCCGACGCCTGCGATCACAAGCCCCAAACCTGCGAGCAAGGCAAATGCAACCTTAATGACGTCGAGTGATCGTGATGTATTGGCTTGCATGCGACGAACCTATTCTTTCAAATCAAGCAATGATTAGTGTAATCCAATGCGTTGATCTTTAACAGCGAATTTCGCTGCTGTATTTCTTGTTTTGAACCGCGCCGCTCATCTGACAAAAGGTTTATTGAGATCTGTGAGCCTGATGGGCCAAATTTGTCGGTTGCGCGTCCAGCGGCTCTGTCCGCCCAAACTGTCCCAGGAGCCCTAATTGGTCGTTTTTCCCAAATACACAGTCTTGGAACGATTGCTTCAATCGTGGCGATGCACTTGGTAAACAATGTCGACTTCGCTATAATTCCGGCATGATGCGACATCGGCCGGAGGGACGCGATGTATACCGAGATCGACAGCGAAGCATATCGAGAACAGTTCGGCAACCGGGATAATGACAAGCACCAGTTGATTGACGTGCGCGAGGAAGAAGAATACGCCGCCGCGCATATCCTCGGCGCGCTCAATATCCCCTTGAGCGAGCTGCCCGCGCGCTTCGACGAAATCAGCGAGGACAGGCCGGCGCTGCTTGTCTGCAACACCGGCATTCGCTCGTCGCAGGCGGCGCTATTCCTGGCGGGCATGGGATATGAAGACCTGTACAACTTGGAAGACGGCACCAAGGGCTGGATGAAAAAGGGCTATCCTGTCGAAGGCGAAGAGCTTGATTGAGCGACGCCGGCCTAGTCAGTTATTGATCAAACAGCAGTAAGGAGATTATCGCGATGGTTTTACGCTCGATGGTAGGCGCAAGCGTCAAGCGCAAAGAAGATCCCGGATTGATCACCGGTAAGGGCAAATATGTAGGCGATCTCAAATTGCCGGGCATGTGTCACGTGGCTTTTGTACGCAGCCCCTACGCCCATGCCAAGATCCGCGGCATTGACGGCTCGGCTGCGGCGGCGCGTGAAGCTGTGGTGGCGGTCGTGACGGGCGAGGACCTGCGCGATCAATACGAACCCGTCCCGATGGCCGGCGGCGAGGAAGCGCTTGCCAATTACAGCCATCTCGCCTTGTCGGTCGATCATGTCCGTCATATTGGCGAGGCGGTTGCGGCCGTTATCGCGGTCACGGACCAAGACGCGGAGGATGCCCTCGACGACGTCGAGGTCGACTGGGAAGAATTGCCCGCCGCCGCGGATCTGCTTGACGCCTATAATGGCGAATCCGAAACCATTTTCAAAAACCGCGACGACAATATCCCCAGCGCCGGCGGCAACAAAACAGATGACGTTGACGAAGTCTTCGCCAATGCGCCGCATGTGATCAGCCAGCGCATATCGAGCCAGCGCGTGGCGGGCGTGCCGATGGAGGTGCGGGCGGTGGCTGCCGCGCCCGATGCCGTCACCGGCGGTATAACGCTGTGGTCGAGCACACAGATTCCGCACGGCGTGCGCTCTGCCCTGGCGACAACCTTGCGCCTGCCAGAGAACTCATTACGTGTCATAGCGCCCAATGTCGGCGGCGGCTTCGGCGTCAAAAACGCGCTGTATCCCGAAGAAATCGCCATCGCGAAGTTGGCGCAAATCCACAATATCCCGCTCAAATGGGCGGGCACGCGCGCCGAACATTTCCTGAGCACGACGCAGGGGCGGTCCCAGATAGCCGACGCCTCGGTCGCCGTTGATGACGAGGGAAGAATCCTCGGCCTGCGCTTGCATGTGATCGCCGAGCTCGGCGTCTACCCGCCCTTTTACGATATCGCGTTCTTGACTGGCATGATGGCCACCGGCAACTACGATATTCAAGCGGTGGATTTCAAAGCCAGCAACGTCTTCACCAACACCGTCGCCGTCGCCGCTTATCGTGGCGCGGGACGCCCGGAAGCCATCTATTATATGGAGCGCATGATCGAACTGGTGGCCGCGGAGCTGGGCATGGACCCCGCGGATGTTCGGCGGAAAAATTATATCAAGCCGGAGCAATTCCCCTACAAGACGCCAACCGGCTCGACATACGATACCGGCAATTACGAAGCCAATCTGGATACAGCCCTGGAAACCGCAAACTACACAGCCCTGCGCCAGGAACAAGCGCAAAGGCGCGCGGAAGATTCCAACACGCTCCTGGGCATCGGCATGGCGACTTATGTCGAGATGTGCGGTTTCGGTCCCTATGAAAGCGGGCAGGTGCGCGTCGAGCCCAGCGGCACGGTCACGGTATTCACGGGTACATCGCCGCACGGGCAAGGCCTGCAAACGACTTTCGCGCAGATCGTCGCCGACGAAATCGGCGCCAACTACGAGGACATTATCGTGCGGCATGGCGACACCGGCTCGCAGCCGATGGGCGTCGGCACCTTCGGCAGCCGCAGCCTGGCTGTCGGTGGTTCTTCAATCTTGCGCGCGTCCGAAAAAGTACGAGACAAAGCGATCAAAATCGCCGCGCACGTGCTGGAAGCATCGCCCGGCGATATCGAATTCGCCGATGGCGAGTATCGCGTGAAAGGCGTACCAAGCCGCAGCTTGAGCCTGACCGAAATCGCCAGCCGCGCCTATTCAGACCGCTTGCCCGAAGATATCGATCCGGGCTTGGAAGCGACTGATTTCTTCAAACCGCCCAATTTCATCTATCCCTTCGGCACGCATGTGGCCGTGGTGGAGATCGAGCGCGATACCGGCATCATCCGCCTGCGCGAGTTCTATTCGGTTGATGATTGCGGACCCCGCATTAGCCCCTTGCTAGTGGAGGGGCAGATTCACGGCGGCCTGGCGCAAGGCATCGGGCAGGCATTGCTGGAAGAGGTTATCTTCGACGAATCCGGGCAGCTCTTGACTGGGACCATGATGGATTATGCCATGCCGCGCGCCGACGACTTCCCGCATTTCACCATCAACAAAACGGTGACGGAAACCACGCTGAATCCGCTCGGCGTGAAAGGCATTGGCGAAGCGGCAACCATTGGATCAACGCCGGCGGTGGTCAACGCGGTGATGGACGCCCTCGCTCCCTACGGCATCCGCCATCTGGATATGCCGCTTAGCTCGCGCAAGGTCTGGGAGGCGATACATGGGGATTGAGGCTCGCTTGGCAACCAGAGTAATCGCAGCAGATTTTTCCACCGCGTGCGCCGAAGGCACTGGGATACGATAGGAAAATTGAACAAGTATGAAACTCCGTCTAATCGCCATGATTTTCGCCCTGCTTTTCTGCAATCTAGCGGCAGCCCAAAGCTATACCATCCGCGTGACCCACAATACCAACCTGCGCGCGTCTTCCAGCATGGACGCGGCGGTGTTGACTTCGGCGCCGGCTGGCGCGACCCTCCAAGTCGTAGGCCGGTACAACCGCTGGCTGCGCGTCCAGCGCGACGGCAATGAGTATTGGATGGCGGGCTGGGTGCGGCACGAGCGCGTCGAGGCTGCCCAGGTTCAAGCGCCTGCCCAGCCCGCGAGCAACATTGACAATTGCTGCTTCGTCGATCGGCAATGCAATACGGATCAGGACTGGAATGACGGCTATTGGGCTTTCCAAAACGGCCAATGCGCCGCGCCTGCGCAGACACGACCGCAAACCCAGCCACAGGCATCGACGCAGCCCGTCGCTGCCAGCCCACCCGTTGGCGTGGACAACTGCTGCTTCGTCGATCGCCACTGCCAAAGCGACCAAGACTGGGACGACGGCTATTGGGCATTTCAAAATGGCCTGTGCGCCGCGCCCGGGCAAGTCCAAGGGAATGTCGATCAAAATGTCGATCAAATAGAATACATGCGCAATGCCCTGAGAATAGAGGGCTCAGAGAGATTCCTAAACGAGGTGAATTCCGCGCTGGACTTGCTCAAAGCTCGCGCGCCGCACTGGTATGCCTATACCGTTGCCGGCTACGACTGGATCTTGGAGGTTCCGGATCTAGTTTGGATCAGTCACCCTCCGGATGTATCGGTTTGGCTCTTCCCGCCCGACTTTGGCTATTATGGAAACACAATCGGCTTTGCCGGCGTCCTTGTGCATGAAGCTTGCCACCTGTATCAACGTCAAGCCTACCTGCAGTTGGGAGCGCCCCCTGAACTGCTTGCGATGGTAGAAGGGCTGGAGGCTGAAAGGGAGTGCTTTGCAAAAGAGATCGAAGCCGTCGAGGACATCGCTCCGAACTATTACGGACTGCCCTCTATGCGCAACACTCTGGCAAACATTGACAAAGAAGAATACCAATGGTGGCAGGGAGTTTTTGAAGGATGTGACAGCGAAGAAACAGGATGGGAGTGCGACTAGCGCCGCCACGCGACTACTCAGCGACTGATTGAGAATTGGGAGGTACAAGTAGAACCAAATAAGTCCTGCGAAACTCGGGAAAAGAGACGGACTCTTGGGTCGCCCAACGAACGCTACAGGAAACAGCGGGCGAGCCTTGGCTCGCCCCTGCAATCAGCCTGCGATTTCGTTGCGCGACTTACTTGAATTTACTTCTGCGCGCTCTACGTCCTCTGTGTTAAGCTTTATCTTGCAACCAAAATGGATACACACCCAGTCAAGGAGACTACTGTTGAGATTGATGCGTTTTGCAGCATTGACGGCTTTGGCTTTTGTATGCGGGCTGGCGCGACCCTCCAAGTCATCGGCGCCTTCAACCGCTGGCTGAAGATCAGCCACAACGGCGGCGAAGCCTGGATGGCCGACTGGGTCAGCCACAGCCGCGTCGAAGACAGCGCGTCGTGCCAGCTCAAACGCAAAGCTCAGCGCCAATTGACAACTGCTGCTTCGTCGACCGCCAGTGCCACAGCGACCAGGACTGGACAGACGGCTACTGGGCTTTCCAGAATGGTCAATGCGCCGCGCCAGCGCCGCCACAGACATCAACGCAGCTCGCCAGCAGCGCTACCGGCCACGGGGACAACTGCTGCCATTTTGGCTGGCAATGCTCGACCGATGACGATTGGCTAATCGGTTCTGCTGCCTTTCAAAAGACCCGTTGCAAAAGCCAGGGAATTGTGTACGAGGGCTTGCCGAGAGTGATTGCCCGGGTGCAAGCCGCGCTGGATTTGCTCAGGACCAGGGCGCCGCTCTGGTATGACTATGCCGCAACCGGCTACGACAGGATCATAGGAGTTCAAGAAGGACAAATTATCAGCCATTCTGGGGATCAACTCTTGGCACTCTTCTATCCGGAAAGTATTTATCTTGAGCGGCCGCTGATTCATTCGGTGAGCACCGTGATCCATTATGCTTGTCACGGGCATCAAGAGCGGGTTGGTCTAGCTGGTCCAGAGATTGAGGTCAACTTGAGAATTGAAAGACAATGCCTGAGAAAAGAGATCGAAGCGATGGAAGTCTACGCTCCTGATGATCCACGTCTGGACTGGATGCGCCATTTGCTTGAGAATCTCGACGACATTGAATACCAGTGGTGGGTGCATCATCGCATCCACTAGCGCTCGACTCAGTGAGAGACGACTGATGTCAGCGGCGCGGATCCTTGTCCTTAACGCTCTGTTCTTGTTCTGCTCTTTGGCATCGGCGCAGAGTTATGCCATCCGCATTGCCTTCGACACCAACCTGAGAGCGGCGGCCAGCCTCCAGGCGCGCGTCGTCGAAACCGCGCCGGCAGGCACAAGCCTGAATGTCATCGGCAGCGACAACCGCTGGCTGCGCGTCAACCGTAACGGCAGTGAGGTTTATATGGCGGATTGGGTGACTTACACCCGCGTCGAAAGCAGTGGCGAGACACAAAGCGCATTGCGGCCGGCAAGCAATATCGACAACTGCTGCTTCGTCGATCGCCAATGCCACAGCAACGAGGATTGGATCAATGGCTATCAAGCTTTCCAGAATGGTCAATGCGCCGCGCCTGCAGTAACTCAGACGCAAACATCAACGCAGCCCAATACATCGCAAGCTGACAATTGGTGTTACCTTGATTGGAACTGCGTGTCAGACGACGACTGGTTAGCGGGGTTCCACGCCTTTCGGTTGAAGCAATGTTTGCATCGTGGTCTCGCAATCGAGGGAAGCGAAGCCTTTGTCGCCAAGATAGAACGCGCTCTCGATATCCTGAAGCGGCGGGCGCCCGCCTGGTACGACTATTCGATTCGCGGGCTGGACAAGATCAAAGAGGTCCCGGCCTCAGTCCACGCCGGCGTTCACGTCGCTGGCAGAACATTCAACATTTCACCCATTCACACAGTGGACAGACCCGGCGAACGCACCGCGCTCTGGCTGGCTGGCATCATCGTGCACGACGCTTGTCATGTACATCAATTTGAGGCCGGATTAGCCTACTCTCATCTGGCAGGGGAAAGGGCTTGCCTGGAAATACAGCTTGAAGCGCTTGCGCTGATTTATCCCAACACGCGAGATCCATTTGGACTTCGCGTCCTGCTGGAAAATATCGAAGACCCGGAGTATCAATGGTGGCTCGATTAGCGCCGCCGCGCACTAGGAATGGCAGGGCAATTGCATCAAAATGTGGCGACTGACATGGTACGAAATTGGACTGATTATTAACCACCGAGGGCACCGAGAACACCGAGAAAAGCAACGGAACATAGCTCATGTTATGTTTCAGGCTTGCTTTTCAACCACACACAAATGAAGTTTCGCTGGCGACCTCGCCGTATTCAGGTGACGGAATTAGAGGGACAGCCGACAAATAAGCTTAAACTCGGTGCTCTCGGTGTCCTCGGTGGTGAAAAAATTATTTGATGCGATTGCCCTGCTAGGAATGGCCTGGCTTGTTGAGTTCTATCGCCACTGTTGTATAATCGGATTGAAGCTAGGATTGTCGGAGTTCAACAATGAAGAATTACACAATGGAATCCGCAATAGAAAACTTTGAAGAACTGATGCAGCATGCTCAACAAGGGCTGTATGTCACGATTATCGGCACAGACAAACGCGAATATCGACTAATGCTCGAGCCCCTGCCGCCCAACAAACCGCGCAAAGCCGGCAGCTTGAAGGGCAAGATAAAGATCGCCGAAGACTTTGATGAACCGCTACCAGAATTCAAACCGTACATGGAATGAGATTCCTGCTTGATACCAATGCATTGCTTTGGTTCCTCGTCAACCACTTCAGGCTGACATCGAACAACAGGGCTTTGATTCAAGATCGCAACAACACCGTCTTCGTCAGTGTGGCCAGCTTGTGGGAGATAGCGATCAAGTTCAGCACTGGCAAGATGGTTTCGCCTTTATCATTTTCGGAAATCGTCGACCACGTTGTCTCGAACAACAGCTTTAGAGTGCTAGAGATCAGAATGGAGCACCTAAGGCATGTCGCCGACCTGCCCCTCATCCACCGCGACCCCTTCGACCGGTTGCTGATCGCGCAATCAATTGCGGAGAACTTGCCCATAATCACAAGCGACGCCACATTTGATCACTACGCAATCCAGCGCATCTGGTAGCCGCATCCTTTTCAAATGAGCCTCTTCGTCGTTTTCATAGTCGCTGCGGTGCTATTGGGAGCGGGCGCGATGCTCTCCCCCGCCTGGCGTAGCGCGCAGCCGCGCGTCGCGCTGGCAGCGACCCTCTGCCTGGCGCTGATAGTGGGCGGCGCCGTGTTTTATGCCGAAGCCTTCGCCTGGGACACGCTGGCGGTCGATTACCTGCTATTCGCCCTGCTTTCGGGCGTGGTGCTGGGTGGCACATTGTCCACAGCGCAGGCGCGAGCTGAAGCGCGAGGCGAGCTGCTAGCCGACCGCGATCAAGGCTGGCCCGGTCCACATGACCTGGCTTTTTTTGCGCTGGCGGCCATTGCGATTATCATCCCCCTGGTTCATCTGCCGGCCGCTTTGGGCGCAGGGGGCCAAATCACCGGCTTCCACAGCTTGACAACACTGCACGGGGAATCTTTTCGCTCGCTGGCGCCCTTTGATCCGCATAGCCGGGTGATCGTTTCCCCCGGCTTTCACGCGCTTTCCGCCTATCTCAGCGGACAATTGAGCCAGCCGATCCCCCTGATTCAGTTGAGCCTGGCGGCTGTATCCGTATATCTTTTGGTCTGGTTGGCTTATGACTTTGGGGCAGAGCTGCGCGACAAGCGTCTGGGACGGGCGCTGGCAATTGCAACCCTAATGTCTGGCAGCATTCACCTCAGCTACCTTGACGGGCATTTTGTCGAGTTGCTGGCGCTGCTCTTCCTGCAAGCCTTTCTGCTTTATGCTCTCCGCTTCCTGCGCGAATTCAACCTGGCCGATTTGATAGCCGGCGGCTTGATGCTCGGCGCAGTATGCTATACCAGCCTTACCATCAGCATCATCGCGCTGCTGGGCTTTGGGCTCCTTTGCCTGCTCATCTGGACGCGCGTCGGCGCCGATTCAACGCGCAAGTCGCGCTGGGGATATACAATCGGCTTCCCACTGGTGGCGCTGCTCGGTATCGCGCCCTGGCTCTACAACAGCTTGACACTCATCTTTCCCATTTCGCCCTCGCCTCACCCTGCTGAAATAGGCTTATTGGCAAATATCGTCATCGGGAACGGCATCGTGATCATTCCGCTGGCGGTTTGGGGCATCACAATCGCCTTGCGCGCCCCGGGGAGCCTGCGGCTGGTATCGCTGCTGATGCTGCTCTGGCTCGCGCTGATTCTCGAGTTTTCTCTGGTCGGATTCGTCGGGAAGTTGCTGCCGCCGATTGGCGCGCTCGTCAACGCGCCGAACATGGCGCGGCACGGCACGATCTTGCCCTTCAGTTGGTTCGGGGGCTTGGCTTTGTTGCGCCTGTGGGAAACAAACCTGCCCCAAAACCTGAAGCGTCGCTTGCGTCAATTGGCATATCCGCTGATCGCCGCGACCGGGCTGCTGCTCCTTGCGCTGGGCGTCGCCTTCCAGCCGATAGTGACAACCCTGCGGCCGCTTTTGAACTTGCCGGAGCAAACTTTGACACGCGACGATTACGCAGCCATGCTCTGGCTGCGCGACAACGCGCCGGAAGACGCGGTTGTGCTTTCAGCCGACGGCCAGGGCTGGCTGCCCCTCGTCGCCGAGCGGCGCGCGGTCGATTTTCGCGCCGTCGCCTACTTTGAGTGGGACATAATCCATGAAGCTATTGATACGCGCGAGGCGGACTTCGTCTTCCAGCCTTCCGCCGGCGCCGACCTTCCCGATTTGCCGCTGACCCTGGTCTTTGAACAGGGCGAGGCGCGGGTTTACTATGTCTCTGGGGACTAAAACCTAGACATGGTCTCAGTTTGGCGCTTGATCACTCGGTGACTCGATTCTTCTCCCCGCTGCCGACACAGAGCCACTTTGACTCCTGCGCGTCTCATTAACATACACGCCGGCAAAAGCGGCAATTTCGAATATGAAAACGCCCACGCCAAACAGGCTCTCACCTAGATTAACCAAATGTATGCCACCAGCAAATAACAATAGCGCGCCGACAAATCCAATCCATTGTCCTTGTCGTACTTTTGCTGAGTTGGACTTAATGGCAGACTTTGCTATTGACACCAAATCATTGTGCTCTTTTGTCTCCAAATCCATATCATGGCGCGCTCTTTCTTCAACGATCGTCAGAATGCGATCGTTGTCCTGAATTCTCTTGATTTCTCGCTGCTCATACAAATTGAAACTTCGTTCAGCACTTCCGGGCACGAGTTCATTCCAACCGGCGGCCTCTCGAAACGGTTGTAACGGACCTGAATAGTGCTCTTCGCGCCTGACTTCAAGGAAATACTGACCTAGCTTACGACGGACCTCATCGCGTTGGCCTTCGGGAATAGCTTCAAATAGTTCGGGAGGCAAAGACAACCCGCTGGAAGATTCAGGACTGTCTTCAGGCATTTCCGGTGAAGATTTGTCGTCACTACTCATTGATTGCTTCTCTCGCCACCGGCCTTTTCGTATTGAATCACCGCCCAGTAAAGGGTCTCGCCCACTTTTCGCCATGCAGAGCGCAAAGCGTCTCGGTCTCTTCGCTCAAACTCTTCCTGTAGATTCGCCAGCAACTGCTCGTTCTTTCCTTGACTCAACACGCCGAACAAGTCAAACGCGCTTGCGATGCCATGCAAGAAGGGACGTTCCGGCAGGAGATACTTTTGCGCGATTTCCTTTTCGTAGTCCTTCATCGACGTTTACCCTTTCCAGACTTTGCGCATACGACACCATTCTACTAATTGCCAGGCGCTAATGTCAATTGAAACGCGTCATTCCCGCGCTCTATGCCTCCAAGCGAAACCGCTGTTATCACGTTATACTGCAGCTGTTAATAACACATGAGGATCCCTCTATGTCCAAGAAAAAAGTCGTCGTCACCGGCGCTTGCGGCACGATCGCCGGGGTCTTGCTGCCGGCCTTGCGCGAGCGCTACGACCTGACCCTGCTTGATATCCGCGCGACCGACCCAAGCGGCAGCCCCGTACCAGGCGCGCTGCATGCCGATTTGATGAACAAAGACCGCGACAGCTATCGCCATCACTTCGCCGGCGCCGATGCCGTGGCGCATTGCGCTTATTATCGCGTGAGCGACCAGGGCGATGACGCTTATTTCTCATCCGAACTGGCAAACCTGCAAATGACTTACAATGTCTATCAGGTCGCCTGGGAGGAGCGCGTGCGGCGCTTGGTTGCGGCCAGCACCAACCATGCCGCCGATTTCTACGAGGGATATGCCTTGGATGGCGAGACCCCGATGGTGACGCCGGACATGAACGCCTCCGACAACTGGTATGGCTGGGCGAAGATCGCCTTCGAGCAGATTGGTCAAGTCTATGCCAGCGGCGTGACCCATGGCGGCCGTCCGCTGGAGAACGTGCAGATCCGCATCGGCGGACCCCGCGAGACGGATCTGGACGATATCAATATAGGCGACTTGCGCCGGATGCGCCGCGCGCTGGCGGTTTACATTAGTCAGCGCGATATGTCACAGCTGTTTATCAAGAGCATCGACGCCGAAGACATTCGCGATCAATTCGCTGTGCCCTTTCAGATCTTTTACGGCATCAGCGCCAATTCACATGCCATTTGGAGTATCGCCAATGCCCGGCGCGTCATCGGATACGCGCCGCAGGACAACTCCGAAGAGCGGTTTTTCGATCAGATTCAAGCGCACATAAATAGCGTGCGCCTATCATCCTGACGGTTCGCTGGACGGCGCGGCTCACGCCAGGAGCAAGCCTGGCAAGGTCTCGCTGACATAAGGCTTCAAGGTATGTACGGTCGCCTCGACAGCAGCCAGCGCCTGATCGATATCAGCTTCTTGCGTCGGCGTGGAGATATTGAACATGGCGCGGTTGCTGCAATGAATCCCCCGGTTGAGCAATTCCAGATGAAAGAGCTGCGCTAACTTGCCAAGATCTTGGTTAGCGCGCCGGACATCGCCCAGGGTGATCAGGTCTTCGTCCGTCCATTGGATCTGCTGCAGCGACCCATAGCCATGGCAGCGCGCGCGGATCCCCTCGGACCGGAAAATGCTGTTGATCCCAGCTTGCAGTCGGTCGCCCAGGCTATTGATGCGGTCGATCGCCGCTTGATCCAGTCTCTGCATGGCAGCCATGCCTGCGACCATGGTGATATTGTTGCCGTTAAAGGTGCCGCTATGCTGTAGGACCTCGCTGGCTCGGTCCGGATTGAACTGTTCCATGATCGCTCGTTTGCCCCCAAAGGCCCCTACCGGGAATCCGCCGCCGATGACCTTTGCCATAGCCGTCATATCCGGGTGGACACCGTAGATTTCTTGCATGCCGCCGCTGCTTAGGCGCAAGGTCACCACCTCGTCAAATAGCAGCAAGACATCGTATTGATCGGCCAAATCGCGCAGTCCGGGCAAATATGCCGGCAAGGGCGGGATCATCCCGCCCGAATTGGCCATCGGCTCGACGATGATGGCGGCGATGCGACGGTGATGTTCCGCCAGCAAGGCTTCCATCGCATGAAGATCGTTAAAGGGAACGACCATGACCGTGTCCAGCACCGAGCTTGGCACCCCGCGCCCTTCGAGGCGCGCCTCCAGCTTCTTGCTGCGATCCGGCTCGGCGCTGACGTTCACTTTGACCAAGTCCTGCGCGCCGTGATAGCCGCCGTCGATCTTCACGATCACATCGCGCCCCGTGAAGGCGCGTGCGGCGCGCATCATCATCATGGTCGCTTCTGTGCCGGAATTGGTGAAGCGCAGCATCTCCAAGCTGGCGACGCGCTCAATCAGCAATTTGGCGAATTCAACTTGCGGCTTGGAAACGGAGCCGAAGACCGTCCCATGCATTAACTGATCGGCCGCGTCTTCTACGATAGCGGGCGGGGCGTGACCGTGGACCAACGCAGTATAGTTGTTGAGCAAATCCAGATAACGGTTGCCGTCGCAATCGGTCAGCCAGGCGCCCTCGCCTTCCGCCATATAAGTTGGGTAGGGACCGTAATGGGTGGATATACGAGTATCGCCGCCCGGCAAAACCCGCCGCGCCAGTTCGTGCTGGGCTTGCGAATTCGGGGTTCGCCCCCGGTAACGCCTCAAAATATCTTGTTCAACATCTGTCGTCCCGCGGGTCTTGATCATTGCCCTGTCCTCGCCCCAAATCGCCATCCTAAGACGGTAAACTTTAGAGAGGAAACATACAGAAATCGTCAGGGAATGGAAGTCGTAATTTTGCTGAATTTCGCTTGTCGAAACCCTCCCCGACGCAAGTTCCCAATCCACTGAAAAGGGCGGGCAATCACAACTTGCCATCTGGTCAGTTGCTCCACTCTGCTCTATAATCCGCGCGTTAATGTAGTGCAACCATTGGAGTAAGCATGCTGCGATTAACTTGGCTACTGCTCTTGACTTTTGTGTTCGCGTTTGTCAGCGCTGCGCAGACCGCCGACCTGCGTCTCGAATGGGATCCAGCCCGCAACATCATCACCGGCTCGGTAGATCTACGAGGCACGGCAAACGTCCCGGATCAGCAGTTTTTCTATGTGGAAGCGGCGCAATATGATCCGTCAATGCCAGAGACGGATCTCTGGACGCCGATCGTATTGCCGCCGATGGCAGCAATCGTTGATGGCGAGATTGGTGCCTGGCATACGGCTGTCTTCCCCGACGGCTTGTATCAAGTGCGGCTTCATGCCATCAATAGCGCGCAGGAGAACTTCTATTATGTTCTGGCGCCGATCGCCATCAACAACGATGGCCAAACGATGAACAGCGTGCCGGTGCAAGTGATCGAAAATACCGCCATGACGGAGACCGCTGAAGACATGCCCGCCGAAGACGAGAGCGCGGGAGCGCAAATGATTCCGGCGCCGCAAGTGGAAAACCGCTTGCCCATACCGGTCGGCGGGCACGTCCTGCACTTTGGCGATGCGGCGAAGGCAGCGATGAAATCGGCGGGCATGACCTGGGTCAAGTGGCAGATCCCCTATTTTGAGGGTACAGACCTGACGGTAGCCCGCGACCGCATCAATTGGTCGCACGAAGCGGGTTTCCTGGTCCTGCTGAGCGTCACCGGCGAAAAACACGCCCTGGCGGAGGGCGGCGACGCCTACCTCGATGAATATGCCCAATTCCTGGGCGGGGTAGCCGGCTTGGGCGCCGATGCCATTGAAGTCTGGAACGAGATGAACATCGACCGCGAATGGCCTACCGGACAAATTGACCCGCGCCGCTACAAAGTTATGCTGGAAAAAGCCTATACGCAGATTAAAGCCGCTAATCCCGATACCATCGTCATCACGGGCGCGCTGGCGCCGACCGGGGCGGAAGGCGCCTTTGGACTGGCGGCGGTCTGGAACGATGATCGCTATTATTGGGGCATGGCCAACGCCGGCGTCGCCGAATTCGCCGATTGCATCGGCGCGCATTACAACGAAGGCATCTTACCGCCGACCTCGCAGGGCGGCGACCCGCGCGACGAATATCCCACCCGCTACCTGCCGCTAATGTTGCAGCGCGTGGCATTCCCCTTCCGCAACTTCGATATCCCGATGTGCATGACCGAGATGGGCTATCTCTCGCCAGAGGGTTATGGACGCCTGCCCGACGCCTTTAACTGGGCGGCTTATACATCCGTACAAGAACAAGCGCGCTGGCTGGCGGATGCCATACAGATTTCCGCCAATTTCCAGCGGATGCCGGTCGAAATGATCATCGTCTGGAATATCGACTTCGAAAGCTACGACAACGATCCGCAAGCCGGCTATGCGATTATCCGTCCCGATGGCAGTTGTCCGGCTTGCGAGACCATTGCGGCGCTGCAACGTTAGCAGCGCCCGCCTATCGCCGCGACAATTGAAGAACTGCCACCAATCTCAACCATAGCAGGTTTTGTATTCGCCCCACCACCATTGACACTCGGGCGGGCGCATTTCAGATTATTGGCAATTAACCATCGAGAGCACCGAGCGTTAAGCTCTTGCCTGCCCCAAAAAGGCGCTGTAGGGGCGTTTGACGATCAGTGTCGGCGGCCAGTGTCTACGCGACCTACGCGACCCGCTGAAACGCCCGCAAACAGAAATGATCTTTTTTTTCTCTGCGCGCTCTGTGGCTCTGTGGTGAATTTTCAGTTTTTTCGTTGCATCGTTCCACCAGATACCATTTTTGATGCGCTTGCGTTTCAGTCAAACTACGCTTATAATTCCTAATCAATCGAGTCAGATGCTTTTGGTAAATTGACGTGGCGGAAAACGACCCCATCCTGGAACAGCGCGTCGAGGCATTGGAACAATTCTCGCAGACGCGGGTTGTCGAGCAAGTTGGCGAGTTGACGGAGCGCGTCTCCAGCTTGGAAAGCGCCCGCGAGACGGAAAGCCCCTTCCTGGCGAGCAAAGCCGATATTGCCCGCCTGGAAGCCCAGCATATTGCCACGCAAGAGCAGATTGCCGCCCAGTCCGGGCAGTTTAGCAAGGATCTGCAAGCCCAGTCCGAAGTGTTCAACACGCGGCTGGATGCCCAGTCCGCGCAGTTCAACAAAGACTTGCAAGCCCTATCCGAACAGGTTGACAGGCGGTTCATAGCCCAATCCGAGCGCTTCGACAGCAAGCAGAACGCGCAGACCGAGCAGCTGCGGCGGGAATGGGAGCAGCGGATAAATCAACTGATTTCCTGGATGATCGTCACTACTATCGCTTTCTTCGGCACCGTCATCGCCTTGGCCGCCATCATCATCAACCGCCTGCCCAACTGAAAGGTGCTTGTCATGTCGGCCTCGCGTCCGCTTAAATCAGGAAATCCCATGCACAAGATCAGCCGCGCGGCGTATTCTCGTAAATATTACTTAATATTTGGGGGGGGGGGGGGGGGGGGGGGGGGGGGGGGGGGG
>JAPPMO010000095.1 GCA_028873975.1 Chloroflexota bacterium
TGAACTGGCTGCCTGTTAGATAATTTATCTCCACTAAATCGGGGGAAGTCCAGTCCAAAGCATAAGAAAGAGTTATAAGGGAAACGTGATTTTTCGCTCGAAAACACAGTTGAAAAAAGACATTTTAGGTTTTTCTCTGTGCCCTCTGTGTTCTCTGTGGTTAATATTCAGTTTAGATTCCCAACATTTCAGTCGCTATCATTTTGATGCGATTGCCCCGCCGACCTGGGCATACGCTCTCGAATAACAACAATTGGAGATCCGAGGCCGGATAAAAAGAGCGCCTGCGCTTATAGATAGGCATCGGGCCGCCTGTCCTCAAAAACGGGAATGGATTGCCGGACGCGATCAACCTCATCCAGGTCGATTTCCGCCGTCAAGAGTTCCTCATCTTCGCCGCCTTCGACGATCACCTGACCCCAGGGATCGATAAGCATGGAGTGCCCGCCGAAGGCCGTTTCGCCGGTCTCGCCACAGGCGTTGGTCGCGGCGACAAACAATTGATTCTCGATCGCCCGCGCTTTGAGCAGCGCGCGCCAATGCTCAACACGAGCCAGGGGCCATTCGGCGCAGAGGAGGATGAGCTTGGCTCGGTCCTTGACGGCGTAGCGCCGGAACAATTCCGGGAAACGGAGGTCGTAACAGATCGAAAGCCCCGTCATGCCCCAAGGCAAATCCAGCGCGGTCGGGCTCTCGCCCTCGCCCAGCCACAGGTGTTCGTCAAACAGCCGGAAAAGATGTATCTTGCGATAGGCGCCGGCAAGTCGTCCATCCGCCGCGTGCAGCGCCGCGCAATTCAGCGCCGCGCCATTGGCTCGCTCCAGCACAGAGCCATAGATGGCGACGCGGTACTCCTCCGCCAGCGCGGACAGGCGCGCGAAACTGCCGGCGTGCAACTCGTCCGCGTAAGTCATCGCGTTTTCCAGGTCGTAGCCGGTCGTCCAAAGCTCGGGCAGGATGACGATATCGGAGGCGCTTTGCGACGCCCCCTCGATAAGCTGCTCCGCCCGGTCGAAGTTCTGGTCGACTTGACCGAGCTTGATGTTCATTTGTCCCAAGCTGATGGATAGTTTTGTCATGGCTTGCCCCTTGTTCGGCTGAAAGCCCAGTGTAGTTTGAACCTTGTCTCAAAGCAAGAATCCGCCGTCTAAGGCAGTGTATTCTTTTCGGTTGAAACAAAAAGCTTAACCACCGAGGACACCGAGGACACCGAGAATTGCTTGCGAAATAGTCCTTTGCTTTGTGTTCTTCGCGTCTTTGTGGTGAAACTGAGTGTGGCTCATTAACGTACGTGAGGCACCCGTGAAAAATTACCTTTATTCTGTGGGCGTTTCAGCAAAACGCCCCTACATCGCCTTCTATTTTACAGAAAATGCTTATGTCTCGGTGCTCTCGGCGTCCTCGGCGGTTAAGAAAAATCTGGGCGATTGCACTGCATCTAAAGCCCGATGGACACGAACTTCTGATCCATGTACTCGTAGAGACCCTCTTGCCCAGCCTCGCGGCCGAAGCCGCTGGTCTTGGTCCCGCCGAAGGGCGCCTCAGCCGTTGCCGGCACCATGTCATTGACGCCGACAATGCCAAATTCCAGCCCCTCGTAAACGCGCGTCGCCGTCGACAGATCCTTGGTCATCACGTAAGCCGCCAAGCCGTAAGGCGTAGCATTCGCCATCTGCAGCGCTTCTTCGAGGGTCGAAAATGTGTTGACCGCCATCACCGGTCCAAAGACCTCATCGCAACCGAGCCGCATCGTCGCTGTGACATCAGTCAAAACTGTCGGCTGGTAGAAATAACCTCGTTCAATTGGCGGAGGCCCGCCGCCTGTGACCAGAGCGGCCTTCTTTTCCAGCGCGTCCTTGACGAAGCTTTCGACTTTATCGAGCCCGGCGCGGCTGACCATCGGCCCGTTGGTCACGCCGGCGTCCATGCCGTCCCCGACCACCAGTTTCTCGGTCTCGACGCGGACGCAATCCAGAAATTCTTCCAGCGCCGGCCCCTCGACATAGAAACGCGTCGGCGAAATGCAAACTTGTCCGTTGTTGCAGAATTTTGCCATGACGCCTTGCTGCGCCGCCCAGGCTATATCGCAATCGGCGAAGACAAGCACCGGCGCGCTGCCGCCTAATTCCATGCCCAGCTTCTTGATGCCCTGGGCGGCCTGGCGCATCAGGATCTGCCCGACCCGCTGCGAACCGGTGAAGCTGACCTTGCGCACGCGCGGATCGGACATGATCGCCTCGCCCATGACCTGCGGATCGCCGTTGATCAGGTTGACGACGCCCTTCGGCAAGCCCGCCTCGACCATCACATTGACCAGCGCCATAGCGCTCATCGGCGTCAACTCGCTGGGTCGTCCAACGATGGTGCAGCCAGCGGCCAGCGCCCCAGCCCATTTGCGCGCCAGCAAATAGGCTGGGAAGTTCCAGGCCGTGATGGTCGCCACCACCCCCAGCGGCTGCGGCAGCGACAGCAGGCGTTTGCCCGGCTTGCGCGCGGGGATCGCGCGCCCGTAGGCGCGCTTGCCTTCTTCGGCGAACCAATCAAATAGATCGGCGCAGGCACCCCATTCGCCTGCCGCCTCGCCCAGGGGTTTGCCGCATTCCGCCGTCATGATCGGCGCTAGCTGGTCCGCTTGAGCGCGGAGGGCATCGGCGATATCGCGCAAGATCTGTCCGCGCTCGTAGGCGGTCATGCCTTTCCAGCGAGGCAGGGCTGAATCCGCAGCGGAAATGGCGCGGGAGGCTTCGTCCGCGCCGCCAAAAGGCACATCCGTCACTTTCTTCTCCGTAGCGGGATTGATCACCGCCCAGGTCGCGCCCTCGGCAGCGTCCGCCCATTCGCCGTCGATCAACATCTTGAAACGCATGATGTCGCTCCTAGTTCACAGAAAATAACATGCCTTGTCGTCGCATGAGCGACGCAGGAAATGAAAATTGCGGCAATAGGCGAACGGTCCCTGCATGTCTTGCGACGCCGGAAGCGCTCGCCCCTTGCCATTCCCCCGGTCATACCAGCGTCCCTTGCCAGCGACCTGCGAGCCGCCATTTCCGTCATTGAAGCAGAGGCGGCTCTCTTGGTCATCAGGGCTATTCACCGTTTGGCCCTGCTCGCAGCAAATCAAAACAAGTATTGCGTCAAGTTGTTCATTATGCAACATTGTTGGAGATTATCAATACGGATCTTGGCTTTCTCACAATCTGCTTATTTGAGATTGAAATCGTAGCCTAAACGAGCCGACAAAGCCGCGGCGATGCTCGTGACGACCGATCCAAATTCGTCGATTCTTTCCAGCGTCATGCGCCCGGCTGGTCCGCTGACGCCGATGGCGCCGACGAGCGCGCTCTTGTGGTCGTAGACCGGCGCCGCCACACAGCGCACGCCATAGTTGTATTCTTCGTCATCGATGGCGTATCCGCGTTTGCTGGTTTGCGCCAACTGCGCTTCCAGGGTCGAGCGATCGGTGACCGTGCGGTGTGTGAAGGGCGTCAACTCATCCGGGATGCGGCTGTCGCCAAATGTCAACAGGGTTTTCCCCAGCGCCGTGCAATACAGGGGCGAAAGCGTGCCAATCTCCGATTCCACGCGCAAGGCAGCCGTTGACTCCACCTGGTCGATATAGAGGGCTTGTCGCTGCGCCAGAATCGCCAGATGCGCGCATTCGCCGGTTTTGTCCACCAATTCATGCAAATAGGGACGGGCATGGTCCCTCAAGGTAATGCGGTTTAGCAAATGCTGCCCCAGCGTGACCAACTGAGGTCCAAGCAAATAGCGCGCGGTGAGCTGGTCTTGTTCGACGAAGCCGTATTTCGCCAGTGTATGCAAGAGGCGCGACGCACTGCTTTTGTCGATCTCGAGTTGCGTAGCGACCTCGGTCGTGCCCATGCCGTCGCGCGAATGCTCTAACAAGTTCAGGATTTTCAAGCCCCTCGCCAGCGATTGAATCTCTGCCATGTACTTATCTCGATATTTGCAATATAAGTTGCATAATATGCAACGTGCGTTGCGCATATCTAAAATCATCTCTCATTAGTTGACAATTATAAAACACTGTTGTATTTTTAGCAACATACGGCTTGTTTGACTCGGCTTACTTGCAAGCGATGGCTGTGTTCGCATAGAATTTGAGGAGGTGAGGATGGTAAGATGGGTCCGCACATGCTTTTCTGCAAATCACAAATCATGACGGAGAACAGGACATGTTGAACAAACGCTTGCTTACAGCTTTACTCTTTATTTTGGTGTCAGCCTTTCTGGTCGCGCCGGCTATGGCCGACGACCTGATGGGCGATTTCACCGTTTCGCATTACTTCGGCGGTTTTGGCGGCGAATACATTGAGGAGATCGTTGACGAATTCATCGCCGCCAATGCTGGGTTGTCTCACGCCGAAAGCCCGGTTGACCATGAGCAATTCAAGACCTCAATTCTGGTGCAGTTGGCTGGCGGCAACCCGCCGGATACCTTCAGTTATTGGGCGGGCGCGCGCATCCAATTCGTCGTGGACGGCGGACGCTTGCAGCCGATTGACGATGTTTGGGAAGCCAACGACATGGGCTCGCAATTCCCGCAGGCGGTCATCGACAACGCCGTCACCTACGACATGCACAGGTACGCGCTGCCATTGACCTTGCACTGGGTTGGCATGTTCTACAACACGGCTCTCTTTGAAGAGGTTGGCGCCATGGTCCCGACGACCTGGGACGAGCTGGTTGACGCCGCCGAGAAGTTCAAGATGGCTGGCATCCCAGCCTTCGCTTTGGGTTCGATGAATCGCTGGCCGGGCCAATTCTGGTTCGATATGATCTTGCTGCGCACAGCCGGCAACGACTATCGCAACGACTTGATGAGCGGCAAAGCGTCGTACGCCGACGAAGAGGTCGTACGCGCCTTCGGTATGTGGAAAGAATTGGTTGACGCCGGCTATTTCTACCCAGACGCCAACGCTTATGACTGGGACGAAGCCGCCAATCAAGTCGCCAATGGCGAAGCCGCCATGACCCTGATGGGCACCTGGATCGGCGGACACTACGCGGGCTTGGGCTTGGAACCGGGCGCGGACTTCGATTACTTCTCGTTCCCGACCATTGACGAAGACGTTCCGCGCGCTTCCCTGGGTCCCATCGACACCTTCGTCGTTTCGGCTGATGCCGCGAACGCCGACGCCGCCAAAGCCTTCATCGTCCACTTGACCGATCCCGATATTCAGGCGAAATTCGCCTTGGGCGCGGGCAATCTGGCGCCGAGCCTGCGGGTCGATACCGGCATTTACAACGATGTAGTGGCGCGCATCGCCGCCGAAATCGCCGCGGACCCGGTCTTCGCCTTCAACTATGACCTGGCGACGCCGCCGCCAGTCGCGGAAGTCGGTTTGAATTCCTTCAGCGAATTCATGGCCAACCCGGGCGACTATGCAGCCATGCTGGAACGCGTGCAAGCGGACGCCGCCGCCGAATTCGCCGGCATGGAAGGCTAAATGCCTCTGTGCCTCCATCCAAAGTCCCTCCCCCAAGATGCGGGAGGGACTTTGGCGCAAGCAGCTCCCCTTGCCTTTTGATGGGGGTGCGAAACAGGTCCAATGCTTAGACGTCATCCCTGGGTCCTGCCCGCCAGCTTTCTCTTACTGCCCCTTCTTGTTTATTTCGCATTTGTCATCCTGCCCACGCTCAATTCGCTTTATTACTCCTTCACGGATTGGGTCGGCTATGGCGATGACTTCAATTTCGTTGGCTTGGCAAACTTCGAAAAGATCTTCACCGACCGCCTCTTCGGCAATGCTATTAAGAACACCGCCATCTGGCTCGCGCTGGCGATGACAGCGCCGACCGGCTTTGGTCTGGTCTTGGCGCTGGCGCTGCAAGGCAAACGGCGCATCAACACGATTTACAAGTCGCTTTTTTACCTGCCAATCTGCCTTTCGCCCATCATCATCGGCATCATCTGGGTCTGGCTCTACAGCCCCAAACTGGGCATCGTCAATATCTTCCTGCGCGCGATTGGCCAAGATCACTTGGCGACCGCCTGGCTGGCGAACCCGAACACGGCGCTCTATGCCGTCTTCGTCGCCTGGGCTTGGCAGCAAACGGGCTTGAATATGGTCATATTCCTGGCGGGGCTCACATCCGTGCCGACCCCGCTGGTCGAAGCGGCAAAAGTGGATGGCGCCAACTATTGGCAGACGCTGCGGCAAGTGGTCATCCCGATGCTGCGGCCCGCCACGGTTGTCGTCTTCGCGCTAACAGCCATCAACGCGCTGAAAAGCTTCGAGGTCATTTGGGTCATGACCATGGGCGGCCCCTTCAACAAGTCGGATACGCTGGCGGTCTTCATGTACAGCGAGAGTTTCCGCAAGTTCAAGATGGGCTACGGCAGTTCCGCCGCGGTGGTCTTATTTTTGATGACGATGGTGATTATCGCGCTGTATTTCCGCCAGACCTCCAAAGCCGAGGAACTTTATGACTAGCGCGGACGCCCCCAGCCCAAACCACGCCCCCTCGGTCCCCCGCTGTCGGGGGATGTTCCCAAAATGAGGAAGGGGCTTCAAGACCGCAATACGACTGCCTTCTCCATGACCGGAGGGGGAGGCGATTGGATTCGACGGCTGGGAACAGGCCTGCTGTATGCCGCGCTCACCATCATGCTGATCTTGTTCATGGCGCCGGTCTACGGCGCTATTGCCACCGCATTTAAGTCGCAGGCGGAGGTCGCGGCCGGTGGATACTGGACGCCGCCGAGCAACCTGGCGGGCGAAAACTTCGCGCGGGTTATGGATCCGGAACAAGGCAACCTCGGCTTGTACCTGGGCAATTCGCTCCTGCTGACGATCCCCGCTTCCATATTTTCCATCGCGCTGGGCACATTAGCGGGTTATGGGCTGGGCAAATACAATTTCAGAGGCGATGGCCTGCTCTTCATCTTTATCGTGGCTGGCATGTTCCTGCCGCCGCAGATCGCGCTGATCCCGGTCTTCCGCTTGATGAATGACATCGGTCTTTACGACACTATCTATGCCGTCATCATCATTCACACCGCCTTTGGCATCCCCATTTGCACCCTGGTCATGCGCAATTTTTTTCAGATCGTGCCCAACGCCCTGCGGGAAGCGGCGCTGATCGACGGCGCCAACGAATACAAGATATTCTTCCGCATCATGCTGCCGCTGACGCTGCCGGCGCTGGCGGTGCTGGCGACTTTGCAATTCACCTGGATCTGGAACGATTTCCTCTGGCCCTTCATCCTGACGCAGAAAGCCGACAGCCGCACCATCATGGTCGGCATTTTGAATTTGACCGGGCAGTATACGGTGGATTGGGGCGGTCAAGCGGCGGCGAGTTTGATTGGCTCGCTGCCGACGCTCTTCATTTTTGTGTTTTTTCAGCGTTATTTCATTCGGGGTTTGACGCTGGGCGCGGTGAAGGGCTGAGGGTTGCTTCCTGCCACCTCACGGCGCAAACGGACGCTTTCGCCTACGCGATGCCTACTTTTCCCGGATTTGGCGGATTCGCTATTACACTGCATAATTGGACGGTGACGGGCGCATGGCGCTGCCTCGCGCTGTGCAGCCGTTAAGCGCGATCCATGATATCACGGATCGTCTGGTCAATTGGGGGGATGGAACGCCGATCTTTGCGGGGGCAAGACTATGCGCTAGAGTATCCTGGTCGGGGATGCAAGCTGTCGCGCGAAGGCATGATATCCAAGCGACGCGGTAAAGCCTGAGACAGATAACGCGCCTGTCAAAAAAGCCATGATCGACCGCGCGCGGCAGCCTTTTGCCCGCGGACAATGGAATCCATATAGCCAGAAACGAGAGACATGCGATGAACTTTAGCGCCGATTGCCTTCCCTTCGCGCAGCCCGGGCGTTTCTACCGCGGCAACCTGCACGGGCACTCTACCAACTCCGACGGCGACTGGAGCCCAGCCGAAGTCATCCGGCAGTATCGACAAAACGGCTATGACTTCGTCGCCATCACCGATCACTTCCTGGACCAGTATGATTATCCCATAACCGATACGCGCGGAGACCGAACCGACGATTTCACCACGCTCATCGGCGTGGAATTGCACCACGGCGCGCTGGAGTCCGGCTATCTCTGGCATCTCTTGGCGCTTGGCTTGCCGCTGGATTTCGCGCCTTATCGCGTGGAGGAGAGCACCGCCGATGTCGTCGCAAGAGCGCGTGAAGCCGGCGCTTTCCTGGCTGCCGCGCACCCCAACTGGTACACCTTGACCCTGGCCGATTTCGAGACGCTGGGCCCGATGCATGCTGTCGAGTGTTTCAACGGCAATGCCGATCGCTATAACGACCGCGCCGACAGTTGGCACTTTATCGATATGCTGCTGGCGCGCGAACACCGCATCGGCGCCATCGCGGTGGACGATAGTCACATGCGCCCGGGCCGGGACGATTTCCTGCGCGGTTGGGTGCATCTCAAAGCGGCGTCGCTATCGCCGGACGCGCTGATTCACGCGCTCAAAGCCGGGCATTACTATTCGAGTACGGGACCTGCGCTGCACCACGTCGAACTGACCGGGCGCGATAGACTCGTCATCGAGTGTTCGCCGGCGGTGCAGATCCTGGTTAGCGGCGCGGGACCAATAGCATTACAGGGAAGCGGCAGCGGGCTGACCGGCGCCGACTTTGATATCAGCGAGTTCGAGACGCCCTGGCTGCGTGTGACAGTACGTGATGAATATAGCCGGCGGGCTTGGACGAATCCGGTCTGGCTGTGTTGACGTTTTGGAAGTGTGGCTATCGGATTGCTCCCAATGCTTTTTACTTCTTCCTGCGCTACTTCATCCGTGGTTAGGCGCTGGGCGCGGTGAAGGGCTACGTGTGGCGATTGCGGGGCAATTGCGTCAAGTTTTCTTTAACAAGAGAGGCACAGAAGTAAGTCCAAGAAAGAAATGCAAATTTTGCTAAAGCAACGATCTGTAGGGGCGACATACCATGTCGCCCGAAACCACAAGTCGCGGCGGCAACGGGCGACCAGATTGGTCGCCCCTACAAGGCTCCCTTTAGTTGCATGACTTACTTGCATTTACTGAAGTAAAATCAGGGGAGTCATGCAAATTCCGACGTTGAGTCGTAGGGGCGAGCCCACAGTTACGGCCAGGTTTTGCGGGCGACCCGGCGGGTCGCCCATTTTCATCGACCATTTATTCGCGGGCGTTTCAGCGATACGCCCCTACATCGCCTCCTTTTTGGCAGGCAAGAGCTTAAACTCGGCGCTGCTGGTCAGTGTCGGTGGTCAGTGTCTACGCGACCTACGCAACCCTCGGTGTCCTCGGTGGTTAATTGCCAATAATCTGAAATGCACCCAACGGAGTCACCCTGTTTGACCTCTGTCGCCTGGTTGGATACACTCAAGGCGTAGTGTGACCCAACGAACGAACAAAACTACAGTTAAGGAGCATTGAATGAGTTTACAAAAAGAGCAGGTTCATGATTTTATCAAGAAGTATTCCGAAGAGCGCATCTCGCGCAGGCAGTTCTTGCAAGCGGTGACCACCGTTGGCGGCGTCGCGGTCGCGCAGTCCATGATGCCGGGCTTCCGCCTGGGGACCGCGCTGGCGCAGGGCAGTCCCAAGAGCGGCGGCGCCTTGGTGGCCGCCACCATCGACAAGCCCGTTAATATGGACCCCGCCTTCGCCGAACTTTACTCGTCCATGCAGGTCTACCAAAATGTCTTCTCCAAGTTGGTCAACCTGGATCGAGAAAATAACATATTGCCCGGTCTGGCCAAGTCCTGGGAGCAAATCGACGATTCCACCTGGGAATTCACGCTGGTTGACAACGCCTATTTCCACAACGACGAGCACTGCACCGCCAATGACGTGAAATACAGCTTCGACCGGCTATTTAGCCCCGACCTGGGCGCGCCAAACGCCGTCTTCTTCACCCCCCTGGAAGGCGTCGAGGTGGTCGATGATTATACCTTCCGCATCATCACGCAACCCAATTGGGGCGGCTTGCTGGAGGCTTTAGGCGCCTTCCTGGAGGTCGTCAATCAGAAGGGGATTGAAGAGAACGATCCCAAATTGCTGCCCATCGGCACCGGACCGTTCAAGTTTGTGCAATGGGTCAAAGACGACTTCATCGAGCTGGAGCGCTGGGACAAATACTTCAAGCCGGGCCAGCCCTATCTCGACCGGGTCATCTTCCGCGCTATCTCCGATGATACCGTGCGTCTGACGGGCTTGCAGACGGGCGAGCTGAACTGGATCGAGCAGGTGCCGCTGCATCGCGCCGACGAGCTGCGCGCGAACGCCGACGTAAAAGCGAACCCCGGCGGCGAGTTCTTCCCCGATATGTTCCTGATCAATTGTTCCAAGCCGCCATTCGACAAAGTAGAAGTGCGCCAGGCATTGCAATGGGCCCTGCACCGCGAATCTATCGCCAATCTGGTTTGGTTCGGGCAAGCAACGCCCTCGGCTGAGCCGGTCTCCCCGTCGAATCCCTGGTATTCCGGCGCTAATGTCTATGAGGGCGGTCCCGACATTGATCGGGCGAAAGCGCTGCTGGCGCAAGCGGGCTATGAAGACGGGTTGACAATCCGCTACGCCGCGCAGCCGCAAGTGCCGACGCAGCCCCTGGTGGGCCAACTCCTGGAGCAGCAGCTTGCCCCGGCCGGCTTCCGCGTGGAGGTCGAGTCTTTTGAATCGGCGCGCTGGTTCGAAGAGTTATTCACACTCAATTACGAAATCACCGGCACCTACTGGAGCGCCACAGCCGACCCGGGCGAGCATTGTCTATATCCGCTCTCTCATTCGACGTCGCCCTGGAATTTCTCGGCTTTCAGGGATTCGCCCGAATTGGATCAAGCGCTGGAGGAATTCCGATTCACGCTCGATCCCGAAGCGCGGCAGAATGCCTATAACAATGTGGTGCGGCTGCACCAGGAATCTTCGCCGCAGGTGATGCAGGTCAACTTCAAGCGAACTTACTGGACGCAGCCCAACGTACACGGCGCGCAGACGCTGCCAACGCTGGAATTGCGCATGGAAGACGTCTGGATCGACGCCTGATATTCGACGATCAAGAGGCGCGCGGCCGCGCGCCTCTTGATCTTTTTCCAAGTATTTCGCCGGTGATGCGCCCATGCGATTACTTCGCTATATTGCAGGCCGTCTGCTGCTCCTGTTACCGGTCCTCTTTGGCACGTCAATACTGATCTTTCTGTTGCTGCGTTTGATCCCGGGCGACCCCGCAGCCGTGATCCTCGGCTTGCGCGCCACGCCCGAACGCCTGGCCATCGTCCGCGAGGAGCTGGGGCTGGATCTGCCGATTCACCTGCAATACAGCCAGTGGCTGGGCAAGGTCCTGGCTGGCGATTTGGGCAAGGACTTCCGCAGCAACGAAGCGGTAATCGACTTGCTGCGCGTGCGGCTGCCGGTAACGATCGAGTTGACAGTGCTGGCGCTGGCGCTGGCGATTGCGGTCGCCGTGCCGCTTGGCATCCGCGCGGCCATCAAACCCGGCGGGCTCGCCGACCGCGGCTCGATGTTGCTGGGTCTCTTTGGCATCTCCATTCCAGATTTCTGGCTGGGCATTATGCTGATCCTGGTTTTCTCGCTGGCTCTGCGCATGTTCCCCTCATCCGGCTATGCGCGCCTCCACGAGGACATTCTGGTTAATCTGCGCTCGTTCTTCCTGCCCGCGCTGACGCTGGCAGTTGGCTTGTCAGCCGTGCTGGTGCGCGTGACGCGCTCGGCTGTGCTGGAGGTCATGGAGCGAGATTTTGTCAAATTCCTGCGGGCGAAGGGACTGCGCGAGCGGCTGGTGATCTATCAGCATGTTTTGCGCAACGCCAGCATTCCCATCGTGACCGTCATAGGCTTGCAATTCGGCTATTTGCTGGGCGGCGCGGTCATCGTGGAGGAGGTTTTCAGCTTGCCGGGCGTCGGCCGCTTGATCGTGAGCGCGACGCTGGAGCGCAATTATCCGGTGGTGCAAGCGGGCATGCTGGTGGTCGCCTTCATGTTCATCCTGGTTAATCTGGCGACGGATGTGCTTTATGGGCTGCTGAATCCCAAGATACGAGGCGGCGGCGCATGAAGCGCGTATTTAGTCCTAAAGCCAACCTGCTGACCGCTCTGCGCAAAACCTATGCGGCGAGCCGATCGGCTTTTTTGGGGGGCGCCATCATCTGCCTGCTGGTACTTCTGACCGCAACTGTGTCCTTGTATTCGCCTTACAGTCCCGAAGCCATGGATTTCATGGCGCCGCTCAGCCCCCCGACCAGCGCGCACTTATTGGGCACGGATAACTTCGGCCGCGATATTCTGACGCGGGTGCTCTACGGCTATCAGATCTCATTGGCGGTTGCTTTGGGGTCGGTCGGTTTCGGCCTGGTTGCCGGTGTCAGCCTGGGTCTGCTCGCCGGATATTTCGGGGGCATCCTGGACAATATCATCATGCGGCCGATGGACGTGCTAATGGCATTTCCCGCGATCGTGCTGGTGGTGGCGCTGACGGGCTTCGTCGGGCGCGATGTCTCGGTGATGATCATGGCGGTGGCTGTCGTTTATGTGCCGATCTTCGCGCGCGTCATGCGCGGATCGACCCTGGAAGTGGTCAATGAACTTTTTGTCGAGGGCGCGCGCGCCCGCGGCGCCTCGCACCTGCGCTTGATGCTGCGGCATATTTTGCCCAACGCGATCCCGCCGGTCTTGATCCAAGCCTCTATCCTGATGGGCATCGCCATTTTGCTGGAATCCGCCTTGAGCTTCATCGGTTTGGGCACGCAACCGCCCGATCCTTCCTTGGGTTTGATGCTGTCCGAAGGCCGGTCCTTCATGCAGCAGGCGCCCTGGATGGTGCTGGTGCCCGGACTGGCAATTTCGCTTGCCGTACTGGGCTTCAACCTGCTGGGCAATGGCTTGCAGGAATTATTGAATCCCGCCGGAAAGGGTCGCTAAGCCGATGAGCCTGCTGTCGGTTCGCGATCTCAGCACCGAGTTCCGCAGCGGCGGCCGCTGGCTGGAGGCGGTATCCGATGTCGCTTTCGACTTGCAGCGTGGCGAGATTCTTGGCTTGGTCGGCGAATCGGGCTGCGGAAAATCCACCATCGCTTATAGCGTCATGCGCCTGCTCGCCCGCAATGCCCGTATTCGTTCCGGCGAAGTCTGGCTGGAAGATGTCAACCTGGCGACCCTGGACGAGGAGGAGCTGCAAGACTTGCGCGGGCGCCAAATCTCGATGATCTTTCAAGATCCCACGACGGCGCTGGATTCGCTCTTCACGGTCGGGCATCAGGTGATTGAGACCTTGCAGGAACACCTTGATCTCGATGCGGCGGGGGCGCGGGGGCGCGCCTTGGAGTTGCTGCGACAACTGGGCATTCCGGCGGCGGAGCAACGACTGAAAGCCTATCCCTATCAATTCAGCGGCGGCATGTCACAGCGGATCGCTCTGGCCATCGCCATCGCCTGTCATCCGCAGGTGCTGATCGCCGACGAGCCGACCACCGCGCTCGATGTGACCATCCAGGCGCAGATCTTGCAGCTGATACGGCGACTGCTGGTCGACGAGCAAGGCACGGGCGTCCTGCTGATCACGCACGATCTGGGCGTGGTGGCGCAGGTATGCGATCGCGTGGCGGTGATGTACGCCGGCAAGATCGTCGAATTCGGGGATGTGCATTCGATATTCGCAAACCCGCTGCACCCCTACACGCAGGCTTTGCTGAACTCGCTGCCGAGTAAAGGCATCGCCCGCGGCCGCCTGGAGAATATCCAGGGTCGGGTGCCGGGCTTGGCCGATCGCCCGGCCGGATGCCGTTTTCATCCGCGCTGTCCGCAGGCCAAAGTGGTCTGCCGCGAGCGGGTACCGCCGTTGAGACAGGTCTCGGCGCGGCAGGAGGTTGCCTGTGTCCTCTACGACTAATGGACAGCGCCCCTTGCTGAGCGCAGTGGGGCTTAGCAAGTACTTCCCGCTGGAAACGGGCTTGCTAGCCAGCTTGCGCGGCAACACATCGACCGTCAAAGCGGTTGAATCGGTCACGCTGGATGTTTACGCCGGGCAAACTGTGGCGGTCGTGGGCGAATCCGGTTCGGGCAAGAGCACCCTGGGACGCTTGCTGCTGCGCCTCTTGCAGCCGAGCGCCGGACAAGCGCTTTACCAGGGCGCGGACATCTTCGGCATGAATCGCGCCGAACTGCGCGCCTTTCGTCGCCAGGCGCAGATCATCCTGCAAGATCCTTATGCGTCGCTCAATCCGCGCATGAGAGTGGACCAGATCATCCGCGAGCCTCTGGATATCTACGACGAAGGCAGCAAGGCAGAGCGTCAAAAGCGCGTGCAAGAGCTATTGGAGCGGGTGGGACTGAATCGCAATCACGAGCGGGCATTCCCTTCGGAATTAAGTGGCGGGCAGCGTCAGCGCGTCGGCATCGCCGCGGCACTGGCATTGTCGCCGCGCGTCATCATCGCCGACGAACCGACATCGTCGCTGGATGTTTCGGTGCAGGCGCAGACATTGAACCTGCTGTCCGACTTGCAGCGCGACCTGGGGCTGACCTATGTTTTCATCACCCATGACTTGAGCGTGGTGCAGCACATCAGCGATCGCGTGGCGGTGATGTACCTGGGCAAAATCGTCGAGGAAGCGCCGACGGAGATCTTGTTCGCCGAGCCGAAGCATCCCTACACGCAGGTCCTCTTTTCGGCCATCCCCCTGCCCGATCCAGCGCGGCGCATGAACTGGGACCTGCCAAAGGGCGAGCCGCCTTCGCCGCTCAATCCGCCTTCGGGCTGCCATTTTCATCCGCGCTGCCCGCAAGCCATGTCCGCCTGCGCGCATACCGTGCCGCGCTTTCAAGCGGTCGGGCGCGATCACGGCCTGGCTTGCTTGTTGTATGAGGACGGGACCGGGAGCTAATCGGTGGATTGCTCGGCGTTGTCTGGGAGCGCTGGGGGCCGGGCTGGCTGCTGCGTAGCAGATTGTTCACGTCTCTCTTTTCTTGCGCTGTAGTCTCTGTAAAGAAATGCGCTAACGACTAACGTGACAGTGCCCCCAATCCCAAGCAGTCCCTCCACGCTCTGACCTGACTTAATAATGTCGATGCTGCCAGTAATGAGAATGATTACAGAAATGAAGGCAGCTATCAGCTTAAGAAATTCTAGAGCGAACGAAAGAAGTTGTCTTCGACTTTCCATTTTCGTACGATGGCGGCGTTGCTCAGTTACTTCGGCAACAATAATGGTTTGAACTTTTTCTGGATATTGATTGAGTAACCAAGGTGGGATTAACGGACTGCGGATGCGCTCAACGCTGAGGATATACTCGGTTATCTTTTCAGGTGTCTCGTCCCGTAGTTCCTCGGGCAGGCTCTCAATTACTTCTCGTGGCAGGGATATCTTATCCGCTCGTTGGTTCGCGATTACCGAGTCATCGCCCGGCATCAGCTCTTCACTCACGTTGGCGGCCTTCAATTCGCGCGGCTTTCATATTCCCCTATCGCCCGCCAAAGGCAGTCGATGACTGCTTCCCAATCGGCCTCCATCGCCTCGGCATCCGAGCGAGCTAGCAACTCATCGGTATACTCATTGCCTTCCGATCGATTGAAATCAATTAGATTTGCAAAGCCATCGAGAATACTGAAACTGGGAAAACAGTACGCGCTCGCGATTTTGCGTCTGTCGTATGCCATGTTGTCCTCATAATGATAGATGCTTAGAATAGCATATAGTGAGCGTTTTACGTAGAACCGCTTAGACATATCCCCCAGATTCTCCCATAGCATAAAGCCAGCGTCCCCATCTGTCAATAAGTCCATATCTGCCCCGCAAGACGCAGCGAGAATTGATGTAGCCTGTTATATGCGCTATACTGACGCGGAGAATCATCGTGAGAACGCATTGAATCCGGGGCAGACAACATGGACCAAAACACCCAATTTGTCATCACCGTAGGTACTGTTATCGGCGTCTTTCTGTGGTTAAAGCACGATGTTCATCAGCTTAACGCGAAGATTGAAAAGCTCAATGACAACTATACGTCGATGCGGGAAAGTTTAGGCTGGATACGCGGGGGTATGGGCTTTACGGAGCTGAGGCCTCCGCAAGCCGACTGATTCGCTCCCCCGCTGCTCCGCCGCGAGCGCTTGCTCGCCTTCCAAACAACAAGCCACTCGGCGCGTAATCGGCGAGAAAGCTTGCCGCGATCACAGAAAATATCAAGCTCTTTCGGCTGCTACAGGTGACGGTTTTCAAAAAAAGGAGGGACGACATGGGTTATGGCAGAGCGAGTTCGGACGAAACGCTGGACAGCGGCGTGGTACTCGCGTTGGCAAACAAGATGGGATTGGCGATTTCGCCCGCAGAAGCCGAGGTCTTGACGGCTTTGCTGATGAATCAGATGGCGGCCTTCCAGTCCTTCGACAGTTTTGACCTGCAAGACGTCGTGCCGGCGGCGATCTTCCGCGCGGGAGGGACCAGCGATGAGTGAATTGACCGATCTGTCACTCAGTGACGTTAGCGAGATGCTGGACGCGGGGACGATCTCGTCTCTGGAACTGGTGGAAGCCAACCTGCGCGCCATTGAAAGGACCGAGCCGCTGGTCCAGGCCTATGCCTGCGTACTGGGGGAGGAGGCGCTGGACGCGGCGCGAGCGGCGGACGCAGCCATTGCCGCCGGCGACCGGCGCGGACCCCTGCACGGCATCCCCATCGGGCTCAAGGACAATATCTACACGGCGGGCAAAGTCACCGAAAGCGGCTCGAAGGTGATGGGGGGCTTCGTGCCCGACTATGACGCCACCTGCGCGGGCTTGCTGAAGGAAGCCGGCGCCATCATCATCGGCAAGACCCATTGCCACGAATTCGCCTACGGCGTCAATACGCCGCCCAGCCGCAGCCCTTGGAATCGCGAGGTGTATCCCGGCGGATCCAGCATCGGCTCGGGCGTGGCGGTGACCAGCCGTTCCTCTTTCGGCGCGCTGGGCACGGACACCGGCGGTTCTATTCGCGTACCGGCTTCGATCAACAACCTGGTGGGCATGAAAGCGACATACGGCCGCGTCAGCATCTATGGCGTCGTGCCGGTCGCCTGGTCGCTCGACCACGTGGGACCGATGACGCGCACGGTCAAAGACAATGCCTTGCTGCTGGCTGGCATGGCTGGCTACGACCCCAAAGATCCCACCAGCGCCCGGCAGCCGGTTCCCGATTTCTGCGCCGATCTCGAGGCTGGCGTGTCCGGCTTGCGCATCGGCGTCGAGCGCGACTATTTCTTTTACAACGGCTTGATTGACGAGATCAGGACAGCGGTCGAGGGCGTGATCACCGAATACCAGGAACAAGGCGCCGAAATCGTCGAGGTCAAGATGCCGGAACTGGAAATCACGCAGGACGCGCTTTTCACCATCGTGCTCTGCGAAGGCAGCAGCTATCACCGCAAATTGATCCGCGAGCATAGCGATAAATATGACCCGGCGACGCGAGCCATCGTGCAATTGGGGGAACTGGTGCCAGCCACGCATTACTTGGCGGCGCAACAAGCGCGGCGCGTCTATCGCGACGCCATCCGGCGCGCCTTCGCCGAGCAGCAATTGGACGCCATGCTTTGGCCCACCATGCCCATCCCGACCGCGCCGCTCGATAAGCTGAATGAGACGCGCGCCGACGGCTATCCCGATACGCCCGTCGGCAGCATGTGCCACCACACCTTTAATGCCAATCTGGCCGGTCTGCCGGCGCTGAGCGTGCCCTGCGGGATTACCAGCGCGGGCTTGCCCTTTGGTTTTCAGTTGACCGGGCGGGCTTTCGACGAGGCGATGGTCTATCGGATTGCGAATGCCTACGAACGGGAGCATGACTGGCATGAGCGGAAGGCGGCTGTGATTGAGGGGGAATAGGGAATATGTACCTTAAGCGAGTCCTTCCATCAACGCGGATGTATCAAAGTTGAGAAGGAATTCGGCGTAGTGAGTCTCGAACACATCTTTCAAGTATTCGTGCAGGTCGACATCGTCATAGCCGTCACGACCGTCATGACCGTTCATTTGGATGATAGCGTACTTTCTATTTCTGCTAATGGCGTAGAGAAACAGCGTATGATAGTACACGCGTGAAATGTACTGGCGGTTAGCAAGCTCAATCCGCTCTTCTGAGGGATTGCGGCTTTTCGACTTGAAAGCTTTCAAAACGCGGCTATCCATATTGATGTAAATCTTCTCCAGTTTGTCTTCTTCATCGACCAAGGGGTACATGATTACACCATGGTCCATTTCAATTGCAGAATCCTGCAGGTCTTCCCAAGTCTTACAATTCTCGCCGTCCCTCGATTCTGCATACACTAATATTGGCTGTGGCAAACCAAGTTTTTCTTCCTGGGGCGGCGGTTTGGGCTTTGTCGGCTTCTCAGGTTCAATAATCGAGATCCAAAAGATAGCGGATATCGATCCGTCCGGTTCGGCAGAGCTGAGCAAGTCCGCCTTTATTTCGATTTCGTCTCCCACTTGTAAGTCCTCTGTTGGCTCAAATACGACCCGGATATTGCCATCCTGTGGACTCGTTTTGTTCACTGACAAAATATCGCTGATACTGTTGACCGTACCTTTTTGGTTGCCGCCAGTTGCATCGTTAGGCGTATAAGTCAGTATTGCGATATTCAGTCCACCGGGGTCATCTGTTCTGTCGAAATAGTTGTCCTCGACATCGCTCTCAAATCGAACTGCTCGTGAGCCACCTACCGGGATTGAAATCACCGGATTACCATCTTTTGATTTTGATTTCACCCGAAAAAACGAGGGATAGCGTTTCAGATCGACGGACACTGGTGGCTGCGGAGGCTTGGGTGGTTTCGGTTTTGGCTTGTCGCCCGGCTCTTCCAACTCAAGGGTCTGCTTGATCAGATCGCGCATGCCTTTGTCGAACGGCAGATCTTCGGCAATCTGTTTCAGTAATTCTTCACTATCGGCGCTGTCATGCCCCGCTAAATCTTTGCGCGCTTTGTAGATGTCATACAGTCGCCCCTTGCTAAGCTTTTCACCTAGTTTCTTGCGCAAAAGCTTCATCTGTTTGCTGTTTTTGAAGCGGTCTCGTGAAGGCATCGTCAATTCGTCGCGGAACTTCGATTTCATATTCGTGCAATCGACATGGATTAAGACATAATCCTTTATCAGATTGAATTTCAACGTGCGGCTAATGAACTCCGACGTGAAATGACCATGCACCTGTCCATTTAAGCTGAATAAGACGGACATGTTGTTTTTGAAGTATTGTCTGCGGATTGTAGTCTTTGTTTCTTTCACATTCTTGTCGTCAGAGCGGACTCGAAAGACATAGACAGTCATCCGCATTTTCCCAATTTCTCTATCGATGATTTCTTCAGAGAACATATCTTCGACGTATTTGCTGCGTTTCAGTACCTGCTTTTGGCCGAAGAGTACCTGAGGGTGGAATGCTTGCCCTGATTTTGGATAACGTTCCTGACTGTCCTTGATCAGGATGGGAAGCACGGGATCAAAGAGGTATTCGTTTACACTGCGGCTTAAGTCACGGTTCAGATATCGATTACCTTCAAGGTCATAGGAATAGAGCTTTATGACTGAACCCGTGCGGAACATGCGACCGTGTAATCCAAGGTCAATCTCATCAATCTCGAAGGCAGGTATCTTCCCTTCAAAAGTCAGATATTCGTACCAAGTCTTTTTGTATCTGGACTCCTCCTCGTCGGTTAGCGGGTGTTTCCGTATCAGTGTGAAGCCAAATTCGCCCGTGCCGTCAAAGCGCTTTGACGCGATAAGCTGGAAACGCTTCTCACCACAAAATGTGATGGCGCCACAACCACCCATGTTGTAAACGCCTTGCACAAACTTTATTTCGTTTTTATTTCCGCTCCCAAGTGAGAGAAAGGTCTCGTAGAAGTCCTCAGGATGCTGTCCTTCACCATCGTCGAAAACGATGATTGACGCATTTCCAATGTTTCGTGCGTGGCCATCTGCCAAGACTTGGATTGATCTCGCTTGTTCTCTGCGGACGTGAACCAAATCCCAATGTTGAGACTGCGGGAAGAATCGGCTAACAGCCTCTTCCATGGAGCGTGGGGCATGTAGCGACCTTGGGTTGATACCTGCTTCATAGCAGCGGCGCATCAAGATCGCGTCAATCGAATTTGTCAACTTTTCTACTAACGCTGGAACGGGGTCTGCCGCCTGATTTTCTACAGTGCCGTAGTTGCTTGTTTCTCCACCTAGTGGACGCCAATTGGATTGAGCAAAAATCTCCAGACGCTGGCGAATGAGCTTGTCCACCTCTTGCTCATTCCTGCATTTATACAGTTGCCAAAACAACTCTTCTTGCTGTGAAACGAACATAAATGACCTCAATGCCAAAAAGGAATGACTAAACCATCAAATGATAATGAACACACAAACGCTTTTCAACTAGATTTCATCACTCCTCCCCCAGCTCCAGCGACTCCCCATCCCCTACCACATACAAGCCCGCGCCGCGGCGCCGCCCCCAGGGGCTGGGCGCAGCCGCAGCCGAGCGCTCCCGCACGCGGCATGCTTCCAGCTTCGCCTCATCAAACTGAATGCCATTGCCAGGGCGGTCGCCCAGGATGATATAGCCGTCTTCGACGCGGCTGTCGTGTTCGAAAACAAGGTCATAGCCGGGGTCTACCACTTCCATCCAGATATGATTGGGCAGCACGGCGGCGAACTCTGCCATATAATTGCCCGGGCAATTCATCACCGAAACGGGCAGGTCGAAGCCGTCGGCCATCTGCGCCACGCGCATGGCACCGGTGATGCCGCCGGTCCCGACGCCGATCTGCAATACGTCCGCCGCCCGCGCCTCAATCAGGGGGCGGAAATCGCTGGCGTCATCCAAGTTTTCGCCTGTCGCCACGGCCGCATTCACCGAATCCGAGACCTTCCGCAAGCCGGTGGCGTCCCAGCGGCGAGCCGGCTCTTCCGCCCAGAAGATCTCGTGCTGACGCTCGAAATAGCGTATGTGCTGAATGGCCTGCTTGGGCGACCAATACTCGTTGGAATCGATTAGCAGGACTGGATCTTTGCCCGATGTGGCCAAAGCTTCTTTCATGATGCCGATACGACGCAGATCCGCCTCGCGATCCAGCCCGACCTTCAGCTTGCCGATGGGGATGCCCCGCGCCGCTTGAGCCTCATAAAAGGCGCGGATGCCCGCGTCGTCCAGCGACAGGTCGATGCCGCTGGCATAGGCTTTGACCGCGCGGCTGGACGCGCCCAGCGTCTTCCAGAGTGGTTCGTCGTTGGCTTTGGCTTTAAGGTCCCACAGCGCCACATCCAGCGCGCCGATGACATCGGTGATGGCGCCGCGGTTGCCGCCCTTGAAGGCGAAATTCGCCATGCGATGCCACAACCCGACGACGCCGCGCGGATCGCGACCGACCAACAAGCCCTCAGCCATCTTGTGGATATTGGAAGCCGCGCCTGGATCCCCCAGCGAGACGCCGGTCAGCCCCGCGTCGGTATCCAGGAATACCGCCAGAGCCGCGTATTGGGCGCGTCCGCGCGGATTGTTGGCGTCGCCGATGGGACGCGCCATTTCGTGCTCGAACAAGATCGTACGGATGCCAGTGACTTTCATGGTTTCCTCCACCCCAAACCCCTTCCCGAAGGGCTGTGTCTACGCGCCCCATGAACAGGGAAGGACTTCTTCATCGCAATATGACTCGCTTTACTCCCCTTCCCTCATTTTGGGGGAAGGGGCCGGGGGATGGGGTGTAGTGGTTCACCAGAACTGGGCACTTTTTCCCAGAATTTGAGGGAGGGTTTTG
>JAPPMO010000096.1 GCA_028873975.1 Chloroflexota bacterium
TTTCACACTTTGGGAACATTGCAGCCTATTCAGTTCTCTGCGTAACGTCAGTTATATAATGTTAATCGCTCCCTCTCAAGCGATTGCGGCGCCCATCCCCAATATATTGTCTGCTCATGAAAATGCGACTTAAGTATTGCATAGCTGACAATTTCAAATATTCGCGCATCTACGTTTGGGCGCAATAAATTCCGAATATATGTCAATGCTTGATCGGGATCACTTTGTGAAATCCTTTGTAAGTTCTCGATATCCGAAATGAGAGTCTTAAGCGCACCCTGTTTTGCTTCGATATAAGCGTCAATAATGTCCATAATGGCTCGGCTTATATTGAGTTCGCTTTCGCCAATTTCGATCTTCAATAGGCCTTCATTGAACCAATAGCGAGAAGTCTCAGAGTCTCGTATTATCGGAGGAAGGGTTTGTTGCGGAAATCTACCACGGAACTCTTGATTCAAACGATGATTAAGGGCGTGATTTTGCAGTTTAGAACCGAAGGGCAATTCCCTTTGCCGCTGGAACAGATAAGAGAACTGAGCCCCTTCGTAGTCTGAATAAGCATCTGTATCATCAAAATCATGATTTACATAGTCTTCCACTAAAACATAGATGGCATATATATTGGCGAACGCTCCCCTTGCCTTAGACCCCTGAGACGCTGATCTTGTTTTGTAATTTAGATATTGTATCAGGTCACTCTGTGAAAAAACTACTTCAGACAAATGACCGAAATGAGCGGACAAAACACGTCTAATGGTGGTAGTGAACTGGTGCTCCATTTGAGGAATCTATTTGTCTTCAAATAGCGATAACTGTGATGAAGTTATCTTCTGTTTATAAGTCTTCTGCGGCGCGCGCAGTGTTTCACCGCGGAACTCAGTCTGTATTCTTAATCTTCTAAGTCCAATCTTTGTGTATTCTTCCTGCAATTCTATTCCGATCGCTTGCCTCCCCAAACGGTTTGCAACAGCACAGGTTGTAAATGTGCCGGAAAATGGATCCAAGACAACATCACTGGCATTGCTACTTGCTTTGATAATGCGCTCCATGAGGCTTTCGGGTTTTTGGGAAGGATGATTTTCATACTCGGGCATGCGATAGCGAACACGTGGGAAGTACCAAACATTACCCGGGACTTTATGAGAACTGTATAATTGAGGCGTCGTCTTTCGATAATCTATGAGCTTGCGCTTAGCTCCCGTTTTCGCCTCGATAAGAATATCCTCTGAATTGAAGGTATAGTTTTTCTTGTCCTTCACACAGTGAAGGATAGGTTCGTAGAGCGATCCAAAATAATTTCTGGCTTGTACACCCGAGCTATCATAATGCCAGACGATACGTGACAAAATATGTAAGCGCTCTCTAAGATAAAGATCAATATAAGGAATTCCCTGTGTGCTTGACATCACATATATAGTTCCGTTAGGCTTGAGCTTTTGAATGCACAAATCCAGCCACTCATGGCACCACTCGGAGTATGCTCTTTCACTTTCCCACTTATCGATGAACTTAGAGAAATTCTTACCTATATTGTAGGGGGGGTCTGCAAATATCAAATCAATAGAGAGATCAGGAATGTATTCTGACATAACTTCTAATGCGTCACCCCAGAATACTTCTACATCGCCACGTTGAAACTTGTGAATCTTCATGTTTGATTTAGGAGTTTTTTGATGTCGCTTGTATTCAAATATAGGTACTGCACAATAATGTTATCACATCGCTTTAGTGATTTGCAGTAATTTTGAGGACTATATTGCGACTGCTGCTCTTCAATCTGGCCACCGATGCGGCGGATCCCGTTCTGGGATTCGGCAGCGTCTGGATACGCGAGTTGGCGGGGCATTGCGCCGCGATCGACGTCGTCACCATGTATCGCGGCACCGTGGATCTGCCAAGCAACGTCCGCGTGTATTCGGCCGGGCGCGAACATGGTTGGAGCAGAGCGCGCCGCCTGGCTGCTTTCTATCGCCATTTGACGCGGCTGCTGTCGGCGCGCCGCTATGACGTTTGCTTCGCGCATATGATGCCGCTCTTCGCCGCGCTGGCGGGTCCGCTGCTGAAGGCGCGGGGCATTCCACTGGTCTTGTGGTACGCGCATCGTCAAGAGACGCGGCAGTTGCGGCTGGGCGCCGCGATGTCCTGGCGCGCGGTGACGTCAGTCGCGACCAGCTTCCCCGTTCCGACGGATAAATTGCGCGTGGTCGGGCAGGGGATCGATACGGATTTTTATTCGCCGGCGGAGATCACCCCCACCCTAAATCCCTGCCCCCATCAAGAGGGAGGGACTTTTGACCCTGCCAAAGATTTCGATACTCCCTTGCCTCCTGGTCGCCCGCTTATCCTCCAGGTGGCGCGGCTGGCGGCGATCAAACATCAGGCGACGACGATAAGAGCCGCGGCAGGGAGCGGGGCGCAACTGGTATTCGTCGGGGGCGTCCAGCCCGGCTGTCCCGACGACTATCTGCGCGAGCTGGAGGCGCTGTGCGCGGAACTGGGCGGAGGCTGTCGCTTCACGGGCGATTTGGCGGCGGCGGGCGTGCGCGACTGGAACCGGCGAGCGACGATCGCGGTAAATACCAGCCCGGTGGGCCTCTTCGACAAATCCGCGCTGGAGAGCATGGCCTGCGCGCTGCCGACTGTGGTCTGCAATCCAGCGTTCGCGCCGGTCCTGGGCGAGCAGCGCGATCTGCTCATGATCGACGGACCGGAGGACGTGACGGGCTTGCGCGAGCGCCTGGCGCATTTGCTGGCATTGCCCGAGGGCGAACGCGCGCGAATCGGGCGGGCGCTGCGCCAGGGCGTCATGCGCGAGCACAGCCTGAAGACGTTGATCAAGCGCCTGCTATCGGTCTTCGAAAGCGGCGAATTGCCAGCCGAATGACGGGCTAGCCGGCGTAGCTCCAGCCCAGTTGCGTGAGCGAGAGCACATCGGGCGGATCGGCTGCTTTCATGACTTCGGCGTTGATGGCCTCGCCAACCACGATGTTGTGGTCGCCGCCGACATCGACGATCCGCGTCACCTTGCATTCGATATAAGCCGCGGCGCCCGCCAAGACGGGCACGCCGGTCTGTGGCGCGGCGCTGAATTGCGCCTCTTCCATCTTTTCGGGCTTCTTTGCCCGTCCGCTGGTGACGCCCATGATGGCGTCCTTGTCGCTTTGCAAGAAGAGGTTCAACCCGAAGACTTGACCCGTCTCCACCAGAACATGCGAGTAGCAAGATTTCTGAATGCCGACGGCGAGCAGGCGCGGTTCATAAGACATCTGCGACACCCAGTTGACCACCATGGCGTTGACGTCATCGCCGCTTTTGGTGGTGAAGGAATAAAAGCCGTAAGGCATCATCTTTAAGGCGTCTTTGATCTTGTCGTCAGACATGGTGTTTATCTCCTGAGCATTGGAACTGCCTAGACTATAGCCGATGATGGCTGCCCTGTCATGCCTTGTCGAGCTGCGCCGAGATCCTCTCCAGCACTTTCAGGATCTTTTCTTCGGTCGTCGGCTCCGGTTCCGGCTCGGGCTCGGGTTCAGGCTCCGGCTCGGGTTCTGGTTCCGGTTCCGGTTCGTCTTCCTCAATAATATCTTCCACGACGTCTTGCATGTGATTGACGAATTTGACCAGGAAGAAGATGGCGGCGGCAGTGATGACAAAGTCAATCACGACATTGACGAAGTTGCCGATATTGATGGTGGCGACGGCTTCGGCGGCGACTTCGCGGCCCAAGTTGAGAAAATCGAGCGGGATGACCCATTGGGAAAAATCGAGCCCGCCGGCGAGCTGGCCGATAGGCGGCGTGACGACATCCTTGACCAGCGAGGTGGTGATGCTTTTGAAGGCGCTGCCGATGATGATGCCGACGGCGAGGTCGACGACATTGCCGCGCATGACGAAGGTCTTGAATTCGGCGCTGACGCTTTGCGCCTGGTTGCGGAGTCCCTGGAACATGATCTGCTCTCCCTGATTGGCGGATGGTTTCATTTTACCCCCTCTTTTTGAACACAGAGGGCGCAGAGGCGCGGAGTCAGCGAGTCATGGGGAGTCTTGTCGCCGGCGGGGAAAATTTGCCGGGCGCGGATTTTGGTGTAGACTATGGCTGGAACGAGACGCGGCGCATGGAAGCCAACGGAGAGACGGCATGGTGACGACAGATATTCGTTTGGAGCGGATCAAGCAGGAGTACGTGGGATTGCGGGACGCGCAAGACGCGCTGATGGACAAGATTGACACTTATGAAGCGGCGCTTCTGGGCTTGACGGAGGCGGTCGCGGCTAACCGTGACTTGATCATGGCAAACCGTGAAACAATCTTGGCAAACCATGAGTGGACGCAGCGACAGATTGAGGACTTGCATGAGAAAATGGACAGGCTCATGACGCACCTGGATGTGCCTCCCAAGCCGCCAGTGGGTTTTGTCAAGGAGTGAGCGGCTGAGGGATTTTGCCACAGAGGCGCGGAGGTATTTCACTTCGAAAGCGCGAAGAACTAAGAAGTGGGATTGCTATTTTACTGAGGCATGCTTTCATTGTAGCGTTCAAGTTTGTCGATAGCTAGGTCGCTGATTCTTGTGACAACAGAATCGCCGAGCTTCAATTCATCAATGAGCCTGTCGAGTTCTTTGACAGAGTTGCGTAATGCGGTATTAGAAACTTTTGAAATTCCGATCAGTTTCTCGTGCGAATCGCGAAAATCCTCTATAGATGCAATGGCATTCGGTAAATTCTTCTGCATTTCCGCCGACTGCCTTAACAGATTCTGAACGGCCTCAACGTCAGATTGATTTTCAATATCGCTGGTTATAAGTACATACTCCATTGCCTGTTCTAGAGTCATCCACGCTTCTTTCAGTATCGGACTCTTTTCCTTAACTTTTTGGGAGTAATTCTTCACGTCAGCCGCAAACATCTTCATGATGCGAAGCGCTTTACTCTGAATACGCTTTTCACCTGGATTCGAAGAAAGCTCATTGATTTTGTGCGTGTGTGCTCGCGTTCTTTCGCCTATTTCATTCATATCCGAAGTTAAACCCTGTAAAGTTGAAGTTATCATAGCACCCGCACGCTCAACATCTGCGTTTGCATCAAGCACTCCGTATTCAATACCATCTAAAGCGTCAAGTTCATTCTCATGCAATAGAGACAATTGCCGACCGTCATCTAGAACATTTGCCGCTCTAATTTTTATTGGGTTATTCTGGTCTGAATCTGTAAAATCGCTGACAGGATTGGAAAAGTTGTACTCATTGCCGGGCTCTCGTTCAATATAGCTGAGAATGTCGTCAGCAAGACCGGAAGTTCCGTCAGAGCTTATCGAGTATAAGATTACATTATATGGGCGCAAGTCATAGCGAACATCGTCGAGGCTTTGCGCAATTTGAAGAGTAGGCTTCTTGAGTGTGTGAGCAATTCCTAATTCATACGTGACATTTGCATTCTGCTTAGTGAGGTCGGCGATGATGAGATCAGCATTCGAAATGCCCTGAATGATCGCCCTGAGACCGTGTTGATGATTCGACTCAAGCGACCGTTCCACTGTGTGCCCTTTTTCTTGCAAAGGTGACTTTATGAGATATGCAAAAATCAAGTGGAAATTCGTACTGAATGGCATAATTACGAATATGTTCATTGTCCCTCCAAGACACGGTTTGAACTGATTAGTAGCGTATAACACATTTGTTCTTTGTGTCAATCTCGAAGACGCTAATCACCCACCCCCCACCACAGCCACCTCATCCTCGCTCAACCCATACAGCCGATACACCAGCGCGTCAATCTTCCTGCCCGTCCGCTCAATCAGCGCTTCAATCACGCCCCGCTTCACCTGCGACACGCCCGCCAACTGCCTGTGCAAGTCCAGCATCTCATTGACTAGCTTGACCATTTCATCGTGCATCTGCACGTCGTCGGGATTGTCGAAGTCGATTGCTCGGATTGGGAGTTTGGCGAGGTACATGGGCTTGTACTCAAAATAGCCACCTTGTTTTGTAGAGGCGATTTCGCGCATTACAAAATCCAAGACTTTAGAGTTTAGCAAGCCATACAAGTACAAGTCATCCGAAACAATGATTGTCGTCTTGTCGTTTGAGTAAAATCCTTGTTTGTCAAATAAATATGAAGCTGATTTGACGATACATGGAACAATGATTTTCTCTTTCTCAAACTCCTTATAGTAGTCAACGGTATCCTGAACTTCATACCAGGCGTAACTTCCTGGCTTGCGTCCTCGCCAAGCGTCTTTCCAACCCCTTGGCTTCGGTTCTAATATGTCCCTATACTGCTCAAGATGCGCCTTTATCGCTGGATACTTTTCGATATCAATGCCGCGTCTAGTGAAGATGATATAACGTTCTGCGTTAGGATCTCGATACCGATATACGTCTCTGCCCATCAGGAATGGTTTGATAATATCAGCACTAGATGAGTCCTGTTGGATTAGGCTTTTCTTGGTAGCCGCGTCAACAATGAACGCACTATTTCGCCCTGTTTTGATGCCGTAGTGAATCTTGCCATTTACATATTCCTCTAGGGACAATCCAGCGTCAAAGAGTTTCCGCGTGAGCGCCTGAACCTCTTGCCGCGCAAGCGACCAGCCGCCATCATCCAGAAGCGTCTTGTCAACTGCGTATCGTAGCGTTTCCACATGCTCGCATAGACTGGAAAACTCCAGCGTGTCAACTTGCGCGGCGGTGAAAGTATTGGCCGGGCGGCTCTTGCCGATTGTCAAAATGCAAGGATACGTCGTCGCTTGCTCAAACACGGGCAAATCGCCAAAATCCACGATTTCACGTATCGCCTGCTTTTTCAGCCAAGTCCGCAGTGGTTTGCCGTATCGCGCTCGCATCCATTTGTTGGCGACGATGATGCCGAACAATCCATTCTCATTGAGCAGCTTCACGCCTCTTTCGATGAAGTAGGTATACAAGTCCGCCGTGCCCGCGTAGGTCTCGAAGTGTCGCTTGGCGTATTCCTTGAACTCCTTGCCCAGCGTCTCCTGCCGCACATAAGGCGGATTGCCAATCACGGCGTCAAATCCGCCCGCCGCCATGATCTCGCCGAAACCCGCGCTGCTCGCCCAATCGAAGGGCTTGACCCGCAGCAAGTCTTCGTCATCCCGTTCCCCCAGATCTTCGGAGCTGAAAAAGTCGCTGCCGATGAGGGAATTGCCCCATTTGATGTTGCCGCTCAAATCGGGCAGCATCGGCTCGTCCATATCGGCCATGCCGGTCGCTTCGTTCTCGTTTTCCAGCATCTTCAAAAGCAGCGACAGCTTGCTGACTTCGACGGCGTTCTGATCGAGGTCGACGCCGTAGATATTGTTGAGCAGGATGCGGCGCTTTTCGGCGGTGGTCAGGATCATGCCGGCGGGCGTTTCGCGGCGGCGGTTGCGGAATTGGCGGGGATGCCGGCGATAGTATTCCAGGTGCCAGTCCAGCAGATACTGATAAGCGCCGACCAGGAAAGAGCCGCTGCCGCAAGCCGGGTCGAGTATCCGCAGATCGGCGACTTGGGCGGGGCTTTTGTCTTTGAGCAGCGCCCCGACAGTGTTCTCCACGATGTAATCGACGATATAGGCTGGCGTGTAATAGACGCCGCCGGCTTTTCGGACTTCGGGTTTTTCTTCGACCGCGACTTCTGTCTTTACCTCATCGCTGCGGACTTCGATGACTTTGCCCAGGAAGCGTTCGTAAACTTGCCCGAGGATGTCGGCGGATATGACAGAGAATTGATAGCGGCTCTTGGGCGGGTAGAGATCGGCGATGATTTTGCGCAGCACGTTGTCGACGATATAGATTTCCAGCGACAGTGTATCGGCGTCCGGGCGGGTCGTATCGGCGGGGTCGAAGTGGAACAAGCCGGAATTGTATCGCTTGTCGGCGGCCAGGTAGAGCTTCTTTATTTCGGTGTAGACATTTCTGCGGACCGAAGCGGCGCGCTCTAGGCGGCCATAGCTTTCCAGGTTGCGGTCTTCAGCGATGCGCAGGAAGACGATGCGGTCGATGGTGCGCTGCACGAGGTGGTTGAGTTCGCGCTGGCTGAGCGTCCGGTCGATGAAACGCGCCTGCTTGTGCAGGTGCTCGGCCAGGTCAGCCCGCCAGATTTCCATGTCGCGCAGGAAGGCTTCGTCAACGCGCAGCACGCCTTTGGCGGTCGTCTCTAAGATGTCGCGGTGCTTGCCTTGCCGCACCGCCTCGGGCGACAGCGTTGCTTGCAGCCGATCCCATTCATCAAGGTACTGCGAACTGGTCAGATACATGACGCGGGCTTCTTCGGGGAGATCGCCCTGCACCGGCTCGATGCGGCAATCGTAGACCGCGAACTCGGCGAAATTGGTCAAGACGCCCAGCGCGGTATCGCCCGACCAGCCATAAGAACGCAACTGCTCGGCCGGCTCGACTGAATTGCCGATGTTGATGGATGGTTTCTTCGTTTCGACATAAAAGGCGCGGCGAGCCCCAGCCAGAAAGGTGTAATCGGGATGTTTTACAGTACCGCCGCTGCGCAAGGCGGCTTCATGCAACACTTGTTCGCCCAGGTCCCAACCCAACGCGCGAAAGAAGGGATTGACGAACTCTTCCCTGAGTTGCGCCTCGTTGTAATCGGGCTGCCTGAATCGGCTCTGGTCGCGCTCGAATTTCTCGACTAGCTGGTATACGCTGTCGGGCGCTGTCATCTTTTCTCTCCATATATTAAGGCGCATTCTACCATCCCCGCCACCCAGCGGCAGCCCCGCAAATAGCGCCCCGCCCAAGTATCCCGAAATGCCGCCCCATGCTATACTGCCCTCTATGGAGAATCCCTGTCGCTTCCCGGCCTGGATTGACAAGCTGAAAATCCGCGGCGGCGCGCCTGCCGCTTTGCTGGCGCTGGACGTCATCGAGCCGCTGGCGCCGGTTTTGGCGCAGGGCTTGTGGATGGCGCAGCCCCTGGCGGGCTTGTGGGACGGCAGGGACGATATCCGCGATCTGGCGACGCTGCTGGAAGCGCCCGACGGCATCGAGGGGCTGCGGCGGCGGCTGGCGGACGATTAGGAGTTTGGCAGGTGGACGACAGCACGCTGGCTGTTTATGTGATCTTGTTTGTGATGATCACGGTCGTGCTGGTCTATAGCGCGCGCTATTTTCTGGCTAGGCGCGCGCGCCGGCTTTCACTGCAGGCCGCCCCCGGCTTCCCGCGCTTGTCCGGGTGGCTGCGGGAGGCGATAGAAACGGGCAAACCCCTGCATCTGTCCTTTGGCAGCGCCGGCATCGACCGGGAAAACGCGGCTGTCGCGGCGGCCGAAGCGGAATTGTTTTATCACATCATCAAAGCGGCTCGCGCTGGCGATGTCGCGCCGGTCATCAGCACATCTTCGGCGGCGACCATCCCTTTGTGCCAGGACACGATTCGCCGCGCCTGGGCGGGCGACGATCGCCGGGCGCGGGCGCAGTGGTTTCCGGGGGGCGCGCGCTCGATGGCTTTTGCCGCGGGCTTGACAGCGACCATGGGCGTCGAGGACCCCGCCGCCCATATCTTGGCCGGCAGCTTCGGTCCGGAGCTGGCGCTGATACTCGATAGCGCAGACCGACAGGGGCAGGGCAGCTTCGCCGTCAGCGATCAACTGGAAGGAAACGCAATCGCCTTTGCCATGGCCGACGAAGTCTTGATTGGCGAGCAGCTTTTCAGCGCGGCCGCCTGGCTGTCGCCTGAATCGACGGCTCGCATCGACGCCTCGGTGCAGGATGTCTGGCGCGGTTTGCTGATCGCGCTGATGGCGGTCCTGATGTTGATTGAGGTCGCCGGACAATTGCAAATCGCGAGTTGGTCGCTGGTTGTCGGGGCTGCGCTGGCGCTGGCTTTCATCGGTATTGTAATTGTCCGCAGGAGATAAGGCATGAGCCGTACTCAGCGCATTGGCATCGCGTTTTCGGCTTTTATCGCCTTTGCGGTTGGCGCGCTCACCACCCTCAGCTTGCTGCTGGGCGGTCGCCCGGAGTTGTATGGGGAGCTCGCCGGCGCGCCGATATTCGCGCATTTGCTGACCTTGCCGGCGGCGATCATGGCGCGCCTGGTCGCGATCACGTCCGCCGTCACCATCGTCATCGGCATCTCCAACCTGCTTTATGTGCATTTGAGCCGGGTGATTCGCGGCGCGTTTTTCAGCATTGTGATGATCGCCAGCTTTGTTCTGACCATTTGGTGGTATTGGAGCCGGCAAGGGGATACGTCGCTGCTGGCGGCTGTTCAAGTGCCGATCGAATCGGCGCTGGCGGCGCTGCTGTTTTTGTCCATGGCGCAAGGCGGCGCCCGCGTATTAAACAAGCGCGCCGATGTCTGGGGCCTGCTCTTTGTCACCGTCCTCGTCGTGGTGCTGCTGGGCAGCTTGCCGCTTGAATCGCTTGCGCCCGTGCGAGCCTGGAGCGACTGGCTGATGGAGATACCCGTGAGCGCCGGCGCGCGAGCGATCCTGCTCGGTATCGCCTTGGGCGCGGTGGTTACGGGACTGCGCGTCTTGCTCGGTCAAGACCGGTCTTACCGGGGTTAGAGCATGAACGACGAGCTCAACTGGCTGCCAAATGAAGAAGAAGAACAGGGAGGGGCGGCGCAGCAAAGTCGGCGCGGTCTTTTCCGCTATTTGCCGCGCTTTTGGCGCGGTCGCGGCGGCGCATCCGCGGGCGCGCCTGGCGAGGAATCGGGGGCGAGGGGCGGGCGAAGCCTCTTACGTCTTATCCCAAGATTTCTGCGTCGAGCCAGGTCCGCGCCGACTGAGGCCACAGCCGCGGATCTGGCGCTGCAGATGGGCGAACGGCCGGTCGAGCAGTTGGACGACCGTTTGTTGGCTTTGCGGGATCGGGCGCAGTCTCGACCGCAGCAGGAAACGCCTTCCCCGCGCGAGGCGCTCTCCGATGTTGATGACGTGCTGGTTAAGCCCGAGATCATACATCGCCCCGGCGGCGTGATAAGTCCGCTGGCTTTGTCCAAGGCGCAGCAAGAACAAGTCGAGCTGCTGCGGGATATGGTCAGCGGGACGGCGCTGCAAGACGATGGCGAATCCGAAGGCGGTCTTTTGCCTCGGGGCGAGCGACTGTTCTCTCTGAGGGCTATTCCCCATTTGCTGGTTTCGATTCTGATGCTTCTGGCATTGGCTCTGCCTTTTGCGTCGACCGGATTCAGCGAAGGCGAATTGCCGCCGCTTGAGTTCCATGAGGATCGCCAGGGCGCCAATGCCGCCTTCAATGTATTGGATGGTCTCACGGGCGCCGATTACGCGCTGGTGGCATTTGAATACGGACCCACAGCCGCCGGCGAACTGGATGAATTGGCCGATGTGATCTTGCGTCATATCTTCGCGCAAGGCGCGAAGCCCATTATCGTCAGCAGCAATCCGATTGCGATCGTGCACGCGCGCAACGTCATCGCCGCGATTGAGCGGTCGGTCGCGCCGGTGTCGACGCGCTTGGAAGAGAACCGTGATTATTTTATTTTGCGCTTTTTGAGCGGCGGCGCCTTGGGATTGCGCGACCTGGGTCGAAATTTCTCCAGCATTGTCAACACCTCGGCTCGCGGCCAGCCGACTGAGCTTGCCATAACTTCCTTAGACAAGATGAAGCTAATCGTGCTGATCGCCGAGCGCGCCGAGGATATCCGTCACTGGGCGGAGCAGGTCGCGCCGGAGACCAACAGCGATTTCATTGTTGCGGCCGGCTACGCCGCGCAGCCGCTGGCGCAACCCTATGTTGAGGCGCATGAAGACATCGTGGGCATGTTCGTGGGCTTGCGCGATGCTTATACCTATCAGCAAAAGCTGCGCGCTCAATACGCCGGCTATGAAATTCAGCGCCAGCGCGAAGAACCCCCGTCAGTGGCCGAGGAAACCGCTGGGACTTCGACGCCAAACGCGACTGCGCTGCCGTTGGCGACACAGACGCCCCCGCCCACGCTGACTGCAAGCCCAACGTCGATGCCGACCGCAATCCCAACCGAGCCTCAGCCATCGCCCGAGCCTACAGCTACTGCCACGGCGACGCCCGCCCCTATTCCGGTGGCGGAGGTGACAGCGCCGGGCTTCGTGAATATCCGCCGGCGACCGAATACCGCCTCGGACATATTGGCTATCGCTTCGGCGGGCGATACCTTCCCCGTACTCGGCGAAAATGGCGACGGCAGTTGGATCAATATCCTCTTGCCGGACGGCGTCGAAGCCTGGATCGCGTCTTTCCTGGTCGAACAGTACCTCGCGCCCGCAGACGGCGCCGGATCGCCCGATGCTTCCGCCAGGGCGGGGGACGGCCGGGCAGTCTTGCAGTTCGACTTCTCCTTGCGCCTGGGCAAAACCCGGCCTCGTTTTTATCAAGCCGATCCACCGCCGCCGAGCGATCGCGCGGAATTCGTCCTGCTGCGCGGCGATCGACAAGAAGAACAGCGCCTCGATGCCATGACCCTGGGCGCGATCGCGGCTGTGCTGGTGATCGTGGTGGGCAATGCGTTTTATGTGATGCGGGCGCTGACGCGGCATAGACGCGCGTCCAACAGGAACTGACGGAGCCGCCTTGATGGCAGAAGGTACGATTGCGCTGCTGAGTTTTGTGCTGACCCTGATGGTGTTCAGCTATGTTCTGGGTGATTTGCCTTTGGTCGGCCATTTGTATCGAACGGCTGTCTATATCTTTGTGGGGATGAGCGCGGCTTTCGCGACCATCGTCGCTTATGAGAGCGTGATCTTGCCCTACCTGCAAGATATTCAGAATCCCGAAACGAGCTGGACCATGCTGGGCAATAGCGCGGATGCGGCGATATTTGCCACGGCGCTGCTCTTTGGGCTGTTGCTTCTGCTGAAGCCGATCGCTTCATTGAGCTGGTTGACCAATAGCGCGCTGGCTGTTGTCATCGTCGTGAGCGCGGCAACCGCCGTAGTAGGCGGATTGAGCGGGACTTTGATTCCGCTGGTTGTCGCGACGGCTGCCGTTCCCGATGGCCTTGCGACTGACTTCCAGGCATTGATAAACACCTTGCTGGTTTTTGTCGGTACCATGACCGCGCTGTTTTACTTCCAGTGGCAAGCGCGTCGCGATGATGGCGGCGCGCCGGTGCAAAGTCCCCTTAGCCGCGGCCTTCGCAATTTCGGCAAGATCTTCATTGTGACGGCGCTCGGCGCAATCTATGCCACAACCATGCTAAGCGCGTTGACCATTCTGGCGGAACGAATTGGATTCCTCTTTCAGTTTGGGAGCTGACGATGACTGAAGGGCGCAGGGACTCCATATTGGCGGTCGATTTTGGCAGTGTGAATACGCGCGTCCTGTTGTTTGATGTCGTCGATGGCGAGTATGCACTGGTGGCGCAGCGCCAGGGCAAGACAAGTATTGACGCCCCCAGCGATGACGTGCGGGTTGGCTTGATCAAGATCTTGCGCGAGCTGTCGTCCGCGACGGATCGCCGCTTTCTCGATGAGGACGGAGCGTTGATCAAGCCGGAGCAATCGGAGCGCATTGGAATTGACTATTGCATCACAACTGCCAGCGCGGGACAACCCATCAGGGTGGTATTGATAGGGTTGTTGCCGGACAAAGCAATAGGCTCCGCCCGGCGCGCGATCCTTCCGTTTTATACCGACGCGCTGGCAGAGATTCATCTGGAGGACGGCTTGAGCGATATGGCGCGGTTGAATCGCATCGTGGATAGCCGACCCGATCTGATCTTCATCAGCGGCGGCACAGACGGCGGGGCGCGCGCCGCCATGGGTAATATGCTGGAACTGGCGCGTCAGGCGGTAACGGCTATTCAGCCCGGCAACAGACCCACGGTGCTTTATGCCGGCAACAAGGATTTGGCGGCTAGCGCGCGGGAAACACTCGGTCAACTGGTGGAGGTGATGACCGCGCCAAATATCCGACCGGCGCCGCATCGCGAAGCTATTGAACCGACACAGAGGGTTCTCTCACGGTTCTACAACGAATTTCGGGGGCGCGCGGGCGGCAGCTATCAGAACATCGCGGCGGTCAGCGACACGGGCATATTGCCCTCCGCGCGCGGTTTCGAGATGATGACCGCATTCTTCGCGCGCATGCTGGACGCCGGTGTGCTGTCCGTCGACATTGGCGGCGCCAAGAGCATGCTTAGCATCGCGCTCGGCGAGGGACGCCGTTCCGCCCTGCGGACTGATATCGGTATGGGGCAGAGCGCGGCCAAGACGCTGGAACTAGCCGGCGAAGAAGCGGTCAAAGCCTGGCTGCCTTTTCATCCGCGCAAGGGCGAACTGGCGCAATATGCGGTCAAGAAAAGCCTGCGCTCGGTCAACATGCCGCTGGATATGCGCGAGCGCTATATCGAATTTGCGCTGCTGCGAGCCTGCATCCAGTTGCTGCTTGATGATGCGAACCGGTCCGGCGATGCAAACGATTCGCGCATGGATCTCGCGCGTCTGGGTTTGATCGTGGCCGGCGGCGCTACGCTGGCCGGCAGCGGGCAGGGAGCGCTGGATATGATGCTATTGTCCGACTCGCTGCCAATCAGAGGTGTGGCGCAGGTCATGTCCGATCGCCACGGCGTTTTACCCGCGTTGGGCGCGCTGGCGTCGACGAATCCGTCGGCGGTCGTGCAATTGCTTCAGCGCGGCGTCGTTGAACATGTGGGAAGCCTGGTCAAAGCGACGGGCACAGCCGCTGTGGGCAAAGTCGCGATGAAAATCAACGTAGAGGCGCCGAGCGGTGAAATCATCGGGCGCGAGATCCTTGTGGGCGATGTCTGGCATTTGCCGGCGCCAGCTGGCAGCAGCGCCGATATCAGCTTGCAGACGGGACGCGGCGTGCGCGTCGGCGACAAGCGGCGGATGCGACTGAAGCTGCACGGCGGGCGCGGCGGCATCCTCTTTGACGCGCGGCTGTCCGCAATGTCGGCTGCCGAGGCGATTACCGAGCGCGCGGTGAATATGCTGCGCTGGTTCGCTGCTGTGACGGGCGAGGACCAGCCGGTCATGATCCCCGAGAGTTGGCTGTCCGCGCCCGAAGAAATAGAAAATGGTTGACATTTTTTTGTTAATTCTGTTACCGTTTGCGAGGCAATAGCGCGAAAATAATTTGAAAAGGAACGATCATGCCATTCGATTACCCGGAAGAGATCAGAAGTAAGTGCAAGTAAGTCATGCAACAAAATTCAACCGTAATGGATGGTTGATTGTGTTCTGTGCTGATAGCACTTGCTGAACCTTGTCGAGCAAATTATTCATTGACTTGTATAGCGTGTTTGCATAGGCAGTGTCTTTCATATGACGCCAGAAGCGCTCGATTGGATTGAGCATGGGGCAATAGGGCGGCAACCAAATCACTAGCACCCGGCTCTCATATAAGCTGAGCATGGCTTGTACCGCGTGGCTGCGATGCCATGGCGCATTGTCCATGACCAAGACAAACCGCTTTTGCGGATAGGCACCCTCCAGCAGATGTTCAAGAAACTCGATAAAGGTCTCGCTGTTCTTGGTTTTTACGAGGGTGTAATCGACTTGTTGGCTGCGCCAGTTCAGCGCTCCGATCACATGATGAAAGGCATTGGCGCCGGGCGGCGCTGGCAGGCGTCTTTGTTGTCCGCGCTTCATCCAACAAGCGCGAATTGAGAAATCCTGTGTCACGGTGCTTTCGTCCACAAAGAGAAGCTCGAAATCCGCTGTGGCACTAGCTTTTTTTGGCCTCCTTCAGCCATTGGTCCGCCGCCGCGCGCTGTTGCGGATCTTGCAGATGACGCAAATCCTTCTTCGGCCGCCGAAAGACGAAACCAAGTTTTTTCATGCGCTCGCGAAGCCAGGCCGCACTGACGCGAATACCCGTTTCCACTTCCATATGATCCCGCAATCGAGCCGTTGTCCAAACCACGAACACATAGTCATGATCGCGCGGGTCTTCGTTGATCAACTCTTCCAGCCGCTGCCAATACGCCGCATCAGTCTTTGGCGGACGCCCCGACTTGGGACGATTGCTCAGCGCCTCGATTCCTCCCGAGCAATAAAGATTCCACCATCGATATATGGTCGTGTTGCAGACGGCAAAATGCTTAGCGACATCAGGGGGCTTTACCTCAAGATGCAACTGACGGATGGCGGCGCAACGCTGCGCCACCTCGACACGACCATCGTTGTGCATAGCTCGTTCAAGAGCCTGCACCTGAACTTCGGATAAGTGATATTTCGATTTTTTCTCCATTCTGTTAGTATATTTATCTTTCAATTACTTACTTGCATTTACTGAGAACAACAGGCGATAGTCAAGAGAGAGCTCAAAAAACTGGCGCGCATGCGCACAGAATATTTAATTGCCACCGGGCAGATGCCTCCTTCGGGCGTCAAAATCCAGCCGGCGTCAAGCGGCAAAAGCCATGTAGCGCCCTCGCCATCTTCAAGTCGTCCTGAAATTACCGCCACTTAAATTGGGATTTCCACCGCGAGCTAATGCATCCGGCTGCAAAAAGCAGCCCTCTCTACGTCGTCGCTTGTCTACTTCACCGCGCCCATGGTCAAGCCGTCGACAACATTCTTGCGAATGAACAGCGCCAGGAAAAAGATCGGTATCATCACGACCAGGCCCGCGGCGGCCATCTGTTCCCACATGATGCCGCGGGCGCCGCTCGTCGTCATCAGGGCGACCTGCATGGTACGCATCTCGCGCCCGATGATCAGCGCAAAGAGAAATTCGTTCCAGGACATGATGAAGGCGAAGACTGAAGCGACCAGCACGCCCGGGCGGATCAAGGGCAGCGAGATGAAGAAGAGGATTTGAAAGTCGTTGCAGCCGTCGACGAAAGCGGCTTCTTCAATTTCACCGGGCAGGGCGTCGACGAAGCCCTTGATCATCCAGATGGCATAGGGCAGGACGATGGACATATTGACGATGATCAAGCCCATTTGCGTGCCCAGCAAAGGCTTGCCAAAAAGGGTGATTGAACGGAAAAGCGTGAAGAAGGGTATCGCCACGACAATTGCCGGGATGAACTGGGTAGTCAGAATCCAGACCAGCAGGACGCTATTGCCCAAAAAGCTGTAGCGACTGAAAGCGTAAGCGGCGAGGGTCGCCAGTGGAATGGCGATGAGTATGGTTGCGCCGGAGACGACGACGCTGTTCACGACGCTCGGGAACATATTACGACCGACTTCGCCGCGCTCGCGATCGGTGCCCTCGTTGATGATGACGGAGGTATCGGAAAAGATGATTTCAAAATTTTCCAGCGTAGGAGAGAATATCAGCGTGGTTGAGTAGGCTTTTTCCTGCGGCTTGATGGCGGTGATCGCCAGCCAGAGAATCGGCAGCACAATGAAGGCGATGATCAGAAGCAGGGCGAGCGTCTCCAAGACTTTTAGGGTCGTTAGACGGAGGCTGCTTTGGTTCTGGCCGATTGTGTTCGCTGTCATTAGATTTGCTCAGTCGCGATTCAGCACCAGCGAGACATAGAGCGCCGCGCAGATCGTCAGCACGACGACGAGAATATAGGACATGGCGGAGGCGTAGCCGATATCCAGGCTGCGCACGAATCCGATTTGATGGATGTAATAGTTGATGGTCTGGGTCGCGCGGACGGGACCGCCGCCGGTCATGGTTACCACCTGGTCGAACATCTTGAGCGAGAAAATCGTCTTGAGCATCGTTACGATGAGGATCACGGGCCGCAGCAGGGGCAGCGTCACGCGGAAGAATATCTGCAAACGATTGGCGCCGTCAATGCGCGCCGCTTCAAAGATCTGCTCGTCAATGGAACCGAGCGCGCCGACGAACATCAGCGCGATCAGCGGCGCCCAGCCCCAGGTCTCGCTCATGGCGAGCATGAAGAGCGCCCAGAATTTGTCGCCCAGCCAGACGATTGATTCGCTGATCAGCGCAATCTCGACGAAGGGCAGGTTGTTGATCAGCGAGAGCAAGGCATTGATGGGACCCACGATCAACTGATCGATGAGCAAGTCGTAGATGCCGTAATTCTCGTTGAGCATGAAGCGCCAACTGTAGCCCTTGAGGGCGGGGCTGACGGCGAAGGGGAAGATCAGCAAAACTTTGGTCAGCGTATGAAGTCGACCGCCCTTTTGCACGACGACAGCGATAAACAAGCCGATGATGACGGACAGGGCGACGCTGATGACAGTGAACCAGAAGGTCACCTGCAAGCTGTTGATGAAGCGGGAGTCGCTGAAAGCCAGGGCATAGTTGTCCAGCGACAGCAGACTCCAGTCGATATGGATGCCGTTCTCACTGATTTGAATTGCGAATTGGGGCGGGCGCCGCAGCTTGTACTTGTGGAAGCTGAAATAGAGGGCAGCCAGCAGGGGATAGATCGTCGTCAAGACGATGATCAAGAGGGCAGGTCCGACCAGTACCCAGGGAACCCAGCGTTTCTTGCGCATATTGCCCCCATCCCCCAGCCCCTTCCCCCAACCAAAATGAGGGAAGGGGAGCTGGAAAGCTTAGGCGGCGTGAAGGAGCTATGAGTCGTAGTAGCCAGCCGCTTGCATGACAAAGCGGACGTCATCCGCCGTCCGGTCGAGAACGGCTTGCGTATCCGCCATCGGATCGGTCGCCAACTCATTGATGGCTTCCGCCAGGAATGGGACGATCTCGGTGTATTCCGGGATCAAGGGAATAGTGCGCGCATCGGCCAATACGGCGGAGGCGACGCCCTGCAAACCGTTGTGGACTTCGTTCACTTCCGGGTCCGCCAGGACCGAAAGCCGAACGGCCACGTTGGTATCCAGCGCCGGATCCGAGGCGTCAAGAACGATGCGGCGTTCGGTGATCGGGTGCGTCAGCCATTTCAGGTATTCCAGCGCGGCATCGCGGTCGTCGGACTGATCCAAGACGCCGACTGCCCAGAGATAGCCGTAAGAAGTGGTTTCGCCGCCTTCCCAACCAGGCGCGGGGGCGAACGCCGCGTTTTCCGCCACTTCGGGAATCTCGGAATTGGTCATGCGGGATGCCATCCACCACCAGCCGATGAACATGGCGGCGCGGCCCTGTACCAGCTCCTGATTGGCTTCCTGCTCGTTCCAAGCCACCGAAGCTTCGGGGCTGTAGCCGTCCCGGACGTAGCTGAGATATTGCTCGGTCGCCGCCACGCCGGCTTCATTGTTGAAAACGGGTTCCCAGTTTTCGTCGAAGATGTCGGTGCCGGCGCCCCAGAGTTGGGCATACCAATTGAAGAGATTCTGGTCGACATTCAAGCCGTAATACATGGCGATGGGGGCGATGTCCATGCCGCTGGCTGTGATCGCTTCGCCGATTGCGGAGATGTCTTGCCAGGTGGCGGGCGGGCCCATGCCGACGGCTTCGAGGACGTCAGCGCGGTAATGAAGCAGAAGCGGATGACCGCGGAAAGGCATGCCGTAAATGGTATCGCTGAGACCGGTGGCAGCGCCTTGATAGGCGGGACCATAGTCGTCCCAGTCAAAGCCGGCTTCCTCAACGAAGTCGTTGAGGGGGTGCAAGAAGTCATAGATGTTGGTGCCCCAGGCGTCAACAAAGGCGACGACGTCAAACTCGGTATTGGGATTGGTGGCTTCCAGATAAAGTTGTTCCTGGAAGGAGCCAAAGGGCAGGTCGCCCCAGCTGACGCTGATGCCGGTCATGGCGGTGAATTCGGCTTCGCCCTTCACGGCGGCGGAAGCGAATTGCGGCGCGGTGCTGCAGCAGATCAAGAACTTCAGGTGCGTGCCATCGTAGGGCTTGTCGGGGTTCAAACCGAATGTGGCTGGATCCATAACGTCCATGTCATCGGCATAAACCGATGCAAATGGCAAAGCCGCAAACAAGGCAACTAGGAGTAAACAGATAATGAGGCGCGAGTTGCGCATGGCAAATCCTCTCTTTGGCTAAGGTTTACAGAAATCGTTTTCGCTATCCCCTGACAACAGGTTCAATGCAAGCCGAGCATACCGCAAGAAGGCACAGAATACAAACACGGGCCAGAGCAATTGCATCAAAATGAGGCGACTGACATGGTACGAAATTGGACTGATTGTTAACCACCGAGGGCACCGAGAAAAGCAACGGAACATAGCTTATGTTATGTTTCAGGCTTGCTTTTCAACCACAGATGAAGTTTCGCTGGCGACCTCGCCGCATTCAGGTGACGGAATTAGAGGGACAGCCGACAAATAAGCTTAAGCTCGGTGCCCTCGGTGGTAAAAAGTTATTTGATGCAATTGCCCTGAACGCGGGCAACAGGTGTTGTGCGGTGCGCAATTTCGCTATTCAAGAGGATGCCAGGAAAAGGCATCGCCTTTTCGTTTTACCCTACCTAAGCCCGGAAACTCGAGGTGATAGAAAAGCGTCAGCAGCCCTTCGTCGGCGCAGCGCCCCAGGACCCGTCGTCGCGTTTCTACAGCCATATCGCCGTCCGAATCAAATATGAAGCGCCATTCGGTCCTGGCGAACTGGAAAGACTGGTGCAAAAGGTCGACGACATGCAACAGTCCTTCGCCGCCCGATTCCACGAGCAACCCGGAATGGCCCAGGGTATGGCCCGCGAGGTCGATGACAGTGACGCCCGGCGCGACTGAATCCCCCGCGGCGACGAAGCTGAAGCGCCCCCGCAAGGCGGTGAATCGCTCGAACTGCCGGCGCTCCTGGGGACTGTCAGAGCCGGCCCAGCGATCCATCCACTCCTGCCATTCGGCGGCCATCGTCACGAAGCGCGCGTTTGGGAATTCGAGCGGGCTTTCCTCAGCCATCAAGCCAGCGATATGATCGCCGTGAAAATGGGTCAGGTAGACGATGTCGATGTCGGCCGGCGTCAAGCTGATGCTGTCAAGCGCCGCTGCCAGCCCGCCGCAATCAGGCGGACCCGCCGCGCCAAAGCCGACGTCAGCCAGGATGCGCGTCCCGCCGCTGTTGATATACAGGCAGTTGAGGCAGTCCGTCCCCGCCGTTCCGCCCAGGGCGGCTTCGATCTCAACTCGGCTGACGGTTGGGTAGCGCGCGGCGATCGCCTCGCTTGTCTTGGTCGTCTCGCCCTCTTGCAGCACGGCGCATTGGATATCGCCGACGGCGAATTGATATGATTTTGACATGATTTCCCCTCGTGCAATTGATGCGGACAGAGCTATAGCGGCTTAAAAGCCAGTTAGCGCCATACTTGTTAGCAGAAAGATTAAACCGGCGCTTACGCGCGCGACAAGCACGGACAAGCTGGAACCGGAATGCACTCTGAGCAGGCTAAAGGCGAGGCAGACAGCAAATGGATAGGCGAGCCCATACCAAGGGACGCTGTAAATGGCTTGCCAGGGCGCGAAAAACACGATTAGGTGGAGCAGCAGGAATACGAGACAGGCTGCAACAAGTCCGCGCCAGGGACCCAGCGTCCAGCGCAGCGAGGGCAAGAGCAGGGCTTGGAATACCAGCGTTTCCGCCAAGGGCTGCAGGAAAACGAGGAGCAAGGCCGCGACGATGACGCCAATTGGCCCTCCCGAGCCAATGCCATATACTTCCGGCAAGGGCAGGAACTGGCCGCTGGGCAGGCTGATGATCAAATTGATGAAGAGCGAGATTGCTACGCCAAGCAACGCGATGAGCGGCAGTGGCGGACCGCGCCTGTCCATCCGAAGGTCCAGACGCAGGGATTGCCAACTGTCCGCGCTGCCGCGTCGGTTGATGAGGACAAAAAGGGCTGTGGCGCCCATGCCAAGCGTCCAACTCAGCATGAGCAGGTCGGGCGTGGCTTGTTGGCTGCCGAGCAAGAGCGATGCCAGGGCGGGCCCAATCACGATGAGGCAGACTAGCATCGCCGCCAAGGTCAGCGCCGCTGTGAGAAGGCTCCAAGGCGGGGCGGATTCCTCGGGGGATGAGAGCTTTTGCATCAAGCTCAATTCTCGTCTTTCGCGTTGATCGGATGTCATTGCCCGGTCCCCGAATGCGCTTCTAGGCTCACTGCGATTAGGAACGCAAGACGTCTTCGTAAACGGCTAGCGTCTCTTGGGCGGTCTTGCGCCAGGAATACTTGCTGGCCAGCGCCAAACCTTGATTGATCATGGTCTCGCGCAAGGGCTGCTGTATCAGCAAGGCGATGATTGCGCCCGCCATCTCCCGCGCATTATCTACCATATAAACGGCATCTTCCAGCACTTCTTCAAAGACGAGAGCCTTCGAGGTGACGACCGGCGTGCCGGAGGCCAGCGCTTCCAAAGCCATCAGACCAAAGCCTTCGTACCTGCTCGGGAAGGCGAAGACATCGGCCAGGCGATAGAGCGACGGTTTGTCTTCTTCATCGACAAAGCCGATCCAACGTACATAGTCGTCTATGCCAAGTTTACTGCTGTATGCGCGCATGTCAGGAAAAAGCTGATCGTCCCAGGCCGGTTCGCGCCCGGCGATCACCAGCGGAAAGGCGTCGCCGTCGGCCTCCGCGACGTAGGTATAAGCCAGCAAAAGCATATTGACTTGCTTGCGCCAGTCAAAGCCGCCCAGATAGAGCACAAAGCGCTCCGGCAAGTCGTATTTCTCGCGGACGGCGGCGTCGCGCTCGCGGCCCCAACGGGGATGAAAACCTGTGTCATGGGACAGGTAAGCGACGCTGATCTTGTCTTCGGGAATGCCCAGGTAGTCTTCGATATCGAGTTTGGCGGTTTCGCTGATGGTGATGATGCCATTGCTGCCACGCGCCGCCACGCTGACCAGAGAGGTATACAGGCCCGTCAGGAGGCCCCGGTTGTAAATGGGAAACTGCAGGGGGATGACATCAAGCACGGTCGTTACCAGCTTGACCGGCGAGCTGAGCGGCGGCGCCCAGTAAGGCACATGGGCGAGATCGGCGCCGATCTCGCGCGCCGCCCGGGGGAAGGACCGCTGCTCGAAGAAGACTTTTGCTACTCGTCTCAACGCATTTGAGGGCAGGCCCGAGTTGCGGGTTTTGATGAGGTTGACCGAAGCGGGCGCATCGTCCGGGTCTTGGATATGCGGGGGCAGGATCAGTGAAAGTTGTAGATCCGGCGAAACTTTTTTGAGATTGGGGACAAGATGACGAAGATACTGCCCGCTGCCGGTTGATTGTTGATCCCAAAACCAGCCGTTGATCGCGACGTGCATGGCGTCCCTCGAGCGGCGCTCCGCCTTTGAACAGGACGAATGCGCGCTTAAGCCGGGAACATCTCGGCCTGATAATAGGCGATGATCTGATCAATGGTCTCGTCCAGCGAGGTGCTGGGCTGCCAATCAATCGCCCGGCGGATTTTCTTGATACAGGGCACGCGCCGGCGGAAGTCCTCGAAACCGGGCTGCTTGTATGCCTGGTCGTAGGGAACCAGCTTGATCTCTGAAGCGCTGTCGGCCCGGTCGCGAATGCGCCGCGCGAGTTCCAGGATGCTGATTTCTTCGTTGCTGCCGATATTATAGAGTTGACCGATTGTCGCTTCGCTTTCCGCCAGATTTTGGATCGCGCTTACCACATCGTAGACATTGCCGAAGCAGCGTTGCTGCTGGCCATCCCCGTAGACCTGAATCGGTTCATTCGCCAGCGCCCAGCGCACAAAGCGCGGCACGACCATGCCGTATTGCCCGACCTGGCGCGGGCCCACGGTATTAAAGAGGCGAAAGAGCGTGATGGGCAAGCCGACTTCGGCGTGATAGGCAAAAGCCAGGAATTCGTCAACGGCTTTGGACGCGGCATAGCTCCAGCGGCTGCGCACGGTGGGTCCGGAAAGGGTGTCGTCATCCTCGCGGAAAGGGAAGCTGACGCCTTTGCCATAAACCTCGGATGTGGAGGCGATCATGATACGACGGCGATAGCGGCTGGCGGTTTTAAGCATGGTTTCGGTGCCGCCAATGTTGACTTCGATGGTATTGATTGGACGGTCGATGATATTGCTGACGCCGACAGCGGCGGCAAGATGAAAGATGATATCGCATTCGCTGACCAGGCGGTCAATCACGTGGATGTTGCGGATGTCTTCGATGGCATAGCTGAAGTTGGGGTTTGCCGCGAGATGTTCAATGTTGCCCAGCTGTCCGGTAGACAGGTTGTCAATGACGGTCACCTGATAGCCGCTCTTAAGCAGCCGCTCCGAAAGGTGGCTGCCGATGAAGCCCGCGCCACCGGTGATCAACGCGCGTATCATGCCTGGTCCTTTCCCGAGGGTCAAATACCGATGCCAATAGCGGATTATACACGTGAAAGGCGCTGCCTGCTTAGCCCGATCCGCGCCGTTTTGCCGGGCGCTACAGTCCCCGAGCCAAATAGAGCAAGGCCACGGTCTCCCGTATGATCACCCCGCCGAATTCCCGGTTGACGAGCGTCTCAATTCCCGTCAGCAATCGTTCCTGTTTGCCAGCCTCTAATGATCGATGGTCGGAGAAGGTGCCGAGCAAATTGGCGTAGGCCGTGGCGCTGTACTCCATGGTCACATAGTGCTTTCGCACCAGCAGGTCGCCAAATAATCCGCTGGCGGTGATGAGTTCGCCGTATTCGGTGCGCACTTCTTCGGGGCGGGGCGGCGGAGAAAAATTCCGCGCCAGCTCCGGGGCGACGCGCTCATACACGGATTGCAGCGGCTCGAGATAGGGACGACCCAGATCGGTCAGCGTCGGTCTGTGCCAGAAAAGCGCCAGCGCAGCGCTCGGCTTGAGCAGGGCGCGGGCCTTTTGAAAGCGGATCGCCGGATCGATCCAGTGGAAAGCCGTCGCCGACAGCAGCAGGTCGTAAGTCTCGCCGGGCAGCGAAATCGTCTCGAAGTCGGCGCAGATGATGTTCACTTTGGGGAAAGCCGACAGTTTTTGGCGGGCGATCGCCGCCATTTGCGGCCCAAGCTCGACGGCGTCAATGGCGTAACCGCGCCGCGCCATGGGGCTGGTGGCTTGCCCGCTGCCGCAGCCGACCTCGAGCAGGCGCGCGTTCTCGTGCAGCCGGGCGTAGGACGCGATGTCGTCGAAGAGGGCTTCGGGATAAGGCGGTCGAGCGCTGTCGTAGAGCGCCGCTATGCCGTCATAGCTGTTGCGGCGATGCCGGTTCTCGCTCATGCTTGCCCTCAAAATCGGTTCCGCATGGACTCTACATAGCCGGTGAGTTCGGCGTAGCCGTATCCGCTGACGTCGCCGCTGACTTGCACCGCGCCTTCCCAATACTGAATGCCGGCGCCATGCAGTTCCTGGTCGGCTTGCAAAGGCGCGACGCTGAATCGGAAGCCGTCATCGCCCAAAACTTGAACCTCCCAGCCGGCGGGATAGTCGGCGTCGGTATGCGGGCTGCGCCAGGTGTCCGTGACGGATATGGTGAAATCGGCCGCGTCAAGGGCGCGCGCGCTGCCGTCCGGATGAACCAGGAGACCGCCGAATGCAGGCTCGATAGTGCCGTCAATCTGGCGGATCTGTCCAATCATGAGCTCGCTGCCATCCTCGAAGATCAAGCCGAACCAATCCCAGCCCTGCGCCCCGTCTCCCAAAGCGCTGGTGCTGAATTCATGGTCCATCCAGGTATTGCCGCTGACCGTGTAGGTCTCCGCGCCGACAATTATTATCCCGCTCGTGACCAGGCGCGTCAGGCTGTAATAGTAACTGGCATTGCCAATCTCTTCACTCTTGGGGCTGAGCCCGTTGTCGCCTTGCAGCGCCGGGGCTTTGATCTGGGTTAGCGCCAGGTCCAGCGCGAAGTCGTCGCTGGCAGCGACGATGCGCTGGCGCGTGGCCTCATCGTTTTCGGCCAGGACTTGCCAGTCTTCCAGCCAGACGCGATAGCGCGTCTCCTCTTCGCTGGAGGCGGCGCCGGCTAAGCCAGCGCCGCCGCGGCTATAGCGTTGGTCATGATAAAAACGCTGCGCGGCGATATCGCTGATGGTGAAATGCGCCATATAGATGTCCCTGGCGCGGAATTCAGAAGACGATATTGCGTCCAATGGCGTTATTGCGCGGCGAAAGATGGTGAACTGGAAGCCGAAAGGCCTGCCGTCGTCGGTCGCCAGGACCCCGGTGTAATACCACCATTCCGTTTGAAATTCGGGATGCGCGCCGTGATCGCGCGGGAATTGCCAATCCCAAGGTTCAATGGCGCGGGCGAAGCCGCTGGGGTCTTGGGGCGGCGCTTCAAATTGTGTGCGCGCCTCTAGCGCGCTGCCGTTAAGGGGTTCGATCAAACCGATGCCGAATATCAGGACCAGCCCGATGAGGAACAGGGGTATGACGATGCGCCAGTTCACGCGGCTTCTTTGCGAAGACACAATGCTCATAGCGTGCGCCGATTATGCGCCGCGCCCTCGTATCTCGGCGTTCAGTTTGCCACGCCGGCGAGATCAAGCACGGCGTGCAAAAGCGCGTTGCAAACAGCCTCGAGGTCTTCGGCTTCGGCGCTTTCCGATTCATGGTGGCTGACGCCGTCTTTGCATGGCGCGAAGAGCATGGTGGTCGGGACGCGGTTGGCCACAAAGCAGGCATCGTGTCCGGCGCCGGAAGTGATATAAGTATGCGACAGGCCGAGGCGCTCGCAGGCGCTTTTCACCGCGGCGACGCAGCGCTCGTCAAAGGCGACGGGCGCGGTGTATGAGATCTGCTCAAAAGCCAGGCTCAAGCCGATATCGGCCGCCGCTTGGTCGCAGACTTCGCGTAAAGAAGCATCCATCGCTGCCAAGGTATCGGCCGAGGGATGGCGCATATCGACGGTGAAGTTGACCCGGCCCGGGATGATATTGCGCGAGGCGGGCGCGACCTCCACTTGCCCGCCGACCGTGCCGCGGGCCAGGGGCGCGTGTTCCTGGGCGATGTCGTCGACGGCTTGTACGATTTTAGCCATACCAAGCAGGGCATTGCGCCTGCCTGCCATCGGCGTCGAACCGGTGTGCTGGGCAAAACCTTCAAATGAGATGTCGTACCAGCGAAAGCCCTGCGCCGCGTTCACCACGCCCACCGAAATGCCCTCGCTATCGAGAATCGGACCCTGCTCGATATGACACTCGAAGAAGGCGGAAAAGGCATGGTCCTGCGCGGGTAGATCGCCGTGGTAGCCGATGCGCTTTAGCTCGTCGATCACCGTTGCGCCGGTGTCGACCGCGACCCGCGACTGCGCCCAATCGAGATGATAGACGCCAGCGTAGACCCCGGAGGCCAGCATAGCCGGGGCGAAGCGCGCGCCCTCTTCGTTGGTCCAGTTGACCACTTCCAGCGGAGTCGCTGTCCTGATGCCGTGATCGTTCAGCGTGCGGACGACTTCGAGACCAGCCAGGACGCCGAAAACGCCGTCGAACTTGCCGCCGAAGGGTTGCGTGTCGAGGTGGCTGCCGATCCCGACAGGCGCTTGCGCATCGTCGCTGCCCGGGCGCCTGGCGAACATATCCCCCATTTCGTCGACGGACATCGACAGCCCGGCCTCTTGGCACCAAGCAGCGAAGAGATCACGTCCGGTCTTGTCTTCATCACTGAGCGTCAGGCGGTGGCTGCCGCCGTTTGCGGTTGCGCCGATCTCCGCCATTTCCATGATGCTCGCCCAGAGGCGCGCGCCGTCAATGCGTATGTTTTCTGTCATTTCTCAGTCTCCTGGCATAGATGCCGGATAGCGTGGATTTGATAAAGCGGGCGCCGCTATTGATCTCGCAGGACCGGATCCCGCACCCGCGCCTGGCGTTCTTTCAGGCTTTTCATCAGCTTCAGAATCAGGCGTCCGTATTCGTCGTTATCGATCAGATTGTTCAATTCGAAAGGATCTTCTCGCAAATCAAAGAGCTGCCAGGTTTCGCGACCATCAAGCACCGATTGAATCAGTTTGTAGCGATCGTCCTTGATGCTCCGTTGATAGGGCCTGCCGAGCGGGTGGCCGAAGACGCCTTGATAGGCTGAGAAGATCGAGCGGCGATGCTTGTGCGTCAGGCGACCCAGAACCGCGTTGAGACTGTAGCCGTCTTGCTGGGCGGGAACCGCGACATCGGCGCGTTCCAGCAAGGTGGGAAAAAGGTCGAGCAGATAGACCAGCGCGTCGCACTTGTAGCCGGCCGGGACACTTGGTCCGCGCATGATGAGGGGAATGCGCATGCTGTGGTCGTATAGGTTCTGCTTGCCCATGAGACCGTGCTGACCAACCCCCAGCCCGTGATCGGAAGTGTAGATGACGATGGTGTTCTCGCTCAAACCTCTGTCGTCGAGCGTCGATAAAATGCGGCCGATCTCGGCATCCATGTGCGAGATCATGCTGTAGTAATCGGCGATATGCCCGCGAATCTCGGCTTCCGTCCGCGGGTAGTCGGCCAAGACTTCGTCGCGAATATCACGCACGCCGATATCGAATGGGTGCTCCGTCATGAAGTTCAGCGGCAGTTCGATGTCCTCCGGGTCGTACATCGTATCGTAAGGCGGCGGCGCGGTGCGCGGATCGTGCGGCGAGGTGAAGGCGATATAGGCGAAGAAGGGATCGTCGTCCGGGTCGCGCGCGTTCAAGAATGCGATCATTTCGTCGGTGAAGACTGTAGTCGCGTGGCCATCGGCGATATATGTGTCTTCGGGGTCGTAAGCGCCGCTTGGATCAAAGTCGTTGACGGGCATGGCGTATTGATCGTCCATGCCGCCGAAGAAGACCGCCCCGCTGCTGCTGAAAGCGCGGGCATAGCTGCCGCGCCGATTGTGCCATTTGCCGGTGGCGTAGGTCCTGTAGCCGTTTTGCCCCAGCAATTCCGGCAGCAGGGGCGCGTCCTCCGGCAGGGGATCGGGCGCCGCGAAGAGGTTGCGCCCGGTCATGAGCATGCCGCGGCTGGGCATGCAGACCGCGCCCGAGGTCGAGCCCATAATATGCGCCTGGGTGAAGCAGGTTCCGTCGGCGATGAGTTGATCGAAGGCGGGTGTCGAAACGGCTTCCGTTCCCAGCGCGCCGAGGGCGGAATGGCGGTGGTCATCGGCGATCATGAAGAGGAAATTGGGTCGGCTCATACATTTTCTCTAAGGTTGCTAGACTCTCTTTCGATGATACTGTCAGAGGGCGTTGCTGGCAAGGTTATGCGGTATTTCAGTAGGGCAATCGCATCAAAATGATAGCGACTGAAATGCTGGGAATCTAAACCAAATATTAACCACAGAGAACACAGAGGGCACGGAGAAAAACATAGAATGTCTTGTTTCAACTGTGTTTTCGAGTGAAAAAATACGTTTCGCTTATCACTCTTTATTCTTAGTCTCGGATTTTAGGAGAGATGTCGTCTGAATACCAACGCATTCTGTGCGCTCTGCTGCGAAACGGCAAGATAGCGCGTCATCAGAATTTAAGATTTCTGTGGTAAGCTGAAACAATATCGTCTCAGTTAGAAATGGACAGGTAAGACCATGTTGAGAACCTTTTCGGCTTTGCTCGCGCTATGCCTCATCGCCTTGCCCCTTGCCGGGCAATCACAGGAGGCCGCCCTGGTCCTGGAACACAGTGGCGGCGTGGTGACCGCGTCCTGGAATCCGGCGGAGACGCAAATCTTGACCGGGGCGCAGAGCGGCCTGGCGCAGATATGGTCGGCGGAAGACGGCGCATTGCTACAGTCGATCAATCACGAGGGCAGCCCGTTGACGCAGGCTTTGTGGGGCGAAGACGGCCGGACGATATTGTCCGCGGACGAAAGCGGATTAGTCCTGCATAGCCGGGCGGAAGACGGCGAAAGAATCCATGCGTGGCAAGTCGGGGGCATGCCGATTCAACTTGCCCTTGATGCCGATGGAAGGCGGGCTTTTGTCTTCACGGCAAATGGCCAGGGCTCGATTCTGTCCTTGATCGACGGCGGCGTTTCCGCAACGGTGGAACGAAGCGGCGCGATTGTGGGTGCGGATTGGAGCGCCGACGGATCGCAAGTGCGGGCTTGGTCGGAGGACGGTCGCATTGTGGCTTGGGACGCTGCAACTGGAGAAAACGCGGCGACTTATTCGCTGCCTCACCGCGCATTGCTCCAGGGTTTGCAATGGAATCACGATGATTCCAGGCTGCTGGCTTGGTTCGCCGACGGGACGGTCGCCGCCTATGAAACTGACGGGGCGAGCGTCAATGGCCGTTCCTTAGCGGGGGTTCGTCACCGGAGTTTCGCGCAACGGGCGATTTGGTCGGCGGACGAAACGCGGGTGATGTCCTGGGCGGCTGATGATACCGTGCATGTCTGGAGCGTCCCCGATTCGCGGTCGCAACTGGTTCTGCGTCACGAAGACTGGGTGGTCGGCGCCCGGTGGGACCCGGCAGAAGCGCGGGTGTTGTCCTGGTCGCATATCTATCTCTATTTGTGGGAAGGCGAGACGCTCCAAAATCGCTTCCAGCATGGCAATCTGGTGCGTGGAGCCGTCTGGAACAAGGCTGCGACGCAAATTCTGTCCTGGTCCTGGGACGGGACCGCGCGCGTCTGGTCGCCCTGATTTTGCCTGCCGCGAGTCAAGGAATGGCCAAGGATAAACCGGCGATCACGGCCAAGGGCGTACAGGCGCCGATCAAAGCGCCCAGGACGATCTGCCAGGCTGTATGACGTCTGAGCGCCAAACGCGCCAGTATCACCAATAGCAAGACCGGAATAAAGATCAAACTCTTGTTGAAACCGTAGACGATCGTGGTGGCGGAGATGATGCTGGTCATGGCCATGGCGTGCAGGCTGATGTGACTGAAGAATGTGCCGATCAACATGACAGTCAACTCGACAATGGTTACCAGCGCTACCACGACCAAGACCGGATTGGCGCCGAAATGCAGGTAAACCAATTCGGTCAACAAGCATCCGACGATGGCGATCGAGTAAGGGATATAGCGCTCGTGGCTGTGGCGCATGTGCATATCGCTAATGCGACCGATTTTGACCATGTAGGCGACGAAAGCCATTGGCAGGATGCAGATTGTCAGCGCGAAGAGGCTGGCGAAGAAGGTCGCCTCGAAGGGGCTCCTGCTGAATTGCTGGGCGATCAACACGATCCAAATCGCCCAGACGACCGGCGGGCTAATGAATAGCGAGATGAAGCGCGCCCATAGTTTATCACCCGCCTCGACCTGATGACGCAGGGCGGCGGGCATTGGTATGCGTATGTCTATGGCTTTTCCCCTTTAGCCATTGTGTAAAACGATTATAACAGGCAATTGACGTGTTGAACGGTCAATTCATTAAGATCGCTAAAGGCAAAGTTGTAAGGGCGGATCCTGCGCCTAGCGCCAAGCGGCCTCCTCCAGCAGCTTGAGCAGACCCGCGGGATACAAGGCTGCGGCGGTCTTGCCGCGAAACAATTCCAGGGGCATCCAGGCAGCTTCGTAAAGGATTTCGCCCTTGTTTAGACCTCGAACAGTCAAGTCGTCGTCATCGAATCGTTCTTCGACGAAGCGGCCCCTGTAGATGAGCGCGATTTCATGACCGGCCAAGCCCTCGTACTCAAATATGTTCTCCAGCGCGCCGAGGTACTTCAGGTCGGTTACTTCGGCTTGGATCTCTTCGCGGAGTTCGCGGACGACGGCTTGGCAGCCGCGTTCGCCGAATTCTATCCTGCCGCCGATCGGTCGATAAAAGATCTTGCGCTCATGCGAATCATAGCCCTGGGCGAGGAAAATCTTGTCGCCGCGACGGAAGACGCACAGCGCCAGGGGACGGATGCGACGCTTTTTCTTCTTTTTCTTCGCCATAGCAATTTGCCGAGACTCGGAAACCGCTTCATTCCATTTCGAAGCGCGTGCCCAAAGCCTTGGGCGGGTCGGAGCGCAAGAAGGCGCGCATGCGATGTTGCACGGCCCGCGGCATGTATTGGAGCAAGCGCTCGGTGAAGCCCCCGCTGACGATGAGCAAGGTGAGGATCATCAAGAGCCAGGGCAAGGTGTTGAGCAACACGAAGGGGAAGTTGATCTCTTGACCGAAGATGAAGAGTCCGTTGGTCTGGATATTGGACGACACCGCGCGCAGAGCCGCGAAGAGCCAAGCGCCCAGGACGACGCGGAAGGGATGCCAGCCGCCGAAGATCACAATCGCCAGGGCGATCCAGCCGTCGCCTTGCATGGCGGGCGGGCTGGACCAGCCAGGCTTGACGTTGAGGGAATAGGCCACCCCGGCCAGGCCAACCAGCGCGCCGCCCAGGAAGGTATACCAATAACGCAGCCGCTGCACCTTGGCGCCGCGGGCATAAGCCGCTTCGGGACGTTCGCCGATGGCGCGCAAAGACAGACCGCCCTTGGTCCGGAAGAGCCAGAACCAGATGAGGAACATCAAGATATAGCTGAAATAGACCAGCACATTCTGTTGGAAGAAGATCGGCCCCAAGATGGGCAGATCAGCCAAAACGGGCAGGGCGAAGCGCGTGATCTGCGGACCCGGGATGCGGGTGAAATCCGCGCCGAGGAAACGCGCCAGGTCGGCGGCCAGCAGTGTCAATACGAAGCCGACGGCGACTTGATCGCGCCGCAGCTTGATGCTGGAAAAGCCGATGAGGGTTGCGATCAAGGCGCCGACGAGCATGGCGACGGCAATGCCCAGCGCGATCTGCATAGGCACGTCAAGTACGCCAGCTTCCTGGGCGGTCCAGGCGGCCGCGAAACCGAGCACAGCCGCCAGCGCCAAACTGCCGTCGAGGGAGAGATTGACCACACCGGCGCGTTCTGTGATGGTCTCGCCCAGGCTGGCGATGACCAGCGGGGTGGCGGTGCCGATGATGCTGCCCAGTGTGTTGAGGAATTCTTCGTTCATCGTTTTTGTCCAACCACAGAGGACGCAGAGGGCACAGAGTCTTCTATCGCTTCGTCGTCGCCAGAGAGCGCTTTCGGAAAGAAGACTTCCCGGACGCCCTGAAACAGGATGACAAACAATACCAACATACCTTGAAGCACGCCCGCCAGCGACGAATCGAGCTTGAGCGAGGGCGCGATTTGCAAGCGCGTGCTGCCGGTCAAAATCGCCGCGAAGGCGAAGGTGATCAGCGGCACCCAGAGCAGGCGAATGCTCAAAAGCAGGACCACCAGCAGCCCGAGAAAACCGATGCCCCCGGAAGCTAGCGGTCGCAAATTGTCGAAGGTGAAGAGGACGCGGTAGGATCCGGCGATGCCGGCCAGCGCGCCGCAGACCAGAAAGGCGCTCATGGATGTGCGTTCGGTGGCGACGCCGAGCAAGAGCGCCGAGCGCATGTTCACCCCCACGGCTTTGAGGTTCAAGCCCCAGCGCGTGGCGTTGAGCATAATCATGACGACGACAAAAGCCGCGAAGACCAAAAAAATCATGAAGATGTTGACCGGGAAACTCTTGGAAAATTCCGGCAGCAGCGCCGGCACGGGAAAGGGCTCCGTGCCCTGCGCCGAGCCGCCGATGCGCGGCTGCCAGGGACCGGAGATCATATAAATGGAAATCACGTTGACCAGGGCGTTCAGCGCCACGCCGCCGAAAATTTCATTGACGCCGAGGCGGATCTTGAGAGCGCCAACGATGAAAGCCCAAAACATGCCGCCCAGAGCCGAGAGCGCGATCAGCGCCAGGTTGAGCAAGGGGGACATATTCGCGTCCCACAAGAGCGCTTGCGCGCCCCAACTGGCGAAGAGCGCGCCCATCATCATTTGCCCTTCGACGCCGATATTCCACAAGCCGGCGCGGAAGGTGACGACCAGACCGATGCTGACCAGGGTCAGGGGTATCCAGAAGTTGACCACACCGCCCAGCTTGCGCGAGTCCTTGAATGCGCCTTTCCAGATGGCGTCAACGACTTCCAGCGGGTCGCGTCCCACGGCGGTGACGAGGATGGCGGCTACGGCCAGCGAGATAGCGACCGGGATGAGCAGGAAGGCGATTTGGGTGGCGAGGGACTTGGTATCTTTCATGGTTACTCAAATAGTCAAATTCATGCGCAACGTTTAGGTTAGCAACGCGTCGCTGTCAGCAATGACGGCGGCTTCAAACTGTTTGCCGGATAGTCGAGGTGATTGTATCTTCATGTCGGTATAGAGCTTTACAACACGGCGAGCACTATAGAGCATGCATGCATCACTTATATCGGCTACCGCCTTATTCGCCAGTAGAGTTAACGGCGGCGACACTTGTACTCGACGCAAACCCAAAAACTGAAGGACTATATGCGACATGATATGGAATCTGATACGATTTCGCGACGCGAAAGTGATATCTGAAAATTTATTCGCCTGGCGAAGCAACATGACCAAGTTATGGTGAAATTGTGAACAAAAGTGGTAAAGTTCACGGTCATAATTCTTCGTGAAGACGGACGAATACTTCTCATCATAGCTTGTTTCCAGATAGTCACCCGGTCTGCCCATGGCGTCGTCAGGCCGAAGCAGGACGGTTGCCAAAAACGCCTGCGTGAGAACCTTTATGCTAACAATTCTGTCACGCGGAACATGCTGGTTCGCGTAGTACCTGTCTCTGCGCTCGTAGAAAAAAGGCTTGTCGCGGGTGTTCAAATATGTCTCTATCTCATAATGTATCTCGTCCAACGCTCTAAGTGATTCCTTTTTAACTCGGTTGTGGCTATTTGTCGCACGTATGATGTGCTCTCGACTTTTTTCCTCGTCTTCTTCCGTTACCGTGAAGATGCGAACCAATACTCTGCGGTTGTCTGACTCGTCCATACCGCATTGACTGAAATACTGGTGTATCGCATTGGTAGTTTGCAGGCCATTTACAATGGACGGGTTTTCAAGTGTCAACGACTTCCCGTTGTTATGGACTTTCGACGCGATTATTGTGACGCCATTGTTTAGCCACCAGAAATCTTTGACTGGCAACGTATCCAACGATTGGCGAATTTGATCGTTTACGCGAGTGTCTCCCTGCCATGCTCTGACGTTGGAGTCATAAAGGTACGGACGCATGTCTCTGTTTTCATCACTGACAAATGCATAGAATTGCCTCAAGCCAACAAGCATAACGTAACTGCCTTCGTCGTCGTTCGATATTAGAGTATTTTCGAAAGATATAGTAAGCGAGAGATAGGGTGACTTTCTTATGAGCCGAAGGAAGTCGGATGCGCCCAGAAACTGAAAATTAAAATCGCACATCGGGATTGCATTTTGAATGTGCCCAGTGATCTGACTTTCTGGATGTTCAATATCTTCCGCATTTAAGTGTCCCATCGTAACGTAATAGATGCGTATTTTAACACTAGGAAACTTGTCGGCGAGAGACGTGCGCAAGTCTTGGAATCGTAGCAAGGTATTGACAATCCTGACATCATACTTATTCGACGCAGATTCTGGTTGAGATTCCAGATTTAAGAGTTCTGGTAGATTAAGTGCGAGTTTCTGAATTGCTGTCAACGGGGATTTGTGCGAAAACTTACTTTGGATCAATACCAATTCTATCTCAACTCTATTCTGGCGATTGAGAAAGTTAGATGAATTGCAGTCGTCAACAAGCTCTTGGTCAGCGAACAGGAATAGACTGTCTATACCGCCGTCATCGCCGCCTCCTACGATCCCAGTCCGCACGGCTTCTGGCGACAACTTTCTATCCTTCAAGATCTGTTCTGCGACATAGATCTCAAAGTATTTCGTAATGCAGAGTTTCGATTCTGCACCGGCATGCGACTGCTTCACGAGCCTAGTCAGGACATCTCGGTCACGTACTAGTGCTTTCTTGCTGTTTTCGTTACGTTTCTTCAAGATGTCCGACTCTTTCATTTCAACGTAATCCTGACACGATGCCAGGCGTTGTTGACGTAGCCCTTGAAATTCCAGGTGCTGGCAATGGTCTCCGGCTGACTATTCGCCGCCGTATCCCAGGCGCGCACGACAAGCTCATGCGTCCCTGACGGCAGGTCAAACTCCGCCCGCCAAAGCTGCCAGGTCCAGAGTTGCGGCTGGTTTAGGAACTCGGCGCGCTGCCAGGTTTCGCCGCCATCAGCCGAGACGCTGACCCAGGTGATTTCATGCTCGCCGTCGCTCATGGCATAGCCTTCGACGGTGATTTTTCCGGCCGCCATCAGACTGCGATCTTCCGGCTGCACGATCACGGAATTGACCGGCAGCTTGGTCAGCTGCATGCCGTCTTCATAGTTGACGTTGTAGATATTGACGCTGGGCGGGAAGAGCTTGTAGCCCACCTGCTGGAAGTAATTGTCGGAGGGCTTTTCGAGCACGCTGATGCCGCAAAGCCATTTGACGCTGCGCGCGCCAATGTAGCCTGGCACGATCAGGCGCAGGGGGCTGCCATGCGCCAGCGGCAGGTCTTGGCCATTCATCTCGTAAGCGAGCAGGACTTCGCAAGCCAGCGCCTTGTCCAGCGGGATCGAACTGCCATAGGGCGAGCGGTCGCCGTCGCGCATGATGCCGTCCAAACCCAGGAAACCGATATGCGCCGCCCGGTCGCTGGCGATGCCGGCCGCCTTGAGAATATCGCCCAGGCGGACACCCGCCCAGGTAGCGGTGCCGATAGCCTCTATGCCCCAGGCGAGTTGGTCGTCGATGGGTTTGTAATCAACCAGTTCTTTGCGTCTGTTGCCGGCGCATTGCAGGGTTGCGGTCAGGGTCTGGCGCTCGAAGCCGCTCTTGATTTCCTCCAGCGTCAGCGAAAGCTCGCGGCTGACCAAGCCATTGACCCTCAGCCGAAAGTTGCTCAGGTCGACGGCGGGAATGCTGGCGTGGTTGCGCACGAAGAAGAGCTCGGTTGGCGTGACAAATTCCTTGGCCAATTGATTCAGCGGCGGACCGGCGTTGAGGATGTCGTCATAGGTTTTGGTCTCGTCGTGCTTTTCGCTTAGCGGCATTGTGACTGTTTCCCTTTTCCCGATAGATATATGGCGGCTTCCGCCCCCGGCTTTCAAGCCTGTTGGAATTCTCCACCGATCAGGTGCCCGAGCTCGTCGATGCTGGTTTGGCTCACGTCCGGCACTGGATAAACGCGCCCGGCGTAAAAGACAAAGACGCGGTCGCTGTAGGTGACCAATTCTTCCAGGTCGGAAGAATTAAAGATGATCGCAGTGCCCGATTGACAGCGCTGCAATAGCTGGGTCCAGATCCAGCGCGCGGAATCGACATCGAGGCCCCGCGTGGGCTGTTCCAGGATCAGCAGTTGGGGTTCATCGGGAAGCAGTCCCATCAGCACGCGTTGCTGATTGCCGCCGGATAGTTGTTCGACATTATCGGCGGCACGGCCCTTGACTCGGTATTGGTCTATGCGGGAGGCAGTGCGCTTGGCCATGGATTTCCAGTCGATGCGCAGATGGTCGTCCGCGACCAGCGCCGTGTGTTCGGTCAAGGTCAAGCCGGCGATCAAACCTTCTTCCAGCCGGCCTGCCGCCCCAAAGACGCAGCCGCGGCGGAATAACTGACGATAGCTCGCGCCGACGACGTCCTCGCCGTTCAGGCGCAGATCCCCGCCGGCGACCCGCCCCAAGCGGGCGCAGGCGCGCATGAACAGTTCCTGGCCGCTGCCATCAAGACCGGCCAAGCCGATAACCTCGCTTGCGCGCACGCTCATGCTAATCGGCTGCATATCTAGGCGCAGGTCCTGCACAAGGAGTTGATCTACTTCGAGCACGGGCTTGCCCAGGCTGTAATGGTCACGACTTTGGGCTTCCAATTCCTCTCCGAACATCATCGTCACCAAATGCTGTTTGGTCTCGGCGATGACGGTGCCCGTCAAATTGTGATCGGCGATCGGCATTTCCATGTCGCCGACCAGGACGCCGGCGCGCAAGACCATGACCTCGTCGCAGAGTTCAATGACGTCTTCCAGCTTGTGCGATACCAGCAAGATGATCATGCCTTCGTCGCGCGCAAGTTTTCTCAGCGCGTCAAAGAGAATGATCTTTTGCTCGGCGGAGATGCCGGTGGTCGGCTCGTCCAGGATCAGGGTTTGCACGCCCAGCGCCAGCAGCCGGACAATCTCCAATTGCTGCCTTTGGGCGATGAGCAGGTTGTCGATCAATTGGTGGGGATCGAGCTCAAAACCGAAGCGAGCGGACAGGTCATCCAGGGTTGCTTCGGCTTGGGCGCGGCCCAACGTGATGCCTTCCGCGCCGCCATATATGAAGTTTTCCAAGACTGTGAAGGCACCGACATCAAGCGGGTCCTGCTGCAGCATGCCGATGCCGTTGGCGATTGCGGCTGTGGGACCGGTGTAATTGATGACCTCGCCGTCAATCAGGATTTCGCCTTGATCCGCCGGTTGAAAACCGGAAAGGATTTTCATCAGTGTTGATTTGCCAGCGCCATTTTCACCGAGGATGCCGACAATCTTGCCTTCGGGGAAGGTAACGCTAATGTCCTGGTTGGCCTGGACTGGACCGAAGCGCTTGTGGATGTTTCGCAATTCGATTTGCATGGCGGATGCCATAAATGCGTCAAGTGTGGCTTATTGTAGCGCAGTCCACCATTTTCACCAATCAGGCTTGCCGCCGCCGGCTCGTCCAGGCGCAGATCCTAGGGCAATCGCCTCAAATTTTTTTCGCCACAGAGGCGCAGAGCGCACAGAGAAATGCCTCATTTACTTTGTGTTCTTCGTGTCTTTGTGGTTGGTCATGCTTTCGACCGGGCAAAAAATCACTTGACTTGCCAATAATCTGAAATGCGCCCCGCCGCCGATGTTTGTCAGCGCGGGATGACTTGCAGGGTGATCACATGTGCGTCGCTGCGCGTGCCATTGTCGCGGGAGGCAATCGCCTTGATCGTATGCCAGCCCAAGCCTTGGGCGAACCAATTCATGGTGACGCGGTATTCCTGCTTGACGCCATCTGTCGTTTCGCTGCTCTTGATAAAAAGCTCGTCCACGTAGAGTTCTATGCGGCGGATACCCAGCGACCGGTCAACAGCCAAAATGTCTATATCGAACTCCGTGCCTTCAATGACCCTTTGCTGGTTTGGCGGCGCAAGGATTTCTACGCGCGGCAGATCAGGGGTGGGAAATGGACTTGGAGTCGGTCTGTCGAGGTTGCAGGCGGGCAGGCAAGCAAGGCAGAGCAGGAGCATGAGTCGGCTGCAAATCAGCGATTGAATTGCTTGCATGTTTAGTAATAGACCATTGGCGAGGCGGATGCCTGTCGAATTAATATCGACGCGCGTATGCAATTATGAACAGCAGGTTCCGCGCGCGACCTCGAAACTTGCTCTTGCGATTCGGTTCAATTATGGGGACGGCAAGGTTTCTTGGCAAGCGCGTATGCCGCGCGCGCCGCGCATGCGCAAGCGGAATTGACTCAAGGGGATGCCTTCAGGCGCCCGGCGCGGGTTCAGCTTTCGCCGCCTCTTCCTTTTTCGGCAACATCGCCAGCGACTCATTGACAAAGGCTTCCGCGCGCGGTCGAATCTCGTCGACCGACAAGCCGTCCGATTGAGGGTCGGCGCGCCAACGCAAAGCTAGCTTGACAAGCCGCGCCCGCTTCGGAAAGGTCCGCGCCGCCCATGCGCCAGCCTTGACTTTGGATGTCGGCTGCCCGTGCAACACGGTGTACAGACCCCGGGCGGTGGTCAAAACGATGTAGGACAATTTGGGTTTACTATTTGCGGACTTGACGCTATTTCGGTATCTCTCGATATGGGATTGCACCGCTTCGATGTAATGCGCGGGCTCAATTGGATCTATCAGGCTGGCGATGTCGGGACCTCTCAATGCGATCCCCGTCTCCCTCAGCGCATACCAACTGATTAACCAGTCATTTCCGGCCTGAAGCTGATGGAAGGGCTCGCCCGGGCTGATGATGGCGATAAGGCTCTGTTTCCTGCGGAAGGTTTTGAGCGCGTCACGCGAAACGTAAGCCAGTTCCAATCTATTGTCCCAGGCGGGATAGCCGAGAATAACTTGCTGGTGTAATTCATGAAGCGCCCGAAAAGCAGCGTCATCGAGACCTAGATTTGTGACCACGACCAAATCGAGATCGCTAATCCGCGCGTCAAAATCCTCGGTGACCAGCGAGCCGTACAGATAGACGCCGACCAAGTTCTTTTGCAGGATGCCGCTGAGGCCAGCAACGAGGCTGTTCAGCACCTGGGCCACCCCTGAACTTTCCGCAATTTGCGCTGAGCCGGGTATCGACATTTCCCGATTCATCACCTTTGCATTAGCCGGTTACGAGCCGCGGATGATGGGGGCATTAGGTTGACCATTGATGCGCCAGCAGGCGCGGTTTCGGCTACACTATAGCCTATTGGAAAGCATAACGAAAGCACATCGGGATGAAAATCGCACTAGTAGAAAGCTATGTCGCCGAACAGCTCTTGGAAAGGCCTTTTTTCTTCTCACAGTTTGGTTTCGACAGGCGGCAAATCTGCCTTGTCAAAGTGATAGCCGAGGATGGCAGTTATGGATGGGGCGAGGGTTATGGACCGGCAGGCGTCGTTCAAGCGGGAGTGGAATTCTTGACGCCGCTCGTCATTGGCGAAGATCCATTGGGGGTCGAGGCGATCTGGAACAAGATGCGCCTGCGATCGTTGGATTACGCCCGGCGGGGTGTGCTGGTGGCGTCGATGAGCGCGATCGACATCGCCATCTGGGACTTGCGCGGCAAGCTGCTTGGGCAGCCGGTTTCCGTTCTCCTGGGAGGCAGGCGCCGGGAAAAGGTCAAGGTCTATGCCACCGGTATGTATTTCGTCGATAGCGATGACCTGGTTGGCAAGCTGGTGGAAGAGGCAAACGGCTATGTTGCGCAGGGATTCAAAGCGCTCAAGATGAAAGTAGGCTTGGGGGTCGAGACAGACCTGCGACATGCGCGCGCGGTCCGCAGAGCCATTGGCGGGGAGATCGAACTGATGGTGGACGCCAATCACGCATATTCGCGCAGCGAAGCCCGGTCTTTCGCCCGGCGGATCGAGGAACTGGATATCAGTTTTTTCGAGGAGCCGGTTTCGCCGGAAGATTACGAGGGATACCGCGAATTGCGTCAACGCACCACCATCCCGATCGCGGGCGGCGAATGCGAGTATCTGCTGGAGGGGTTTCGCCAGTTGTTGAACAATCAATGTGTTGATATCGCGCAGCCGGATATCTGCGGGGCGGGCGGACTGACCGAGACCAAGCGCATCGCTACCTTGGCTCGGGCTTTTCAAACCAATGTGCTGCCGCATAGTTGGGGCACGGGGGTCGCCTTTGCGGCCGGCTTGCACCTGGTCAGCACGCTGGATCCCGTGCCGGGTCGCTTGCGCATGCCGGATATGATGCTGGAGATGGATCGCTCGGAAAACGCGCTGCGCGACAATCTCACCAGTCCTCAATTCCAGGTGGAAGACGGCTATGTTGCCGTCCCGAAGGCGCCCGGATTGGGCGTCGACGTGGATCCCGATCAATTGGCGCGCTTCACGGTCGGCGGCTAGACCATGAAAGCGATCACACTGCGAGAGATTGAAGCTGCGTCCCGGCGCATAAGGGATTCTGTACTGCGCAGTCCGCTGCTGCGCTTGCCCGTCGAGGAGACGTCGGCGGAGATCTATTGCAAACTGGAGAACTTGCAGCCGATCGGCTCTTTCAAGCTGCGCGGCGCGGGCAACGCCATGGCATTGGCGCCTCCCGAGCAACTGACTCAGGGCGTTGTCACCGCGAGCGCGGGCAACATGGCGCAGGGCGTGGCCTGGCATGCGCGGCGGCTGGGCATCCCTTGTCATGTAGTTGTGCCGGATCACGCGCCGGAAACCAAGCTGGAGGCAATCCAGCGCTTGGGCGGCGAAGTTGTCAAAACGCCCTTCGACGAATGGTGGAAGATCATCCTCAGCGGGGGCTATGAAGCCCTGCCCGGGTGGTTCATTCATCCGGTGAGGGATCGCGATGTCATCGCCGGCAACGGTACAATCGGCCTGGAGATTCTGGAGGACTTGCCCGATGTCGATGCGGTGATCATCCCCTATGGCGGTGGCGGGCTGAGCAGCGGGATCGCCTCCGCGCTGCGCGCGCTGAAGCCGGAGGCGCGCGTCTACGCTGTCGAGGTCGAGACGGCGGCGCCGCTGGCGGCATCGCTGGCGGTCGGTCGGCCGGTCGCGGTCGACTATCAAGCGAGCTTCGTCGATGGCATCGGCGGGGCCAGCGTGCTACCGGAGATCTGGGAGCTGGTCAGCGGCTTGCTGGATGGCTCGCTTGTCGTAACGCTGGACGAGACGCGAGCGGCGATTCGGTTGCTCGCGGAGCGTCAGCGGGTCATCGCCGAGGGCGCGGGCGCGGCTGCTGTGGCGGCAGCGCTGGCGGGCCGGGCGGGCGGCGGGGTGCTGGTCTGCGTGGTATCGGGCGGGAATATCGATCGCGGGGTCTTGGCGGGGATATTGGGCCGACAACATTTAACCCCCCTCTAAATCTCCCCCCATTGCAATGGGGGGAGACTTGGCCTCTCTGGCGCGCTACAGAATCTTGGAATGGGCGACTCACAGCTGCGCGTTGGTCGCGCAGACACTAGACCGCCGGTCGCCCCTACGTTCTCGACTATATCGCATGTTTTAGTCACTGGGCGGGACGACTGCCAGGACGGGCAAGCCCGCGGCGATTTCGACGTCTTCGCGGCGGCGCACGATGGCGCTTTCCAGGTATTCCAGCACGAAGACGACGATGCCGCCGACGAAGATGCCGGCGATAAGACCGACCAGGGTGTTAATCATGACATTGGGACGAGCGCGGAAGGGCACGGGGTTGTCTTGCAGGGTCGCGACGATGCGGTCTTCGCGGCGGGCTTGTTGATTGAGCCGGTCGCGGTATTCCACCAGCAGCACCCCCCATTCGGCGGCGATGCGGCTGGCTTGGCCGGGGTCGGTGTGGTCGGCGTCAATCTGGATGAGCAAGCTGTTGATATCGGGCGCGATGCGCACGTTGGCCCGCAGTTGCTGCGGGATCATGTCCATTTGCAGGCGGTCGATGACCTCGGCGGCGCGCTGCGAGCTATCGAGATAGGCGACATGGTTGTTGAGCGTCTGCTTGGCGGCTTGGGTCAAGCCGAAGTCGCTGCGGCTGGGCACGATCAGCACCTTTTGCGTGGCGCGGTAGACCGGCGTCATTTGACGGCTGAAAAAGAAGGCGGCGCCGGCGGCGATGATGCCGAGCAGCAGCATGACCCAGCCGCGGCGGATGAGGATGCTTCCATAGTCGATTAGGTTCATGCGGGTAGTTTACCATAGCGGCGGGCAAGGTACATCGGGTACTTTTTTGGACTATTGCCAAATTGCCGCCGCCGCGAAAAAACTTTTTTCGGCAGTTTGGCAATTTGGCAGATTGGGCTGGTAAGCTGTTGCTCATTCGTGTTCGTGGGCATGGTAGCATGGGATGGCTGTGATAGGGCGACTGGATGTTCGCGTTTTTTCACCACATAAGGCAGGAAGGGCGCGAAGGGAATTGATTTTAACCACCGAGGGCGCCGAGATCACCGAGAGTTTTCAACCCTACCCTAAATCCCTCCCCGAAGCTTCGGAGAGGGATTTTTTTTGCAGGCGTGATGCGGTTGTTAAGGCGCGATGGGATTAGGGTAGCGTGGGTTGGATGTGATTGGCAGATCAAATGTTCGCGTATGGGGAAAATCATCACAAGGGTGTAGTGGTATAATTTTAGGCAAGAATGGGGCTTTTGTATTCAAGTAAAAAATTCTAATCGTATCACTCTAATTCCGACTGGAAGTCAAAATCTGTCATTGACGGGTAGCGAAATGAGAACATAGTTTTGCCATTTCTATTTGATATTGCAAAGTCGCCTTTATTGATAATATCCATGCCAATCAATATATCGAAACCTGTCAATTCTGTTTGCGCTATATTTGTCATAGGCCAGCCAGTGTCATTTGGTAATAGAAGGGCGATATGATAGGAGCAATATCTTCCCCATTTGCATGTACTATAGGAATGAAACCCTCTTGTTTTAGATGGAGAGTGTTGACTACATTTCTGCCTATTACGCTATGCGTCGCCCCGGTATCCCACAGGGCGGTAAATCTATGCGTTTCGCCTACAGGAGGGAGGCCGCCAGCTACCGATATGAAAGATTCTAAGTCTGTAGCAAGACATGGGCTTATGAGCTGATTCTGTATTGATTCCCATTTCTGTGTCCATACGCGAGGTGTTGAAGTCATGAAGAAGCTAAGATTCTCGGAGTATGCAAATACACGGTCATGGCCTCGATACTTTCCTCAATTCTCTGCAACAGAACAGTACCTTTTTCATGGTCTTGGTAGACAGCCTTAGCGGCATCCTCGTAGGAAGAATACACGCCGAGAATATCATGACCTTTTATTGCAACATATTTCCCAGCACCGTGCTTTTGAGCGAGATCATCCATAATCTCAAGGAAATAGCGGTATTCTTTCTCTAACGGTCTCATTTTCCGCCTCACTCTAATTGCTACAAGCTACAGCAATTATAGCACAAAATGGCTGCTAATTACCCACCCTCTACAATCGCGATCTCATCGTCGCTCAGCCCAGACAACCTGTACACCAACTCGTCGATCTTCCGATCCGTCTGCTTTTACTTGAGCGATACTTTCTTTGTTTGTCAAGGATTTCATTGGCAGATGCTGTTCGGCGCGCTCATAATCTCTACTCGCAAAACTCGGTGGTAAGAAATTCATTGTGACCTTCGTGCTTTTGTGGTGAAAAAAATCAGCCCTCCATATCAATCACGATCTTGACCGCGCCTTCGTCTTGCAGATGGTGTAATTCATAAGCCTCCAGCACGTCCTGGAACTTGAAGGTATGCGTGATCATGCGTGCGGTATCAAAGGCGAGGTAATTTTGGTAGATCGCGGGTTATTCCGCCTTGAGCAGTTTGTGCTGATGTTCCGCCATGCCTATGAGGCGCGTCATGATGCCGGCGCCCATGTTGAGCTCGCTTTCCGTACGTTTGAAAGCGTCCGAGGAATTGGTTATTGTAACTTCGAGCCCCGGCAAAGCGCCGGCGCTTCCCTTGATGGCAGCGGCCAAATTCGATATTTTTGCAGTAAGGGCGGGAATCCTGTTGCGCTGCCGGGTTAATTCATCAATCAAATCGCGAATCTCAGTCGGATCGGCGTCGTCATTGTGTCCGGCATCCAGGAGATAGAAGCTGACGCTTTGTTCCATGTCTGTCCACATTTGGTTCAGGGTCGAATGCGGATCGGCTATGGTTGAGGCGAACTGAACCAAGATAGCGGAATAACGCTCGACAATGTCACGCTTTTGTTCGTCAATGTCGTTTGGAATGGGCGAAGATAGCAGCAGATCTATCGTTTCCTGCGCGATGTCGCGGACCTGTTCACCTAGCCTGTTTGTCGCGTTTTGGAAGTAGTCGATCTGCTCGCCGATTCTGCCCAATACGTCTTCAGGCATTCCCCATAGACTTACCCATTTCGGGACCTTGGCTTCCTTCACGACCATGTCAGCATCCTTTCATTTTCTCGCGGGTGGTTGGATGATTATCTGTCTTGAAGCGACGCTCGCGAAGCTACTTACCATGTTTGAGAAGATGTAATTGCCCTGTTCAGCGCGTTCGATAACGCTCAACAACTTCCTAGAAAGGCCGGATCTGTGATCGCCTTCTACGATATAGGGAATCACGTTTTGCGACTTGATGTCAAACATGAGGTCCATTGTCTGTGAGATCTGAATTGTCTTCTTGTTCAAGGTATGTGCTATTCCCAATTCGTATGTCACATTGGGATTGCTCCCCGTGAGATCGGCGATAATGTAGTCGGCGTCCCACAGGTTTAGCACGATCTGGTCATATATATTCTCGTAAAAGACTGAGTTATCGCTGGGATCGTCCGCGCGGCTGACCCTGTATCCGGCATTTTCCAAGGGATCTTTTATGAGATCACGGTAGACTGCATCAAACTCGCTGTCAAATGGCATGATTACAAAGACATTCATGAATGACCCAGCGCTGCAATGTAAGTAAGAATGAGCTTAGAGATATTTTGTTCTATTGTCAAGTTTAATACTGAGCGTAGATTTTGGATCTAGTTTCGCCCCGTCACGATGCTCGGCGCGCTAAACCTTTTGAGCGCCATGGATATTTTGCAGCGTTTTGGGCGACAGCCCATCTGTGTTATGTCGCGCATGTCAAGTCTCTAACCCTCCATATCAATCACGATCTTGACCGCGCCTTCGTCTTGCAGATGGTGTAATTCATAAGCCTCCAGCACGTCCTGGAACTTGAAGGTATGCGTAATCATGCGGGCGGTGTCGACGGCGCCGCTGTTGATGTAGTCCAATGCCTGGCGGGTGCAGGCGTGGCCGGGGTCGTTGATGGCGCCGACGCGGGATTTCACCGTGAGTGCCTTCCAGAAGCACTCGAAGATGGGGAAGTCCATGGTCTCGAAGCGGGGTACGCCGAAGATCAGCAAGAAACCGTCATGCGGGGCGATCGCGATCGCCAGGCGGATGGCTTCTTCTTCGCCGGCGGCTTCGACCAGGACATCGGGCAGTTGGCCGTCGTTGATGTCGCGCAGGGCCTCCCGCAGCGAGGCTGGCGACATGTCGGCGTTGTGTATTGTGTGAGTAGCGCCGTAGCGCCGGCTGTACTTGAGGCGATAGTCCTTGAGGTCGAGGGCAATGATCTTGGCGGCGCCGCGCTGCTGCAGGGCGAAGTTGAACCACAAGCCAGCCGAGCCTTGGCCGATGACGGCGACGGTCTTGCCTTGTAGATCGGGCAGGACTTGCGAGGCGTAGAGCACGGTGCCGAATTGCTGGGCTTGCACCGAGTGCGCCAGGGGCGTGGCGGGGTCGAGGGGCAGCAGATGCTTGACGGGCGCGCGGTAGTATTCGCCCATGGCGCGGTGATCGGGCGCCAGGCAGAGCACGCGCTGGCCGATTTGGAAGCCGTTGTGGGCGGGGTCGATGGCTTCGATGAAGCCGACCATCTCGTGCCCGGTTTCGCCGATGGCTGTGGGATAGCGGTCCTCTGGCAGGTAATGGATATGGCGGATATCGCTGCCGCAGAGGGACAGGCGCAGGGTCTTGATGATGGCGTGGTCGGCGATAAGTTGTGGCTTGGGCGCATCCACAAAGACGGGTTGGCCCCGGGCGATTATTTGGACGGCTTTCATGGGCTGGGTTCTCCGGGCGTGTCGGGGACAATGGCGCTGATTATAGCACTGTCGGGTGAATCGGTTAGGTTGCGATTGGGCTTGTTCGGCTGTCTCCCTGCTTCCTCGCCGAGGCGTCCACAGCGAGTAGGGAGCGCGTTTATCGACCTAATTGGCTTGCCAATCCTGCTTCTTGGCGGAAGTTTTTATTTACATCTTACACAGCTTTGCTATAACAAGGAGGTTACTTTGACGACGTTGTGACACTACAATGTGCTTTACAATGTCACGACATACCTTTATTCTAAGTCACATGTCCCATAGTATTCGTTCTACAGCAATTCGGTCTGACCGCGACGACGTCTACCTGCAAATCATTTTTGATCGACTAAACATCTGCAGATCCTACAAACCGAAATTCGGCAAAGGTGGGGAAGGTTTAGACTATCAGGCGTTTCGTCATTTATATGGTGGCGATGTTTTCTACAGTTGGTTTGGCCTTGACCATACTTTGATGTATTCTGCGCACAAAGTGGCAGGAGGGATTACATCAGTCTATCGGCAAATTGGTTTCAGTAGTGAGGAACTGATACGGCAGATTTTGCAAGATGAATTAGGTCTGACGAATTTACAGTCTACCTGGTCTTATCAGACAGAAACAAGTTCAGGCCGAAAGCGTACGCTGAAATTGGACGGGCGCATAGCCCCGCGCGAAGTACAGGATAACGAGAGACGCGGAATTATTCTGGACTGGATGAAGCGTGCTAGCACAAAGCTGTCGCTGAATCACGAGATTGCCAAGGGTATGCAAGGCTTAGTCTTGGAAGTGCGACAGGGCTACAAGAGCAAAGATTCAAAGCGGCAAAACGCAGACATGGCAAATGCCGCCGCTGCCTACACCCAAGGTTATATTCCGGTTCTAATTGTGATGTCCAGTCAGATAGACGATGACATCGTCGAGCGATATGAACGCGGCAAGTGGCTGGTATTACGTGGATACATGCAAAGTGATGCCCTAATGTCCACTTTTCAGTTTATGCGTGAAATAATCGGGTACGACCTTGCTGCATTCTTTGAGCGCAACGCAACTGTGCTTCGTGATTTCACGCATTCTGTGTTGGAGAGCCTTTTAACGGCAACAGAAAATGGTTAAACAGCGTGCGGAGCTGACTTTCAAAGAAAATATCAAGAAGGGTCGGCATGGATGGGTGCGCCTTACACCGGCGTATTCTGTCAAACTGGTTTATGACATTTTGGAAAGTAATGGCAATGCCAGACATGTCCTCGATCCATTTTCTGGCACAGGCACCACTGGCCTAGCTTGTGCTGAACTTGGCATAAACGCGACTTTAGTCGACATCAACCCATTCTTGATTTGGTTGGCAGGAGTCAAGACGGCGCAATACAGTTACGCCGATTTAATTCAGACGACGCGGTATGCTAACGTAATTGTGGCTGCTGTGAAAACGGAAAAGCGCAGTAGTACCGCTTGGACACCGCCTATTCATAAAATCCATCGCTGGTGGTCGACCGAGCGGCTGCTGATTCTTGCGGAAATCTATCAGAGATTACGTGAAATCGAAACAACCAATCCTGTACGCAACCTGCTTCTGATTGCGTTTTGTAGATTACTAATTGAATGGTCCAATGCTGCATTTAATCATCAGTCTATGTCTTTCAAGCAATCAGAACAAACTTTATTTGATGAAACTGCGATGATGACTTCAGCTTATGTGGAAAATGTTTCTAAAGTTGTTAGGGCAGCTTCAAAGCAAATCGCAGGAGAGGTTAGAATCATTGAGTCCGATTCTCGTTCGCTTGCTGTGCCGACTTCAACATTATACGATTGCGTGATTACTTCACCGCCCTACTCTAATCGTATGAGCTATATTCGTGAGCTTCGTCCGTATATGTATTGGCTTGGATATTTGCGTGAAGCACGTGAAGCAGGGGAATTAGATTGGAAAGCAATCGGAGGAACGTGGGGTGTTGCGACAAGCCGACTAGCCACATGGATATCGCAAAATGTTTTCCAGTCAGATTCCTTGGATAAACTTGTCAGCGCTGTAGCGACCGAAAGCCAAGTTCTTGCCAATTATATACACAAATATATGGACGATATGTTCATGCACTTCTGTAACTTAAAGGCTCATTTAGAGGATGACGCGACACTTCATTACATTGTGGGAAACTCTAAATTTTATGAGACTGTAATTCCTGTTGAACAATTGTACGCTGAAATGATGTCAAGCGTTGGGTTTACCGACGTCCAAATCGAACGTATTCGCAAACGAAATTCCAAGAAGGAACTTTACGAGTATCTTGTTTCAGCAAGGAACTGAACTCCCCGCCTGTATGTAACTGCATAAAGCTGTGCTAAAACAGAGAGGTTACTTTCGGGCAGCCGCGGCTTGCAATGGCAGATGAATTGAAGGAAGGAAAATGAGCGAGCAATACACTTTTCAAGCGGAGACGCAGGAACTGCTGAATATCCTGATTCATTCGCTGTACACGGAAAAAGAGATCTTCCTGCGCGAGTTGATCTCGAACGCGTCGGATGCCTTGAATCGGCTGCAATTCCAGATGTTGACGGACGACAACGTGCGGGACGCGGGGGCGGAACTGGAGATTCATATTGAAGTCGATGAAGAAAAGAAGACGCTGAAGATCAGCGATACTGGCATCGGCATGAATCGAGACGAGATTATTGACGGCCTGGGCACGATCGCCAAATCGGGCGCCAAAGCCTTCTTGCAAGCGATGAAGGACAAACCTGACGCGGGTTCGGCGGCCGACATCATCGGGCAATTCGGCGTGGGCTTTTATTCGGCATTTATGGTGGCGAAACAAGTGGATGTGGCGTCGCGTTCCTATCGTCCGGAAGACGAGGCGGTCAAATGGTCGGCGACCGGCGGCGCCAATTATACGCTGGAAGCGGCGGAAAAGGATCTGCGCGGCACAGAGATCACGATTCATCTCAAAGATGACGAAGAAGAATTCACGCGCGCCTTCCGGATCAAGGACATCATCCGGCGGCATTCCGATTATGTGGCTTTTCCTATTTTTGTCGGCGATGACGAAGAGCCGACGAATAAGCAGCAGGCGATCTGGAGGCGTAATCCATCTGAAGTGACAGACGAGGAATACGACAGCTTTTACAAGATGCTGACCATGGATTTCGCCGGCGCCAATCACCATATTCACATGCGGGCTGATGTGCCGATGCAGTTCTATGCCTTGCTCTTTGTGCCGAGCGGCGCGCAGCCCAATATGTTCAGTCCGCGCGCCGAAGCCGGGTTGAAGCTCTATGCGCGCAAGGTGTTGATCGAAGAGTACAATCGTGATCTGCTGCCAGAGTATTTGGGCTTCGTGCAAGGCGTGGTTGACAGCGAGGATCTGCCGCTGAGCGTCAGCCGGGAGAGCATCCAAGCCACGCGGGTCATGGCGAGCTTGAAGAAGTCGATCACGCGCAAGGTGCTTTCCGAGCTGAAACGGATGGCGAAGAAGGACCGGGACAGCTATCTCAAGATATTTGGGGAATTCGGCGCCTATCTAAAGCAGGGCTTGGTGATGGAGAGCGAGGACCGCGGCGATCTGGAACCGCTGATGTTCTTCCAGACCACGCACGATGACGATCCGAAAGCCTATCACTCGCTGGAGGACTATGTCGAGCGCATGTCGGAGAACCAGGACGAGATCTATTATGTGGTGGCGGACGATTACAACAGCGGTTCGCGCAGTCCGCACTTGGATGTCTTCAGGCAGCGGGGGATCGAAGTGCTGTATTTCACGCATCCGGTCGATGCCATGCTGCCGATGGCTATGATTGACTTCCGGGGGCACAAGCTGGTCAGCGTTGATTCGGCCGATCTGGATTTGGGCGATGTCGGCGGTATAAGCGAGGCGGAAGAGACGGCCCGCGAAGCGCTTGAGAGGGATTCATTGGCGTCGCTGACGGCGCGTATCAAGGCGACCTTGGGCGGACGAGTCAGCGATGTGCGCGAGAGCAAGGCTCTGGTCGATAGCCCGGCGCGCCTGGTCAGCGAAGACGAGAGCGGCAGCCGCTATATGTTCCGCATTAATCGCTTGCTGGACAAGGATTACGAATTGCCGGTCAAGGCGCTGGAGCTCAATCCGCGGCATCCTTTGATGCACAACTTGAGCGCGATGATCGCTAATGGCGGCGAGGACGGGCTGATCGACGCGGTGGTGGAGCAGGTCTTCGAGACGGCGCTGCTGCAAGACGGCATTCATCCCGATCCGTCGAGCATGGCGGAGCGTCTGACCTTGCTGATGCAAGCCGCGACCGGTTCCGCCAGCGGGGAATTGGACTTCGCCGACGCCCGGACGGTGATCAGCGAGCCGGCCGCGGATGATCGCGAGGACTTGATCAAACTGGATGACATCGCGGATGTGGATTTCGAGCCAGTAGAGCAGGAAGACGACGCCTCAGCGGCGGAGAAGGAATAGGATCTCGGGCGGCCCGCTGCCAGGGAAATAGATCTGTCGGAAGAGCGCAGTGGACGGAAAGGCGCCAGTCGGGAGACAGTCAAATGACGGAATTGAAGACCAAGCGCAATGACGGCGATGTGCAAGCCTACCTCGATTCTGTGGATAACAAGCGCCGCCGTGAGGACGCGCTGGTACTGCTGGATGTGATGGGCGAGATCACGGGCGAGCCGGCGGAGATGTGGGGCGGCAGCATCGTCGGCTTTGGCAGCTACCATTACGTATACGAGAGCGGGCGCGAGGGCGACTGGTTCTTGACCGGTTTCGCGCCGCGCAAGGCTTCGATGACGCTGTATATCATGCCCGGCTTCGCGCATTACGACGATTTGCTGGCGCGGCTGGGCAAGCACAAGATCGGCCGCTCCTGCCTGTACATCAACAAGCTGGCGGATGTTGATATGGATGTATTGCGGGACCTGGTTGCGGAATCGGTGGCGTATATGCGCCGGACGCAGGGCGCAACCGAATGAGCGCCCTTCCGTAGTTATCAACACAGGGCATTCGCTTGCGGGCGAATCCTGTATAATGAGGGCGAATTGGAAACTCGATTCATTTAATCAGACGCGGGATCAGGCGCGATGGATGGTCTGAAGTTGCTCGGGCAAATTGGCAAGGGCATTGTCAAGACGGTGGAACTCGTCGGCAAGGGCATCGGTTTGACGGGCAGAGCGATCAGTGACGGTTCAGTTGCAGTGAGGACAGCCATGCCAGTGACAGAATTGACCTCGGTGTTTAATACGACTGATGAGACGATCAGGTTTGTCAACCAGGAATCCCCGCGGGACAGCAAAGAGATCTTGCCGCAAAGCGCGGTGTCGCTGAAAACCGAAAAGACGGCCGGCGCCTGGGTGCCCTGGTTTCATCCGCCGCGTTTTTCCCCTTTCAGCCGCAAGCGCATGGAGATCGTGGTGGACGATGTCGCGGTGATATACATGTGGCAGCGCGACGATCACATCTATTGGTGTAATCGGCTGGATAGCCAGGGCAATCCGGCCAAAGCCTACGAGGTGCCGGGCATCTCGCATGTGGGCGGCAAGCGGATGCTGGTGGTGCGCAATGACCCGGAAAACGGCTACAGCGCTTTTTTGAGCGAGAGCGTGGAGAATAAGTAGGGTATCAATTGCGCCCGAGGCAGCCCCCGCCGACGAGAGAAGTAAAGCAAGTTTTGCTGTACGCCGCATCCTTTGCAAGCTCAACATAATGCAGGACCTTGGAGCGAGTTTATGATCACCACAATCGCAACCGTTTCCGTTTTCGTCGAAGACCAGGACCGCGCCAAAGCCTTTTACACCGAGAAGCTGGGCATGAAGCTCATCAACGATGCGGAGATGTTCCCGGGATCGGGCATACGCTGGATCACCGTCGCGCCGGAAGGCTGCCCGACCGAGTTGACGCTTTTCCCCATGGGCGAGCAGTGGGAGCATTACCGCCAGGCCATGGGCAAGCCACAGTGTTTCACCTTGCATTGCGATGATATCGACCAGACCTATCGCGAACTCACAGAACAGGGCGTGCGGTTCAGAGGTGAACCGCAGAAGCAGCAATGGGGCAGTTTCGCGATCCTGGTGGATTCCGAGGGCAACCAGATTGTTCTGGGCCAGCCGGCTTGAGTAATCCTCGTCCGGTTTGACTGAAAACTCCCAAGACGCAACGAAGCGGCGCCCCTTGTTGCCCGGCACGACGTCGGCTATTGCGCATCGCCCCCGCTTCCTTATACTTTTGCAGCAAAGCGCATAGGAGACAGGCAATGATTAGCAGAGTTGGGACCGTGTCAGTTTTTGTGGAAGATCAAGATCGCGCCAAAGCTTTCTACACGGAAAAGCTGGGTATGGAATGCACGGCGGATAACGAGATGTGGCCCGGCGCGGATGCGCGCTGGCTTAGCGTCGCGCCTGCCGGCGCCGAAACGCAGATCGTGCTGTACAAGTTTGATGAGAACTGGGAGCACTATCGCGAGACATTTGGCAAGTCGCAGTCGCTGACCTTGCAATGCGAGGATATCGACGAGACCTATCGCGTCTACAAGGAACGCGGCGTTCAGTTCCTGGGCGAGCCGGAGACGCAGTTCTGGGGGCGCTTCGTGATGATGGTGGATTCCGAAGGGAATACGCTGATATTGGTACAGGTCCCCCATTGATGGATTTGCTGGGCTTGTCGCGGTGGGTCGGCACGGCCCTAAACCAGGGGGGCTTCACCGTTTGCACGGCCGAATCTTGCACGGGCGGGTTGATCCTCAGCGCCTTAACGGATGTTGCCGGCAGTTCCGCCTATGTTGAAGGCGGCATGGTCGCCTACTCCAACGAAGCAAAAATGAAAATGCTCGGCGTCCGCGAGCAGACGCTGATTGAGTACGGCGCCGTCAGCGCGGCGACGGCGGGAGAAATGGCTTGCGGCGTTCGCAGGCTGTTTGATACGGACTATGCCTTGAGCGTGACAGGGATCGCGGGTCCGGGCGGGGAAACGGGCGAGAAGCCCCTTGGATTGACCTATATCGGGCTGGCCGGGCGCGAAGGACTGATAAGCGTCGAGCGGCGCATTTGGGATGGCGACCGGATTGCGAACAAGATGCTGAGCGTCGACGCGGCGCTGCAACTGCTGTTAAGGCAGTTGACCGCCTAATCCGGCTGCGCTGCTTCAAAACGAATGCCGCGATAAACCTCGGCGAGCGGCAGTTCGCAGTTGAGTATTTCCAAAGGGATCACGTCGTCGGGATCGGTATAAACTTGCAGCAGCCATCTGACGTCGGCGCGGGTATATAGTTCGGCGCAGACGCGATGCTGATCGATAACAAGGTAAGCTTGAATGGATGGAACCTCCCGGTAAAAGTCGCGCTTGGCAATACGGTCGCGCTCAATGGATGACAGCGAAGTAACCTCGACGACAAGAATGGGATTGAGAAGTGTGGTCTCGCTGTCGTCTTCAAACTGTTCTTTCCCGCAGACGGCGCTCAGGTCGGGGTAGACATAGCGCGTCTCGTCGACTTTGATCTTCATGTCGCTTGTATGGACTGCGCAGATAGAACTTCCGAGTTGGCGACCTATTGCAATCGTCGCATTCGCCGCAAGGCGGCTATGCTTGCTTGTCCCGCCGGACATGGCGTAGACTTCGCCATCAATGTATTCGTGTTTGATCTCGTTTTCCGCCTCCCAAGCCAGATACTCTTGGACGGACAAGCGGGTTTTGATATTGGCAACCATAATGCTCCTCGCGATCTACGATGTTGATCCGATTATAACAATTGCCTCTGAAAACTGCAGTATTCATCAAGCTTAACAGGCAATCGGCGAGCCTCCGTTTCACCACAGATCCAACGTGCCGCGCAGGATGCCGAACTCGCCGATGTGATAGGAATTATGCGCGGCGACCACCAGGATCTCGCGCAGGATGCTGTGGCCCGGCTGACCGTGCGGAATCTGGGCGCAGAGGTCGCGCGCCGGGTCGTTTACGATGTTGATGAGCGATTGCAGATCAGTGCGAAACGCGGCGATCGTTTCATCCCAGCTTGCGGCCTCCGCTTCCATGTTTAGATCGGGCCAATAGTCGTCGGGGAAGGAGCGATATTGGTACTTGGGATTTTCGATGTAGTCGAGGATGTCCCATTGGGCGATGCGAATGTGCTCGAGCAAGTGCCAAAACGAATAGGTCAGGTTTGCAGGGCGGGTATTGAAGTGTTCTTCAGGAAAGCCATCCACGACCTGGTCGAAGCGCTGATGCGCCTGTCGTTTGGCCAAGGCATTGACAAGTTGCTTGCGAAGGTGTTCGTCGTTCATGGTCTGTTCTCCTCCAGGTAGACAGCGCTGTTCTAAAGAGTATAGCCGCTAATAGTCATGCGGCTCCGGATCCAATGCTCGCGGCTGCTATGCGGCAGGGGCCAGGCAAGGCGATGGCTGATGGGGCAAAATATCCAAGTTTTCTGAGGAAATCGCGCTGATCAGGATTATATGAGGATGAAGCTCAACATAGGTTAATCGTCGGATTCGTGGAGAAGTTTCTTGGCAATTCCAGCATAACTTGCGGTACAATACTGGTAAATCGCAGGCGAGGATCGCTGTGTACGATAATTATCCGCAGCACGATGTACCGCAGAACAATGTGATTCAGCGCTTTTTCGCCCAGCGCTGGAGCGCGATTGTCATTGAGATTCTCATGACGATTGTGATTACCGTGGCGGCGGGGCGCGCCTTTGATGTCTTCGATCCCTTTGACAGTCCGGAAGATGCTATAGCCTCTTTCCAGGTGGAGGGCATACTTCCGCCTGAACTCACGCGTCCCAGCGACGGGTTTGCGCTTCGGACGCTTGAGCGGAAAGCCAGGAAGTATATTGAGGACGGGCAGTACGCCGAAGCCGTTGCGATGGTGGATCTGCTGTCCCTCGCCAAGCCGGAAGACACCGATCGCGCCTGGTATTTGGAGATTGCTCAGTTTTACGATACACTTGGCGAAAGTCGCAAAGCGTCGTTACACTATGAGCGATATTTTGAACTTGTTGGCAAAAACGCGGATCTTGTGGCACAATCAGATTCAAGCCTCATGCGGGGCGCGGATTAGCACGGCTTTGAACTGACGACGTAGCTTGACCGCTACCTAGTCAGATGTGTTATACTAAGGTTCAAGCGATTGAACCGCCTTTGTCGGAAGCTGAAATTGCGAGGTACTTATTATGACGAAACAGTATCCGGAATACGACATTCCCAAACGTTCCATAAAAGACCGCATCTTCAGCCAGCGCCCGAGCGCTCTAATCATAGAGGGTTTGTTGGTGCTGGTGGCCGTTGTTGTAACCATCGGCTTCTTGATGCCCGCGGCGCCAGTCGATGACAACCGCGATGAATTGATTGCGGAGCTTCAAGCGATTGTCGCCGCTCAAGAAGCTGCCTTGTCGAATGCCGCCGAAGCAGTGCAATCCGCAGAAGCCGCTGCCCAGTCATCCGGTATGTTAAGCGCATCCGCGTTGAAGAATCTGGCTTGGTCGAATTTGTCGAACGAAGAGTATCGCGCGGCTATCGCCTTGTACAGCATTCTGATCGCCAAGGGCGAGTACGATTCCAACACTTTTGCGGCGCGCGGCTATGCCTACAGCATGGTTGATGAACATGCCTTGGCGGCGCAGGACTACAGCGTTGTGCTGGAGATGGAACCAGGCAACCTGATGGCTCTGAATAACCGCTGCTGGGCATTCAGTGAAATTGATCATTTCGAACAGGCGCTTGCGGACTGCAACCAGTTGATGTCGCACGTGCCGGAGGCCGACTATCCCTTCCTGAATCGTGGCATTGTCTACGAAAAGATGGGCGATATGCAGCATGCGCTGCCGGACTATGTAGAGTGGATCAAGCGCATCAAGCAGCAGGTCGTCCGCAATGACAACCTGGTCTGGCAAGATAGTCTGGAAGTGCCGATGTCGGAAGGCGCCGTCTACTTCTTCCCCTTCACCGCGAGCGCGGGCCAAGATGTAGTCGTAACCGCCGTCAGCAGCCAACGCGACCTGGACGCCGATCCCTTGGTATTGATCCTGGATCCGCAGGGCCAGGCTTTTGACGCAAATGACGACACTGGCGAGTGGTGGGACAGTTACGTGAACTTCACCGCCCCGGCCAGCGGCGAATACGCAGTTGTCTTGACCCATGCCGGCGGCAGCGCCGAAGGCATGATCGAGGTATCGCTGGACGTATCCGGCGAGATCACCTTGGGCAACGAAATTGCCGCCTACAAGAGTTTGGCCTACCGCGCGCTGATGTCCGACGACTATGCGACAGCCCTGGCCAACTTCCGCAGCGCCTTGAACCTCAACAGCCAGGATGCGGAAGCCATGAACTGGATGGGCGTGACCTACCGGTACATGGGCGAGTACGAGACTTCGCTGAACTACATCAGCATGGCGATGCGACTGGACGATGACTATGCGCTGCCCTATCTGTCGCGCGGCATCACCTACGAAATGATGGGCGAATCCTCCTCCAGCGCGGCGGACTATTACCACTACGCAATGCTCAACCGCAGCCGCAGCTTCTATCACAGCGAGTTGCAGGGCGACAGCCAGTTCCAGTTGCCCATGCGCGAAGGTTGGGTTTACAGCATTCCCTTCAACGCTGAAAAGGGTCAGACCGTTGACATTGATGTGGACACCGTGGAGCCGGGCTTTGTCGATCCCTTGATCGTACTGGTCGGACCGGGCAACCGCGCCCTGATCGGTGATGACGACATTTCTCGCAACGAGTATGACGCCAGCATCGACGGGTTCAAACTGCCGGCCGATGGTCAATATGTTTTGATCGTCAGCCACGCCGAGGGTGGCGCCAACGGCAACATCAACATTGACCTCGAATTGAAGGATCCGGTCCCGATGAGCGCTTACGAATATGGTTTCGGTTGCTCGGGCGGCGGCCACTAATCCCGCAGAAGCATTCACATCCGGAAAGGGCAGGTCAGAGGACCTGCCCTTTTTTATCCCCCAGTCGCGGAAACGACGTTCCGGAAGATGCGCTGCAGCCTTGCAGTGTGCTGCGGCGGCAAGGGCGGTCGCGCGAATGACGCCAGGTTTGCCGCCAGATGCTGCGGATTGCTGGTGCCGGACAGGACAACATGCACGCCGGGCTCATCGCGACAGAAGCGATAGGCAGCATCGGTTGTATCCGGGTCCAGGCCATCTTCCCCCAAAAACCCCAAGGGACGATCCAGGTCGATTTCGCGCGCGTCAAGTTCGCCAGTTTCAATTAGCGATTCAAGGGCCCGGCGCAACCGATCCGGACGGCTAAGCGCCAGCCGAACCGCGAACATGATGAGCGCTCCGATTTGTTTTTCGCTCGCTTGCGCCAGCACAGTTTCTCGCGCAGTTTGATTGAGCAAGTTGAAGCCGACCATAATCACGTCCCAGATGTCGTCTTGCAGCGCGCGCTGCAACATGTCGTGTCCGAGATCGCGGCTCCAGGATTCGGTCACCCCCAGAAAGCGAATCATTCCCCGCGCTTGCAGGTCTTGCATAAACGGAGCGATTTCGTTCAAGTAATAGTCATAATCTTCGGGGCGCAAGCCGTGCAAATGATAGATATCGACATAATCGGTCCGCAATCTGCGCAGGCTGTCTTCAAGCCCTGCGCGAAGCTCCGCCCTGGTGATGGCGCTCCCGCCAAGGCGCTTTTTGGTAGAAATGATGACAGAAGCGCGATCGCGCTGGGCTACCGCCTTGCCGACAATGTCTTCGGTACGGTAAGCCTCCGCCGTGTCGATGAAGTTGATACCGGCGTCCAGGGCTTGGAGTACGAGAGAGACGGATTCGGCTTCAGATTTGACCTCGTCCCGTTGACCGAGGCGGCTGGGTCCGCCGGCGCCGAGCCCCATGACGGATACTTCCAATCCGGTGCGTCCCAAGATGCGGGTTTCCATGAGCATTCCTTGAATCGTGTCGGCGTAATAGTTGACAAAGGTATTGTGCCGCAAATGACAGGTTTTTTCGATGTTATGAAAGACTCGCTAGTGTATCGAAGTCGGTTGAAACAAATCACAACAACCGCCGGCTGCCCTCTACCGATATAATTTAAGTCTGAATGTGGTAGGGGCGACTCGGTGAGTCGCCCCGGCCAGGCTTTCCGATACTGGGTCGACATTGATCAATGCGAATGTAAAGAAGGTGCTAATTTAATGAATCGCTTTTGCGCTCGCCTATTGATTGTTCTCCTGGCGGGCGTACTGCAATTTCATCAACTGGGGCGCGATATCCGCTTCCATCCTGATGAAGCCAGTTTCATGACCTACGCGCGCAACGCCGCGGTCAACGGGGACTGGCTTTTGCCAGGCGCCTTGGACAAACCCCCGCTTTCCATTTACCTGGGCGCGATCAGCATGGTCGCGACAGGCTTGGTCGCCGATGACAAGGGTGTCTTGCGCCTGGACCCGCTCGCGGGCGAATTTGCGGCGCGCCTGCCCAATGTCATAATGGCGATTTTGCTTGTTGCACTGATGATGCGCCTGTCGCGGTCCGTGTTTAGCGACGAAGCTGCCGCGCTGGCAGCGGGGCTGTTGACAGCGCTGTCACCCTATGTCCTGGCTTTTGGCGCCACCGCCTTCACAGATTTGGGCTTGCTGTTTTTCTCGACGCTGGCTTGGTACTGGCTGGAATGTCAAGGCTATAGAAAGGCTGGATTGGCGCTGGGACTGGCCTTTTGGTGCAAACAGCAAGCGCTATTGCTTCTGCCTTTGGTCCTATTGCTGCTCTGGACCAATGCTGCGAGACGGGCTGCGACCATCCGCCTCGCGCAACCGCTGGCGCTGCTAGCGCTGCTGCTCTTTGTATGGGATGCGGCGCGCCCGGCGACGAGCGTGTTCTTGCTGGGCTCAGTCAATAACCTGCCGGCGCAATGGATTGCCGATCCCGCGGAATGGCCAGGACGGCTGCTGGAGTGGGCGCGCTTGGGCATCTGGCTGCTTGGTCCGCCGGTCGTTACATTGTCCTTGATCGGACTGGCGGTTTTAAGTCGCTTCGCCAGGGGCGCCGCGCCCAGGCGGACGAGCCACTCGCAAGTTTATCTGCTCTACGTCATTGCCTATGTTGCGCTGCATACGTTGCTGGCATTCAATCAATACGATCGTTATTTGTTGCCCCTCTTGCCGCCCATGATCCTTGTCGTCAGCAGTCATTTGCCGGCGTTGCCGCGAGGCCGCTTGTGGAAAAGCCTGTCTCTTTCTTTGGCAATTGCACTCGTATTAGCGGCTTTGTGGTCCTTAGGCAATGGACTGCCGATCGGAGGGGATCGCGGGCGGCATGATGGCATTGAGGACCTGGCGCGCTATCTCAACAGCAAGCCGGTGGCGACGGTGATTTACGATCCCTGGCTGGGCTGGGAATTGGGATATTATCTGGGGCAATGGCACGACAAACGCCGCGTACACTATCCGACGGCGGAAACGCTGGCAGAAGGCGCTTTGGCGCTGGATGAGATCGGCGATCGCTATCTGGTAGCGCTCGTCGATCACGGGCATGAGGATTGGATTGCGGCTTTGAAAACCGCTGGCTTCGTATTGTCCCTTGATTATGAGCAAAATCGCTACATAGTATATCGTATCTCACGCCCTGGATAGTTGATAACAGGTCAAGCCCCTCATTATTGGGGGCAGCAAGCGCCATTTTCCGTTTTATACTGAATATAGACATATTTTGCGGAGGCAGTGATGGGTTGTTTGGCGCTATTGATTCTGGCCTTTCTTTTCCGCGGGCTGATCTTCGCAGCGCTATCCGCGTTGCTTTCGCTGACACTTAAACTAGGTGTATTCGGCTTTATTCTCTTCGCGATAATCTTGATTATCGCCGCCCTGGCGGACTAAAGGACGCATTATGGAAATGCTTCAAGATCCCAACCTCATTTATTTGCTGCTGATGGCCGGGCTGTGGGTTAGCGCTACCGGCACCTATATTCCCGGCACGGGACTTGCGGAATTTGCCGGTGCCGCTTTGATCCTCGGCACGCTGTATTTGTTGAGCGCGCTCGCCGTGAATTGGATTGCGGCGCTCGCGATTATTGTTGGCGCGGCGCTATTCTTCTTGCTGCCGCTGTTAAAGTCGGAGTGGGAGCCCTTTGCCATCGGCGGGCTGGCGGTTCAGGTTGTCGCGAGTTTTTTCCTTTTTGCCGACCGGTCGGTTTCGCCAGCGCTCATCGTCTTGGGCGTGGTCTTGGCCTGGCTCTATCACCGCGGCATATTGCGGGCGATTTTGCGGCAGCAGCGCGAGCTCTCTTCGACGCAGAAGGACGCATTTCTGGTGGGCGCGCGCGGGCGCGTGACGGGCGCGATGGAGGATCGGCTTACCGTGCGCGTCAACGGCGAATTGTGGACGGCGCGCAGCCGGTCGCGGCTGGAGAGCGGCGCTGAAGTGGTGGTAACGCAACAGGACGGGCTGGAACTGCAAGTGGAAAAAGTCAAACGGAGCGCTTCTGATGAAGGCGCGTGAATCATTGAGAGTGAATCGAAACAAGATTAGCCGAAGGAGCTAAGCAATGAATGTTGACGGTTTAACACAAGCGCTGCAATCGGGCGGGCAAGCGATTATCCTGGTCGTCTTGCTCTTGGTCATATTTGGGATTTTGCGCGGCGCCATCCGCGCGGTCAAGGAATACGAGCGGCTGGTGATCTTTTTCATTGGCCGCTTCCGCACTGTGCGCGGTCCCGGCTTGACTTTTGTCATCCCTTTCGTCGAGCAGGCGATGAAAGTGGATATGCGCGAGCGGTTTTTCGATATCGAAAAACAGACCGCCATTACCAAGGACAATGCCTCGATTGGCATTGACTTCCTGGTTTACTTCCGGATTACTGATCCGGAGCTGTCGACCACCAAGGTCAAGGATGTCGTTGATGCGACGACAAATATCGCCATTACCACCTTGCGCGCGGTCATCGGCGACATCGTGCTCGACGATGTCTTGTCGCGCCGCGAACAGATCAACGATGTGCTGCGCGTCAAACTGGACGAAACCACGGAGCGCTGGGGCATCAAGATCACCACGGTGGAAATCCGCGAGATTGATCCGCCCAGGGCGATCCAGGAATCGATGAACCGCCAGATGAGCGCCGAGCGCGATCGCCGCGCCGAGGTGATTCTGGCGGAGGGCGAGCGGCAGGCGGCTATTGAGCGCGCCGAGGGCAACAAGCAGTCGGCGATTTTGGAAGCGGAGGGCCAACAAAAATCACAGATTCTGCGCGCGGAAGGCGAGCGACAAGCGCAGCTCTTGCGGGCGGAGGGTTATGCCGCGGCTTTGCATGCCATTTACGAACAGGCGCGCGGTATCGATAACAAGACGATGGCGCTGCAATATATGGAAATGCTGCAAAATGTCGGCAGCAGCCCGTCTACCAAGTTCGTGCTGCCGATGGAATTAACCGGCATGGTGCAGAATATGATGGCGACGATGAGCGGGATGACGAGCGCCGAGGGCGGCGCGAACGGGTCCGATCAGGCATTGACGATGGCAGACAAGGTGGAAACTGTCGAAGCCTGATCCGCGCCGTGGCTAAAGAGGGGGCGATTCGCTGGAATCGCTCTCTTAGGTATTCAGCGAGTGCGACATATAAGTAAGTCCAACAAAGAAATGCAACAAATCGCAGGGTGATTGTAGGGGCGAGCCTTGGCTCGCCTACCGTTCCGGCTAAGTTTTTGCGGGGGGCCCTGCCCGATTCCGCGAACTGGGACATATACTCAGCTCTAAAACATCAAATCGATCTGTGAATGGGGGCTGCCCAGTTCGCCCTGTCACAAGTCCCTGCGCATGCCCCCAACCGATTTACGGTGAAGCGGCGACTAGACCGCGCCCCAGGTCGGCGCTGCGCCCGTCGCCGGCTGCAAAGTCGCCGTGAACATCACCGCCCCGCCGGTCGTGATCTGCGGGCGGTAACTCGATACCAGGAACTCTCCGCTGTACTTGGGATCGTTCCTGGTCGGCGTTGCGTTGTCGCCCACCTGCACCTCCAGCGAGACTTGGCTCCCGGCCGCGAAGGCGCCCTGGATGACCGTGTGCGTGCCGCTGAGGCCGTCGGTCGTAAGATAGCCCTGAATCGTCACCGGCGCCCGCAACTGCCCGTTGATATATTGATGCGCCTCGTCGCCGAAGCCGGTGACATCGAACTGGTCGTAGGTCAGCCCCAGGTCGATGCTGCGGATGTCCCCATCCGCGAATGTCCGCAAGGTACCGCTGCTGTCGTCCATCTTTACGATGACGTGATCGCCTGACAATGCCATGATTTCTTTCTCCTTTATGTGCTTTGGTTCTTGTACTGATTGCTAATCGTTAAATTGCGAACGCCGCGCTGTGGCGGAAGCGTAGTCCGACCAAGGTCCCCTGCCGCCCCGATTGACAGCTGCTACTCTGAATCTGTAGTCGCCAGAATTCGCGCCCGTCACAGTGTGAGATAGCGAGTTGATGTTCGGCAGATGAAGCTGCTTGTTTAGACCGTGGCGAACGTCGAGTTGATAGGTTGTGATCGGCGCCCCGCCTTGCGCGGGCGGGGTGATGGCGGCGGTAATTTCCCCGCTGCGAACAGTCAGGGTTGGCGGCTGCGGTTTGGCGGGCGGCTCGATGACCTCCGGCTGGTTGCCCGCGGCGATCCAATGCTTGACTCGATTCGCCTGTCCGCTGTCGGCCGCCAGAACCCGGATCGCCGAAGCATACTCGATGCTTGTCGGGCGCGCTGTCGAAGCAAATCTCAAGCTCTCGCTATTGCTAAGAGCCTTGGACGAAACGGGAAACTCATAGATCTGCTTGTCGCCGTACAAGTAGATATAGAACGAAGCGCTGGACAACAATGAAGGAATGACCTGCCATTCCTGCAGGGACGTCCCGCTGAACTCAAGCAAGGGCTCCGTTTTCCAATCCACGATTTGTACTTCGATGTCCGTATTCTGGCTGTTCGTCTTTGTCAAATTCAACCAGCGACTACCGCTGACTTGGTCGAAATTGCCCAACAGCTTGTTGCAGCTTGGATCACGCGATTTGAACTCAAAGTCAGTCAGCAGCCCTTGTGGCGGCGGCGGCAGCGTGATCTTGCTGTAGTCCGACCATTCTCCCCTGCCAGCCCGATTGATGGCTGTCACTCGGAACTCGTAGGACGCGCCATTGGTCAAGCCCATCACTGTGTGAGACAGCGCGTTGAGGTTTGGCACATGCCTGTGTGATCCGTTTGACCCGGACTCGCGATAGCTCAGTTCATAGGTTGTGATAGGCGATCCTCCTCGCGCAGGCGGGGTGATCGTCACGGCGGCTCGCTCGGCGCCGGCGACCAGGCTCGGCGGCTGTGGCTTGTCCGGCGGCGCTACAGTTTCGGGCTGGTTGCCCGCCGCGATCCAGTTCTTGATTCGATTCGCCTGATTGCTATTCGCAACCAATAGGCGAATCTGCGAGCCGGCCACGATGCTTGCCGGACGCGGGCTTGAACTAAAACCCATGGACCGAGCGCCAAGCGCTGGATCGGCGTTCATAGCAAACTCAAAGATTTCATTGCTGTTGGGCAGATGGATGTAGAATGAGGAGTTTGGCAGCAGCGAGGATAGAAGTTCCCATTCATGCTCTTCCCAACCGCCGAATTCAGCTTGACGATAGGGAAGAGGCGAGGCATCTGTACCCCATACCAGCGCCTCCAGGGAAATGTCTGTCTTCAAGCCATCCGTTCTGGTCAAATTTAACCAACGCGTGCCGGTATGGTTGCTGCTGCCATTCAACAGGTAGGGTGGCTCGCCTTCATTCGGATCGAGCGCTGCGAACTTAAAGTCAGCCTGCAATCCTTGGGGGAAGGGAACCGGCTTGTGAATCCGAATCAGCGAAATTGCGATTTTGGCGCCATCCCGCGCGGCTGGGTCGGCTGTGGCCACCCAGCGCGCATAGCGAGGGATAATCCTGTTGATCTTGACCTGCTCGGAGCCAAGCGCCCTGCCATCCAGCGCGAAGGTCGCCAAGACGCTTTCTTCGCCGGCGAAGGCGCCGCTGTCCGATCCTTCAATGCTGAATGTATAGGCATCGCTGGCGGCGGCGTCAAGCACATGCAGACAAGCCAAGGCGCCTCCATCCGTAGCAGCGCCGTTGTCCAACGCGTCCCCGGCGGATGAGCCGATGACATGCTTCGGATTTGTCAAGGCTACTCCCCAGCCGCCGTTTTCATCCTGATTGGCGAAGACCGCCTGGAAGGGAATCATCCGGTTGAACTGGGGCAAGGCGCCATAACGCCCCTGTCGCGCCAGCATACTGAAGACCGGGTCGCCCGTCCTCGGTTCCGCGTTCTCCCGCACATAGACCGAGAACAGCCCGGCAAGATCCGCCCCTTTAAGCACCGGGTGCGATCCCGCTTCGCCGCTGTTCATGAAGCCGGCGTGCCGCACCGCCATCATGCGCTGCCCGGGGATGAATTTGCGCGCCTCGTCTCTAAAGGCGGTGATATCAAAGACATCGCGGTCCTCATTGATGCTGACGTGATTGCTGTCGCCGGTGATGTCATAGCCGTCAACCAGGACTTGTACATGATCGCCCGAAAGTTTCGACATCGTCGCCTCCTAGATATGTTGATAGCGGTTGACATAACCGTGCAGGACGATGGTGTTGGCCGCGGCGGCGAAGGCGCGGACAAGCGCGCCATTCTGCAGGACATGCCCCGGGATGACTTCCGTGAAGCCGCTTTCCGCCGGAATCGTGACTTCGATAAGATCATCCGGGCTGTCCGTCCCGCCCCATTCGACTGTCAATTTGACCGAGGCGGCTGAGGTGTTGACCGCCTGAATGAAGATCTCATCCCATTCATTGGCGGCGATACTGCTCAGCGCCGTGTGGACCAGGGCGCCGGGGCTGCTGCCCGCCGCCACTTTGATGCCGCGCCCGTCCGCGCTGCCGCTCAGCTTGCGCTTCTGGTAATCGCGATAGTCGCGCATGTCATGTGGCATATCACTTCTCCTTTCTTGCTCTTTGAGCAGGCTGATGGAGGGGGCCTAAATCTCCCGCACCCAGAATTGGGCGCCGGCGCGCAGAGTCGTATCGTTTTTCCCTTGGAGTTTGAAAGTATGGGATCCGGCGCTAAGGTTCTGCACCAAGCGGGTGAAGCTCAGCAATTCATTATTAGCGTTACCGCCGCCATACCGCAATCCATGATCGGCCTGGCCTTGTCGCGTTCCGTCAATGTCAACATCGATTTTGAAGTCGCTGGCTGTCACCACGCCATGAAAATGAACCAGAACATCTCCGCCCGCGGTGGTAATCGTCAGATTGAAGTGGCTATCGATATCGACGAATGTAGCGCTGTGCGGGATGCGTATATCAACTGTCGTCGCGTGGGCTGCAACCGTCTTTCGCACTCTGTCGAGTTCTGCCAGATTCTCGCTGACCGCGTTCAGATCGTCGGCGCTCACCAACTCTCCGGTCTCCCAATCCGTTTTGGGTGTTGTCCAAGCCATTGTATGTCCTCCTGTTTTCGACTTTTGTCATTTCTCGTGTATGCTGGATTTGTCCTGCCAAACATCAAGCGCTTTGTGAAACTGTACTGTGGACTTTGCCCTGTCACAAACCAGTCCAAAAGACACCCTCTCTACGCTAGGTACTTTGTCATCTCCCATTTCTTATTGCCTCATCTGCGCCACCTCCGTCTTATATTGGCTGATCCCTTAGATCTCGCGCGCCCAGAACTGCGCCCCGGGGCTGATCTGGATATCGCGATTTCGCGCACGCCATTGGAGCTTGAAAGTGTGGGTCCCGGGGCTCAAGTTCTGTATCAGGTAGGTATAAGTCGTGCCCACAATGTTGACTTCCTTGCTGTGCCAGTAACCTTGCTGCACACCGTCAACCTCAATGGCATAGTATGAGAAGGCTCTCGAGTCACTGTCATGATCTACGCTGCCAGCACATCTCCACCTGTTGTCGTAAGCGACAGATTGAAGTTGCTATGCACATCGATAAAGTCCGTCGAGCCTGTTTCCACCCTCGCTGGCAGGGCGCCGACGGCCGTCGGTGGATTCAGCAGCGCCGCTAGATTCTCGCCAATCGCATTCGAATGAGCAGCGGTAACTAATTCACCGTCAGCCCAATCGGTCTTAGGTGTTGTCCTGGCCATACTTTTCTCCTTTCTCCGATCTTTCCCATCTTCTTGCATATAGTGGGCTTGCCCTGCCAAACATCAAGCGCTTTGTGAAACTGTCCTGTGGACTTCGCCCTGTCGCAAGCCAATCCACAAGACACAAGCGTGTCCCTCCGCAATTGAAATCAGTCCTCAGCAGTCTTTCGATAGTTTTCTCCTTTTTTCACTTCTAGTTTGATGATATGCGCCGATAATAGCACATTTGTGCTAATAAGCGCGACTGTTTAGTCGCTTTTTGCAAATCGAACGGATTTCTTTCTATTTTCACACCTTTTGCGGATGATTTAGATCAGCCCTGCGCCCCTCCATTCAAGACCTCCCGGGCAACTGCCAAATCACTGCCCCGGAACGCATAGCAGGAAATCCGTGACCGCTAGGGGCGCTATGTTTGTTGGCCAGGAGCCGCCCAAAGCGCCTCTTTCCTTAGCGAGCGCGCGACAAGACATCCAGCGCAATTGCCGCTGATGACTTGACCCCGGTATCGGCCAAGCCTTGTGCTTTCGAATTCAGAATCCGTTATTTGTATTTTTTCGGGAGCGCGACATTCCCGGGGCTTATTCGCGGCTGACGCGCCGAGGGGCTGGAATACAAACAACACGCGGTAGCGCGTCTTTTGTTTCTCGGGGGTTTCCTAAGCCAGGGTGATGCTCCAGGAAGACACGCCAAGTACGACCCCGCCGTCTTTGACGAAGATGACCGGCACCACTTCCGCGTCGGGCGCGACAAAGGGAATGCCCGCTCCAATCTGCGAATCATTGAAATAGGCGAAGATGATGCCCGTGAGGGGATCGCGGTCCAGGCGCAAGCGCGCGATCACGGCGTTGACCGAGCGTTGGCTGACGAAATCCGCTTGGTTATTGGCATAGAGCGCGAGGTTGATCACGTTGGGACCGATGGCTTGCACTTGGATCCCGGCGTTTTCTCCCCCGCTCGTGCTTTGAAACAGGATGCCAAAGTATACGTCTTCGCCGCTGACTACAGCCGGGTTGAAACTGCGCAGCGTCAGGTCGGCTTCTATGCGGCTGATCCGGCGTGGCGCTTGGTTGCCGTACTGGCTGTCGAGCAGATCTGGCGGCGGGAAATGGAAGGCGATTTCGCCGTCAGTCTGGCTAGTGATACCGAGCCGCCAGGACCCGTCTTGCGATGAGAAGCGTTCTTCGTTCCAAAAGGGCGCGGCGAGCGAGCGCTGGTATAAATCGAGCAGGTTTTGAGCCCCGCGCAGTCCTTCAGGCGGCAAGGCGGGCGTGGGAGTCGAGGTAGGCAAGGGCGTCTGCGTGGGCAGAGCAGTGGCGGTCGGCAGATCCGTCGCCGTGGGTTCTGGTGTGGCGGTGGGCTGCGGCGCCTCAGTTTTGGCGGGGGCGGCATCGTTCTGCTCCTCAAGGTTTTCGTCACTGCCCGGCGCCTCCTGTGGATCCGAAGCCGCCAGCGCCGCCCCTGTAACGGCGTCCGCTTCGTCTGATTCGCTTTTGTCGTCCCTATCTACCGCCGCTTGAGCGACGATGGTAACCGCCGGCACGGTTTTGCTTGGCAAAGCGGTCTCGGTAGCGTTCGGGGCTATGTCAGCCAGGAGACTTTCGAGATTGCCATCGGCGGAGAGCGAAATCAAGCCGCCGACAACGAGGACGACGCCGACAAGGGCGGCCATGTTGAAGAGCAGTCGGCTCATGCCGGCGCGCTTGCCATTGCTTATGGCGGCGGGCAGATCCGCGACAGCCGGTTCCGCCTCGGCGATGGCTTCCGACGAAGCTCCATCATCCGCGTCCAGCAAGGACTCGGTCTCGGTTGCGGGCTCTTCCGGCAAGCTTTCGACCAGGCGATACCAGTGGCGGAAGAGAGCATAAGCCGGATTGCGTTCGATAAACAGCGCTTTGAACAATTCGTTCATGTCGTCGAGCTTTTGGCTGCGGCGCATGTTGCTGGTGTAGATTTCCAGGAATTGCTCGTAGGTATCGCGCCAAGACAGCATGGCTTGCGCATGTGGCTGCCCCAGCAACTCGTCTGTCAATTTCGCCTGGGTGTGGATTGCCTCTCGTATCGTCGCTTGCGGCTCGTCGGATTGGCGGTCTATATCTTGCAGCAAGCTACGTCGTTTGACGCTCAACTCCGCCAGCGCCTTCTGCAATTCCATCATCCAGTCGCGATAGCCGGTTAGCGCAATGTTGGCGTTGGACTCGGTTTCGCTGATCGCGCGCAGCACAGCCTCAATCTTGCTGCCGGCCGCGCGGAACTCGGCGTTTGCCCAATCCTGCACCGCCGCTTCCAGCGTTCGCAGGCTGTGAACGCCGGGCGCCAGCAAACGCGCCTGCGGGTTTTCTTCAAGTTGTTTAACGATCTCGTCGATTTGCTCCAGCGCTTGCTTGTCGTTTACGGAATCAAGCAGGCTCTGCGCCTCCAACAATGCTTGACGCCGCTCTATGTATTCATCCAGTTTGCGCAGCGCAGGTTGACGATCTTCCGCCTCGGGCAAGGCGCGGTCTGCCGCCGCCCGCCAGAAGCGCGCGTCTTCAATGATGCCATCATGGGCGTCCAGGGCGCCGCAAAGCACATATTGAGCGAAGAGTATGCGCAGCGACGCGGTGTTGCTATTGCCGAAAGCTTGTACGAGACCCTGGCCCATCGCTTTGAGATAGGTGTCTGTACTGGGCATTTGGCTGGCGAAGTCGCCAATGGCCAGGTCTTCTTCTTCCGTGTAGAGATGTTCGATATCCAGCAGCGCCTTTTGCGTGCGGCTTTCGCTTTCGACGCCGTTGCGTTCGACCCATTCACGCAGGATATGAGACAGTCTAAAAAGACGGTCGGCGATCGCTTGCTCGTTGTCGCTGCGCGCGATTTCTACCGCTTGCTGGCCGAGCCGTTCCGCATCCGCCAACTGCCCATTGTCAAAAGCCGCCCATCCATCGGCCAGCGTCCGCCCCAGGTGACCCGGAACGGAATGGCGTTCCACATAGCTGGCGCCTTCTATCACGCTATAAAGCTGAGCAAACCATCTGGAGAGCGTCGGGCTGATGGTGGCGACCGATTTCTCGGCGCTGGACAAGACAACAAGCGCTTCGTTCCTGTTGCCAGCGACGATGACGTCTTGATATCTTTGCCAGGCTGCTTGGGCAGCCTGGATGTTTTCCAGCATTTCGCTCAGCATTTTGTCAAAGAGATGCGCGGAGAATGGCGCGAGTTCTGCCTGCTTTTCCTCCAACCAGTTGGACAAGTCGGAACCATCCACTGCCGGAACGAAGGTTTGACTGGTTTGAAGAATCTCGTAAAGGTGGCTGAGTGAATCCTCGATCTGGTCCCAGACCGGATTAGGCGGGTCAATGGCGCGGCTGGCATCGAGAGCGGTGAGCGCGTCGCGCGGGTTGTTCGCGGCTTGCTTGCCGATGACGTGCATATTGTCCGCGAGCGCCATAGCGGCGTTGAGCGCGCGCGTCAGCGCGTTAAGCGGCAGACGGCGTTCGGAGAATTCGTGCTGCAAGCTGAGCGTTTGCAACTTCGAGCTAAGCGAACTTATGCTCTCGACCACCTCGCCATAGATATCGCGCAATTCAGCAGCGCCGGGTTTGTCCATTGCCTCGGTCTGGTCCAGGATGCCAACGATGACCTGTAATATGGCTCTTAGCTCCTCTACCGGGATGCCCTCGGCGCCCAGCTGACGAACAGCATTGTCCAGCCGACTGATATTGGGACGCAGCAGCAAGATTTCGGAAAAGCGCGCGGAAACGCGCTCTGCCATTTGCCACTGCAACTCGCGCGTGCTTATGGCCTCCGGGCGGTCGACCATCAATACATTGGCTGCTTTATCGGGCTTGTACTCGAAGAGCAGCATCGTGCTTTCCGGGATGGCGGCTGGAATCTCGTCCAGGTGTGTATCGATCAAAAGCATGCACCAGTCCAGCAGAAGGTGCACGATGCCGGAGGTCTTGGTTCCAGCGCGCTCGCGCATGTCGTTGAGCAACTCCGCCGCCCGGGACCAGTTGCCGTTGCCCATGTATATTTTTACGGCATCCAGATCGGCGGAAACCTCCAGATCGCGCAGGCGATCAACAATATCCGAGTGGGTGGAGCGGGCGACCGGATAGGCGGGGTTTTGACGAATCGCCGATTCCAGTTGGTTTTGCAGCGTAAGCAGTTCATTTCGGCTGAGATTAGGGGTCTTGAGCCTGGTAATGGTACGGGATACGATTGCGTTGCGAACGTGTTCCAAGGGAGTGCGGTAACGCGACAGGTCGGCGTTTAGCGCTTTCAACGACGTATAGCGAAAGCGAACGTTGGGATGTACTGCTTTGCTGACGATATCTTGCAGGCGTCGGTTGATATTCTGGGCGTCTTGATGAAAGTCCAGCCGGAAATCGTGCCCGGCATCGCGCGGGACATCTACCCGGTGCCCGCCGGACAAGACGAAATACAGTAATTCTCCGACTTGGTAAATGTCGGTCTGGCGGCTGATGCCTTGCGAAGTTGCTTCATCGCCCTCAAGGAAAACCGCATTGCCCCAATCAATTACCTTAAGCGTATAGTTTTCTCGATTCCAAAAGAGATGCTTGGCATCGACATCGTTATAGACGATGTCTTTATCATGCGCGGCTTGCAAGAGGTGGATGAGTCGGTCGACGATTTCCAGCATTTCCAGTTCTGGCAAGCGCTCGTTTTGCGCGGCAAGCCGGACGACTTCATCGGCGACGATAATGCCTTCCGCGCGTTCCATCACGATGTATTGGTGCGGGATGCCGCCAACGAAGAATTGCCCGCTGCCGACCAGTTCAGTTAAAGTTGGATGACCGGCGAGGCGGGATAGCGCTTCGCGTTCGTTGACGATGCTGACTTCTTGGCCCGCGCGGATTGGTGGCGCGTCGTTAGGCGCGGGGCGCTTGATGACTACGGGGCGGTCCTCAGTCGCTGTGTCCACCGCGCGCAAAGTCTCGCCGGAACGTCCGCGCGGATAAATAAAATTGTATCGGTAGCGGTTGTCGAATAGGCTGTCCGCCATGGGTCTGTTCCAAACAATCGGGCTAATTCAGCCAGAAAAACGTTCAATGTCTCGGCTCTTGTTGCCTGTCGAGAAAAAACGAATTCCTGGGACGCGTTTCGCCGCAAAATCGCCTGCGGCAACAGGCCGAACGTCTTTCATTGTATGCCGATTCTGTAGGCGCGCAAGGGATATGCGCCCTGTTTTTTGGGATATAATGACAGAAACTTGGGATATCCCTGTGGCAATTCAGAGCAATCGCTTCAAAATGATAGCGGCTGAAATTGCGGGAATCTAAACTGAATTTTAACCACAGAGAACACAGAGGGCACAGAGAAAATCATAAAATTCTTATTTCAATTGTGTTTTCGAGTGAAAAATCACGATTCGCTTATCACTCTTTCTTATGCTTCGTCCCAGGTTTTAGAAGAAATGTCGTCTGAACACCAAGTAACTCTGAGCGCTCTGCGCTCTCTGTGTTGAAAAAAATTTGAGGCGATTGCCCTGTGTGGCAATCCCTCTGGCTGGCGCATCTTAACGCGCCTGTGTATAACAAACAGTCGTTGCTTCAAGTGGAGCAGCGCAGCAGCTTAAGACGGAGTTCAGATTCTAGCCGATGACAAGGGACCTGTGGCGCCGCATCCTTCCGGATCTGAGCCTGATCGTATTTTTGTTGGTATTTCCGCTCTTGATGTTCCATCAGCAAACTTTGGGCGGCCGTACGCTGCTGCCAACCGAGAATCTCTATCAGTTTTTGCCGCACGCCGCCTACCGCGAAGTCGTCGGCGCGCCCGCCGTCCCGCAGAACCACTTGATCTCGGACATGGTGCTGCAGAATTACCAGTGGAAGTCATTCATCCGGGAGCAGATCTCTCAAGGGGAAATCCCCCTTTGGAACCCGCATCTCTTTGCCGGTGTGCCTTTCTGGGCGGCGGGGCAGCACTCCGCTTTGTATCCACTCAGCATTATTTATTATGTACTGCCCTTGAGCAGCGCTTACGGCTGGTTCATCGTGCTTAGCCTCTGGATGGCTGGGATATTCATGGCGGGTTTCTTGCGGAGTTTGGGGGCCAATCGCTTCGGCGCGGCGCTGGCGGGCTTGGTCTATCAGTTGTCGGGTTTCCTGATCGCGAGCGCGCTCTTCCCCATGGTGGCGGCCGCCGCCGTCTGGCTGCCACTGGCGCTTTGGATGGTCGAGAACATCCTGCATGGCCGCACTTTGTGGATCTTCCGCGGGACCGCCATTCCCTGGGTTGTGATCGGGGCGGTTGCGATTGCCTGTAATATCCTCGCCGGGCACATTGAAGTTTCCATATATACGATGATGACCACGGTGGTCTATGCCGGCTTGCGTCTGCTCTATGAGCTTGCCCGGCGCTGGAAAACCGGTGGATCCCTTCCCTTGCGCTGGGCGGGCAAGAATGCGATCTGGTTGTTATTGATCGTGCTGCTGGGGACCGGTTTGGCCGGGCTGCAGCTGGCGCCCTTGGTCGAGTTCGCGGGGACCAATTGGCGCGCCGAGCGCGACAACCTCGCGGCGGTGTTGGATTATGCGTTGAAGCTGCGCGACATCTTGCAATTTCTGCTCCCCAACTTCTACGGCAACCCCACCCACCATAGTTATGTCGACGTATTCACGATGGAACGCGTCACCGACTTGCGGAACGCTGCCGGGCAATCCATTGATTACATCAATTGGAGCATCAAGAACTATGTGGAAAGCGCGCTTTACCTGGGTGTATTGCCCTTGATCCTTGCGGCTTACGCCTTATTTGCCGGCATAAGACGCTGGCAATTCGCCGGGGTCGTCATCGCTTTGACACTGATCGCTTTGTCGGCGCTGTCTTTTATGTTTGGCGCGCCAACTTACGCTTTTGTATTTAGCCTGCCGGGCATGAATCAGTTGAATTCGCCTTTTCGCTGGGTGTATGTGCTTACCATGGCGGTTGCGGCCATGTCGGGGCTTGGGCTTCATCTTTTAGCTGAGCGGCGCCGCAGCTTCTTCCCGGTCGGCGTCCTGGGGCTGCTGATCTTGGCGCTTGGCGGCGCTATTTTGGGTGGGGCGGTCTACAGTTACAACAGCTTCGACCAATTGCAGTCGCTCTTTGACAGAATCGTCGCGGAATTGGCTGGGGCTGACCGGGCTTTTGCTGACGGACGCATGTTTTTCAGCTATCAGCTGCCGCAGTTCCTGGCTCTGGCGGTGATCTTGCTTGCCAGCGGGGTGATTTTTCTCTGGGCGGCACGTTGGCGATCGCGCGCCTGGATGGCGCTCGCCTTGGTAATAACCGCCATCGATTTGTTCATTGCCAGTTACGGTTTTAATCCTGCCAGCGACCCGCTGCTCCTGGAGTTCACGCCGCCGGCGATAGAGTATTTGCAGGGCCAAGACGGGCGCTTTCGAATAACGAGCCTGGAAGCTGATCCGGAGCAGCCGCCCATTCTTAGTCCCAATGTGGGCATGAGCTATGGACTGGATGATGTCCGCGGTTACGAAAGCATCATACCCGCCAGGTATGTGGCGACTATGCGCGCCCTGCAGCCGCAGCGTTTTCTGGATCACAATCAGATCTCACCGGTCTATACCTTGCCGGACTGGAATCATGCCGGCGGATATGAAGCCGCGCTCGCTGCCGATCTCTTCAATTTGCTTAATATCCGCTATGTGTTGACCCCGCGCGACTGGCAAAGCCCCCCGACTGGCTGGAAGACCGTTTACGCCGACGAAGCAGTGACGATATGGGAGAACGAGTCTTTTATGCCGCGAGCCTTCGCAGTTGCCAAAGACGATTGGGATCCGCGTTGGCTGGCCGAGCCGGGCGGGGGCTTTAGATATGGCGAATTCGTCAATACCGGCGCCACCCTCCATATCCCCAAATATCAGCCGGCATTAATCTCCCGCGATACCGCGCGTGAAAAATTCATTGATCTAAGCCTGGATGAACCGAGCTGGCTGGTGATCAGCGAGAGTTACGCCCCGGGCTGGCGCGCCTTCGCCCGCCCCTGGGGCAGCGCAGAATCGGCGGAGTTTGGATTGGCGCTGCGCCTGGTGCTGGCCAACTTCCAGGGAGTGGAATTGTCGGCGGGGCATTGGACGGTGAGGCTGGTATACAGCCCGGCCAGCGTGCATCTGGGCATGTTTGCCTCGACGATCTGCGTCGTTTTGACCGTGCTCTTGTTCGGCGCCTGGTTTTGGCGAGCTTATATTGGCATGAATACCGAGGGTTCGTCGAGCGTGGCAAAAGTCGCGCGCAACAGCCTGGCGCCAATCATTCTCAACTTGTTCAATCGCGGTATCGATATGGCTTTTGCCATTGTGATGTACCGGTTGCTGCAACCGTTTGAGATTGGCATTTACAGTTTTGCGGTGGTTTTGTTCGTCTGGTTCGACATTTTTACCAATTTCGGCCTGGATCTGTTTCTGATCCGCGAAGCCTCTCAGCGCAAGAGCCGCGCCGGACATTATTTCTACAATACGTCGTTCTTTCGTCTGTTTTTGAGTCTTGCCGGCGTGCCGATGTTGGCTGGCGCATTGCTGCTGTGGCAAAGCTCCGGAGTGGAAGCCATAAGCGCCGAGGGCTTGACCGCCATCGGCTTGCTCTACCTGGGTTTGTTCCCCGCCAGCTTGTCCAAGGGCATGACCTCGCTCTTTTATGCCAACGAACAAGCGGAAAAACCGGCCGCCATCGCTACCATTACAACCGTCAACAAGGCGATCTTTGGCGTTATCGCGCTCTTGCTGGGGCATGGCATCGTTGGCTTGGCGACAGTCAGCATCTTCAACAATATCTTGACGCTACTGGTTCTGGTATGGGCGGGACGGCGCTTGATTGGCAAAATCGCTCGGCGGCTGCCCGATCGCAAATTGATCGGCGAAATGGCGGGCGAAAGCTTCCCCTTGATGCTCAATCACTTCCTGGCCACTATCTTTTTCCAGATCGATATCGTCATATTGCAAGCGATCAAAGGCGCGGAAACCGTCGCTCAATACAGCACAGCCTATAAGTGGCTGCTGGCGATCAACATCGTGCCGGCTTTTTTCACGCAGGCGCTCTTCCCAGTGATGTCGCGCCAGGCAAAAGAAAACCTCTCGGCATTAACGCGCAGTTGCGCCTTTGGCATCAAATTGCTATTCGCCATTACCTTGCCCTTGGCCATGATATTCACTGTATTGGCTGAACCATTGACGCTGATCTTGGGCGGCGCCAGGTATGTGCCGGACGGCGCGATCGCATTGCAATTGATGATCTGGAGCATTCCTTTCGGCTGGATGAACAGTTTGATGCAGTACGCGCTGGTCGCGCTGGGGCGGCAGCGACTGATCACGCGCGCCTTTGGGGGCGCGGTCATATTCAACATCGCCGCCAATATGATATTCATCCCGCAATACGGCTTTCAGGCGGCGGCAATCGCTACCATCGCTTCCGAAGTGGTTCTGTTCCTGCCCTTCATTTATCTGCTGCGCGGATCGCTGCGGGGGCTGAGGGCGCTCAGTTTGTTATGGCGTCCCGTAGCCGCATTTGCGGTCATGTTCTTGGTGCTGGCGGTATTCGGTCAAAGCCTGCTCGTCCTGGTGATTGCCACGCTTGTGTACGCCTTGATACTCATCATCTTGCGCCCTTTGGATGCCGCGGAAGGCGCGGCGATGCTTGCGCTGATGCCGGAGGGCATGCGCGGGTTCCGCTTGGCGCGCTGGCTTGGCGGGATATAAGCCCGGACAGAAGGCTCGGGCTATCGCGATTCATTTGCTGTGGCGACTCATGTTGAGCCGGCGGGTTCTTCAGTCAGTCATCGCTTCATGATCCTGCGCGCCGGCGGCGCTCGCGGGGCGCGCCCAGAGTTTGCTAAAGACCAGATCGCCAACCGCTGTTGGCGCCGGGTCTTCATCCATGAGCATGTTCAAGATTGGAATAGACAACTGGATCATCTCGCCTGTGTCCAGTTCTAGGTGGAGATCAATGCTGGAGCCGGGTTTCAAGTCGGTCTTCAGTTGTCGCAGCATGATGTGCAAGCCGCCCGGGCGGAGCGCAAGCCTCTCGCCAGCGGGAATGAACAGGGTCTTGACAGCTTCCATGCGCGCTATGTCGTCGTCGACGACGCTGCGGTGAAACTCGACCTGATGGGCGGCGGCGGACTTGGCTGCGGCAATGACGACGGCTGAGGCGCCGCTGTTTTCGATTTGCATGTAGACAGCGCTGGATTCCCCTGTCATGGCGCTGCGCTCTGCGTCGTCCATCCGGTGGCTTTCCCCGCCGTTATGGTCCATGTTCGGCAGCTCGCGATCCCCGTCTGGATAGTGGATCTCGTAGCGGAAGCTTTCCGTATGCACTTCGCCCGAATCCAAGGTCAGGCTGGCTTCCAGGATCCAGTCGCCAGCCATGGTCCATTCAAATGGCAAGCTGAAAACGCCATTGACCGCTTCATTCGATTCGGCGAAGACCGGCGCCATGCCGGCGTGATCCATATCGCCACGCAGGACAATCGCGCCCGGGTTTTCAATCGCATTGCCGCTTTTGTCGCGTACGCTGACGCTGATTTGGGACTGGCCCACCAGCAGGTCGTTGGCGGAGATATCAAGACGGATGTCGCTGGAAGACAGACGCTGCTGTCGGCAGGCTGTCAAGAGCAGCGCGAAGATGAGGGCGCAGCCAATCTGTCGCAGGGATGTCATTAATGGGCTGGTTCCTGGGGTTGAAGGTCCGTTGGCCCCGCCGGCGGGTGAAAGAGCAAGCTGAGACCGTAGCCAAATGCGCCAGCCAGCGCCGGCCCGCCCAGCCACATGTGCACTTCCCACCAGAGCCCGCCTTTGTCCCAGGCGCCAGCGCCCAGGATTTGGATCACGAGCAGCCCGCCCAAACTAAAAACGACGGGGAGCAGAAAAGAAAACATCCGCAAACCCGGGAGCGATGCTGTGATATTGCGGCTGAGCAGCCAATCGCAAAGCAGGCCCGCGATAGCGGCGTTAATGACCAGCAGGAAATCGGCGTTTGCGCGCAGGTGCATCCAGGTCATCAGCAGCGCATTAATCGTGAACATTAGCGTGAAGGCGCCAAATGGCAGGCGCCAGCGCCGGGCGCTGAACAGAACGACGCCCAGCAAGATATTGCTATGCACGACGAGCGCCAGCACGCCATAAACGTCGTACAGGTTATGATATTCGGGCCGAGGACCGGTCATGATGTGCATCCGGCCGGTGACCGCGGCGAAGGCCGTGAAGAAGGTGAAGACCGAGGCGACCAGGGTCAAGGCAAGGATGGCTGGCAGCAAGCTGCCCCAGCTTTCTTCGCCTTGGCGCTGCCACAGCGCGCGGACGGGACCAGTGATAATCAGCAGACCGGATGCGGCTAAGAGCAAATGCGTCGGGCTGAGCAAAGCCTCTGTACCCTCTTCAATGCCGAATAGCCCGTGCCAGACCATATCTCCCAAGCCACCAGTAGCGAAAAGCAGGGCGCCCCCTAGCGCGGGCATATAGCCGGCGGGCAAGGCGCGCCGCCAGTGAAAGCCCTTGCCGACATTGCGGAAGTGAACGGCGATTAGGCTTAACGCGGAAACGCCGTATGCGCTGTACAAGAGGGCGTGCCAAGGGGTGAAGAAGCTGTCGTCGACGCGATCGTGATTATGCGCCCAGCCATCGATAAAAAGACCGAAGATCATGAAGCAACTGACAATTGTCAGCCACCAGTCCAGCCTCGGGTTATCCGCGGGCTGCCCGCTTCGCGCGGTCGGCAATCCGCTTTCCATTGCGCGCGTCTTAACTGCCGGGATTGATGACATGGCTCTTGATCCCTTCACAATTCTAGGCAAAGAAGGGCGCTATGAGGTCTCTATGCGGAACTGTACACAACTATTATAGCACTGAAAAACACAGTTTGTCAGTCCAACGGCAGTCGCGTAGCGCGATTCGCATCTTGATGTAAAATCAGTTTAGTTGTTCGCTCGCGCGATGATTCTCGTATGGCATTTGAATTGGAAGCTTTAGTCGGCCACCTTTATCTTATCGGGGGCCGACCGATCAATGTGAATCCGCCCGGCGCGCTGGTCGTAGTCGCGCCGCAAGATGCCGCCCGCGGCCGGGAGGGCGACACTTTTTTCACGCTGATTGTCCCCTCGGGGACGATCGCGCCAACCACCTTCTATGAGCAATTGGCTGTATTGGCGGCGGAACGCTATTTCAATACCGGCGGCAGCGTCACGATTGCCATGCGAACGATGTTTCAAGCGCTCAACCGAAACCTTTACGAACATAATCAAGCGCATAGCGAGTATGAGCAGCAGCAATTTGAGGCCAGCGCCATCGTTGCCGTCTTGCATGGAGACGATATGTACGTCGCGCGCGTTGGTCCAGTCGTCTCGGTATTGCAGACGGTTGGCTTGACCCTCACTTTCCCCGATGATTTTACCCAGGAAGAATCGCTCTACAGTGCGCCTTTGGGCATCTCGCAGGAACCGGAAGTTGCTATGGTGCGTTACGGCGTCGATGCGGGCAGCCGTCTGGTGCTGGCTGATGCCAACCTGTGCGAGCTCCCCGTCGCTCAGCTAACCAGCACATTGTTGGAAAACGACATTAAACAGGTCTTGGACAGCCTGCGCAATGCGATCAAGGTACAGGGCCAATTGATGCTGGTGGAATTGCTGCCGCCGAACCTCGAGAGCCCGGTACCGGCTGCGCCAGGCGAATCTTCGCTTGAGGTAAGCGCGAAGTTGAACGAAGCTCGGCTGCAATTGGAAGGCGGCGGCTCGAGCGGGCCGGTACAGCGCAAGCGCGGATTGAGCGTCGTTTTGCGCTGGGGATTGGCGCGGCTGGCGCGGCGCGGGGCCGCCTTTTTGGCTGGGTTAAGCCGCTTGTTTCAACGATTTCTGCCCTTGCCGGAACCTGGCAGCGACCGCAATCCCGCTGCCGGTTCGATGGCTTTGGCTGTCCTTCTCATACCTTTGTTCATTGTTGCGGTTGTCGTATTCTCCTGGGTGTCCAATACCGGGGAATCCGAATTTGAACAGTGCCTGCAGCGATTGCAGGAGACAGCGGGCCTGGCGCGCTCGATGGACAACAGCAATCGCAGGAGTATCACCTCCGCCTGGAATGCGGCGCTGCAAGTCGCCGATGTTTGCGAGAATATGCGCCCTGGCGATCCCGTGATCGCAGCCATGCGTCAAGAAGCGCAGGATGTTGTTGATACGCTCAACAATGTGCAGCGCCGCATCGCTACTCCGCTGACGAATTTCCAGAATGCCAGCATCGCGCGCCTCAGGCTCAAGGGCACCGACATGTATGCGCTGGATACCAAGAATCACCTGGTCTATCGCATCAAGATCTCGGACGATGGCACGGAGGCGGAGCGGCAGGAGCCCGTGCCCAACATGCGGCGCGGCGCCACGGTAGACGGATACAGCATCGGGCAAATCGTCGATATCGCCTTTGACGATGTTTCCAACGAACTGGCGATGATCGACGAAAATGGCACGCTGGTTCGTTGCCGGCCACAATTTATCATGATCTGCAACGCGCAGCGCGTTCTGGGCGTCGAGCAGTGGGAAAACCCGTCGGCGCTGACGGTTTGGGGACGCCGACTGTACATACTGGATAGCGAAGGCGGACAAATCTGGAAGTACGATCCCTCCGGCGCCAGTTATCCCAGCGCGCCTCGGGAGTATTTCACCAAAGACGCGCGTCCAAATCTGCGCAACGTCGTCGATTTCACCATTAGCCAGGCTGGCGATGTTTATGTCTTATACGATGACGGCGTTATGAAGAAATACAATGCCGGTGAAGAGCGGTCTTTCGCTTTTAGCGGCTTCAACGAGGGCAGTGAACTTTACACGACCATGACCGAGGGCTTTTATCTCAATGACAGTCCCTTTGCGCCGGCATTTTTCGTGATTAGCCGCGGCGCCCGCGCGGTATACGAGACAACGCTTGCGGGCACTTTTATGGACAGCTATCAAGCGGTGGAGCAAGACAAATTTGAATTGCTCTCCGCCATCGTCGCCTATCCGATCCACGATATCATTTATGTGGCTTCTGGAAACAGCGTATTCCGCTTGCACAAGAGTCCCAATACCTAGCGACGCTCCTCAGGCGCGGCTCACGTTCCCTATCCCGGCGGCGGGCGACAGGAAAATCATGTAAAATCCAGCCACGAGCCTCTATACTTGTGGCAAGTCAGCTATCGGTTGAAGGTGGAGCGAACATGAGCAAGAGAGTATTGATCGTTTATGGCGGCTGGGATGGTCACGATCCCAAAGAGACCTCACATTTATTCGCGGGCCTGATGGCAGACGCGGGGCTGGAAGTGACGCTCTCGGAGTCCCTGGATAGCTTCCTTGACGCCGATCTGATGGGAGCTGTCGATATGGTCGTGCCGGTCTACACCATGAGCGCGATTTCAGCGGAGCAAGAAGCGGGGCTGCTGAATGCGGTGCGCGAAGACGGCGTTCATGTCGCGGGATGGCATGGCGGCATGGCCGATGCCTTCCGCCAGAATACCGAGTATCAGTTCATGGTCGGCGGGCAGTGGGTGGCGCATCCCGGCAATATCATCGATTATCGCGTCAACATTCGGGATCAGGGACATCCGATCACAGCGGGCATCGCCGATTTTGATATGCATTCGGAGCAGTACTACATGCACACCGACCCGTCAAACCAGGTCCTGGCAACAACGACCTTCAGCGGCGAGCACGCCGAATGGATCGATGGCGCGGTGATGCCTGTGGTCTGGACGCGGCGCTATGGAAAGGGCAGGGTATTCTATTGCTCGCTGGGGCATGTCATCGGCGATTTCGATGTCCCGGAAGCCCGCGAAATCGTGCGCCGCGGCTTGCTCTGGACGATTGATTGCCTATAGCGTTGCGGCTTGGTTCACTTTGAATGCTAGGGTGTCTGGCGGCGCTGCGCCGGGGATAAACCGCGGTGGCGGAACATGATCTGCAGGACGCGCAGCGCCGCTTCCGCAGCGATAGACGGCGACATCTTGGATACGCCGCGCTCGCGGTCCGGAAAATGGATCGGGATCTCCTTGATCCTGTAACCGAGTTTATACATCACATAGATGACTTCTACTTGAAAGACATAGCCGTTTGCCTTGATCCGGTCCGGGTCCAGGCCGATGAGGCAATTGCGGTGGAACAGCCGGAACCCGCCGGTGGCATCGCGCACAGGAATACGGAGGATGCCCGGCGTATACAGCCGATTCGCCCACCAACTGAGCAGCTTCCGAATAGGACCCCAGCGCTCGTCTACGCTGCCGCCGGCGACGTAACGCGAGCCCAACACGACGTCGTTTGTTCGCGCTTGTTCCAGCAATTGCGGGATATATTTGGGCTGATGCGAGAAATCGGCATCCATCTGAATGATCAATTGAGCCTCGATTTCCAAAGCGCGTTTGTAGCCCGCTATGTAGGCCGGTCCCAAGCCCTGCTTTTGCGGTCGATGCAAGACATTGACCTTGCCCCGGTATCTTTGGCTTTGGGCGATTTGCTCGGCAATTTCGCCCGTGCCGTCCGGGGAATTGTCATCGACGATCAGCAGATGGAAGTTCCTGATATCGAGCCTGAAAAGCGCGGAGACAAGTTCAGCTATGTTTTCCCGCTCATTGTAGGTCGGCAGGATGACCATCACTTTAGGGGACTCGGTGGACATATCGTTCTCGCCCCGGGTTCGCTCAAGCGCCTCGCCATGTGAAGCGGTCTCTGTCAAGATCATTCACCGCTGCCCATGCCGAGAGACTGAGCGCTATGCTACCCAGCCGTGAATATCCATTGCGCATTCGCCTCTGTTAGACCTGGATGGAATCCAGGAAGCTTGCTAGTCGTCGAGAAGCGAATTGACGGCTTCGGCAACATGCCCCGGTGTGAGACCAAGCTCTTCGTAGATTCTTGTGTAGGGCGAGCTGGCGCCGAAGCGGTCGATTCCCAAGGCGATCCCTTCCTCGCCGATGTAGCGTTCCCAACCGAGCGTGGCCCCCGCTTCAATGCTGACGCGGCGACTTATGTCGGCGGGCAAGACGCTCTCGCGGTAGTCGTCGCCCTGCTCTTCAAAACGCTTCCAACAGGGCATCGAAACGACCCGCGCGCGGATATCCGACTCTTCGAGCAGTTCCGCGGCTGCCAGCGCGATGCTTACTTCGCTGCCGGTCGCCATAATGATCGCGTCAATGTCGCCTGACTTGTGTTCGGAAAGGACGTATGCGCCGCGGGAAACGCCATCGTGTATGCCTTGATCGTTGCCGGCGAGCACCGGGAGATCCTGCCGACTGAGCACGATAGCCGCCGGATGATCAAGCTCGGCGATAGCCGCCCAAGCGCCGACGGTCTCTGTGGCGTCGGCCGGCCGGAATACATAAAGATTGGGCATGGCGCGCAGCGCCATCAAATGTTCAATCGGTTGATGGGTGGGTCCGTCTTCGCCAAGGCCGATGCTGTCATGCGTGAAGACGTAGACGGTTGGGATATCCATCAGCGCGCCAAGGCGCATTGCCGGACGCATGTAGTCGCTGAAGGTGAAGAAGGTAGCGCTGTAGGGCTTGACGATGCCACCGTGCAGCGCCAGACCGTTGACGATAGCCCCCATCCCGTGTTCCCGGACGCCGAAGCGCAAGTTTCGTTCAGCCGCCCGTCCGGGACCGGTATCATCGGCGTCTTTGATCAAGGTCTTGGTACTGCCGGCCAAGTCGGCATCGCCGCCGATCATGGTCGGCGCATGGCGAGCCAGCGCATTCAGCGCCTCACCGCCGGCATTGCGCGTGGCCACCGCTTGACCGGCTTGCCAACTGGGCAATGCGTCCCGCCAGCCCTCGTTGAATTGACCAGCCTGGGCGCGATCCCACTCGCTTGCCAAATCGGGATATGCGCCGCGCCAAGCGTCAAAATCGCGATTCCATTCCGCTTCGGCAGCCGCGCCCGCATCAAGGGCGCCGCGGAAGTGCCGCAAAGCCTCGGCAGGGATGAAGAATTTGGCTTCCGGGTCCCAGCCGAGCGCTTCTTTCGCCAGCTTTACTTCCTCCGCGCCCAGCGGGCTGCCATGGGCGTCGCTGGTTCCCTGTTTGTTGGGGCTGCCGTGACCGATGATGGTGCGCGCCGCGATCAGGCTCGGTTTGTCCGTGACGGATTTCGCCGCCGTAATTGCTTGATCAATTGCCGCCACGTCCGTTCCATCGGGCACATGGCTGTAATGCCAGCCCATCGCCCCGAAGCGCATGGCGATATCTTCGCTGAAGGTCATGTCGGCATCACCGTCCAATGTGACCTGATTGTCGTCGTACAGGAATGTCAGCTTGCCCAAGCCCCAATGACCGGCCAAAGCCGATGCTTCCAGGCAGACGCCTTCCATGAGGTCGCCGTCGCTGACCAGAACATAGGTGTAGTGGTCCACAATCTGCTGGCTGTCGCGGTTGAAGCGCCTGGCGAGAAAGGCTTCCGCCAGCGCCAAGCCTACAGCCGTGGCCGCGCCTTGCCCCAGGGGGCCCGTTGTAGTCTCTACGCCGGGCGTATCGCCGTATTCCGGATGGCCCGGCGTGCTGCTGCCGAATTGACGGAAATTCTTTATTTCCTCAAGCGACAGGTCGTAACCCGTGAGATGCAAAAGCGAATAAAGCAGCATGGAACCGTGCCCGGCGCTTAATACGAAGCGATCGCGATTCGCCCAACTCGGGTTTTTCGGGTTATGGCGAAGATGCTTCGTCCACAGCGTGTAGGCCAGCGGCGCCGCGCCCATCGGCAAGCCCGGATGGCCGCTGTTTGCCTTTTGCACCGCATCCATTGACAGGGTTCGGATCGTATTGATCGCCAAAGTCGCTAATTCTGCCACCGCATCGCTCCCATCTTGTGTCCTCTCATATTGCCCTGTGCATTATAACACCGGTTAATGGATGATGGTTGAACAGGTTTTGCCGAAACGCCAGCGGGCAGCTTGAACCAGAAGCGGAGTCAAGCGCCAAGTTAGTTTACTTTGTCAGGCAATCGCAAGGGTGTGCTGCGCTTCGATCAGCATTGCGGGGGCGCGGTTGGTCAAGGAGGTTCGTTCAGGCGTCACCGTAAACGAAAAAGGTGAATACCGGTATTCACCTTCTCGTCGATATTCGCTTAGTGGTTGGCAAGCGCCAACCAAGATGACCTATTGCTCAGTTACGGACGTGGTTCAACGCGGAAGCGAACCGCCGTGCGCTCTTGACCGTCGATATCGACCTCCGTGAAGTATGGCGTACTGACGATGTCGATTTCGTCCCGTTCCAGGTATCCCCTGGCGATCGCCAAGGCTTTCACGGCTTGATTAACCGCGCCCGCGCCAATGGCTTGCACCTCGGCAAGGTTGTGTTGTCGCATCACGCCGGCAATGGCGCCCGCCACCGCGGTCGAACGCGAGCGAGCCGAGACCTTGATTATATCCGGTTTGTCTTCCGAGTATTGTCCAACGTCTTCTAGGTAAGAATCGGTCAGGGGTACGTGGCTTTCGTATTCGGACATTCATCCCCCTTCTTGTCGGGAACAGCTTTCGCAATATGTACAATAACGCTAAAGCAATTTTACAACTTTTTGCGCCGCAAGTCCACTAAATATGATAAATTATGCAGAAATCTATATCACTTACGATACTTTAACCTAAAAAAATCAAAAAGACATCTCATTTGCGGCAAACGAAACTATAAGAAAGGCGAGATCGATTTAGCCGGCTCATCTGCGGAAGTCAGCGCGGCACATCATCGCTGGATGTGAACATACTAGAGCTGGCAGGCAATCTCAAGGATATCCCAGTTAATTAAAGTAAGTCCTGCAACGAAAATCTAAACACAGAGGACACAGAGCGCGCGGAGAATAACCAACAGAATAATATAAATTGCGGGCGTTTCAGCGCGGCGCGGACAAATGCTGCCGCCGGCAGCGAGTCGCCGTCTGACAAATCGCTTTCGCGGTCACCCTGTAAAGCCACCGCGCTAGTCGTTACAATCGGCTTAGGCGCAAGAGCCCCCGACGCGTCATCAAGCGGAATTGGAACCGCCATGCAATTCACCACGCCATCTGCTGGACTGATATTGTTGATCGCTTTGCCAATAGTCTGGTATGCAGGTTTTCCGCGTCAGGCCTTCCGCCGCCGCCGCGATATCACCAGCCTGGCCTTGCGAACGGCGATTGTCGTGCTGCTTGTCCTGGCTCTGGCGGGATTACAGAGCGTGCAGGCGGTTGATCGGCTGGCGGTGGTCTTCCTGGTTGACGCTTCCGATAGTATGGGCGCCGCGGCCGAAGACGCGCAATTGCAGTACATTCGCGGGGCGATCGCCGGCAAGCAGCCCGACGACGAATGGGCGGTCGTCTTGTTTGGCGACAACGCGGTGCCGGAGAGCGATTTCAGCCGCGTGCAAGAGATTGCTGGTTTCTCGTCGCTGCCGGTCGCGACGCATACCGATATCGCTAATGCCATTCAAACGGCGCTATCAATGTTCCCGGCCGATGCTTCGCCCCGCATCGTTGTTCTTAGCGACGGACAGCCGACACAGGGCGACGCCCGCGCGCGCGCGCAACGCGCCGCGGCTTCGGGCGTCGAGATCAGCTATGTGCCGTTTTTCCGCGAGGCGCAGCCCGACGTCCGCATTACAGAATTGGACGCCCCAAGCCGCGTTGGTGAAAACCAGAGCTTTGATATCGCCGTCGGCATTCATGCGGAGGAAGCGACCTCGGCGACGCTCTTGATCTTCTCGGGCGGAAGCCTGATCCACGAAGAGGCGCTGAACTTACAGCGGGGCGACACGCGCTTTGCCCTTACGCAGACCAGCGAGAAGAGCGGGTTTCTTGACTTCACTGCGCAGTTGGTCGTACCGGGCGAGAGCGACAACTACAATCAGAATAATCAATTGGCGGCTTTCAGCCAAGTGATCGGGCCGGCGCGGGCCTTGCTCGTTCGCGCGAGCGAGGCGGAAGCGCAGAATCTATTGCCGGCCTTGGAGCAAGCCGGTCTGCTGGTAGACGCGGCGCCGCCAGAGGCTCTGCCGGTGAACATGGCTCAATTGGCCAATTACAAGAGCGTCATTTTGGTCAATGTTCCGGCTACCGAATTGAGCAATGCGCAGATGAATCTGCTGGATCAGTACGTCAGCGACATTGGCGGCGGCTTGGTAATGATTGGCGGGCCCGAAAGTTATGCGCCCGGCGGCTACTATCAGACGCCTCTGGAGCGTACCCTGCCAGTGGAGATGCAGATCAAAGACCAGCAGCGTTTGCCCAAATTGACGATTGCCTATTTGATTGATCGCTCCGGCAGTATGGGGCAGATCGGCCGCAGCGGTGTACCCAACCTGGAATTGGCGAAGCGGGCAATCGTGCTGTCGCTGGGTTTGCTGCAACCGAGCGACCGGGTGGCCATCGGCACTTTTGATACTGGCGGCGCTTGGGTGGCGCCGTTTCAGCAAGTCAACGACGCGCAGGCCCTGGTCGCCATGACCAATACCATTCGGTCGGGCGGCGGCACGGACATTTTGGCGGGTTTGCGCCTGGTGGAGCGAGACATCATCAACGAGCCATCGCAGTTGAAGCACCTGATCCTGCTGACCGATGGCGGCGCAAGCCCAACCGGATTGGTGGAATTGACCGGGTTGCTGCACGAGCAGTTTGACGTCAGCTTATCGTCTATTGCTATCGGTCGCAATCCGGCGGAGTTCCTCGAGCGAATGGCGGAAGCGGGCGCGGGCAATTATTATCAAGTGGCGGACGTAGCGCAGATTCCCTTGATCTTTGCCCAAGAGACGGTCTTGGCATCGCGCTCGTATATCGTCGAAGAAGACTTCACCGCGCGTGTGACGGGCAGCAACGCGATTATCGACGGCATCGGCAGCTTCCCGCCCTTGCGTGGTTATGTGGCGACCACGCCGAAGACTGCCGCCCAGCGCATCCTCAGCGGACCCGAACCCTATTCCGATCCGATTTTGGCTTCGTGGCAATATGGCTTGGGCCGCGCCGTGGCCTGGACTTCGGACGCCAGCGCGCGCTGGGCAAACGAATGGGTGACATGGGATGACTTCTCGCGCTTTTGGAGCCAGGCGGTTAACTGGAGCATCAACGCAGGAGCTAACAACAACCTGGAGACACGCATCGCCCTGGAAGACGAAAACGCGCGCATTGTGGTCGACGCCCGCGACGACGCGGGGCAGTTCCTGGACGGCTTGTTGTTGAGCGGCGCTGTATTGAATCCCGCCGGCGACAGCCGTCGCATGCCCTTGCTGCAGACGGCGCCGGGCCGCTACGAAGCCACCTTCAAACCGCAGAACGAAGGGGCTTATTTCTTGACGATTAATGGCGGAGCGCAGCTTGATGATGGCGACAGGGCGCTAAGCGATCTCAATGGATGGGTTATGTCCTATTCTCCCGAGTACATCCCTCGCGAACCGGATGACCGGCGCCTGGCTGAACTCGCTGAGCTAACTGGCGGCGCCAATCTGGCCCAGGATCCAGCCGATGTCTTCGCCCACAATTTGGGAGAGCGACAAGCAGCGGTTGGTATTTGGCAGAACTTGATTTTGCTGGCGCTCATCTTGTTGCCATTCGATATCGCAGTCCGGCGCTTGATCATTACGCGGGGCGATTTGGCGCGCCTGCGCGCGACCTTGACCGGTCGCCAAAGCGAGGATCAACAGCGCACGCAACGCGTACAGGCTTTGCTCAACGCGCGCGGCCGCAGCCGAGACGCGACCGGATACGGCGTGGCGCCGCGGATTGACCCCGATCCGGGTGGGGCGGGGCCCGCTCCGTCCGGGCAGACTGCGCCGGCGCGGTCGGCGAGCGATCCTCTCGAACATGCGCCGGCAGTGAATCTTGGCGCGAGGCTGCTGCGCAGCCGCGGCAGGCGCCGCTACGAGGTAGAAAATTAAGCGGCGGCCGGCGTCAATGATCGGCCTCGCAGCCAGCCCCCTCTTCAACGACGCTTTCGTCCACGTAAACAGATTGTTCCATGCTGTCGCTGATCTGGTTTTCGTGCAGATACGCGTATGAGCCGTACAAGACGCTGAGACCGTTTAGCGCGCTGCCTGCGATCGTATTCCCTGACAAGAAGGCTTCGGAGTGATAGTCGACGGTGATGCCATTGCCATTGCGGATACTTTGTGAATCAATATCGCTCACGGTATCGATAACGAGATTGTCGCATACCAGCGCCATGGACATATCCAGGACATTGATGCCGATACCGGTTGTGCCGGCGACGGTATTGCCCAACACATCAGCATGGGACATTTCTGTGACAGCGATGCCATATTCTCCATTTTGTCGCACGATGTTGTCATTAATGTGAATCATCGAAGTCATATTGGTATAAATCCCGCCATGAGCATTGCCGAAGACGATGTTCCCAGTGACGCGCGATTCCGGCCATTGCATGGTGTTGGTGACATGGATGCCGAATCCATAGGGCGCTTGCGCGTTGATAACCGAATTGTTCAATATGTCTGCCGCGCCGAGGCGTACTTTGATACCCGCCAGGCGGCTGCCCAGAACCGTGTTGCCTTGAATCTTGATCGCCCGGCTGTTTGTGACGAAGATGCCATATTCACCGCCAACGATCGTTAGTCCCTCGATGGAAACGGCATCGGTGTCACGGATAGCGACCACGGACCTATCATCACTTGGGGCGACCAGGGTCACTTGAGCGCGCTCTAGGGCGCGCAGCGTCAGCGGCCGTCCAATGATCAGGGCTTCGCGATAAGCGCCGGCGGCGATTTCGATGACAGCGTGATCGGGCGCGTCGGCGATTGCCGCGGCAATGCTCTCGTAATCTTCCGGCACGCGCAGCGTCACGACCATGCCCAAAGCGCTTGGCAATTGCGCCAGCAGCAGGAGGGCGCACAATGGAGCAAACAATGGCAAACCGGCGATTCTATTCGGTCTTGCCAGCGCGTCAAAAATCCCGCCAATCATGTTTGATTTATCCCTTGACGGCGCCGGCCGTGACGCCGCGAACGAAATAACGTTGCAGGCTGAAGAACACGAGCAAAGGTACGAGCATGGTAATGAAGGCGCCGGAAGCGAGGATATCCCACTCGTTGGCGTATTGGCCTACGAGTTGTCGAATGCCTACTGTTAGCGGGAACTTCTGTTGGTCAACCAGGAAGATCAGCGCGTTCATCAGGTCGTTCCATACCCAGACAAACTGAAAAATGGCCAGGGACGCGAGCGCGGGCAGCGAAAGCGGCAGGACAATGCGGAAGAACATGCCGAATTCTGAAGCGCCGTCGACGCGCGCGGCTTCAAAGAGTTCACCGGGCAGATCGCGGAAAAAGTTGTAAAGCAGAAAAATAGCGAAAGGCGTCCCGTAGGATGAATGCGCGATCCAGATGCCGGGCCAGGTGCCGATCAGATTGGCCGCATTTAGCATGCGCAGAACCGGGATCCAAGTGGTTTGCAGCGGCACGATCAACATGGCGATCGCCAGCAGATAGAAGACATTGCGATAGGGCAGGTCCAGCCAGGCGAAGGCGTAAGCCGCCATGGCCGCAATTGCGATCGGTATGATTGTGCTGGGAATTGTGATGATGAAACTGTTTTTGAAGAAGTTGAGAAATCCCGGCTCGGCCAACTGCTCCCGAGTGAATACTTCCTCATAGTTCTCCAGCGTCAGTAGCGGATTCTGGATGCCGAGTTCCATCTCAACCGCACCGGCGAAGTCCGCGGCGGTTTTGAATTCAAAGCGACCGTCGGCGCTGACCTGAAGCGTCCCAGCCAGCGGCAGTTGCATCGACGCCCCAGCCTCGGCGGTTTGCAGCGGACCACCGGCGCGTTGCATTGCGTAGCTAATTGTGAAAGGCGGGTTGGCAATGACACGCTGATCGATCGTCGCCTCGAAGACGCCGACAAAGCTCGCGCGCGGCTCGAATTCATAACTGCCGTCTGCGTTGACGATGATCTTGCCAGCGCGCGGCACACGCTCCGCCTCGCCGATTTCCTCAATGACCAGTTCGCCCTGAATAAATTCGAATCCTTGCAGCTGGAACTCGACCGCAAAGGGCGTTGTCGAGCTTTCGATTGTGGCCACGAAAGCGCCGGAGTAACCAGCCGCCGGCGCGAAGTCGTAGGAGCCGTCGGCATGAACAGTGACCGTTCCCAGGCCCTCAAGCGCGATGGGCTGGTCAAATTCCTCGACCGCGAGCGTGCCGATGATCTGCTGGACGCGAACCCGGCCAATGGTGGCGGGGGGCAGGCCCTCAACCGCGTCAGTCAGTAAATTTCCGCTTAGGGTCTCGCCAGCGACGATGGTATTCTCGCCGCTTTCGCCTGCCGCAACGACTTCGATTTCCCAATGATTATCGGTAACGGTACGGGCGCCGCTGGCGATGGTCCACCAGCCGGAAGCTGAGATGTCGCCGCGTGTGCGAAAGGATGTGACAGCCAAGCCCACCGAGGGAACAAGCCAAATGATGCCGATGATCAGCAAAATCGCGTGAACCGGACCCCGCCGAGTCAAGGCGACAAGCGCCTCGGTCAGGCTCGGGCGCCGCCCGCTGTAGCTTGCCGATTGCGCGTCCAAAGCGTCCTCATATCTCGCGGCGAACTTGCCGCAACTGATAAATGATGAAGGGCAGGACGAGCAGCAGCAGAATCACCGCCACTGCGCTGCCATAACCGGTTCGATTGTTGTTGAAGGTCTCCCAAAATACGGTGTAGCCGATGATGCGGGTTGCGCCGCGTGGCGCGCCCTTTGTCATCACCAGCACCAGGTCGATCATTTTCAGCGCATTGATGATCATAGTGACGGCGACGAATGTCATCGGTCCGCTAAGCATTGGGGCGGAAACGCGCCAGAACAATTGCCAGGCATTGGCGCCGTCGATCTTTCCGGCGTCGTGTATCTCTTCGGGAATGGCTTTATAGGCGGCCGAAAGCACAACGACGGATAGACCGGTCCAAATCCAGACGCCGGCGAAAATCACCGCCAGGTTGGCGACTTCTACGCTGCCCAACCAGGCGGTCGGCTGGAAATCCGGGATGATTGACGCCAGAAAGGCGTTGAGGGAGCCGAGGTTGGGATTCTGGTTATAGAGGAGGCGAAAGATGACCGCAGCGGCGGTGGCGGAGATGGCCATCGGCATGAATACGATAGATTTGATAATCGCTTCGTATTTGACCTTGTCGGATAGCACAGCGACCAAAAGTCCAATCAGGACGACGGCTGTCGGAAAAATGATGAGCCAGGCAAAGCTGTTGATCAGCGCGCCGCTGAAGGCTCCGTCTTCAAAACTCAAGAAAAAGCGATCTTCGGTCAATAGGATGCGATAGTTATCAAGCCCGACGAATTCTTTGGCCGGTGTTGTGATCGTGCCCCGGGTGAAACTCAGTATGATGGTGACGATCGTCGGGTAGACGTAAAAGAGCGCCATCGCGATCAGCGCCGGACCGGCGAAGAGCCAGGGAATCAATTTGCTGAATCTGCTCGATTGCATAAGATGCGTCGCAGCGCAAGCGCTTGTATTTCGCTCAAGGCGGCGGACAGAGGAACAACAAGAGAGGACAGTCCGCGAGGACTGCCCTCTCGACGGAAGTTGCTTTTGGTCTATCCACCGTAGGCGGTATCGGCCACGTCCTCGATGAATTGGGCGACCTCTTGTACTGCGTCGGGATTGGCGACCAGGTCTTGCAAGCCGGTGAACATGGCGTCGCCGCCGATCGCGCCGGGCGCCAGGTCGGAGCCGTCAAAGGCGACATAATTGGCGTTGGCGACCATGGCCGCCGCAGCGCCATCGCATGGCTCGGCGTAGACATCGGCGGAAACGTTGTAGTTGGCTGACAATTGCGGTCCCGTTTCCTGGATCGCTATCAATTCCTGGGCTTCGGCGCCAGCCATCCAGCGCATGTATTCGCGCACTTCGGGCCGGTCGTTGTACATCAGCCAGAAGTTGCCGCCAAGCACAACTGAGTTGGCGAACTCCTCGTTGATTGTGGGGAATTGGAAGTAGCCGAAATCATCGGGGCAGGTCTGGCCCGGGAAGTTTGCCATGGCGAAACTGCGCATGAAGCTGGCGAGCGGGAAGAGCCCGGCTTCACCGTTCATCACGGCGTCCATGGCGCCGATGAAACCGCGGGCAAGCGTCCCGTCCGCGCCGCCAGCCAGGCGCGTGTCGGTCGGCGATACCGCCTCGGCGAAATGTTCCAGCGCGCTGATGACGGTGGGATCGGTCCATTCAACTTCGTGCGTCACGAAGAGCTTGTGGTACATATCGGGACCGGCGATGTTGAGATAGAGGTTCTCGAAGAAGTCGGTCAGCGTCCAGCCATCCAAAGCGCCGAGCGCCAAAGGCGCTATGCCTTCTTCCACCAGAATATCAAGGTACTCAATGAACTCGTCCCAGGTTGTGGGCGCGTCTTCGCCGATATCTTCAAAGACATCGCTGCGGCGCCAGGCGAGGCTCTTGGAACTGACCGCGCTGATAACGCCGTAGAATTCGCCATCCACCGAACCCAGATCAATGAGCGCCTGACCGTAATTGGCCGCGACAAACTCTGGCGTGAGCACCGGGTCGTCGCCGCTGGTCAAGGGTATGATCAAGCCTTCGCGCGCCAATTCAGCCATGACGCCGGGGCGCGGCATGCCGGATAGATCGGGCGGGTTGCCGGCGCTGGCCATGATTTGCGGCAGCAGGTGGCAATCGCGATCGTCGATATGTTCAACTTCAATGCCCGTTTGTTCAGTGAATACCGCGTTGACGGCATTGAAGCCGATGCCTTCTGGACCGCCCCAACAGGTTACGACAGTGACTTTGGGCGCATCCTGCGCCAGCAACGTCGCCGGGATGAGCAACAGCATGATGAGTAGCAGCAATCCTAAATTGAGAAGTCTTCGCATGATAAGCGTCCTTTCTTTACCTGCGACTATTCGTTGACAGATCGTATGGCGGGGCACCAAGCCATTTCCAGTGGATCGGGCGCTGGTTTATGGGAACGCGTCCGCCGCGACCTCAACTATACTTTACCGCGCCTGCAATTGCGCCGCAAGAAATCTGACGCGAACGACGCCCAGCTTTCAACTGAGTCAACGCTGCGACAGAAACACCGTGAAATCGACATTCCCGGGCGAGTGACCGAAGCCCGTCAGTAGCGCCGCGCATTCGGCGCGATGCTGTGTGCCGTGATTGACGACATGCGCCAGGCAATGCCAGAGGACGCGCTGGCGCATTATGCCGCCTCCTTCATAACTGACTGTGCCAGCCAGATCATCGTCTGACAGGCTGTTCAGGTAATCCCAGAAGGCGGCGCGTTCCTCTGCCCAGCGCGCGCGAATTGCCGAAACATCGGCGAAGTCTTCCGGCTGCAGCCATTCGACGTGTTCGCTGGTTTTCAGGAGGATGCGCCAGGCGTACTCGGCTTCCATCAGATGGACCAGCGTCCCGCGCAGGCTGCCCCAGCCAAATTCCTTGGGCGCGGTCAACTGCTCAATCGAAACTTTCTTCGCCGTATCCAGGATGCGTTCATTTGCCCAATCGTTGTATTTGAAGAGCAGCTCAATTTCTTTGAACTTCATCAGTGTCTCCGTCTTGATGTTTGTGCCGGCTGCTGAGGAAAAGGGTGAAATCGACATCGCCCGGCGAATGCCCGAAACCGGTGAGCAGAGCGGCGCATTCGGCGCGGTGCTGCGTGCCGTGGTTGACCACATGCGTCAGGCATTGCCACAAGACCCAGCGATACTCGGTGTCGCCTCGTTGGCTGATTACCGGTCGGTAGAGGTCCGCGTCAGTCAGCGCATTCAGAAAGGTCCAGAGCGCTTGGTTTTCCAGCTCCCAGCGCTGGCGCAGCGCAGCCACATCCTGGAAATCCTCGTCTCTCAACAGATCGCGCGAACCCGTTTCGTCGTTCAGGAACTTGCGCCAGCCAAATTCAGCGTCGAGGATGTGGACCAGCGCTCCGCGCAGGCTGCCCCAGCCGAGTTCGTTGGGCGTCCTCAATTGTTCTTGTGTCAGATTTTCGGCCGCCGCGAGAATGCGCTTGTTTGCCCAATCGTTGTATTGGTAAAGCAGTTTGATGTCATCGGTCTTCATGCTGGCTCCTGTCATTTGACGGTGTCGGCGTCTAATTGCGCGCGCTTCAATGTTATAATCTTATTGCTTGCGCGCGAGACTTATTCTACCGATGGTTCCATGCCATGAGGACTGTGAATTTTGACCGGGCGGTAGCCCATTACGATGCGACGCTCGCCTTTCGATCCGGCGTCGCTCGGGCATTTGATTCACCTGCGAATCGGGGACGAACTTGATTGAGACACTGGCGAGCCTGGCATTAATCTTGGTATCGGTCTACCTGCTGTCGGTGATAACCGAAGGCTTTTTCATCGTTAGCCTGGATCAGATTTCACGGCGCTTGAATTTATCCGACGAAGTCGCGGGCGCTTCCTTAATGGCGATGGGTTCGTCAGCGCCGGAACTGGCGATTGCGCTGATAGCGCTATTCACCGGTGGCGGCGCCCATAGCGATGTCGGCATCGGCACGATTGTGGGCTCGGCTGTCTTCAACATTCTGGTCATCACGGGTGTGTCCGCGGTGGTGGCGGGCGGCTTGCGCATTCATCCCTTTGCCGTTCGGCGCGACACGCTCTATTACCTGCTGTCCATCGGCTATCTGGCTTTCATCTTTGTGGATGGCGAAGTGCTGCTATGGGAAGCGATTTTGGGATTGGCAGCCTATATCGCCTATGTGCTGCTGCTGGTCTTTTACAAAGATCCGTCCAAGACGGATCTAACCGCGGGCAGAGTCGACGACGCGGTCGAGGCCGAAGGCGCGAGCGGCGACGGCGCCAGGCATCAAATCGAGTCCGCTATAACGAAGCTGCTGCGTTTGATCACCGGCGCGCCAGAAAAGAACTACCTCTGGACATTCATAGTCGCCATCGCCTTGATCGTCGCCTTGAGTTATATCCTGGTCGAGGCCACCATCGTGTTTGCGGCCGGCATCGGGATTCCGCCGGTGATTGTAGCGCTGACCTTGTTGGCGGCGGGCACATCGGCGCCGGATCTAATCTCTTCGATTGATGTCGCGCGCGCTGGGCGCGGCGGTATGGCTGTGGCCAACGCCATCGGTTCCAATATCTTCGACATTTTCATCGGTTTGGGCTTTCCCTGGGTCTTGGCAATTCTTTTGGGGAGCATGGCGTCGATTCATGTGGGCGCAGATGGCTTGTGGATGTCGATCGGCATACTCGTCGCGACGACGATAATCTTGTACGTGCTGTTGCAGAGCCAGCGCATGCTCAGTCGGCGCGAGGGCGTCGCTTTGCTGGCGCTCTACCTGGTTTATGTCCTCTACACGCTGCTTTCCCGCGCGGCGGTTTGATAAAGGTCCTGTTATGAATGAGCGCGAGAATGCGATTCACCATCGCCCCGCCTTAGGCATTGATGTGCTGCGGGCGCCGGTCGTCGGCCCGCTGCTGCGCGGACGCTATGGCCGGCTGGTCCTGCAGTCGGTCCTAGCTTTGATGGCGATTGCGCTGATCCTCGACGGCTTTACCGGACCGCAGACCGCGGCGCGCAACCTGGCGACGGTGGGACCCTGGGTGCAGTTCCGAGGCATTGCGGTGCTGGTCCTGCTATTGGCGGGCAACCTGTTCTGCATGGGCTGTCCCTTTACGCTGCCGCGCACGCTGGCGAAGCGGCTCTCGTTACGCGGACGGCGCTTTCCCCAGCAACTGCGCAATAAATGGATCTCGATATTTGGCTTGTTCCTGCTTTTTTTCGTCTACGAATACTTAAACCTCTGGTCCAGTCCCTGGCTGACGGCTTGGGTGATCGTCGCCTACTTCCTGGCCTCCTTCGTTTTGGAGGCGCTCTTCACCGAGTCGGCATTTTGCAAATATGTCTGTCCACTCGGCGCATTCAATTTCGTTTATTCGACCCTTTCGCCAACTCAGATCGCCGTGAAGTCCCATGATGTCTGCGCGACCTGCGTCGGCAAAGAATGCGTCAACGGCAGTTATGCGCCGCAGACCATGGTGCGTCTGGATGAGATCGCTAGCGCTGGCGCGGGCACAGATACAGCGCGCGCAGTCGAAGTTGAACATGGTCCGGGGGGTACGCTGGGCTGCGGTACCGAGCTCTTCGCGCCGCAGATTCGCGGCAATCTGGATTGTACGATGTGCCTCGACTGCGTACGCGCCTGCCCCCATGACAATGTCAGCCTGTTCACGCGCGCGCCGGGGCGGGAATTGAGCCGGGGCGACAGTTGGCCCCGGCGCTGGGACCTGTCCTTGCTCGTGATCGCGCTGGCTTTCATGGGCGTCTCCAACGCTTTTGGCATGGCGCCACCCTATTATGACTTGCAGGAGTGGCTGGCGTTGAAACTGGGCATCTCTAGCGAACTCCTTGTGCTGCTGCTTGTCTTTGGCTTGAGCAATTTGCTCTTGCCGGTGGCGGTGGCGACAGGCGCGGCCTATCTCGGCAGGCTAGTCACGGGCTGCGCGCGCAGGGATTCGATACGCGATACGGTGGCTGCCTTTGCGCCCGCTTTTGTGCCGATCGGCTTCGGCATCTGGTTCGCTCATTACAGTTTTCATCTGCTGACAGGACCGGGCTTGATCGTGCCCGTCATTCAAGAATTCCTGGGTGCCGTTGGCGATTGGCAAAGCTGGAGCTTCAGCCTGGACCTTGCCCTTATCGGCATCGTTCAGTTCCTGGCGCTGATCGGCGGTTTTCTATGGAGTTTGCGCCTGGCGCAGAAGCGGGCGCTGCGCCTCTATCGCCGCAGAGCCTTGCCGGGCTTGTTGCCCTGGGCGCTGGTATTTCTGCTGCTGATGCTGGCCGCCTGGCAGATTTTCAGCCTGCCGATGGAGATGCGCGGCACGCTGGAGCTGTTTGGCTAGGTCGGCGCTCCCATCCATTCACCTTTTCGCAGCAAGGGCTCGGCGCGGCCCCACAACTCGCTGCCATCGCGATTCATGATCGGTTCGGCGGAGTATTGCGCCAGGTAGCAACGGCGATACTTGTCTGTCATGTTGGGACCGCTGCGGTGGAAGGTGCGGCTGCTGAAAACGACGATGCTGCCGGCCGGCACGATGGCTGGATCACCGGGATCATCGCCCTTGTAGCCGACCTTGTCATTGCTCCGTTCTTCGACCTCATGGTCAATGATCTCGTCAGTGGCGCCGCGTCCATCGCGGGAATAGGGCAGGATGAAGACAGTGCCGTTTTCGATTGACATGTCGTCCAGCGCGCACCAGCACGAGAGATAAGCGCGGTGGTAATGCCCGACATAGCCGGAATCTTGATGCCAGGCGAATTTGGAATCGGTATCCGCCGCTTTGACCACGTATTGTTCATGGAACAGGTAAGCGGTATCGCCCAATGTGGCGCGGCAGATATCCGCCATCAGCTCACTGAATAGGAATTCGGTCATGATGGGGCTGTCGGCGCTGCGATTGGAAACGAAGTAGCGCTTCTTGTAATGATTGATGCCCTGTGTTTTGAGGCTCCTAGCTTCCATTTCCTTCTCATAAATATCGACATAACGCATGCACTCGGCGCGCAAGGCAGCGACGATCTCGACTGGAATGGCGGATTCTAGAATGAAGTACCCATCTCGATGATATTGCTGAGCTTGCTCAGTAGTCACAATTGGCATTTGGCTAACCTCTGGTCACTCCGTTGCCAATAGCATAGCAAATAGCTCGCTGCGCTTGCAACATCTAAGGATAGCAATTGTGAGCGAGCGTCAATTACACTTTGACGCGCAGCCCATCATATATCACGGAGTCCATGATGATCGAAAGACCCAATATCGTATTATTCCTGACCGACGACCACGGCGCCTGGGCCAACGGCTGCTATGGCAATTGCGAGGCGCATACGCCGACTATTGACGCGCTGGCGGCGGCGGGTACGCGTTTTGCAAAAGCCTATACGCCGACGCCGGTCTGTTCGCCGGCCCGCGCTTGCCTGTTGACCGGCAAGACCGCCTCGCAGGTTGGGATTCATGACTGGCTGGAAGAGGCGATGCCCGAGATCGGCGAGCGGGATTGGCTGGGCGGGACAAGGACGCTTTTCGATTACTTGTCGGGCGCGGGCTATCACACCGGTTTGAGCGGCAAATGGCACCTGGGTCAATCGCATTTGACGCCGACGGGCGCGGACTATTATTTCGGTTTGCCGGGCTGGCAAGGCGCGCACAACGGTGCCTATACGTATATCCGCAATGACGAAATGGTCGAGCTGACCGGAAACAAATCGCGCTTCATCACTGATCAGGCCATCGAATTCCTGGATACAGTTCCCGAAGGCAAGCCGTTTTTCCTCAACATCGGCTATATCGCCACACATTCTCCCTATCGCCAGCAAGCGCATGATCCCCTGCAAACGGCGCGCTATCAAGATTGCTCCTTCGCCGAGATCCCGCCTTGGGACCCGCACCCATGGGTCAAGAACGAAGGCGGAGGCAACGAACTCAACGAAGGAGAGCTGCGCGACCGATACATCGGCTATTACGCGTCAGTGACCGAGATCGACGACAATGTCGCCCGCGTTGTGGATGCGCTGAAAGAGCGGGGACACTGGGAAAACACGGTAATCATCTATACCTCCGATCACGGCTGCGCGCTTGGGCATAATGGCTTTTTCGGCAAGGGAAACAGCACGCGCCCGCTAAACATGTACGAGGTTTCGCTGCAAGTGCCCCTTGTCATCTCGGGCGCCGGCGTCCGGGCAGGGGTATTGGAAAACTATGTCGACCACTATGACAGTTTCCTTACGATCTGCGAGCTGGCCCGCGTCCAGGCGCCGATATCCGAGGTCAATACCGGCCAATCTTACGCGCCGCTGTTGCGAGGAGAAACGATCAACTGGGACAATACGCGCGTCGGCGAATACGGCGATCTGCGCATGATCCGCGACGAACGCTGGAAGCTGGTCTATCGTTATCCGGCCGGACCGCAGGATCTGTTCGATCTGGAGGCAGATCCGCTGGAACGGCGCAATCTCTACGAGGCTCGTCCAGAGATCGTGGCTGAATTAAAGCGGCGAATGGACGCCTTTTATGCCCAGCGCGAAGTTGCCGAGCTTTCCGGCTTGCGGGTCAAGGAGCAGCCGGCGCACAACGGACGCAGCGAAGCCTGGCGCGACGGGGTGCGAGAGGCGCGGGGTCTGCAAATTTATTAGACGATATGAAGCGGGACCGGACAGGCGAGCTTGGCTTGCCCAGCTGCCCGTTTCGTGTTTCCCCTATCTCATTGCCGCTCAAGCGAGACGGCCAGCGAAATCCTGTCGTCGAAGCCGAATTTCTCCAGGGCGACGACCACCTGGCCGCTCGTGGGCATGACAAATGCCAAAGGCAGTCGATCCGGTACGCCCATGGCGCTGTAGGACATCACTTCCATACCGGCGACCGTGGCGCTGACAAAGAGATCTTCGACCGCTCCCGATAGCACCTCCAGATTGAGGATCAGCGATTCCCCTTCCGCCGCGTGGAAGACGACCAGATCGCGAATGACCTTGTCGCTAAGGGTGATGATGACTTCGCCATCTTCAAGCGCGCGCGCCGGATTGCGGCTCACGGTTATCGTGCCGCTGCCCATGGCCAACTCGCCAAATGTCGAAACTGCCAAGACGTAAGTATCGTCGCGATCGAAAATCAAATTGCTGATTTCGGCCTCAAAGCCGGGACCGCTGTCATCGTCGAAAGCCAATTCAATGCCATCGGACGAGAGTACCTGCAATGTGCTGTCCAGGTTGCCGTTGCTGTCGACGGCCAGCGTGAGGCTGTCGCCTGTTTTCACCGACAATTCATAATATGCCGCCGGCATACTGGCGCTGAGCGAGAATGGCACGGCATCGACGTCTTCGATGCTGGCGACGCCTACCGGATCAATGCTCAGGACAAAGTCGCCTTGGATGCCCGCTAGATCCGCGAGGGAGGGAGAAGGGAATATCTCCAAAATATAGGCGCCGCTGTAGGGCATCCGCAGCGGGCCGATGACCGCTGACTTGCGTCCGCGGCTGTCGTCATTAAAGGCGATCTCGCCCTCATCGCGATCGAATAGGGCGGCCGCGGGGTCAAAATCGTCGGATCGGACCGCGATCCTCATGTATTGCCCGCCCTCGCCCTCGAACTTGATCGCGGCGCGGCCCTCGACCAGACTGCCTTCGATCACGTCTCCCGCTCCCATTGACACGATGGTTGCCGGGGCTGGGGCTTCTCCCGCGGTTGCGGTCAAAACCACCGTCGGCTGATTTCCCGCTTCACGCATAGCGGTGATCAGATAATCGCCCGGGGCGTCCCCCGCGTCGGTAAGCAGTTCCAGCCGAACCATGCCCGCTGCGTCCGCTGTTTTATTGCTCGTGTAGACGGATTTGCCAGCGAAGGTCACATCAAAGTTTACCCGCTCGCCCGGCGTCAAGTTGCTCACCAAGATCACATGGCTCGAGCCTATGACAGCGGATTGCGGTTCAATCGTGGCGAGGGCGTCGCTCCCGCCTTCGTCCGCGTCCGCGTCAAAGCTGATTTCGAGCGCCGCGCTTGCCAACAGGACCTCACCGGCATCATCACGGATTTCGACCGTATAAAAGCCGATGTCATCTTCGGGCGTACTGCTGATTCTCAAGTTGAACGCGCCCGCCGCATCGGCAGTGCGCGCGGTAGCGTATTCCTCGGCACCATCCGGATCGAGGATCTTCAACCTGTAGTCCTGGCCCGGCTGCAATCCGCTGACCTCAATCAAATGCTCCGAACCGATGGCTGCGCTCGGCGGCGTGACAGAAACGACGGCGGCTAGAGCCAATTCGGTATCCGCGAGCTCGCCAATCGTCAAGGTGGCGGTCGCGACCTGGTCGCCCTCCGCGAGGACTTCAATGTCATAGCGGCCTTCTGCCATGTCCTCGGGACCTGTAAAGCTCAGGTTGACCTCGCCATCCCGCGAGGCCCGCGCCATGACGGCGTCGATCAGCACGCCGTCGTCCGATTTGACTTGGGCGCTAACGCTATCGAAGGCCGAAAGCCCGCTGACGCTGATTTCGACCGAGCTCCCCGCTTCGGTTATGGCTGGCGTAACGATGACGGCAACGTCCCGCTCCGGCGGCGCGTTGATGGTGAATTCGCCTTCGGCAATCGTTTTGCCTTCCGAGTCGTAAATGGCGATCGCTTGCTGGCCGGGACTATCGCCTTCTTCCGCGAAGACTTCAATCTCGATGATGCCGTCCATGTCGCTGAAGCGCGCGCGGCGATAGGCAACCCGCTGCGATTCGCTGGCGGTGATCTCTACCGTATAGCGCCTTTGCGCGTCGAGTTCGGCGATCTTGATGGCGTGCAATGTGCCTATGGGGCCGGAGGACGGCGTCACAGTGACCTCGCCCGGCAGTTCTATGACGGCTTCTTTCGCTGTCAATTCGAAGTCCGCGCTGGCGAGCGCTGCGCCGTCTTGTACCACCTGAACAGTATAAATGCCTGGAAGATCGCCTTCGGTGCTGCCAGCCGGGAAAGTGATACGGCCTTGATCATCGCTCGTTTCTTCGCTGCTGAAAACGATCTCGCCGTCAAAAAGGAACTCTATCGAGTAAGCGGCGTTCGGCTGCAATCCTTCGATTAGAATCATGAGCAGCGCGCTTTCGACGGGACCCGAGTCCGGCGTGATTGTCACGGTCGGCGCGTCTTGCGCCGGCGCGGTCATGGCGAACGCGATGAAAAACAAAGACAGGATAAGGAGTCGCAGACCCGAGCGCGGACGAAGCCGCGGGTTCAGACGCGTTTCAAACAGCGAAATTGAAGATGGCATTTTAAGACCCTCCGCCCGGACCATGCGGATAGCAGACGGTACCGTAGCGCCATTTTATTCAGTGGCTATGAACAATTATAGGGTGAGCGGCCGCCTGAGTCTTGAATCGGGACGAGTAAATAACGGACTGGACGCAGACAATGCCACATTTCGCAATCATATTCCGCAAGGGTATAATTGGCGCATGGATGGGACTATTGACAGTAATCACAACTGGAACATCGTCGGGCACGAGCGGGCGGTGGAGTTTCTGCGGCGCGGCCTGCTGAACGGGCGCAGCCGCCATGCCTATCTGTTCACGGGCAGTTCCTCGGTGGGCAAGATGACCCTGGCTCAGACCTTCGCTATGGCGCTCAATTGTGAATCGGAAGATATCGCGGGACGCCCTTGCGGCAACTGCCGATCCTGCCGCGGCATTGTCAAAGGCAGCGATCCTGATCTGATCCTGGCGCGCGCGGATGAAAGCGGTCGCTTGAAAATCGACGTCATTCGTGATGTGATGCGCCTGTTGGCGCTGAAGCCTTATGGCTCGCGCTATCGCGTGGCGATGCTGGAAGACTTTGACCTGGTGCTGCCACAAGCGCAGGACGCTCTGCTCAAGACCTTGGAAGAACCGGCGGAACATGCGGTTCTTTTGCTGCTGGCGACATCGACGGAACGCATTCTTTCCACCATCCGCAGCCGTACCCAGATTATACCTTTGCGCCCCTTGCCATTGGCGCTTGTTAAGGATCATTTGCTCGGTCGCGGCGCGGAAGCGGATCGCGCCGAACTGATCGCCCGGCTGAGCAGCGGACGCATCGGCTGGGCGCTGGCCGCGCTGGACGATGAAACACTGCTTGAATCCAGGGCGACGTACCTGGAACTTCTTCGGGACGTCCTGCGCGGCGGCCGGGTGGATCGCCTAAGAATTGCCGAGGAGCTCAGCCGCAAACTGGCACGGGACAAAAACCAGTTGCGCGCGACCCTGGACATCTGGCAAACGTACTGGCGCGACTTGCTGCTAGAGTGCTACGAGACGCCGGTGAAGCCCTGCAACAGCGACCGCAAGGATGAGATACGCGCGCTGGCGATGCGAGTGAATCCGGCGCAATCATTGCATGCGCTCAATGCCACGCGCCGGGCCGCGCGCGCTTTGGAAACCAATGCCAATGTCCGGCTGGCGCTGGATGTTTTGTTTCTGGAGTATCCGGGTTTGGATTGAGCCCGGTCAGTCGATCGGTATCCAACTGGCCGGTTTCTTCGCCGCTTCCAAGACCGAATCGGGCGTCAGAACGATCTTGCCGAAGCCGGGCTTCTTTTCCATTTTTTCGTGGGCTTTGCGCGCCTGGCTGAGGGGCAGCGTCTCGTCGATGGCGGGTTGATATTTGCCTTTGGCGAAATCCAGGAGAATTGATTCGAAATCCCTGGTCCGCAGCGAGTCGTAGGAACCCAGGATGCTGAGGTTCTTCAAGTAGATGTCCATTAAATTGATTCGAGAGTCGCGGACTTGCGCAGGCGCTGCCAGGACCAGTCTTCCCTTGTAGTCGAGCATATCAATAGATTGCGCCAGCGCATCTGTATTCGAGCTATGCAGGACAAGCGTCGCGCCCAATTCGCCAGTGGCAACCTTAACTTGCCGCACGAGATCGCTGCCGGCCTCATCCAGGACGATATGCGCGCCGATCTCTCGCAATTGCGCCGCGACGTCGCTGCCGCTGATAGCGATAACTTGCGCTCCTTTGGCGCTGGCGATTTGCACAGCGGCGATACCAAGCGGGCTCGCCGCGCTCTGGATCACCACGCGATCGGCCTTCTTGATCTTGCCATTGCCGACCAGCGCTGTCCAGGCATTGGCAAAAGAAGCGCCGGCCGCAACCGCGACTTGAAAGTCTAGGGAGACGGGCATTTTGACCAATTGATCGGCTGGCACGGCGCAGTACTCCGCGTAACTGCCGTCGCGCTCGCGCCCGAGCCCCTCGTAGCAGGCGGCGACGCGCTCGCCCGGCTCCCATTCGCTGACATCTTCCCCGACAGCGGCAATTTCTCCCGCGAGATCATTGCCCAGGATATGCGGCAAGGGCTTGCGGATGATGAAGCGCCCATTTCGAAAGAGCAGATCACCGGGATTGGCGGATGCGGCGTGAATCTTGACCAGCGCTTCGTCAGGGGCGAGCGTCGGCATCGGGCATCGTTCGTACTTGAGCGCGCGCGGTTTGCCGATTCGAGCGATGCGCGCCGCCATCATCGATTCGCCAAGCTCTGTCATGGGGAAGCCTCTGGCGACATTTGAAGATTTGGGGACAGTCTAAACGACGGCGCCAAGGCTGTAAACAGCTTATGAGACGCCGAAGCGTTTGGCATTGCGTTCCCGCGCTTTGGCGATTTCCGCCGCGCGGTCGCGGGGCGGGGCGCTCGTTTGCAAGCCGTTCAGCAGCGCCGCGGTCGCGGACGCGATCTCGGCGACTGCGCGTTCAAAAGCCGCTTTGTTGACGGCCGCGGGCTTGCGGAAGCCGCTGACCTTGCGCACATATTGCCGGGCGGCGGCTTCGATATCGTCGACCGTGCTGGGCGGATCGTAATTGTAGAGCGTTCTTATGTTGCGACACATTGTAGTTCCTCAAAACTTTGTCCACCGGCAGATATTCTAGCAGGTCCTGAAGGCTCAGTCGCGGTGGAGGGGTCCGTTCCAGGCCAATCGCATCAAATTATTTTTCAACACAGAGCGCGCAGAGCGCACAGAGTTACTTGGTGTTCAGACGACATTTTTTCTAAAATCCGAGACTAAGCATAAGAAAGAGTGATAAGCGAAACGTGATTTTTCACTCGAAAACACAGTTGAAATAAGACATTTTATGTTTTTCTCTGTGCCCTCTGTGTTCTCTGTAGTTAATATTCAGTTTAGATTCCCACCATTTCAGCCGCTATCATTTTGAAGCGATTGCCCTGGGTCCGTTCAGGTTGCGATATGCGGGGGGCATATACTCGCCGACGTCGTCCAAGTCAAGAAAGGCGCGCAGAAGTTCGAAATCGTCCGGACGATCAGCAAAATGCTTTAATTTCCAAAGGACAAAGGGATGCACTTGAAGACGGGCGCTGCGGAATTCTTCGATTACCAGACGCGCTGTCACGCCGCCGCGTTCGACAAAGTTCTGCCGCTCAAATTCACGGTAGAGCGGATCGTAGTCGAAAGGAACGCGGCGATGCGCGGCCAGCTCCCAGCCCTTTGCATGACCATCGAGGATCATGTAGCTGGCGCTGAATTTGCCATCAAGCGGGACGCCGACGGAACCAGGATTAAAGATCTGCCAGCGGCCGACCTGCCGTTCCATTGGGATGTGGCTATGCGCGCAGATGACCGTGCCTTCCCGGATGCCGCGCAGCCAGTCCGCGACTTTGTCCTTAGCTGAATTGGGGAAGATCGCCTGCCAGGGATTGTCGGGCAAGCCATGGAACACGCGCAAGGGCGGCGCGTCCATAAAGCGCAGGGAGAGCGAATCGGGCAGGCAGCTAATCGCATTGAGCCAGTCGCCGCCCAGTTGCTCGCGCAGAATCGGCGGCAAGCTGAAACGCGCCCAGTGATCCGGCGCGCGAGTGGTATTGTAATCCAGCGCGTAAAAGGCGTTGTTGCCGCGGATGAGCGCCCAGCGCCGCCGAAAGATCAGCTCCAGCACTTGGCGCGAGAAGGGTCCCCAATTGACGCTGTCGCCAGCCACGACGACCTGGTCTACATTGAATTGGCGCATGTCGTCGATGACAGCATGCAGAGCGGGCAGGTTGCCATGAATATCGGCGAGGGCCGCGAGTCGGGTCATATCAATCTCTCCTTTGGTCGAGAATGATACAAGCTCGCTTTATCTTTTCATCACTAGGCTTGGTAACCGTGGGGATGGCGGCGATGCCAGTTCCAGGCTGTTTGGATGATCGTCTCGAGGTTGTTGTATTGCGTTTCCCAACCGAGTTCGCGCCCGATTTTGTCGCTATCGGCGACCAGCACGGGCAGATCGCCGGCGCGGCGCGGCGCTTCGTTCACGGGGATGGCCTGTCCGGTAACCTGTCGCGCGCTCTCGATGACCTCGCGCACGGAATAACCGCTGCCGCTGCCCAGGTTATAGACCGTACTGGCGCCGTCTTCCAAAGCCTCCAGCGCCAGAATATGCGCTCGCGCCAGATCAAGCACGTGTACGTAGTCGCGGACGCAGGTGCCGTCGGGCGTATCGTAATCGGTCCCGTAAATATCAATGGCGTCGCGCTGCCCCAGCGCCACTTGCAGCACCAGCGGTATAAGATGCGATTCCGGATCGTGCGCCTCGCCGATATGTCCGTCGGGATGGGCGCCGCAGGCGTTAAAATAGCGCAGGCAACAGTATTTGATGCCGTAAAGCCGGTCCATCCAGGCTAGCAGCCGCTCGGCTATATACTTCGTTTCGCCGTAGACGCTGCCGGGGACAAGCGCTTCCTGCTCGCCAATGGGGATGCGCGCGGGATTGTCAAAGAGATTGGCGGTCGACGAGAGGATGAAGCGCTTGACCTGGCGCAGGCTGGCGCACTCCAATACATTGACGATGGTGTAGAGGTTGTCGCGCAAGTACATGAAGGGTTTCTTCATGCTTTCGCTGACCAGGATTTGCGAGGCAAAATGCAGGATCCCCTCAAACTGATGGGCGGCGAAAACTGCTTGCAGCGCCTCGAGATCGTGAAGGTCGCCCCGGACCAACTTGGCATCCGGGTGAACAGCCTGCCGGTTGCCTGTGCTCAGGTTGTCGTAGACCACGACGTCGTAGCCCATTTCGATCAACATCTGGACGACGTGGCTGCCAATATAACCGGCTCCGCCGGTCACCAAGACTTGCACCATGCTTTGCCTTCCTGCTGAGGTGCAATAGCCGCTATTATAGCGGCTCGGCGCCCGCAAACAAAACCGCGCCGCGGCAACGGGCAGCGCGCTGCATTGACAAGCGCCGCCGCTACAGGTCTAATCGTGATCGCGACGTCTTTGCGGCTGGATACGTAAGGCAGTTATGGGCGACAAGCGGTCGGGTTGGAGCAAAGCCGAGAAAGCGGACTTGATCAGGCTGTTGCGGATGGCGCTGATTCTATTGCTGGCGATTGCGGTTGCCGGCACCATAGCCGCGCTGCTGAGTTCCTCCGCGAGCCTGTCTTGAAGCGGACGCGCCGAGAATCGAAGTAAAGAACTCACATGGGTGAAGATCAGGGCGAGCGAAAATTCCACCTGATTACGGAGACAAGCAAACAGCGACTTGACCTCTTTGTGCTGGAGCGTCTGGAAGGCTTGTCGCGCGCGCAGGCGCAAAAGCTAATCCGCGCCGGGCGCGTGCTGGTGAATGGCAAGGTCGAGAAAGCGGGCTTCCGTTTCAAAGGCGGCGAGCGCGTTGAGATCGCTATGCCCCTTGGCGAAGAGGTTTCAGTCGAGCCTGAAGACATTGAGCTGGAGATCGTCTACGAAGATGACGATCTGGCGGTGATCAACAAAGCGGCCGGCATGGTTGTGCATCCTGGCGCGGGCAACAGGGGCGGCACCCTGGTCAATGCGCTGCTGGCGCGCTATCCGGAGCTGGCTGAGATGATGGACGATCCTGAGACGGGGGAGCGTCTGGGCATCGTCCATCGCCTCGACCGCGGCACCAGCGGTTTGCTGGTGGCCGCGCGCAAGAAAACCAGCTTGCTGGCGCTGATGCGGCAATTCCAGGAACGCAGCGTGGACAAGCGCTACCTGGCGCTGTTGGAGAAGCGGCCAGAAAGCGACAAGGGACTGGTGGATGCGCCCATCGCCCGCCATCCGCGACAGCGAAAGCGCATGACGGTAAGGCGGGATGGCAGGTCGGCGCAGACCGAATTCAGGGTGCTGGATGATGATTTTCAGGGCGACCGGGCGTTGGTGGAGCTGCGGTTATTGACCGGGCGGACGCATCAGATCCGCGCGCACATGGCTTTCATCGGCTGTCCCGTGGTGGGGGACGCGGTATACGGCTATCGCAAGCAGCGTGTGAAGTTGAAGCGGCAGTTTTTGCACGCCAGCGAACTGGCATTTGATCATCCGGCGAGCGGGGAGCGGATGCGCTTTGAGAGCGAGCTGCCGGTGGGCTTGAGGAATGTGATGGCGAAGTTGCGTTGATTTTGCTACAGAGGCGCAGAGGGCGCAGAGAAAATCTACGTGTACTTAGCAGCGAGATGCTGACGCAGGTCACCCCCACTCTGGACATCTTCGTAGATGACCTTAATGGGCTGATTCTCTCCAGTAATAGGATGATTGAATTGCCAGAATAGCCAAGCGGACTTCCCCGTTTTTCTTTGTGGACTGACAATATGAAGGGCATTTAGCGTGGCACGGGTGCAACTCATGCGATTGCCCTGAAACCTGATGTACACAGGTTTCTTATGCCAGTTCATGACTTCATCGACCAACAGCGTCGCCTCAAATTCATGTCCTCTGTGTGTTGCAAATACAGGCACTTCTATGACGCCATCGTGACTGATCGGACCATTGTCCTCGTTTGGGGTTTCTTGGTTTACAAATTCATCAATCGCCCGCTTGACCAGCGGACGATACTCGTCAATGACAGTCTTCAATACCGCGCCAGCATGCACTTGCTTGGCAAAATGCTTGACGAATTCGTTAGATGGATGATTGAGTTCCCGCTCCACAAGACCAAACAGCTTGAAATCGCGGACTGATTTCTCAGCGTCAAATCGCGTCTTGGTAAAGCCTGCTAATACGTCAACCTTTTGCTTGTCGAGATTTAACAGGTCAATCTCCAGAAACGGCTCCTTGTCCATGAGGCCGGACTTCTTCATGTCGGCAAAGAAACGATATGCGATTCCATTGGTGAGAATACCAACGTGTGCTTCGGCCGCATTAAAATACTGAAATAGTTGCTTCCAGTGTTTGCTATTCAGCGCTTCGCTTGCTTTTTTCGCTTCCAATACCATGATTGGCTTGCCTTCTTGCAGGATAGCGAAGTCGGCGGCATCGCCCAAGATGGCGTATTGTTCACGAATTTCATCAGGATTATGCGTATCGTAGCCAAGTTTTTGCAAGAACGGCTTAACGGAGACCTGTGCTGTAGTGGCCTCGCTGCTGTTCATCTTATCTCTATGTTGATTCACATCCTCGGCAAGCTTGTTCAAGGCGTCAAAAAAGCTCATCGTCTCTTATCCCCAAAAATGCTACGAATATGATTAGTATCTTAACATATCGCAACACCCTTAACAAAACCCTCTGCGCCCGGTAGCGTATCCTTTTCGGTTGAAACAGGAAATCTTAAACACCGAGGATACCGAGAATTGTTTGCGAAATAGACGTTTTCTTTGTGTCCTTCGTGTCTTTGTGGTGAAACTATATTTGGCTGATTTGAGCATCAAGCGAAAGGGATGCACTACCCTGCGCCCTCTGCGCCTCTGTGGCGAATTATTGAACTATGCTATACTCCCTGCCATGCAAACCGCCACCTACCAACCCACAGCCTTCCACCTGATGACCAAGCCGCGAGGCGCCATCTGCAACCTCGATTGCAAGTACTGCTACTTCCTCTCCAAAGAGAGGCTGTATCCGGGCAGCGACTTCCGCATGTCGGACAACCTGCTCGAGGAATACATCCGCCAGTACATCGAGGCTCAGCAAGTGGATGACATCAATTTCGCCTGGCAAGGCGGCGAACCGACCCTGATGGGCGTCGAATTCTTCCGAGGGGCGGTCCGCTATCAGCAGAAACACAAGCGTCCCGGCATGCGTATCACGAACGCGCTGCAGACCAATGCCGTGACCCTCGACGACGAATGGTGCCAGTTCTTCGCCGAAAATGATTTCTTGCTCGGCGTCAGCCTCGATGGACCGGCCGACCTGCACGATTTCTACCGGGTCGACAAAGGCGGCAAGCCCACCTTCCACCGCGTCATGGCGGGCATCGAATTGCTGCAAAAGCATGGCGCCGAATACAATATCTTGACCACCGCGCACGCCGCCAACGAAGGCCAGGGCGAGCGCGTTTACAAATTCTTGCGCGACGAAGTCGGCGCCAGGTTCATGCAGTTCATCCCCATCGTCGAGCGCGACAACGAGACTGGCTATCAAGAAGGCGACCGGGTCACGGAGCGCTCGATCAGCGCCGCCGGCTACGGCCAGTTCCTGATCGACATGTACGAGGAATGGGTGCGGCGGGATGTCGGGCGCGTCTTCGTGCAGATCTTCGATATCGCGCTGGCGGCCTGGACGGGTGCGCCGCCCGGCTTGTGCATCTTCGACGAGACCTGTGGGCTGGCGCTGGCGATGGAGCATAATGGCGATGTTTATTCCTGCGATCACTATGTCGAGCCGGACTACAAGCTGGGCAATATCATGGATATCCCGCTCCAAGAAATCGTGGTGATGGACGAGCAGCGCGACTTCGGTTTGGCCAAGCGCGATACCTTGCCGCAGTATTGCCTCGACTGCGAGGTCAAGTTCGTCTGCAACGGCGGCTGCCCCAAGAATCGTTTCATCAACACCCCCGACGGCGAAAGCGGCTTGAACTACCTCTGCGCCGGCTATCGCGCCTTTTTCAATCACGTCGGTCCCACGATGAGCTTCATGGCGCGCGAGTTGACGCAGCGGCGCCCGCCGGCCAATGTCATGATGATGATGGCGCGGCACGATGCCGAGATGGGGGCGGCTTTCGCCAAAGCCGGGCGCAACGATCCTTGTCCTTGCGGCAGCGGGCTGAAGTTCAAGCGCTGCCATGGCCGGCGGCGAAAGTAGCTGCCGACGATGAGGAACATAATCAGTTACAATGAAGAAGTCCTAGCGAGGGTGGAATGGACATGGAAGAGCCGACAAAGGAACTGCAAGTACCAGCCTCGATTTATGAGCGGGCTGAAGCCATCGCTGGCGATAGCGGTCGTTCGGCGGAAACTTTAATGTTGGACGCGCTGTCGCTTCATTTTTGCGAACTGTCGGCAATGGGGTCGGAGCCGGAGGCGCTGCAGACACTGGCAGACGAGCAACTCTGGGCGCTGGTGCATCGGCGGCTCACGCCGAAACAAGACGCTCGCCTGCGCGACTTGCTTGATCTTGGCAATCAGGGACGGATTCACAGCCAGGATGAGGGCGAATTGGCGCAGTTGGCAGCAATGGTGGATCAGCAGATGGTGCTGCGATCGAAGGCGCTTGTCCTTTTGCAGCGGCGGGGGCATGATATCGACCAGTACTTTGAATCCGCGGTATAGCGGATGGCGCGCGTAACCGATGACATCCGTCAGCAGGTCTACGAGCGCGCCAGGAGACAGTGCGAGTATTGTCAGACACAGAAAAAGCTCGTCGTAACTATGCAGATCGACCATATTATTCCGCTGGCGGCCGACGGCGCAACAGCGCTGGACAATCTCTGTCTATCATGTGTGAGCTGCAATAGCAACAAGCGCGACTTTCAGTTTGGGATTGACCCGGCCACCGGCTTGGATGCGCGTCTCTTTCATCCGCGTACGCAGCGCTGGGCGACCCACTTTCGCTGGAGCGACGATGGCCTGCGCATTATTGGCTTAACCGCGACCGGGCGGGCGACGGTTAACCGGCTGAGAATGAACGGTACGGCAATGGTCGAATCGCGCGGCGAATGGGTTGCGATGGGTAAACATCCGCCAATTCATGGAAGCTGATGTTGCGCTTGCCGGGCGCAACGATCCTTGTCCTTGCGGCAGCGGGCTGAAGTTCAAGCGCTACCATGGCCGGCGGCGAAAGTAGCTGCCGACGATGAGGAACATAATCAGTTACAATGAAGAAGTCCTAGCGAGGGTGGAATGGACATGGAAGAGCCGACAAAGGAACTGCAAGTACCAGCCTCGATTTATGAGCGGGCTGAAGCCATCGCTGGCGATAGCGGTCGTTCGGCAGAGTCTGTAATCGTGGATGGTCTGTCTCTGCTGTTTGGAGAGTTGACTGATATGGAGCTAGAGCCGGAGGCGCTGAAAGATTTTGCCGACGAGCAATTATTAGCTGTCGTGCATCAGCGCTTGGCTTGGCCGCACGACACGCGCCTGCGCGAACTTATGCAGCTTGGGCAATTGGGACAGGTCACTGAGGAAGAGATCGTCGAAATGGAGGACTTGGTCGCCAAGTTTGATCGTCAGGTGCTGCTGCGCTCAGAGGCTTTGCTGCAGTTGAAAAGGCGCGGGCACGATATCGCCAAACTGCTCAAACCCGGGGCATAGCGCGTGGCATGGATCCCAGCCCGCCTGCGACAACAGGTAAATGAACGAGCGCGAGGACAATGCGAATATTGCCAGACGCAAGAATCTATCACAATAGAGATGGTCATTGACCACATTATTCCTTTGACCCGCAAAGGCGAAACTTCACTAAGCAATTTGAGTCTTTCTTGCGTGGGATGCAACATGTTCAAGCGAGATTTTGTGGCTGCCATTGATCCTGAAACCGGGGCTGAAACCACCTTGTTTAATCCTAGAATCCAAAACTGGAATGATACTTTAGCTGGGACGACGAGAAGACGCGACTGGTCGGTCTCACCGCGGTGGGCAGGGCGACAGTGTCGCGCTTGCGGATGAACCGCCGCGGCGCAGTCCGCGCGAGACAGCGTTGGGTGGACGCAGGATTGCATCCGCCGATTCATGGAAGCTGATGTTGCGGCAGCGGGCTGAAATTCAAGCGCTGTCATGGCCGGCGGCGAATGAATTATGCGCATTCTCCTTCATCATCGACATCATCGACATAATCGGCGCTGACCCATCCCCGTTGTCCGTGATAATCGACCTCGATCCATCCTGGCGTCCGATTCAGCGCCGTTAGCGTGTCCCCAGCGGGCAGCATGCCTATTATCTCGCCGCCCGGCGTCCGGCGTAAGTTGAGGATATTCCGCAGCGTCACCATGCAGCTGACGACGGCCTGCTTGGGCGCCGCATCCACAGCCGGCGTCGGCAATCCTGCTGGCGTCGAGTGAAGCAGCACCACCGAACCCGAGCCGGGAATTGTCGTGCAAGTCATCCCGTTGATTCGCTGGAGCTGCAACAGGCTGACGGTGCGCGGCGCATAAGCCGCATCCAGGAAGACCATCACGGAACCGCTGGCTTGGAAGCAGACCGATGTGTCCTGCGCAACCCAGCTCCAGACATCCACCGCATCCACCAAGCCGCCCGCCAGCACATCCGCTTTGCCGACCCCGATATTGTCAATCCGCTGGCACTGGGTGGATCCAGTCAAATCGGCGACGATGATCTCCGGCTCCAGCTCGGGGCAAGTGCGCAACTTTTTTCTTGATGTTTCTGAGGGGGCGGATGCGCTTTTGCTTCGCCTCGTCTCCGCGCTTTTGGGTCCAGGCGGGTCGGGCGTATCGGGCTCAGCCGGGTCGGGAGCGCCGATATCATCCGGATTTTCACATGGACCTGTGTTGTTGTCAGTCAGGTAGCTGCCGCCGTCGATGATATCGGCGGGGCTGTTGTTCTCCAGCGTCAGGCAGCCTTCGAGGTTGAGGCTGGGCGAGTCTCCGAAAGCATTGGCGACGCCGACATAGATGGCGCTCTGGCCGCCGCTGTTGTCACTAACAACCGCGTTGCGGATTGTCACCGCGCTGCCATGAAGGATGCGCAGGACGGAAGCCCGGCTTGCTGTCGCGGCGCCTGCATAAACGTTGCTTTCAAACCGCGCATTTTCAAGTGTGGCGCTTTGGTCCGCTAGGACAATGGGCGATCCGTTTTCGCGGAATGTGACGCGCTCTGCCCGCAGTTGATTGCGATGCAGACCAAAAATAGGTCGGCCGCCAACATTGCTCAACACCATATTGCGAATGGTCAGATCTGCGGCTGTGGCCAACATTGTGCCGCTGTCGCGGGAGATGGCATGCCCATTGCCATCGATTGTGACAGTCGCTCCATTCACCAAAAAAAGCGTGCCGCTCATCTCGCAGTCGGCGCTGAGCGTATAGCTGGCGTCCGATTCGACAAACCCGCTCAAGGGCATCCCGCAGGCTGAGGCTGTGGCTGGCGGATATTGGCGCTCGGCCGTCCCGCCGTTGCCGATGCTGCCGCTGCATTCTCCGGTAATTCCGGAGGTATCGACACTCCCATAAAACGCTTGGGGCCAGACGCCGTCGGCGGTGAAGCAGCCGGTCATGGTGATGCTCGCCCCGCCATTGGGGATTATACCGAGAGCCGCATTGCCGCCCGTCGCGTTGCGAACCACCATGTTGTTGATGGTGAAAGCTGCGTTGTGGTGCGCTGCAACTGCCATACCCGTTTCGCCATAGTGAAAATAAATGCCTTGGACATCCTCTACCAGGATATTTGTCAGAGTGTAGCTTTCGTTGCTTTCGCTGCCACCCGTGCTGGCAGTAATCGCGTTTCTGTAGGCATCGCGAAAGGTCGTATTGCTAATGGTCGCGCTGCCGGCCAAGTGCAGCGCCGCCGCGGATGTTCGTCCGCCGCCGATGAAAGTGATGTTGTTCACAATTAATTCGGCCCCCGGGAAAGAAAAAATGATGGATTTGCTGGTTCTTAAAGCGCTGGCGTCCACCGAGTAGCCGCCGCCATTGATCGTGACCACCGTGTCGCTTCCCGTCATCTGCATCATGTCCGTGACTTTGCAGTTCCCGGTCAGGGTATATGTCGCGCTGGCGGAAATGAGGGCATCTACGGGCCAGGGACAATCAGGCAAAGTCTGCGCTTCGCTGCGCGGCGCGGGGGCAAGCGGCGATGTCAAGACGAGTAGAAGCGGCAGCAAGAAAAGCGCGCCGCGCCTTAACATTGTCTGACACACGCTGCGGGGGGGGGGGGGGGATTTTTTTTTGGATGGTTTTATTTTTTAAAAAACCCCCACCTTAAATTTACCCCCGGTTTTAGGCCAAAAGAACCAACAATTACAAAAGCATTTACGGGGGG
>JAPPMO010000032.1 GCA_028873975.1 Chloroflexota bacterium
TTCGTCCTTTTGCTCATTGGAAACAGTGCCATTATAATCCAGGACTATACAACTAGCCGCTCCATCCTGGCGATCAACGCGCGGTTCACTCGCGGGTAGTAGTCGCGGTGCAGCCGCTCCATATCGCTAAGATACGGAGTCCGGTCCTCCACACGATACTCCAACGCCTCCCACTCGCCCTTAGGATCCATTGGCTTGTGGCGCACCCCTGCCACAACGTCGAGATTGTAGTAACGGCCCATCTTCCCGAACTGGGATAGGATCCTCACGCAATCTTCCAGCACACGATCCGTCGCGATGAACTCTAGATCCTGTTGCACCAAGGCTCGTTGTGTTCCGCCGTAATGCTCCGTGCAGATAGTCTTTAGCAGGCTCTCCAGGTCGTGCCCAAGCAACTTCATCGCCGCCCTGTCGGGGTAGGCCCCGTCACGGCCCTTGCGAACAACGGCGATATAGCACTTCATCAAGCGTTCGAATCCACTCGCTAGCAGTTGATGCGGCAGGTGGTAGAACGTGTTCTCCGTATCTATTTCCTGGAGATGTCCGAATCCCGACTTAAGCAGCTCTCTCGACGTCTCCAGTTCGTCCAGCAAGCACAGAAAGCGCACCGTATCGTGTTCCGCTACCATCGTCCCGCATTCCTCTCCCGCGGCGTCTGCCTTCGTAGACGGGAATTCATAGCCTTTGCCAGTTGTATTCCAATTGCGCCACTTGTGGGACCCTGGAAACTCATCATTTCAGCGGAGAGCATTATAGCATTCTCAAGAATTAATTTCGCAACTGTCGGACCGAATTTGCCTCATTTGGGAATTGGTTCCAAAATAGTAAGTAAATAGTCTTTTACTTAGCGGCAATGAACGTTAATGCGAAGCGGAAGTTAATCCAATGACGCCGCTGCACTGCCTCGGTCGCTTGGGCATAGCACAGCGTCGTCGCGGCGTTGGCATGACCCGCTTGCGCTTGCATGTCCGCTACTGTGGCGCTCGTTTTGCAGTCTGTGAGACAACTCGCATCGCCGTCTGATCCACCGTCGGGGTGTCAGCCGCCCAGGTCGCTGTACGCCCGCGGGTCATCGAGGGAAAGACGTGCGTGTAACTGCCGCCCTGCGCATGTCGCAGAGACTGTAATGCCTGGACAGTTCCCTCACTTGGATCGACGATTGCCACCACACGCTCCTTGTCGCCTTTGCCGCGGCGCACCGTGATGGTCATGTCCTCGAAGTTGATATCCGACCAGCGCAAGGCGATCAGTTCCGAGCGCCGCAGATCCGCGTAGACCAGCAAGCTAATCATGACATCATTGCGCCTGCCGACATCGCTGGTATCGTTGCGCCAAACACCAAGCAGAGCGGTCGCCTCGTGCGGATTCAGCGCGCGCTTCACGCGTTCTGCACGGCTCTTGTCGCCGTCATTGGCCTGAACTCTGAGAAAGGACTTCACGGCGTTGTAGTGCTGACGGTAATGACCGTGTCCTATGGCCAGCAATTCCAACAGCTTGCGTATGTGCGACAAGCGATTCTGGCGCGCGGTCTTGGCGACATCCGCTTCATGGATAATGGCTCTTAAAACCATTGGTGCGAGTTGCGAGTCACGGACAACACTCTAAACTTTAAGCAGGAAACAAAAAGTGAGGAGTGCAGCCGTGACTGATCGAGAGTTTATCATTCAATTGTTTTGTCGTGTAGATGATCAGGTTCTGCCTTGCTGTCAACGGCGCCGCTGGGACCGGTGAAGTGCTCGCCGTAATCGAAGATCTGCGGTTTTTCTTAGTCGGGCGTGAAGGTGAGTGTCTCGGCATCCCATACGCCAATGTGATAGAGCACATATTTCAGGAAATGTGAACTCATCTGATCGCCCGGCCACCAAGGGCTGAAGAGAAAGATATGCTTGCCCGCCCCCAGCGGCAAGAAGACCGGCAGTTCCCACATCATGCTGTTGAGGGGATAGCGCGCCTGATCACCAACCAGCAGCGGTCCCTGCTACTGCCAATTCTCCAGATCCTTAGAGGTATAGAGCAGGGCGGTACCGCCGACATTCTGCACGCCCGCGCCGACAAGCTGGCGCCAGAATCCATCCGCGCGCCACCAGTTAAACATAAAGCGAGTGGAAGAAGCGAATAGCGCCAATGCCGGAGACCGGTCCCATTTGAATCATGGTAGGGATGGTGTAGAGGTTGTCATCGGGTGCGGTTGCCGCGGCTTTTAGCGCCGGGTATCTCTCGAAGGCGGTAGCGATATTGGGCGCGTGTTGCGCTACCATATCTTGCAAGGGCAGAAGCATTCCTCCGCCGCCATAGGTGACAATATCGTAATCGGAGAAGCCGGTATTCCAGAAGGCATCCGGCAGATCACCGTTGGCCAAGATCAGGTTCTTGCGCTCTTCATAGTCGGCGCCGGCGATATTGGTCCAATCGATGGAAACATTAGTTTGAGATTCAGCCCAGTCAAAGATGACCATATCATCGAAGTCCGGCGCCAGGGGACCAGCCTTGCGCGACACGATATTCAGGGATATCGGATCGTCGACGAGTGGTTCTTCGTCGATGACCCAATAATCCACGCCAGCCACGCCATCTTGCGCCAGTACTAGCAGCGCAAGGAGGACAAGACAAATGATCAGGGGAATTCTAGTCTTTGAAATTTCACGTTTCCTAAGAAATGAAAGAATTTTCTCCGCGCTCTCGGTGTCTCTGTGGTTATATTTAAGTTTGTATTGTCTTCATTGTAGTGCATGTTCATTTTGAAGCGATTGCCCTGCCCTGCCTGCGTATTGCGCTAGTCTTATGCGAAAGCGCGGCTTGACGGTCAAGATTATATGATTATGATAATTTCGTGAATGCGCGCAATAAAAATGGCTATACATGCAGGGCTATGCTTGATTTCGCTACTTATCTTCCGCCTTCATCACAAGGGACCGCGCTAAGGATCAAGCGGCCGAGCCTCTTGGAATAGAACGATGATGAGCTTTAGCGTCGAGCGCATGGTTGACTCCCTCTTCGGCTTGTTTGAGGTATTCAACCCGATCGTCGAGCCCTATCGTCGATTTCACGAAAAACTGCCTCCAAAGATTCAACAGACCATAACCGCCTTCCTCTTCATTCTCCCTTTTGGCATTTTGTACGCCATCTTCACGGTCCTGCCCATCTTCCAGACTTTCTATATATCCCTGCATAAATGGGAAATCATGGGCACCAATATCCGTTATATCGGGCTGAAAAACTTCGAGCGCCTGCTGACGAGAGACACGCAATTCCACCAAGCCTTTGAGCAGACGATCCTCTTTGTTGCGCTCACGATTCCAATCATCTTTGTCGGTCTTTTCTTCGCCTTGATGCTCAACCGCCCGATCAAAGGCATCGGCATCTTCCGCACGATCTTCTATCTGCCCAACATCATCGCGGTGACGGTCATCGGTTTAATTTGGAGCCGCGTTTTCGCTTCATCGGGCCGCGGTTTGATCAATGCCTTCCTGGAACAGTTCAATGCCGGTCCGATTCCTTTTCTGGATCAAGGGGATCTGGCGACGCTGGTGGTGTCCTTCACCACGCTCTGGTGGACGGTCGGATTCAGCATGCTGATATTCCTGGCGGGCTTGCAAGACATCTCGCAGGCGCTCTATGACGCGGCAAAAGTGGACGGCGCGAACCGCTGGCAACAATTCCGCCATATCACGATTCCCGGTTTGCGCCGGCCCTTCGCCTTCTTGTGCATCTTGCAGGTGATCGCCTCATTCCAGATATTCGGTCAAGTCGATGTCATGACCGGGGGCGGACCGGCCGGCAATACCCGCACCATCGTCTACAACATTTTTGAGACCTCTTTTCTGTATTTTCAAGTCGGCTATGGGACGGCCATGGCTGTGATCATGTTCGCGGTTCTGCTGGCCATTTCACTATTTCAGCTGGCGCTATTTCGCGATCAGGGGATAGGGAGCTAGCGGTGACGGTTGTCGGCGCGGATCTGAAACGCAAACGCGAGCTATTAGAACGCCGGCGGGCGAGCCTGTATGTTCTGGCGGTGGGCTTGTTCGCCCTGCTGTGGATGCTGCCAGTGGTTTGGACCGTGGTCACGTCATTCCGGCCCGAGACGGCACTGCAGCGCAATCTGGCGAGCCTGATACCCTATCCATTCACCACCGAGAATTGGTCTTTCATCCTCAAGAGCAGCCAACTATGGAAATGGTTGGGCAACAGCGTGTTCGTCTCTACGACGCACACGCTGGCGCAGTTGACGGTGTGTGCGCTGGCGGCTTATGCTTTTGCGCGGCTGGATTTCTATTTCAAGCGCCCGCTTTATATTCTGGTTTTGACAGGCTTAATGGTGCCCTTTGAGGCGACATTCCTGCCCGTCTATCTCTTGTTCTCCAATTTGAAACTGCACAATACGCTGATTGCGCTGATTTTGCCCGGCATCGCTTCGTCTTTTGCCGTCTTCCTGTTGACGCAGTTTTTCCGCGGCATTCCGCTGGAATTGGAAGAGGCGGCGATGATGGATGGCGCCGGGCGCTTTCGCATCTTCCTCATTATCATTATTCCGCTTTCGACGCCGGTCATCACTGCCTTGGCGATCTTCACTTTCCTGGGTAACTGGAACAGCTATTTGTGGCCCATCATCTCGGCCACGAGCAGCGATGTCTACACCATAGTGATTGGCTTGCGCAAACTCAATCAGGCTTGGGGAGATGTCAATTTTTACGGGCGCGACATGGCGGCTGCTATCTTCACGGCACTGCCGATCATCATCTTTTTCTTCGTTTTCCAGCGCCGCATTATTAGCGGCATCGCCATCAACAGCGGCATCAAGTAGAGAGGAAAGCCTATCGACCTATCCCTATCTTACTTTTGGTTACGTTTCAAACAGCTATCCCGAAAGGATGCAAATCATGCACAGAATGAAAGCTTTACTGGTCCTTGCTATGCTGCTCGCGCTGGTCGCCGTGCCGGTTGCCGCGCAAGACGCGACCGAGATCACCTTTATGCGTTTCTTCGGCGAATGCGCGGATGAATTCGGCGAAACCACCGACTTGTCGGAGGCTTACGGCGAGTGCGGCATCATTCAGACGCTGGCAAACAGCTTCAATGCCGAACAAGACGAGATCGTCGTCAACACCGTTGTTGTCGATTGGCCCGGCGTCACCGAATTGAACGCCAACCTGGCCGCCGGCACGCCGCCGGATATCATGGTGCTGCACGGCCGACGCATTCCCAATTACGCCTCGCGCGGTTTGTTGACGCCGCTGGGCGATGTCCTGGCTGGCGCCGGCATCGACGCCGACGACCTGACCGACAGCGCGCGCGGATTCGTGGAATACAACGGCGAACTGTATGGCATCCCCTTGGACCTGCACGGACACCTCTGGCACATCAATGTCGGCTTGTGGGAGCAGGCGGGCTTGGTCAACGAAGACGGCAGTCCCGACATCCCCTACGGCATGGATGCGTTTTTGTCCCATGCCGAGCAATTCAAAGAGGCGACCGGCTTGCCCTTCGCCGGCATGTGGACCAATGGTTTGAGCCGCAACTGGATGGCGCTGGTCTATCAGCAAGAGGGCGGCACGGTTGAAGCCGACGACGGTATGCCCAACGTCAACAACGAGGCCGGCTTGAACGCGCTAAACTTCTTGATTATGCTGCGCGATGAAGGGCACATCACCGACAATGTCGACTATCCCGCGTCGGAAGAAATCTTCCTGAATGGCGAGAATGGCAGCCATGTCAACGGCACCTGGGTGGTCAATTTCTACGACAACCAGGTCGCCGATCCGGAAGCGCCGCTGAAGAATTACTACGTGCATAACTTCCCGACGATCTACGACCAGCCGGCGGCCTGGGCGGGCAGCCACGCCTGGATCATCCCGCAAGGCGGCGACCCCGACCCCGCGAAGCTGGAAGCGACATTAACATTCCTCGATTACCTGAATGACAACAACATCGAATGGGCGCGCACGGGCCATTCCGCGGTCAACACCTCGGTCGTCGAGAGCGATGTCTACAACGGCTATCCGCACCGTCAGGAATACGCCGAATTTGTCCCGAGCGCTGTCATTCCGCCGCGCGAAAACTGGAGCACCGCTTTTGAATCCATAATGGATGAAGAACTGTCCGCTGCTTTCATCGGCGAGAAGACACCTGAGCAGGCGCTGGCGGACGCGCAGACGCGTCTGGAAGACTTCGCGCTGTTTGAGTAGCAGAGCCTGCGACCAAGGGTTCTGTAGGGCTTGTCCGATACTGAAAACTGGGCGGCTTCCCGGGTTTTACCCCATCCCCGGCCAGCGCCCCCTCGGTCCCGCCTCACGGGGGATGTATCCCAGTCAACTGGGGAAGGGTGACTCTAGGGCGGGATGTGGAATATCAGGCGAATTGGCCTTGCAAGCAGCGCTCTGCAAAGAGTTCGCAGAATGCGCTCCCCCTTCCCTAGCTTGCTGGGGCAAGGGGGTTGGGGGGATGGGGTAGAATGCGGCAGTGGCTCGCGTAAGTACCGGACAAGACTTGTAAGGGCGGCTCATAGAGTCGCCCGATTAACAAAATCTCAGAGTGGGCGATCCATTGGGTCGCCCTCTTATTGGCGGAAATCCAACTACCTCTATTTACGCATCTCATAATGTGACAGGCCTGAATGCAGGAGCGCAAAATGCCCGATATCCCCCGCAATGAATACCCTCGCCCACAGTTTGCTCGCGAGGACTGGTTATGCTTGAACGGCGAGTGGCAGTTCGAGATCGACCAAGGCGACAGCGGTATTCACCGCGGCTTGCTGGAACGCGAACTGAAAGACCGGATCATTGTGCCATTTTGCCCGGAATCGAAGCTTTCCGGCATCGAGAACCACGACTACTACAGCGCCGTCTGGTATCGCCGCCAAGCGACGATACCGGCGGACTGGGCGGGAAAGCGCGTCCTGCTTCATTTTCAAGCCGTCGATTACGACAGCACGGTCTGGGTGAATGGCGTCGAGGTCGGGCGGCATCGCGGCGGTTTTACGCCTTTCAGTTGCGATTTGAGCGGCGTCGCCGAGCCCGGCGACGAGATCACCATCGTCTTGCGCGCCCGCGATGAGGGTCAGAAGCCGCAGCCGCGCGGCAAGCAAGCGCGGGACTATGGTCCGAAGGGCGCCATCTACGTGCGAACCACCGGCATCTGGCAGACGGTCTGGCTGGAGCCGGTGGCGGAGATTTCGCTTCGGCGTCCGCGCGTCAGTCCCGATCTGGCCAACCAGCGTTTTCGGCTGGAGCAGCCGATCAGCGGCAACGCGCAAGGCTTGCGGCTGCGCGCCACCTTGAGCGACGGGGACGGCGAAGTCGTGACGGCGGAATGCTCGGCCGAAGTCGATTTGTCGCCAGCGCTCGACCTGCCGATTTCCGCTGATCGGCTCAAGCTGTGGGCGGTCGGCGAGCCGCATCTGTATGACTTGGAGATCGCGCTGATTGACGCAGATGGCGAGACCGTCGACAAAGCATCAAGCTACGCCGGCATGCGCGGCATTTCGATCCAAGGCAAAGCGATCAAGATCAACAACCAGACCGTCTTCCAGCGCCTGGTGCTAGACCAGGGCTATTACCCCGACGGCATCATGACCGCGCCCAGCGATGCCGCGCTGATCGAAGATATCGAGCTGAGCATGGCCGCTGGTTTCAACGGCGCGCGCCTGCACCAGAAAGTCTTTGAAGAACGCTTTCTGTATCATGCCGACCGGCTGGGTTATATCGTCTGGGGCGAATTTGGCGATTGGGGCTGCGGCGGGAACGGTCCCGTGCATGGCGAGCATCAAAAGCCCGGTCCCGATTACATCACGCAATGGCTGGAATGCCTGGAACGCGACTATTCCCACCCCTGCATCGTCGGCTGGTGCCCGCTCAACGAGACCTGGCAGGCGCTGAGCGACCGCATCACCATGCTAGACGATGTCACCCGGGGCATGTACCTGGCGACCAAAGCCATGGACGGCACACGCCCCGTGCTCGACGCCTCGGGCTATTCGCACCGCGTGCCCGAAGCCGATGTCTACGACAGCCATGATTATACGCAAGATCCCGACGCCTTCCGCGATCGGCACGCTGGGACGGTCCATGGCAAGCCTTACCTCAACAGCGCGGATAGCTGGGCAGTGCCGGCGCCCCTGGTCGGCAATTTGCATTGGTCGATTCCCTACCGAAACCAGCCCTATTTCGTCAGCGAGTTCGGCGGCATCTGGTGGAACCCGGATGTCAAAACGGGCGAAGACTCCTGGGGCTATGGCGATCGTCCGCGCGATCTGGAAGAATTCTACGACCGCTTCGAGAAGCTCTGCGCCATCCTGCTCGACGATGTCAGCATGTTCGGCTATTGCTATACCCAGTTAACCGATATCTACCAAGAACAGAACGGCATCTACAAATTCGACCGCGGGCGCAAATTCGACTTGGAGCGCATCCGCGCCGCACAGATCAAGCCTGCCGCGATCGAGCTCGCGGAGGAATAATGCCGGTTCGTAGGGCTGCGGTCGCTATTCGATTAAGCGGCGCGCTCGCTCCAGCTCCGCCGGCGTATTCAAATTGGTGAAGGAAATGCCCCCCGCGTCAAAAGGCGCGTAGTCGGCTTCGTCGAGGTAGCGGACGCGCATCTGGTCGTAGAAGCCGATGATCTTGAGCCGATTCGCGTCAAGTTGCGCGCGTATCGGCGCCAGGCAAGTATTTCTGTAAATCGCGTGCAGAGCCTGGGGATAACCGTCGACGCGCGGCACGACGATATCGGTTGCCTCGTCAAATTGCGCGATCATAAAACGCAGCAATTCGGTCTTGATAAAGGGCATGTCGCAGGCCAGGACCAGCGCCGCGGGATTGGCGGCCCGCGCCAGCGCGGTATAGATGCCGCCCAGCGAGCCCTTGTCGGGCAGAATATCCGCGTAGATCTCCAGCCCCAAATGCCGGTATTCATCGGGCTTGTTGGCGATCAATATGGTCTCGGACTGGCTCAGATCGGCGCCCGCGGCGATGACGCGTTCGATCAGGGTTCGGCCGCCGAGCTTGAGAAAGGCTTTGTCGCGTCCCATGCGGCTGCTCACCCCGCCGGCGATGATGGCGACTGTCAGCGGCGACTGGTTTGAGTTCATCGCTGGTCGCGCTATTCGTCTGATTCGAGAAGTTGCTGCAACTGATCAATTAGCGGGGGGATGTCATTCATTACCGTATCCCAAACCACATCCATCTCGACTCGCCAGTAGTTATGTACCAGAATATGGCGCATACCAATGATTTTTCTCCATGGTATTTGAGGATGCTGCAACTGCAATTCTTCTGATATACGGGTGGCAGATTCCCCAATGAGTTCAACCGCTTTAGCCAAACCCAATTGAAGAGGGAGGTCATTTTCCAAGTCGCTGCGCTTTCGATTGACGACGACTTGCTGCGCGAGATGGGCTGCGTCTTGCATTCTTAGCAAGTGCAGGCGATCGCCCTTACGACTCCTTTTCATAGATGAGCCTCGCGCTCGCAAGAACTTCATCACGAATATACTTGCTCAGCCCATTTGGTGTACACAGGTCCACACGACGGCCGACAATATCGCTCAGGTCCATCAGGTGTCCACCCATGCCAAATAGGCCGACACGCGCGTCAGGCAAGTATTCGACCAGCAGGTCAATGTCGCTCTCGGGTGTCAACTCATTACGCAATGCCGAGCCAAACACAGACAGACGCCGTATCGGCTGGGTGGCGCAGTATTCGCGGATTTCTTCCAGTGGCAGGTCTAGCGTGATTGCCTGGCTCATGACCCAAATTCCTCGTCCATCAGCTTCATTAAATCGGCAATGAGCGGCGGTACGTTTTCTGTTGCCGCAATCCATAGCACATTAAGGTCGACATCAGAATAGCCATGTACCAGACCGCATACCAATGATTTTCGCCCAAGGTATTCCAGGATAGCGCGCCTTGCGCTTACGAGAGACATGATAGGCTGCTTCGCCAACCACAAGCACAAGATAGCGTAAAGCCAATTGCAGCAACTCATTATCATCAAACGATCGGCGAGAGCGTCCATCAACCAGGTCGCGGATTTTCTGCGCCGCTTCCAGCATATCGTGGCCGCGAACGTGGTCTTTGTCACGACGCTCTAACATAGAGCAGCCTGGCGTTATCAACAACTTCCTGCCGAAAGAGACGACTCAATTCGTTTGGGGTGCGTAAATCAACCTTGCCGCCTATGAGTTCGCTCAAGTCAATTTCCTGCTGCGCCAACTCAAAGTATCCGATTCGCGCGTCAGGCAAGTATTCGACCAGCAAGTCGATAGCGCTTTCCGGTGTCAACTCATTACGCAATGCCGAGCCAAACACAGACAGACGCCGGATTGGCTGCGTAGCGCAGTATTCACGGATCTTGTCTTCAGGCAGAATGGTTTTGGTCGTCTCGCTCATGGCAAGGGTCCTTCTCAAGCACATCATAACATGTATCTGCGCGCAACAGAAGAAGCCTATGCGGGTGGTCTTGGCTCAATGCACATAGCGCGTGGGATCTTTGATCGCGCCTTGCCCTTCCAGCGCAGTCGCCGCCCGATCCAGCTTTTCTAGCTTGACCGCCGCCATCTTGAAATCGGGTATCTTGGCCCGCGGATCGACCTTCTCCAGCGTCAGCAGGTTCGCCGCCGCTTCGACGAAATGGAAGGGCAAGAAGACCGTGCCGGCCGGCGAACGGCCCGTCACCATGACTTGACACTCGACAGTCCCGCGCCGCGATGTGATGCGCAGCCAATCGCCGGAAACAACCTGCAACCCCCCGGCGTCGGCCGGGTGCATCTCGATGATCGGGACGGGGAAAGCCTCTTCCAGGCGGGAACTGCGGGTCATTGTGCCGCCGTGCCAGTGGAAGAGCACCCGCCCGGTCGTCAGATGATAGGGATACTCCTCGTCGGGCAATTCGCTTTCCGTGCCGTATTCCAATTCCCAGAATTTGCCCTTGCCGCGGGGAAAATCGTCCTCGAACAAATAGGGCGTGCCGGGATGGTCCGCGGCCGGGCAGGGCCAATGCACGCCGCCTTCCCGCTCCAGACGGGCGTAGGTGACGCCGAAGAAATCGGGCGTGACCCGCCGCATCTCTTCCCAGATTTCTTCGGGATGCTGATAGTCGAAGCCGGCGCTGGATGCGACGCCCAGCCGCGCTTCCATGCGCTTTGCCAAAGCGCAGACAATCTGCCAGTCGGGTAGCGACTCGCCCACTGCCGGCAGCGCCTGCCGGACGCGCTGGATGCGGCGGTCGCTATTGGTGAAGGTGCCCTCTTTTTCGGCGAAGCTGGCGGAGGGCAGGACCACGTCCGCCATCTCGCCTGTTTCGTTCATGAAGATATCGATGCAGACCAGCAGGTCCAGTTCCTCAAGCGCATGCTGGGCATGGGATAAATTCGGCTCGCTCATCATGGGGTTCTCGCCCATGACGATCATGGCTTTGATCCGCCCCATGAGCGCGCCATCGACCATTTCCGTGACGGTCAAACCCGGCTGGTCGTTGAGACTGGTGCGCCATTCGCTTTCAAATTTCTGCTTGATGGCCGGATCAGCGACTGATTGATAGGCTGTGTAGACATTGGGCAAGCCCCCGCTATCCGAGCAGCCTTGCACGTTGTTCTGCCCGCGCAAGGGATTGAGCCCGGTGCCGGGTTTGCCGGCGTGACCGCACATCAGCGCCAAGTTGGTCAGCGAAAGCGCGTTGTCGGTGCCATGGGTACTTTGGCTGATGCCCATGCCCCAGTAGAAAGCGGCGCGCTCGGCAGTGGCGTACATGCGCGCCGCCCGCCGGATGTCCTCGGCCGGCACGCCGCTGACGGCTTCCGCCCACTCAGGCCTACAATGTTCCAGCGATTCAATATAGTCCTCGAAGCCCTCGGTGCGCGCCTCGATAAATTCGGGGTTGAAGAGGTTTTCGCTGACAATGACATTCGCCATGGCCTGAAAAACCGCCACATCCGTGCCCGGCTTTTGCCGCAGCCACAGCGTCGCGAAATCCGTCAGCTCAATCTGGCGCGGATCAATCACGATCAGCTTGGCGCCGTTGGCGCGCACCGCTTTTTTCAGGAACAAGCTGATGACCGGGTGCGTTTCGGTAGTGTTGCTGCCGGTGACGATGAAGGTATCAAGGTTTTCCATCTCGGCGATGCTGTTGCTCATGGCGCTGGAGCCGATAGCCAGCTGCAAGCCAGTCACGCTGCCGGCATGACAGAGCCGCGCGCAGTGATCAACGTTGTTCGTCTTCATCACCGCCCGCACCCACTTTTGGAAGACATAGTTGTCCTCGTTGGTGGCTTTGGCGCAGGCGTAGGTGGCGACGCTGTCGCCGCCATGATCGCGGACGATCGCCGACAAGCGCTCGCTGACAGTGTCCAGCGCCTCGTCCCAGCTTGCCTCGCGGAAATTCCCGGGCGCGCCGTCGCGGATCAGCGGCCGCTTCAAGCGCCGCGGATGACTGGCGAAATCCAGCCCGAAGCGCCCTTTGACGCAGAGATTGCCGTAATTGGGCGCGCTGTCGAAAGGCGCTTCAACGCGGTAGATCTGCTCGTCTTTGATATGCAAGTCCATCTGGCAGCCAACCCCGCAGTAGGGGCAGGTCGTGCGCGTAATTGAATCTGGTCGCAGTGTTCGCATAAGCCCTCTCCTTCATCCCATTATAATCCCAGCCCCCGCTTTGACCAAATGCTGTCAAGATGGCGGGGACAATCACTTTAATTTTTTCAACACAGAGAGCGCAGAGCGCACAGAGTTACTTGGTGTTCAGACAACATTTCTTCTAAAATCCAAGACTAAGCATAAGAAAGAGTTACAAGCGAAACGCGATTTTCCACTCGAAAACACAGTTGAAATAAGACATTGTATGTTTTTCTCTGTGCCCTCTGTGTTCTCTGTGGTTAATATTCAGTTTAGATTCCCGCCATTTCAGCCGCTATCATTTTGAAGCGACTACCCTGAGCGGCGGGGTCAATCACTTCGACAACGTTTGAAATTACATTATTCAACGCTACAATACACCGACATCTCCCTCCAGCGACCAGAGGATTTGCCTGATGAGCTATCTCGCCCACGAACCCCTGCCCGAAACGATGCCCGCCATCGTCTGCCGCGGACCAGAAGACTACCGGCTCGAAGAATGGCATGTGCCGCGGCCGGCCGCCGGTGAAATCGTGATCAAGGTGCAGTCGGTGGGCATCTGCGCCAGCGACCTCAAATGCTATCAAGGCGCGCCGCTCTTCTGGGGCGACGACAGCCGCGAGGGCTATTGCCAGCCGCCCGTCATCCCCGGGCATGAATTCGTGGGCGAGGTCGTGGCGCTGGGAGAGGGCGCCGGTGAGAAATATGGCTTGGCATTGGGCGATATCGCTGTCTCCGAGCAGATCGTGCCCTGCTGGAATTGCCGCTTTTGCAAGCGCGGGCAATACTGGATGTGCCAGGACAAACACGATGTATACGGCTTCCGTCAAGCCACCATCGGCGCCATGGCTCAGTACATGCTATTCCCGGTCGGCGCGCTCAATTACAAAGTGCCGGAATCGCTGCCGGCGCATCATGCCGCTTTCATCGAGCCGCTCGGCTGCTCGATTCATGCGGTGCAGCGCGGCGAAATCAAACTGGACGACGTGGTCGTGATCGCCGGCTGCGGTCCCCTCGGCTTGGGCATGGTGGCTGCCGCGCGGCTCAAGAATCCGCGCTTGCTGATCGCCGTCGACCTGAACGACGACCGCCTGGAAATCGCGGAGCTTTGCGGCGCCGATATGAGCCTGAACCCAGGCAAGACGGACGCGGTCGACGAAGTGCTCAAGCTGACGGAGGGCTATGGCTGCGATGTCTACATCGAAGCCACCGGCTATCCGGCCGCGGTGGAGCAAGGCTTGCAGATGATCCGCAAGCTGGGCACTTTCGTCGAATTCAGCGTCATGCGAGAGCCGGTCACAGTGGACTGGACCATCATCGGCGATACCAAAGAACTGAATATCCATGGTTCGCACCTGAGCCCGTACACGTATCCCATCGCTATCGACATGCTGGTCAAGGGCTTGCTGCCCATGGACCGCATCATGACCCACCAACTGCCGCTCAGCAGCTTCCAGGCTGGTATGGACATGGTGGCGCAGGGCAGGGAATCGGTCAAGGTCACGCTAAGTCCCTAGCGAGCCCAACCAGCGCATTTCTGCCGAAAAGACTTGAGAAGCCCGCGCTTATCGCTCGGAGCAAGTCAATGAGCCAATCACTTAGGGGAAAAGTCGCCATCATCACCGGCGCCAGTTCCGGCATTGGCGAAGCGACGGCGCGGCTGCTATCCCAACAGGGTTGCAAGCTGGCTTTAGCCGCGCGCTCCCATGAGAAACTGGCAGCGCTGGCCGCCGAGCTGCCGACCGACTGCCTCGTCGTCCGCGCCGACATGACCCAGCCAGCCGATATTACGGGAATGGTCAAGCGGACCCTGGAGCGTTTCGGCCGCATCGATATCATGTTCGCCAACGCGGGAATCTGGATTCGCGGGCAATTCGCCGAGGGCGACCTTGATGACTTCTCGGAATTGCTCAAGATCAATGTCGATGCTGTCTTGCGCTGCGCTCATGCCGTCATTCCGGGCATGAAAGCGCGCGGCGCTGGCGACATCATCGTCACCAGTTCCATTTCGGGTCATCACGATCTGCACGGAGAGCCGGTCTACAGCGCCAGCAAGAACGCCGCGCAGACCATCGTCCATACGCTGCGCCGGCAGCTCGCGCCCGCGGGCATCCGCGTCATGTCGCTGGCGCCAGGACCCGTGGCCAATCCCATGCAAGGTTTATGGGACCCCGAAGAAATCCGGCGTGCGACCGAGATTGATCGTGATTACCTGAGTTCCGATGATTGCGCCGAGGCTATCTTGTTCATGCTAACGCGGCCGCCGCATGTTACCATTCGCGACCTGGTCATGCTGCCGCAAATTGACCGCGTGTAGCTGAATGACGCGCAATTCATGTATCGTTCACAAGCAGAGGTCTGAAAATGGAAACTTCACTATCAGGAAAAGTGGTCATCATCACCGGCGCCAGTTCCGGCATTGGCGCGGCTTGCGCGCGCGCCTTGGCAGAAGCGGGCTGCAAGCTGACGCTGGCCGCGCGCTCCGTCGGCAAGATGGAAGCGCTTGCGGCTCACCTGCCGACTGAATGCCTGGTCGTCCGCGCCGATATGATCGCGTCCGCCGATATCAGCAACATGGTCGAGCGGACCCTGGATCAATTCGGCACTGTGGATGTCATGTTCGCCAATGCCGGCATCTATATCCCCGGCGAATTCGCCGATGGCGACCCGGAGGCATTTTCGGAATTGTTGACCATCAACGTGGATGCCGTATTGCGCTGCGCCCATGCCGTTATCCCGAGCATGAAGGCGGGTGGCGGCGGCGATATCGTCGTCACCAGTTCCATTTCCGGTTTTACTGATGTGCATTGGGAACCGATTTACAGTGCGAGCAAACACGCCGTGCAAACCTTCGTACATACAGTGCGGCGGCAAGTGGCCGGGGACGGCATCCGTGTGATGTCGCTGGCGCCCGGCGCGGTCGCCAATCCGCTTTGGGGCTTCCACGACGCCGACGAGATCCAGCGCGTTTCGCAAGGCGAGCGGGGCTATTTGACTTCGGAAGACTGCGCCGAAGCGCTCCTATTTATGTTAACGAGACCGCCGCAAGTCACGATCCGCGACCTGGTGATCCTGCCGCAGAATCAGGTGAATATCTAAGGGACCCAGCGCGATGAGCAGTACGCTGAAAGGCAAAGTGGTCATCATCACCGGCGCCAGCTCGGGCATCGGCGCGGCGAGCGCCCGCCTGCTTTCCGAACATGGCTGCCGGCTGAGTTTGGCCGCGCGGTCGGTCGACAAGCTGGAGCGGCTGGCCAGTGAAATCGACGGCGAGGCGCTTGCGATACGCGCCGACATGACAATTCCCGCAGATATCAGCCGCATGGTCGCGCGTACGCTGGAAGGCTTCGGTCGGATTGACGCGCTTTTCGCCAACGCTGGCGTCTTCATCATGGGCGACTACGCCGCGGGCGATCCGGAGGCTTATACGAACTTGCTCAAGGTGAACGTCGATGGCGTCATGCGCTGCATGCACGCTGTCATCCCGGCCATGAAAGCGCAGGGCGCGGGCGATATCCTGGTGACAAGCTCTATCGCCGGTCACGAGGAGCTGCACCTGGGTCCGGTCTACGGGGCTTCCAAACACGCCATTCAAACCATCGTGCATACCACCCGGCGTCAACTGGCGGCGGATGGCATCCGGGTCATGTCCCTGGGTCCGGGCCGCGTTGCCAACGAATTATGGGGGCTCGCCGACCCCGATGAGATCGAGCGCTTGACGCGCGTCGAACGCGATTACCTGAAAGTGGAAGATGTCGCGGAAGCTGCGGTTTTCATGCTCTCGCGCCCGCGGCATGTTACGATACGCGACATTGTCATGCTGCCGCAGAAGCAAGATGTCTAAAGGGCTGGTAGCTCACATGCCGGGCGACAGAAGCACCTTGGAAACATCGCCCGGCGCCGCGATCAAGCGCTCGAACCACTTGCCGCCCTCGGCCAGCGGCGCTTCGACAATCCAGGGATCCAGGCCGATCGCGCCTTTGCCCAGCAGATCCAGCGCGGCAGCGAAGTCCGCGGCGGTATAAGCGAAGGAGCCAAACGCGCGGATCTCGCGGCGGATCATATTCGCCACCGGCATGACGCTGCTCTCCTCGTGCAAGCCGCTGAGGACCAGCGCGCCCGTTGGCTCTGTCGCCGAGACGCACTGCTCGCGCGTCAAGGCGCTGCCCACCGCATCCACCGAGACCGCCACGCCGTCGCCGCCCGTCGCGTCCAGCACGGCTTGCGCCGGATCTGTCTCCTTGGGCTGGATGGCGATGCCGCCCAGATCCGCGCCCATCGCCAGACGCGCCTCGTCGATCTCGGCGATGAAGACACGCGCGGCGCCGCGCAGCTTGAGCATCTGCAAAGAGAGCAAGCCGATCGGTCCCGCGCCGATGATCAGACAATCCGAGCCCCTGACGTCGCCAGCCAGTTCGGCAATGCGCAGGGCGCAGCCTACCGGCTCGGTCAGCGCTCCAATGCGGCTGTCCATGCCCTCCGGCAAGGTCAAGGCAAGCTTTGCCGGCACGCTGATATACTCCGCGAAGGCGCCGGGGCGATGCGCGCCCAAGAGCCGGCGATTGCCGCATAACTGGGTGAATCCGGCGCCGCATTGCCGGCATTCGCCGCAATACCAGAGCGGATTGACCGTCACCAGGGCTCCGACCGTCAGGTCCCGGCGCAGGGTCGCTACCATCGGGCCGACCGCAACGATCTCGCCGGCGAATTCGTGCCCCATGATCAGGGGCGGCACGCGCAGCGCATTGTGGCCCAGGTAACCGCTCAATTCCGATCCGCAGATGCCGACATAATCCACCTTCACCAGGATTTCATCCGCCGGCGCTTCCGGTCGCTTTTCTTCGCGCATTGACATCGTTCGCGCCGCTTCCCAAATCAGTGCTTTCATCGTTGTCCATCCTCTTATTTCGTCGCCCGTCGCTCAACGGTAGTGTATCGAGGTCGGTTGAAACAGAAAGTCTTAACCACCGAGGGGCGCGTAGACACTGCCCTTCGACACCGAGAGCGCCGAGTATCGTTTGCCTAATGCCCTTATTTTCTTTGTGTTCTTTGTGTCTTTGCGGTGAACTGAATTTAGTTCATTTGAATTTCAACCGAAAAGGATATACTACCGCTCAACTACGTTTTGACTTGGTCTATGCGCTTGAATTATACTCCACGCAGTTTGCCAAGCCATTGTCGACCACGGACTTCACTCGCCAGCCTCCGATTAATTCAGCGATTGTCCGATATCGGGAATCTGCCAGGCTCAAGTACTCCCGCGAGGAAACAAAGATGAAGATCAAGCATATTGAAGCGGTGCGGGTCAATCTGCCGCCGCGGCCGTCCAGCGCCAAAGCCCGCCGTCCATCCTGGAATGCAAAAGACGAAGTTGCCAATCCCATGTCCGGGTACGGCCACGTTAAAGCGCATCGCGGCAAATGGATGCCGACGGGCTGGGAGCGCGTCTATGCTAAAGTCACGCTCGAGGACGGCACTTGGGGGCTGGGCGGGACCAGCCACGGGCGGCCAGTCGCGGCCGTCATCGACGATCACCTGGCGCCACAGTTGACGGGTCAGGACGGCTTCGCCATCGAGCGCCTGGCCGATATGATGTTCCGCATGACCAAACCCTACGGCACCGTCGGCTTGGCCTCCTACGCCATCAGCGCCGTCGATCTGGCGCTCTGGGACGCCAAGGGCAAGGCGCTCGGCAGCCCCGTTTACAGCTTGATCGGCGGACCGCAAAAGGACAGGATCTATTGCTATTCCACCGGCAACGATGTCGACTGGTATCAGGAATTGGGCTTCAGCGCGCACAAGCTGGCACAGCCTTATGGACCGGCCGACGGGCTCGACGGCTTGCGCAAGAACGAAGCGTTCGTCGCCGGCATGCGCGAGCTGATCGGCGACAAATGCGAACTCATGCTCGATTGCTGGATGGCTTTTGATGTCGATTACACCGTGCGGCTGGCGGAGGCGCTGCGTCCCTACAAGCTCAAGTGGATGGAGGAATGCCTGATCCCCGAAGACATGGACGCCCATGCCGAGCTGCGCGCGCGCCTGCCCTGGCAGACCTTAAGCACCGGCGAGCACTGGTACAGTCATGTGCCCTTCCAGTACGCCCTCAAGCACGATCTGGTGGATATCTTGCAGCCGGATATCGAATGGGTCGGCGGGTTGACCACCTGCATCAAAATCGCCCATGCCGCCGAAGCCGCGGGCAAGAAGGTCATCCTGCACGCCGGCGCGCGCAGTCCCTACGGGCAGCACTTCTCGATGGCGATGCCGGCCGTACCCTGGATCGAGTACTTCATCGGCGAGCCGCCGGGCGTCCCGCTCAAGGACGGCACCATGTTTCCCGATATGCCTTACGCCGTCGATGGCTGGCTGGAGATCAACGACGCGCCCGGATTCGGCATTCAAATTGACGAGTCCTGGATCGAGCCGTTTTGACGAGTGGGATTGCCAAAACTGATGGACATCTCTCATTCCCCGTGAAGCCTCTGGCATAGCGATACGAGAACAAGTCCGATACTGTCATGCAAGATAATTTAGAAGGCGTCATATTTGCTTGCGACGCGGCGTATTTCCGAATCCGGAAGGTCAGCGGTTTGTGTTTTCGCCCAGATTAGCAGAAGCAAAATCGTTTCGTCTTTCACACGATAAATTACGCGAAAGCCGCCTCGCGTCCCGATTCTGGCGGACGTGTTAGGTATCCTGGCTTTGTACACATCTCGCGCGCCGATATTAGGCAGCTTCCTGTCTTGGGGCCGGGGGCCGTCTAATAAGGACTCTGCCAGATTTCTGACATCGCGGTCAACTTGACGATACTGCTTGATCAGTTTCCTTATCTGGGATTCGAAGTCCGCTGTCGATATGATGTTTATTGGCTTCCGCTTCTCGTTCCAATCGCAGCTCTTCCAAGAATTCCCAAACGGGCCGCGTCTCGCCGCGCACTGCCTGCTGGATGCTGATCTCCAGACTGCGCAGCAAGTCTTGCCGTTCGGGGCTCAGCTTCGCTTCCGTCTCCGTTTTTTCATTCTCTACGTTGCTTCGTTCAGGCTGTCCCATGAGCGTCAATCCTTTTCTCGTCCGCGTCAATATTATACTGGAATGAGGTTGAATTCAAGTTTCCCGTAGCGCTTTCGAGCGATCGCTTCAATGCCAATCTATATCGAATGGCGCGTAAGCTAAAGATATTTCAAGGATGTCTGATGGCCAGTGCCCGCGAGCGCGGGACGCCCTTGTAAAATTGCGCGTGTTTCATGGAAGGCGCGCCTAAATGCCCAGCCGCTCGTACTGCTCGGAGGGGGCGTCATTGGCGCGCATGAGCTCAACCAGCTTCTCGACCATGCGCCCTTCGACCACCGTGTCCTCAATCGGGCTCAACATCCCGGGATCGACGTCGGTATCGTAGAGCATGGTCTCGAAGACCGGAATCGCCCAGGGACTGCGCCCCGTGCCGACCTTCATGGTCGGGCAATCCTTGGTGAAACTGAACGGCGCCTGTAATTCAATCTCTTGCAGTTCCTCGACCTGGAAGCGGTGGCGCATGTGCGTCGGCATCAGCGTGTAATTGTAAAGCGGCTGATTGTCTGCGTTCGCCGCCCCGCGCATATAGACATAGCGTCCGTCATTCACGTTCACATGCCCGCCGTGTATGCCGTACAAGACCGCCTCGCGCGCGGCGGTGTCATTCGCGACCGTTTCGTCCAGGGGCAGTCCCTGCATATCCGCCGGCCGATCGAGACCGAAGTAATCTAGAACCGTCGCCGGCAGGTCAATGGTCTGAACCAGGCTTTCGCGGCGTTCGCCGCTGACTTGGGCGCGCGGATCCCAGATAAAGAGCGGGATATTGGCCAGTTCGTTATACCAGGGCATGCGCATCTTGCCCCACCAATCGTGTTCGCTGAGCAAGAAGCCATGATCGGTGTTGACGATCAGCATGGTATCGTCCCACAGGTCCAATTCATCCATCAGGTCCAGCACCCGCCCCAGATAATGATCGCACATGCTCATTAGCGCCGCATATTCGCAGCGCATGTGATGAACAGCTTCCGGCGATTGGTCGACGCGGGTATACGGGGGCCAATCGAAGAGCGGTCCGTCGTATTCATGGGGATAAAGCGCTTTCCACCCCTCCTGCGTGAAAAAAGGCTCGTGGGGATCGAAGGTTTCGATCTGCAAGTACCAGTTGTCGGCCTCGGCGTTTTGGCGGATGAACTCGCTGCCCAGCGCGAAGGTCTGCGCCTGCGGCATGGCAGATTCTTCGGTGATATAACCGCGGTTTATCAAGTCTTGTCGAACGTTCACCGCCCGTTGATCCGGCTTGATCCCCAGCTGAGGCGCGCCGACATCGCCCTTCCACAGGTCGCCTTCTTGCCCGCGCGCGAATTCATAAGTGGAAAAACGGTTGTGATAGGTGGCGCCGCCGTCTTCCCAATAATGGTAATGATCGGTGACCAGATGCGAATGGATGCCGCTTTCGTCAAGGATCTGCGGCATGGAATCGTCGAAGGGCTCCAGCGGTCCCCAACTGCGATGCAGGAAGTTGTAGCGCCCGGTGTGCAATTCCCGCCGCGCCGGCATGCACGGCATACTGCCGATAAAAGCCTTGTCAAAGGTCGCGCTGCGCTCGGACAGGCGCTGGAAATTGGGCGTATGCGCCCAGTCACCGCCATAGGGTTGCAGCATGTGTCGGTTCAGCGAATCGAACATCACCATGATTGCTTTCATTGTCCACTCTCTCCTGATGCGCGCTGTTAAATCTTGTACTCGGATTGCGCCCCAAGCTCGTTTGTCAGTCCCGCGCTAGGCAATCGCCGCTTTCAGCGCCTCAACCGCTTCTTCTTCCGCCTCTCGCGCTGCATTCAGCCGAGTCCGAATCTCATCGCGCAGGTCCGCGATCTCGGCTTCCGTCATCGGGAAATCGCTCTCGCTGGCGGTCTTGGCAACCTCAATCCGCTCGTTGCAGGCGACGATTTCCTTCAGTTGCGCCGCGCCTTGCTTGACAAACAAGTCTGTCTTGCGGTCGATATTGCCTCGCACATCGCTTAAGAAGGGCACAGCCTCGGGCAAGAGCGCGCCCAGCAATCCCCGCCAAGCCTCCCCGGCCTTGCGGTAGCGCAGCGCCACCTTTTCGAGCGCCGGCAAGCCCAGCACAGCAGCCGCTTCGTCAAGGAAGTCGGCATAGACATCGCGCTCGGCAGCCATGGTCTTGCCAAAGGCTGGACCCAGGAAAGTATAAGAACTGATCAGCACAGCCAGCAGCGGACGCCCGGTCGGGTATTCCCGCGCCCAACTGCCTTTGCTGCTCTTCTCGAGCATGTCGCCCCAGTGCGCCATGGCCCGCAGTCCGAAGTTCTTGGCTGATCCCTTGGGCGGCTTCTCGGTCATCAGGCGGACGCAGTCTTCCAGCCCCTGACGAACGGCGTCAGCGAGCTTGGCTTCGGCCGGATGACCCAGCAGCAGCAGGCGCTGCTTTTCCTTTTTGATGCGTCCGCGCGCCTTGTCCAGGTCCTCCGTGCGGACAATCAACGGCACGCGGCTGCGATCCGAGATGTATGCCTCGCCTTTCTCCGGCTCATAACCAAAGATAACCAGGGGCATGCCGCCCCACATGCCCGCATCGTAGGGCAAGGCGTTATAGGGCAGCAGCCACATATCCGGGCTGGCGACCGGCGCGTAACCTGCTTCCAGCGCGTCCAGCAAGTTTTGCCGGCCCTTGTCGGCGCTGGCCGTCTGGCGGACATCGCGGGCCATGCCCAGGCGATTGAAAATCGTTTCCATCGGCTCGAAGGTATTTCGCGTCAGCAAGTTGACTTGCGGGTCGTATCCCTTGTAATGAAAGGTGAAGTAACCGAAGGCGATGCCGCCGCTAATGCCCAGCAGCATCGCTTCGGTGAACGGTTCGCCGGTGTGCGGCGCTTTGACGCCCTGATAGTCCAAGGCGTTGCGGATGGCAGCCGTATCCCAATAGCGGCCCTCGAATTGGCTGTAGTTTTCCAGCGTTGGCATGTGAACCCGCTTTCTTATACTCCCTGCAGTTATCGCCAGTTTAAGGTCTTTGACCTGTCCTTTTCCAAATTAGCGACATACTCGCCGCCGATCTCTCGTCTTGCATTAATCTTCTGTTCATCTCACCGGCTTGTCGCTCAAGTTGCTCCCGCTTTGCCCGTGGCTTGAGCCTCGGCATTGTGTATCACTTCATGGCCCGATCCGCCCCCCAGAATGTCGAAGTCAACACCCAGATCGGCTTGTTGCACATGATCCGTGAACAAGCGGGTATAGCCTCTGGGGCTATGCGCGGCGCTGGGCTGCCACTGGGCGCGGCGGCGCGCCAATTCAGCTTCCGATATGTCGAGATGCAAGCGGCGTTGGCTAACATCCAACTCGATCATATCGCCGTCTCGCGCCAGCGCCAGCGCCCCGCCGACCGCCGCTTCCGGAGCGACATGCAGAACCACCGTGCCATAGGCGGTGCCGCTCATGCGGCCATCGGAAATGCGCAGCATATCGCTCACTCCCTTGTCCAGGAGCTTGCGCGGCAGACTCATATTGCCCACTTCGGGCATGCCGGGGAAGCCCCTGGGGCCGACATTCTGCATAACCAGCACGCTGTCGGGGTCGACATCCAAAGCGGGATCGTCAATGCGCGCGTGGAAATCGTCCAGCGACTTGAAAACGACAGCGCGCCCGCGATGCCGCATCAGTTGCGGGCTGGCGGCGGAGGGTTTGATGACCGCGCCGTCGGGGCAGAGATTGCCGCGCAGAACGGCGATGCCCGCCTCTCGCTGGAAAGGCGCGTCGAGCCCGCTGATGACCGTCTCGTCGAAACAAATCGCCCCGGCTGTGTTGCGCGCATGAGACTGGCCCGTAACCGTGATCGCATCCATCGCCAGTAATTGCGCCGCGTTTTGCATCACCACGGGCAAACCGCCGGCATAATAAAATTCTTCCATCAGGAAATCGCCAGCCGGTTTCAGGTTGACCAGCAGCGGCGCCTGGCTGCCCAGCTCATCAAAATCGTCCAGACACAGATCAACGCCTATGCGCCCGGCGATCGCGAGCAAATGCAGGATGACGTTGGTAGAGCCGCCGATGGCGGCGTTGATCTTGATGGCATTCTCGAAGGCGTCGCGCGTCAGTATCTTCGATAGTCTCAAGTCTTCCTTGACCATCTCCACGATGCGATTGCCGCTGAAATGGCAGAGGCGGCGGCGGCGCGAATCGGGCGCGGGAATCGCCGCCCCGCCGGGCAGCATCAAGCCCAGCGCCTCGACCACGCAAGCCATGCTCGACGCCGTGCCCATGGTCATGCAATGCCCGTCGCTGCGGGACATGCAGGTCTCGGATTCGATATAATCGGCCGCGCTCATCTTGCCGGTGCGCCAGTCGTCAGTGAAGCGCCATTTGTCCGTGCCCGCGCCGATATCCCGTCCCCGAAACTTGCCATTCAACATGGGTCCGCTGGTCACGACAATCGTCGGCACATCGACGCTGCAGGCGCCCATGATGGCAGCCGGCGTGGTCTTATCGCAGCCGACCAGCAGCACCACGCCATCCAGCGGATTGGCGCGGATCGATTCTTCGACATCCATGCTGACCAGATTGCGGTAGAGCATGGTCGTCGGGCGCATCAGCGTTTCGCCCAGCGACATGACGGGAAATTCCAGCGGAAATCCGCCGGCTTCCAAGACGCCGCGTTTGACATGCTCGCCGAGGATGCGCAGGTTGGCGTTGCAAGGCGTCAGTTCCGACCAGGTATTGCAAATGCCGATGACGGGGCGGCCGTCGAACATCTGCTGGGGCGTGCCTTGGTTCTTCATGCGGCTGCGAGACTTGAAGCCCGCTTGCCCGTCCCGCAAGAACCAATCGTGACTGCGCAAGGGCATGAGCCACCTCCTTTGCCGGTCGGTTTCCGCCGCCGAGTATAACGCAAGCCGCGCTGTTCTCGCAGTCTGGTCTGCCCTTCCGCAGGGCAATCGCATCATAATGATAGCGGCTGAAAATGCGGGAATCCAAACTGATTATTAACCACAGAGAACACAGAGGGCACAGAGAAAAACATAAAATGTCTTATTTCAACTGTGTTTTCGAGTGAAAAATCACGTTTCGTTTGTAACTCCTTTTATGCTTAGTCTCGGATTTTGAAGAAAAGTCGTCTGAACACCAACGAACTCTGTGCGCTCTGCGCGCTCTGTGTTGAAAAAAAATTTGATGCAATTGCCTTGGCCCCTTCTGCCTTTGCCACTTGCGCTATGCGCCTATGGCGATATGCTTGCGATGAAAAAATGGACTGTTTTACCGACGCGAATCCTGTCCCATGCACCGTCTATTCAAGCGCGAGCCAATTTACTACGGCTGGTATATCGCCCTGGCGCTGGCCATCACCGAAACCGTCTCCTTTGGCGTGATATTCTACGCCTTTTCCGTGTTCATCACGCCGATGGAAGCGGAACTCGGCTGGTCGCGCGCGGAGATCTCGGGCGGGTTTTCGCTGATGTGGTTGATCACCGGCATCTTCGCTTTCCCGGTCGGCTACTGGTTGGACAAACACGGATCGCGGCTCTTGATGACGCTTGGTTCCATCGGGGCGACGGTGATGGTTCTGCTCTGGTCGCGGGTGACGACGCTGCCCGAATTCATCCTCGTCATGGGGCTGCTGGGTTTCTGCGGCGCAGCCGTCCTTTACGAACCCGCCTTTATAGTCATCGCCAACTGGTTCGTGAACAAACGCGGCCGGGCAATGGCTTTCCTCACTTTTATCGCGGGTTTCGCCAGCACGATATTTGTCCCCCTGGCTGACGCCCTGCTGGTGGCCCATGGATGGCGGGGTGCGGTATTCATTCTTGGCGTCTTGCTAGGGGTCATCACGATACCGCTGCATGCCCTGGTCTTGCGGAGCCGCCCAACAGACCTGGGGCTCCAACCCGATGGCGAGGCGCGCCCCGCGGAGCAAGGCGAGCGCGAATCGATCAAGCTGGACGCGGTGTTCCGTTCGCGCTTCTTCTGGATCCTGACTCTGGCTTTCGCGCTATCCGCCTTGTGCATCGCGGCGCTGCGCGTACATTTTGTACCGCTGCTGATCAGCATGGATATTCACCCCAGCAGCGCCGCTATCGCCAGCGGCGCTATCGGCGTCATGCAAGTGACGGGCAGGGTGATCTTCGCGGCGGTCGAATGGCGTTTTTCCAGCAAGACCATGGCGATCGGCGTCTTTATCCTCTTGGCGCTTTCTCTGGTCACGTTGCTCCTGGGCAGTTCGCCGCTGCTGATCATCCTTTTCATAGCGCTATTCGGCATGGCAGTTGGCGCCAATACGCTCATTCGGCCCCTGATCGTCGCCGATACCTACGGCGCCGCATTCTACGGGCGCATCAGCAGCGCGATGGTGTTTTTCCTGACCTTGGCCGGCACTTCGGCGCCCTTCGCCGCCGGGGTCATTTATGACCTCTTCAATTCCTATAGTCCGATGCTGATCGTGGTGACGGGCTTCAGCTTGGTATCCATCTTGCTGATCGCGCTTTTGCCCGCGCGCAGCGAGATCAATGCGCCAGCAAGCCACTAAAGCGTGGGGGCGGGCCAATCCCCAGAGAGACGCGCTGCGGTTTCTTCCCAAGCGCGCACGCCGCTGGTGGCGTCAGCCGCTTCGATATTGCAGGCGGCCACCGCGCAAGCCCAGCGCGCGCAATCTTGGTAATCCAGGCCCCGGATCAGCGCGGCGATCAAACCGGCATAGGCGGCGTCGCCAGCGCCGGTCGTGCCGGCCACCCGCACCTGAAAGGACGGATGCCAGGTTTCTATGCCGAGCCAATCCGCAGGCTCTTGCCCGATTCGCGATAAGAACTCCAAGCGCGCCCTGTTCGCCGAAGCCGCCAAGTAGAGTCCGCGCTCCCCGAGCTTGAAACCGACGATGCCAGGTCCCATCCCCAGCAGTTCTCCAGCCAGATCGGCCAGGTAGTCGGCTGTCATACGCGCGATGATCTCCCCGCCCCAGCGATCATGATCGGCGCGCCGCAGCATGAACATGATCTCTTCGATGCTCGGCACAAAGATATCAACAAAGGGCAAACAGCGGCACAGAATCCCCCGCCAATCCGCTTGACCGCTGGGGCTGTCGGGGGCGGGCAAGCTCATATCGACGCTGGTGACGGGTCCCAAATCTTTGATTGTTTGCGCCAGCTCGAGGAATCCGTCGCCACCGTCCGCGTACAGTCGCGGCAGCAGCGTCGGATAGCCCAGATGAAACAGTTTGCAACCAGCCGCCAGGTCGAGGTCGAGGTTATCCAGGCCAAATCCCTGATAGACGCCGGTATGCGTCAACAGGGTGCGGTCGTGGTTCCGCGGCTCGATGACAATCGTATAGGCGCTGGCGGCATCGGGCAGGACGCGAATGTGATCGCCGAGGGCGCTGTCATATCCTCTCACGTAATCAATGATCGCTCTGCCCACCCAGTCCGCGTCGACGACCGCGAGCAAATCAACATCGATGCCCAAGCGGTGCAGCGCCAAGCCCGTATTGGAGACAGCGCCGCCGGTGGAGTAAGAAATGGGACCGATCTCGAAGACCTTGCCCGCGCCGATGACTTCCTCGGGCTTGAGGGCGGACATGTCCGGCAAGATATCGAGGGCGATATGGCCCGCTACCATCACTTCAGACGGCATTCGCTCGATCCGCTTTCCAGCTTGTTCTTGCGATTGTACGCAGTCCCATTCGCGGCTGCTGCAACGGACCTGTTTTTCGCTGGAGAATCAGACAAAGGGAAAGACCTCGGGCTGCGCCAGGCGACGATAATCCGCGCTGCGCATCGCCAGGGAAAAACGCCGGTCGCCGGCATTAAACACGATTCGCTCCACCCCAAAAAGTTGGGGCGTCGCGAACACGGGCAAGTCAAACAAGTTGCCAAAAAGAGGCACGCCGCCGGGTTGAATGCCGCCGGTCAGCCGCGCGACTTCATCTTCGCTGGCGAAGCGAATGTCGCGGGCCCCGAAATAGTTTTTGACCGCTTTGGCATCAAACTTGCGATCGGCCGGGAAGACGAGCATCACAAAGAACTTGTCCCGCTTTGATCGTTTCACGCGCAGGATAATGGCTTTGGCGCCGTGACGCAAAGCGTAGCCCGGGCGCGTGGCCGCCGCTTCTTCGCTGGTGCGCGTCGGCTCGTGCGCGAAGGTTTCGTACCAGCAGCCTTCGGCGTCGAGCAGCGCCTTGATGCGCCCGACCGCCGCATGCAAATCTGCAATCACAATTAGGCGTCCCCACCCAGCATGTCAACCAGCAGGAGCGAATCGGAGACGGGAATGCCATCGACGGTGAAGGGGCTGTGATCGTTGGCATAGAGCGAGACTGTCAGCACCTCAGCATCCGCGGGCAGCCCGCCCAGATGATACCATTCGCCGTAGAGCCGAGCGATTTTCACGCCGTCAACATAAAGATGGGCGTGACCCTCGCCGGGGACCGGGTCCAAATCGATATTCTGTGGCGTGAAGGTGAAGTTCAAGGTCTGGACGCGGACGTTGTAGCCCCCGCCAGCCAGCGGGAACAATTGCAAGTTGACCACAGGCGCTTGGTCAAAAGCCATCTCCAGGCCGCGGTCGCGGTAGGGATTGACGCCTTCTTCCAACGGCGTCCAATACGAGCTGTAGCTTTCGTAGCATTCCAGTTCGCCGCCGAAGACCTCGCGCTGGCCGATCACAAAGGCATAGCGCCCGATCTCGCGCTCCGGGTGCCAGAGCGCCACGGTATAAGTCGATGATTCCGGCGCCTGGAAGAAATAATCATCCCAATTCCAGAAGTACTTGCGACTGAAAGGTTCGAACCAATAGACCGGCTCCGCGCCCAGCGGGACCATCATGGCGCTTTGCCCGGCCGGGATTGCCAGCGATGCCGGCAGTTGCGCCTCTGTGTTGTCGGTGATGCCGGGACCATAAACCGCCATCACCGGCGAGAAAACCGCCTGATCCGGGATGGCGGGGATGCTCAGGCTCAGGAGGATGGATTGCCCAGCCTCGGCTTGAAAGCGGAAATAGTCAACATCGCCCCTTGGATACACGTTGCCGAAATAGGCGTAGGAGATGGTGGCATCGGGGACGCGCCAGGGCGCTCGCGCGGTCAAGTCGGCGAATTCGCAAACGGGTTGATGCGCCAGAGCGGCGGGCGCAAGCAGAGCGAAAAAGAGCATCGTCAATAGCAGCTTATGTGTCGAGGGCTGTCTCATGTTGCCATCTTTCATCCAAGATTACGGGAATGTAACAGCCTACTGTGAAGGAGGTTGATTCTCGCATTCCATCATTTCCGGCGTGATCAAACAGCGCTGGTTGACCGCGACCTGGGTGTATTCGTGGTAATCGCCATTGAGCCAGCTGACGAGCACGCGGGTGATTTGGGAGTCGCCCAAGCCGAAATGCAGCGCCAGCTCGTTGCCCGCGCCCAGGCTCGAGCCGGATTTGACTTCGCGGATCTGTGACAAGCCGTCGACCGTATCGACGCGCACCCGCGTGCCGATGGCGTCGCGATCAATACCGCCGCCGCCCTGCAGGTCAAAGGCGATCCAGTTGTTCATCAGCGCGGCAAGATTGTCATTCTGGAACAATCTGTGACCGACATCCCAATAGGTCAGGGCGAAATCGACGCGGCCGTCTCGGTCGTAATCGGCGCTGCTGAAGCCCATCGTCGGCTGCGCGCCTTGATTGAACAGGTCCTGATCGACCGCGGCGAAACTGCCATCCCGCTGGTTATGATAGAGCATATCCGGATACTGGAAGTGCATGCCCGCCGGTCCATATTCCGGCGCCAAGCTATGCAGCAGTTGATCCGGATCATCAAGTTGCCCGCTCGAGGCGCCGGACGCCGGCGCCAGACCGGTCGACGCCAGGAACAAATCCAGCCAGCCGTCATTGTCAAAATCGAGAAATGCCGTGCCCCAGCCGACCGACTGCCCGGTGTTATAACCGACGCGGGCGAAGTCCGTGCTGTTGATGAAGGCGCCGTCGCCCTGATTCTCCAACAGCACCATGGCATTCACCATATTGGAAAAATAAAAGTCCAGGTCGCCATCGTTGTCGTAATCGCCGGTGGCCAAGCCCATGCCATGCACGACCGAATCCGTTCCCGAAGCCGCCGAAACATCGCTGAAGCACCAACCATCGCAGCCATCGCCGTCGTTGCGCAGCAGCACATTGCCCAGGGCGTTCACCACTTTGTCATTGACGACATACAGATCGAGGTCGCGGTCATTGTCATAGTCAACCCAGCTGGCCGCGAAGCCGGCGCCCAACAAAGCCTCGAAGCCCAACAAGCCCGAGACATCGGTGAAACTGCCATCGCCATCGTTGTGGTAGAGCGCATCGCGGCTGCGGGAAAAGTCTTTCAGGTCGCATTCGGGAACGCAGGACCAATTAACGACATAGAGATCCAAATGTCCGTCGGCGTCATAATCGCCCCAGGCGGCTGTGCTGCCTTTGCCGATATCGCCGACTCCAGCCTCGATAGTCACATCGGCAAAGCCCTGACCCTCGAGGTTGCGGAAGAGGCGGTTCGCACCCATGTTCAGCACATAAAGATCGCGCCAGCCGTCATTGTCATAATCCGCCCAGACAGCGCCCCCGCTCGGGACATCCGGCAAACTCAGCGCTTCCGAGAACTCGGATACGGCGAAGCTGCCGTCGCCATTGTTGCGGTATAATACGTTGGGATCGAGGTTGCCGGTGACAAAGAGATCTACCCAGCCGTCGTTGTCATAATCGGCCCAGGCTGTCCCGGCCGCCAGATACTGCTCCCCGAATCGTCGGGGCGCGTCCTCCTGCCAGATGGCGCGGTGAGAAGCAGTTATGCCCGCCTCCAGGCTGACATCGTGAAAATGAATGGTGTCGCTCATAAAGTAGTAGAAGAAGAATAGCAGCGGCAAAGCCATAGCCCCGTGCCTTCCTTAGATCATCCTTGCCAACTGAGGCTCCAGCCTGGCCTCTTCGGGGGATTCGGCGATTTGTCCATCGCGCAGGTGGATGATGCGGTCCGCGTATTCGTCCACGATCGGATCGTGGCTTGACAGCAGGATCGTGACGCCTTCCTCGCGCACGATGCTTTGCAAAACAGCCAATATCATGTGCGTCGTCTCGCTGTCCAGTTCGCTGGTCGGTTCGTCAGCCAGGATTAAACGCGGCGACGTGACCAAAGCGCGGGCGATGGCGATGCGCTGCTGCTGCCCGCCGGACATCTCGTAAGGTCGATGCGCGTAATAATCCTTGAGATCTACCTGTTCCAGATTCTTGAGAATGCGTTCCTTGCGCTCGCGGCGCGGCACCCCGCCCAGGCGCGCCATCAATTCGAGGTTCTCATAGGCGGAAAAGCTGGGCATCAAACCCATCTGCTGGAAGACGAAGCCAATACTCTCGCGGCGCCAGTGCGTGCGTTCCGTTTCGTCCAGCCCGGATATGTCGTCGCCGTAGATCCAGATTTTGCCCCGGGTCGGGTTGTCCAATCCGCCCAGACAATTGAGCAAGGTAGTTTTGCCGCTGCCCGAACGCCCGCGCAAGGCGACGAACTGCCCGCTTTCAATTTCGAAAGTCAGATCTTGTATCGCCGCTATCTCGCCCGAGTCGGATGCGTATACGCGGCTGAGGTCCTGCGCGACAATGGCAAGCGCAGTCATTTCCGCCCCCTTCCGCGCCCGTCATCCGCCCCGGATTTGCGCAGTCCCAGCCTGGAAAGCAAACCGCCCGGTCCCCCATTGTCACCGGCGCGGATCTCCTGTTCGATTTGGATCTCGCGCTGGGACGAGGTCTCTTCCAGGTTCTGCGCCGGGCGGATGAGCAATCCCCGGTCTGTCACTTCCATTTCGACGCGGTTTTCGATCGCCAACTGTTCTCGATAAGCCTTGGGGATCTGCAAGCGTCCGGCCGAATCCAGCACGATTAACTCCTCGAAGTGTTCTTCCCACCCCTCTTGACCCTCTCCCGAGTCGACGGGGTCGTCTTGGGGCTGGGCTTTCCGTTTGCGCCGGCGCAGCACCGTTTCGCTGGCCAGCTTCCCGTCGCGGATCGCTACCACGCGGCCCACATGCTGGGCGACCAGCGGATCGTGACTGACGATGCAAATCGTCAAGCCCAGATCGCGATTCAACCGTTGAAACAAGTCGTAAACCTGGTCGGAGGTCACGGAGTCGAGCTCGCCGGTGGGCTCGTCCGCCAGCAAGAGTTTTGGCTCGTTGGCCAGCGCCACCGCAATCGCCACGCGCTGCTGTTCGCCGCCGGAAAGGGCGATGGGCTTATGGTTGTAACGATCGGCGAGATCGACCAGGTCCATCAATTCGCGCGCGCGCTTGTCCACCTGCGCGCCGGTCTGGCCCGCCAGCGTCATCGGCAATTTGATGTTGTCAAGCGCGGACAGATAGGGAATGAGATTGCGGCTGCCCTGCTGCCACACAAAACCGACGTCCACCTGTCGATAAGTCGTCAGTTCGCGATTGCTCAGCTTGAGCAAGTTCTGCCCGTCGACGATCACCTTGCCCGCGGAGGGCCGCGTCAAACCGCCCAAGACGTTCATCAAGGTGGTCTTGCCACTGCCGCTGGCGCCGACGACGCCGACCATCTCCCCTTCGCGGACGGTCAGATCCAATCCTTGCAGCGCCTGCACATCATAATCACTGATCTGGTAGAGCTTGTACAGCGATTGGCAGATGACAAATGCGTTTGGGTTCAGCTCGTTTTCCATCATCAACACTTCCACTTTTGTGCTGAAGACATGACAGGTTTTTCTACCCCATCCCCGGCCTGTGCCCCCTCGGTCCCCCGCCTCACGGGTGAAGTATCCCGAAGCATCAGGGAAGGGTGACTCGTCATCGAAATTGGGATTTTACTTGCTGAAAGACGCGAAAATGAACATAAAATCCCATCTTCTAATGGAGCGCTCCCCCTCTCCGATGCTTCGGGGAGGGGGCTGGGGGGTGGGGTTGGCTTTAAGAAATGCGCGATATTCAAACCTGTCATGTCCTCAGCACAGTCTTGGGGAATGCAGACAGTTTGAGATTGGATAAGGATCTCTGGATCTGTCTGTTTGCTTGCAAAGCAAGCCAAAGAACTCATCAGAGCGACTCTCCTAACTTGACCGCCTGGAAAATCCGCATGCGCCGCAGGATCACCAGCAGGATGATCATAATCAGCAGGAAGGTGCCCAGGAACAGGGCAACGATCTGGGCGATCTCGGTCCAAGCCATCGTGATCACATAGGGCGGCACGACCCCTTCCAGGCTGCTGACAAATTGCATGTAGGGTATATAAAGTACGCTGACCGCCAATCCGATGCCGACGCCCAGCGCCAAGCCCATCACGATCAAGAGACCCAGTTCCCAGGCCACAGAAAGCATCATTGACGCTTGCGACAAGCCGATGGCGCGCAAGATGCCCAGTTCAACGTAGCGGCGGCGATAGGAAAAGACCGTGTACAGCAAAAAGCCGATCATCGTCGCCAGCGACGACGTGATGAAGCCGATAGACAGCAAGCCAAAGAGACCTTGCCGTTCGGGCCGCGATTGTTCGCGCTCGATGCGCGTCGTGGGCTCTTCAATGAGGACGCCGGTGGCGCCGCGGTCGAACAAGGCGCGGGTAAAGACGCGCGGGTCAAATTCCGGTTCGATGCGCGCGATCACGCGGTGCGCCAGTTCTTGCTGCGCCTGTTCAAAGAGAAAGTCCAGGTTGCCAACGAACAGGGGACCGTCGTCTTCGGGATACCAACGCGGGAAGTACTCGAGGCTGCCGACAATCTGCAAATTGATCTTGAATACGTCGCCCCCGCTGCGGATGTCCAGTTCCAGCAGATCGCCAATATCCAGACCACGCTGGTCCAGGAATTCGCGCGAGACCAAAACGCTGTCCTGCTGCAGCGCCAGGGCGTTGGTCAAATAACCCAGACGATAAGACGCGAAGTCAGGACGCCAAAAGATGACCGGTCCCAGGTCGGCGCGGTCAACCCCGACGAATCTGCCTTCGACGCTGGTCATGGTCAGGCGCGCTTTGGCGGTGTATTCGCCGATGCGCGTCGCGCCGCTGACATGCGGCATCGAGGTGAACTCGGAGATGTGCATATAAGCGGGGGGCTCTTCACTGCCGCCCCCGGCGCCGGGAATGCCGCCCCCGGTCTGGCTGAAGACACGCACGGACATGTCGGCGGCGATCTTGTAATACTGCTGCTCGTAGAGATAGCGATCAATCGTGCGGGCGAAAGACGCGGTATAGATGCCCAGGCTGATGGTCGTAACGAGCAAGATCAAGGGCAAATAATAGGCGCCGGGCGAGCGCTCCAATTGTCGCGTCACGATCAGCAAGCCGACGCTGTTGCTCCATTGGATCAGCCAAGCCATAAAACGCAGGATCGGCGGCAAAAAGCGCAGGATAAATAGCGTCAAAGCGAAAATCGTCAGCGGCGGCAGCAAGAATACAAAGGGCTGGTTGTAGGCTTGGTCGATATTGCGCGTCCCGCCTTCCACGTCGATCAAGCCGCCTTGCTGCACAACCTGATAATAAAAGTAGCCGATCAGCGCCAGCAGCAGAATATCAACGCCCAGGCGCTGCCACCAGGGCCGCCGCAGCAAGCGCGACTTGTCCATCTTGTAGCTGACGATGGTATGGCGAGCGGCGCCGATGGTCGGCACTACGCGGATCAGGATCGTAAAAGCCAGCGCCAGCGCGATGGTGGAGCCGATAGTCGGCGGGATCGACACGATAAAATGATGCCCCCAGCGGAAATCCATGAAGCTGCGCGTGGTGCCGATTAGTTGCGTGAAAGCGGTTGCCATGATCATGCCGATCACCAGGGCGATGAAGCCCATAATGATGCCCTCGACCGTGGTCAAGCCCACGACTTGGAAGGGCGAGGCGCCGCGGCTGCGCATGACCGCCGTCTCGTTGCGCTGGCCGTCCACAACCAAACCAACCAGCATGACCAAAAATGCGATCAGCAGCGCCACAATCGGGATGCTGAAGACTGTCAGGGTCAGGGTCAGCACAGTGACGATGCGCTGATATGGCTTTAGCTCTTCTTCCGGCGAGGCCTGAATATAGGTGCCGGGCAAGTATTGATCGGCTATCTTTTCGGTGTCGTTATGACGCCGCAGCAACTCATCGACGCGGCTGGTATTGACGCTGCTGCCATCGGTGACCAGGTACCATACCGCCAGATTGATCTCCGACTCGGTATTGGGCGCCAGGCGATTGACATAGGTCGCTTCGTTTATGAGCAGGATGTCTTTAAATACATTGGGGCGGTAAAACCAGTATTCCGATTCATCGTCCCGGGGGCGCCAGATGCCGGCGATACGGATCGTAGTGATTTGCATCGGATCGTCGTTTTGCAGCCGCCAATTATATCCGGCGTAGACCTCGCCAGCCTGCATCCCGAATTCGGAAGCGAACTCCTCGTGGATCATGACACCGACGACGCTGTTGGGGGCGGGATCGGCCGGCGGCGGAAAAACACCCTCCACCAATTCCACCTGCGCTTCGATATTTTCCGTCGTCCCGAAGCTGACATAATCCAGCGAGCGCCTCTCGTCGCGGTAGTTGGTTTCGTCAGCCGGGTACAAGCGGAAGTTTTGCGTTTCCAGGTGGCGCACGATTCTGGTCGCGCGCAAGCCCAGCTCGTCCCCGCCTTTTTCGCGCAGGTAGCGGTCCAGCCCGCCGATATCCTCCCAATTGACCGGCTGATTCCAGGAGCCGATATAGCTGAACATGAAAGAGAAGGGCGGCCGGTTGATGCGATCCGGCCCTTCGGTGAGGCGTTCGGTCAAGATGCGGAAGGCGACCGATTCAGAATAGATCGGGATGGTCAAAACGAGCGCCACAGCCACCGTAAGGCCGACGATCGTCGCCAGCGACAGCAAGGGCTGCGCCAGCAGACGTTTGAGGGCGACTATGAAAATGGCGCGGATTCGCAAGCTGCTACGCATCATGGACCGATGACCGTCTGATTCTCTTCCGCGCCTTCAAGGATCTCGACGCGGCCATCACCCTCCAGCCCGAGCCGCACATCGACCCGGCGCTGCAGGCCTTCATTTTGGACGACGATGAAATTGCGACCGCTGAATTGGCGGATGGCCGAGACGGGCAGCCAGAGCACGTCATCGCGCTCTTCAATCTTGACGGTGTATTCCATACGATCGCCCACTTGGTATTCATCCAGGGGCGGCTGCTGGTCGAAGGCGACATGAACATATTCATCCGTTGCCAGACCATAGGGCGAGGGCAAGCTGGCGATAGCGCCGCTATAGACGTTGCCGGGCAAGCTGGCGCGCTTGATGCTCAGCGGCATGCCTTCGGCAAGTTCGCTCAGGTCATCGGCGTCCATCTGGTCCGTGATTTCCAGTATCGAGAGATCCGCCACCACCGCGATCGGCTCGTAAGCGATCATCGGCTCGCCGGGGTCGGGCGAGAAATAGACCAATCGACCCGACATCGGCGCGACAAGCGCGGATTTTTCTATCGCCGCCTTGATTTCGTCAACGCGTTTTTGCGCCCGCGTGACGTCGAAGCGCAGTTGTGGATCGACGCCCGATGTGAATTCGTCGACGGAAACCTGCGCCAGATCGCGCTCGATGGTAAGCAGGTTGATATTGAGCGTGTCCTCCGCGCTGGGCGGATCGGCCGCCTGCTCCAGCGCATGGTCCAGGCGCAGTTGCGCCATTTCCAGGTTGAGCCGCGCGCGCTGGCTGTCGTAGCGCGCCTGGCTATCGGCGCTTTCGAAGATGGATTGGGAGATGGCGAGCTCTTCTTCGGCGTTGAGCAACTGGCCTTCCAGCGTTCTCGTGTCCAGGCGCGCCAAGACGTCGCCCTCGTTCACAGTCGCGCCGCGCTCCACCAGTACCTCCAGAACGCGCCCGTCAATCTCGAAGGCGATTTCTTCGGTGACAACCGGCGCGATGCGGCCAAAGAAACGGCGCTCATAAACGATTTTGCCGCGCTCCACCTGATAGACAGGTTTGCTGGGCACGACGGGGGTTGGGATAGCTGTGGGTTCGCCTTGGGTGATGGCATCGCCGAAGGTCGCCTGCGAAGCGCAACCTGTCAGCAGCGACAGAGCCAACAGCGGAATGACAATGAATCGCACAATAATCCTTTCTTATTCTCTGATGTCCGCGAGAGCAGCCTTCAAGCGAGGTGCTTCCTTCGCCAAAGCCGATTCTCGTGAATGGCGCTATTGTACAACATCTTGATGTAGACTCCACCCGCGACCGAGCGGCTAGCCAGCGAAATCGCTTAAAATCAGTATTCACCACACAGCAGAGCAATCGCATCACATCGGGCATTCGCAGAATGGTCAAGGCATCAAACCATAATCTAACCACAGAGGACACAGAGTTGAGGGGATTTTGACGACTTTGCCTCTAAATCCGCCACTTGTATATTACAAAGTTGCCAGGGAAACCAATATGTCGCTCAAAAGCATGTCTGAAATAAGACAAAGGCATTGATTTTACTTGCTTTTCTCGGTGTTGACGGTCAGTGTCTACGCGACCCTCGGTGTCCTCGGTGGTTAAATTTGAGCCTGCTTTGGCTAAGTTTGCATCGAAGTTTATTCTGGTGCGATTGCCCTGCCACAAAGAACAAAGGACACAGAGTTCAAGATTTTACGGTATGCTGTAGATAGGAACATGCTTCGATTCACTAAACTGGAGGGCGCATGATCGCCGAGCGTGACATCGACGCCACATTGGACGCCTATCGCGGACGCGGGCGCGAAGCGCTGCTGCCGGCGCTCTGGGACGCGCAGAGAGCCTATGGCTATATCAGCCCCGAAAACGTACATCGGATATCGCATGTCTTGCGCGTGCCGGAAGCCGACATCTATGGCGTCATCGGCTTCTATACGCTCTTCCACGACGCGCCCACCGGCCGGCGCGTCATTCGCGTCTGTACGGACCCAACCTGCGCCCTGGTTGGCGCTGACGAGGTACTGCACGGGCTTTGCGAGCGCTTGAGCCTCTCCGGCGCAGGCAGTACCGCTGACGGCGAATACACCGTTGAGCATTCCCCCTGCCTGGGCATGTGCGATTACGCGCCGGCGGCCCTGGTCAGCCAACGGGGCGAGGATGACATCGCGCTTCCGAGCGTGACGGTTGATGACCTGCTTGGCGCCTGGAATGGCGACTATTTTAGACCGGCCGGCGATGACGAATCGGTCTTGCTGGATCCCTCCTTAAGCACAGCGCCGCAAACGCTGGCGCAATACGGCGAATATCAGGCTCTGCGCCGGGCGATATTCGACCTGTCGCCGGAGGCGGTGATCGCCGAAGTAGAGGCTTCCGGCTTGATCGGGCGCGGCGGCGCGGCTTTCCCCACCGGTTTGAAGTGGAAGTTCACGCGCGGCGCGGCCGGCGAGCTCAAGTATGTCGTTTGCAATGCCGATGAAAGCGAACCCGGCGCCTTCAAGGACCGCGTCTTGATGGAGCATCGCCCGCACCTGCTGCTGGAAGGGATCGCGCTGGCGGCCTACGCCGTGGGCACGGGCAAAGCGATTATCTTCGTGCGCGGCGAATATCCCAAAGCGACCGCCATCCTCGCTTCGGCGATACAAGAGGCGGAAGCAGCCGGCCTCTTGGGCCAGGGCATCATGGGAAGCGAGTTTTCGCTGGATATCGAAATCCGCCGGGGGGCCGGCGCTTATATCTGTGGCGAGGAGACCGCGCTCTTCGAAGCGATCGAGGGCAAACGCGGCTTCCCGCGCATGAAGCCGCCCTATCCGACTACTTTCGGGCTCTTCGGGATGCCGACCGCGGTCAACAATGTCGAGACCCTGTGCGCCATCCCCGGCATCGTCGGGCAGGGCGCGGATTGGTTCAGGAGTTTTGGCACGGCGGAAAGCGCCGGCGCGAAACTGATCTCGGTCAGCGGGCACGTGGGTCGGCCGGGCGTATACGAAATCCAGCCGGGCATCACCCTGCGCGCTTTCCTCGCCGACGCTTGTCAAGGCGTCACCGGCGAGTTAAAAGCGGTGCTGATGGGCGGCGCGGCCGGGACCTTTCTGCTGCCGGATGAGATAGATGTGCCGCTGAGTTTCGAGGATCTGCGCGCGGCGGGCGGCAGTTTCGGCTCCGGCGCGATCATGGTCTTCAATCAGACGACGGACTTGCGCGATGTGCTGAGGCGGCTGGGGCTGTTCTTCCAGCACGAAAGCTGCGGCAAGTGTTTCCCCTGTCAGCTGGGCACGCAGCGGCAAGTCGAAATCCTGGAGCGGCTGGAGGCGCCGCGCGCCGGCGACCGCCAGCGGCTGCTGGATGTGGGCATGACGATGACGGAAGCCTCGATCTGCGGCTTGGGGCATACCGCGGCTATGGCGGTCATGAGCGCGCTGGAGAAGTTCCCGGAGTTGTTTGAGGCGGAGGCATAAAGGCATGACCGACGAAACAATCACGCTCAACATAGACGGCAAAACCGTCAGCGTCCCCAAAGGCGCGACCCTGCTGGAAGCCGCCCAAGCCGCCGGCATCGACGTCCCGCTCATCTGCTACCACGAAGCCACCAGTCCCAACGGCCTCTGCCGCATCTGCGTGGTCGATGTCGATGGCGGGCGCGTTTTGCAGCCGGCTTGCGTGGCTGAATGCGGCGCCGATACCCGCGTCGAAACGCGCAACGAGCGGGTCCTGCGCAGCCGGCGCACCATCCTGGAAATGCTCAACGCCTCGGTCAACCTCGAGCAAGCGCCGGAAATCCAGGACATGATGACGGATTACAGCGCTGATGAAGAACGCTTCCCCGAGGCCCGCCGGCGCGAATCCGAGCTCATCGACGACAATCCCTTTTACGTGCGCGACTACGAACAGTGCGTTTTGTGCTGGCGCTGCGTGCAAGTCTGCGCCGAAGACGCCCAGTTCACCTTCGCGCTGACACTGAAAAATCGCGGTCACGAGACCTCGGTGGCGACGGCTTTTGACATATCCATGACCGAATCGCCCTGCGTATTCTGCGGGCAATGCGTGGGCGTCTGCCCGACCGGCGCCCTGAAGCCGAAGCTGGAGTGGGGCATGGAGCAGGGCTGGAGCAGCGAAGAACTGCGGCAGCAGACCAGGCGCAAACGCAAGAAGGACGCCGGATGACGACCAAAACACAGGTCAAGGAATTGGCGGGCGCCAAGCCACTGAGCTACCAAGTCGTCGAGGGCGGGGAGGTCAGCACTGTTGACGGTGGCGTGATCGACGAACAACTGCTCTCGATCTATGTCAACGGGCAATCGCTGGCGACGATGATGTGCAGCCCCCTGCAACTGGAGGCGCTGGCCGTCGGCTACTTGTACAACGAAGGACTGATCGAAGCGGCGGAAGAGATCGCCTTGCTGCAGAGCAATATCCCCAACAGCGTGGTTGATGTCATCCTGACGCGCGACGAGGCGCAGCTGCCCCGGCGCATGATCTTGACCACGGGCTGCGGCGGCGGCATGACCGGGCAGGAATTGACCAAAGCCCACCCGCCCCTGGAAAGCGCCTTCACGGCAACGCCGGATGTGATCCTCCGCTTGATGCGCGCGCTGCAGGGCGCGGCGGCGCTTTACAATGCCGTGCGCGGCGTGCATACAGCCGTGCTGGGCGACGAGACCGGCTTGCTCATCAGCGCCGAGGACGTCGGACGCCATAACGCGGTGGACAAGGTCGCCGGGCAAGCGCTGCTGGAAAAGATCAATACGCGCGATCGCATCTTGTTGACCAGCGGCCGCATCAGCTCCGAGATGTTGGGCAAGGCGCGGCGTATGGGCATTCCCGTGGTGGCCAGCCGCACAGCGCCGACCAGCATCACGGTGGAACTGGCGGGGGCCTGGGACATCTGCGTGATTGGCTATGTCAGACGCGGCGGCATGCGCGTTTATACCTGCGGATGGCGGCTCGGCTTACAGGAATACCTATAGGAGGAACATCATGTGTATCCCAAATTTTGGTGACTTTGGAACGTTTATAGCAGCGTTCGTAGCGTTGGCAATAGCGCTCTTTATTCACTTAATCTGGTATGCTTACGGGCGAAATCACCAGTCCGACATTCCACAAGCAGAGTTAGCAAAACGGCGAATGTTGTACATTACAATTACGTTCGTTGTAATGTTTATTGGCGGAATTGTACTCAACACGTGCAATGAGGCGCAATGGAAAGCTGTTATCCTTTTGCTAGGAGGTCTAGCATTGTGGGAGATAGTCTTCATTGCAGTAACGCCAGTTGAAGAATCAGTAAAGAAAAAGAAGAATGGTTAGATATAGGGGCTTATGCCCCTTTCTTTATAGCCAAAAATATCTTTAGCAGGAATACCTATAGGAGGAATAACATGAACGACCGTGCGAACTGCCACATATTGAATGACTGAAAGCGAAAACAACCCACTTTCTAAACCTCGACGACTTTCCCCGTCTCGTCGCTGCGATAGCCGCTCTGCGCGCCCAGTTCGCGCCTGAATGCCGCGCTGCGCAGGACGCTCAGCAGGGCTTGCATGCCCGGTGTTTCCAGCCTTCGCCCCGGAATCACCAGATCGTATCGTTCCCAGGTCAAGCCGATGAAGTCCAAGCCCATGGCTTCGGCCGCGCTCCGCAAGCCCATGCCGCAGTCGCCGATGCCATCCGCGACAGCCGCGGCCACGCCCAGATGCGTGTATTCCTCGTGCGCGTAACCCGCGATCTCGCCCGAGGCAATCCCATGCTGCTCAAGCAAATGGTCGAACAAGACGCGCGTGCCGGCGCCGCGCTGGCGATTGACATAGCGCAGCCCGCGAATATCGGCGATCGCGCTGATGCCGCGGGGATTGCCGGGCGGCAGTATGAGTCCCTGTTCGCGCTGAGCGAATATGACAAGTTGGCAGGGTTCGTCCCCTAGATATTTTTGCAAATAAGGCCGGTTATAGGTCGCGGTGGCCGGATCGAAGAGATGAATGCCGGCCAGATGCGCTTCGCCGCGCCGCAAGGCGATCAAGCCGCCGATGGAGCCCAGGTTGACCGAGATCATCCGCCGCGCCGGCGAGAACAAGCGCAGATGCGTCGCCAGCAGGTCGAGCATGGGATCGTGGCTGCCCATGACCATGAGCGCGCTTTTGACCTGCGAAAGTGAACGGTACAAGCTGACGCGCATTGCCCCGCCGCGATCGACGCCCTCGTGAAAACGGGGGATATGCGCCAAACCATCCGCCTGTACCAGCGAGGTAATGACGCCGGCGCCGCGCTGCAAGGGCGTCGCCTGTATTCTGCCGTCGATCTCCGCCAGCGCCACCCGCAAGAAGTCGTCGTCGCCAAGGGGCGATACGATCTTGCGCGTCGAGACCGCCTCGACCATCGCCGGCTCGTCGCGCGACAAACCCAGCCAGCTCCGGATCAAGGGCGCAATCAGCAATTCGCCTGTGAGCGCGGCGCTGACCGGATAGCCGGGTACGCCGATAATCGGCCTTCTTCCGATCATGCCGATGATGACCGGATGGCCCGGCCGGACGGCGATGCCATGGACCAGCAGCTCTCCCAGTTCCTCAATCGCGCTGGCTGTGAAGTCGTGGCTGCCGGCCGATGAACCCGACAGAACCAGTATTAAATCCGGCGCGGAAGCAAGCGCCGCTTGCAGCGCGGCCCTTAAACCATCGAGCGAATCGCCGACAATCTCCGCCGCGCTCGCCTCGCCGCCCGCTTCGCGGATCTGAGCGCCCAGGATCAGGCTGTTGTATTCGATGAGCTGACCGGGTTCGGGGCGTCGACCGGGCGGCACAAGCTCGCCCCCGGTCGGGATGATCGCGACGCGCGGCTTGCGCCGTACCTTGACCGTCGCATGTCCACAGCCGGCCAGCGCGCCCAGATCGACGGGCCGCAACTGATGATTGACTTGCAAGACGGTCTCCGTCGTCACCATATCCTCGCCCATCAGGCGCACGTGCTGCCAGGGCGCGACCGCGGCGTAGATCAAGAGGCGGCCATCGTCGGTCTGGTTGATATGCTCGATCATGATCACGGCGTCGGTCTTCTCCGGCAGGGGATCGCCGGTATTGACCGGGTGCGCCTCCCGTCCGAGCCGAAGGCTAAGAGCCTGTGTTTCCCGCGCGTCGCGGGTATCGGCAGCGGCGACGGCATAGCCGTCCATAGCCGCGCAATGATAATGCGGCGAAGATAATTTGGCTCGCACAGGTCCGGCGGTGACGCGCCCCAGCGCCTCGTCAAGCGCGATGGTTTCGCCGTCCAGCGGCGCGTGCCGCCCGGCCGCCAGCAAAGCCGCTTGCAGCTTTGCCCGCGCTTCGTCAAGCGGCAGATCTTCCAGGTAAATATGACGTTTTGACATCACCGTCGACTCATAATGGCGCGACATCAACCAGGCTGCCGGCATCCAAGCCACCCGAATTGAGCGGCACGCGCAACAGGGCATCGGCGCCTGCCAGCGTGAAAATCAAGTTCGACTTGCCGAAGATCGGCTCGGCCAAGGGATAATCATCGTCGCCTGCGCGCAAGCGCACCGCCAGCCAGTCCTCGCGCCCGGTTTCAGAAGCCACGCGCAGAGCCAGGCGCGCGCGTATCATCGGTGGCTCCTCAAGCGTCTGGCTCAGGAAGCGGGCGATCAAATGCGGCAGGATCTGTCGCGCGACCAAAAGCGCCGAGACCGGATTGCCCGGCAAACCGATCACCGGCTTGCCCTCGCAAACGGCAATGATAGTCGGTTTGCCCGGCTTGGTCGCCAGCCCATGCTGAAGCAGTCCCGGCGCGCCCAGGCCGTTGATGACATCGCGCGTGTAATCGCGGGCGGAAACCGAACTGCCCGCGCTCAGCAGCAGGATATCAGACTCGGCGAAGCCCGCCCCGGCGCGAGCGCGGTAATCCTCCAGCGTATCGCGGGCGATGCCCAGGCGCAGCGGTTCCGCGCCCAAGCTTTGCGCCAGAGCGCTCAGCGTATAGGCATTGATATCGCGCACCTTGCCCGGCGCAGGCTTGAGCTCGGGCGGCAGCAATTCGTCGCCGCAACTGAGGATACCCACGCGCGGCGCGCGCAAGACTTCAATATGCTGGACGCCAACCGCCAGCAAGCCGCCGATATCAGCCGCGCGCAGCCGCTGATGTCCCGACACGATCAGGGCGCCGCAGGCGACATCCTCGCCGGCCTGGATGACATTCTCGCCCGGGGCCGCCGCTCGCATGGCTTCGATTTCGCCGGCGCCGATGACCTGTGTCGTTTCGATCATGACCGCGGCATCGGCGCCCTGCGGCAGCATGCCGCCCGTGTGAATCGCCAGCGCTTGTCCGCTGCCGATATCGCGCGGGGGCAGTTCTCCCATTTTGATTTCGCCGACCACCTCGAGGAAAGCCGGCAGCGCTTGGCTGGCGCCAAAGGTATCGGCGGCGCGGACGGCGTAACCATCCACAGTGCTTTTGCGGAATGCCGGCACAGCCTCGGGAGAGCGGATTTCGGTCGCGCTGATGCGGTCCAGCGCGTCAGAAGTCGCGATGAACTCGCGCGTCGGCGTCGGTCGCCAATGCGAATCCAACAGTTTGAGCGCATCGGCAACCGGCAGTACCTGAAAGAATTCCGGCGACGGCATGGGATCCCCGCGGATGGTCTGGGATTGTCAGGGCAAGTTTACCACAGGAGTAAAACCAAGTTAGTCATGCGAATCTTGACAAGCGGTCGATTGTAGGGGCGTTTCGTGAAACGCCCGCATTCAATAGGCTAAAGAGCGGGCGGCGCGAAGATAATTTTGCATAATTTACTTGGAATTACTGGGAAGCCGTGGCGGTTGAAATCGAGCGCCTCGCCCGCGCATCCCAAGCCAGCCTTATGAGAAGTCGCCGTAATCGTAGCTGAAATCGACCGCGGGGCTGCGCAGTTGCGCGTCCATGCCGCCATCGACGACGATGCGCGTTCCGGTGATATACGCGGCATCATCCGAGCAGAGAAAAGCGACCGCAGCCGCGATATCCTCCGGCGTTCCTTGCCGCGCCAGCGGGATCACTTGCGACGGCGGGATCGGCGCGTCGCCCACGGAGGCGCCATGATCGACGCGGATGCTGCCCGGTACGACGGTGTTGACGCGAATGCCGAGCGGCGCGAGATCAAGCGCCATAGCGCGGGTAGCCGCCTCGATACCGCCCTTGCTGGTATCGTAACCGAACATCTGCCGGTGCGCGCGGGAGGCGCCGCCGCTGCTGACATTGACGATCACGCCGCCTTGTCCGCGTTGCGCCATCAGCCGCGCCGCAGTCTGCGAGCAATGGAACAAGCCCGACAAGTTGACGGCCAGCGTCTTTTCCCAGGCTTCGCCGCTGTAATCGAGAAAATTGGCGATCACGCCCGCTTTGTGCACGAAGGCGGCATTGTTGACCAGGATATCGACCGCGCCAAAAGCCTCGAGGCTGGCCGCGAACAAAGCCTTTACCGCTTGACGCTGCGTAATGTCGCTCTCCACATAGACGACGGAACCCGGCGCGGCGCTCAGTTCGGCAGCCAGGGATTCCCCGCCGGCGACGTCGATATCAGCGATGACCGCGTTAGACCCTTCCGCAGCCAGACGGCGGACGCATCCCGCCCCTATGCCGTTGGCGCCGCCGGTGACGATCGCGGTTTTACCTTCCAGTCGCATACTCATGATTCCCTTTCCAAAGTCAGTTTTTTTCCGCGGACGCCCGTCATTCCTGAATATCTCCCAGCCGCGCCAGCGCAAAGGCTGAAATATCAAATTCGCTTTCGCCATCAAGCGCCAATTGGACCAGGGTCTCGCCCACCGCCGCTGAATGCTTGAAACCATGCCCGGAACAAGGCGACGCGATCACCACGCGGTCCGAGCCCGGATGGCGGTCGATAACGAAATGTTCATCGGCGCTGACCGTATACATACAAACATCAGCCCGGATGAGATTTTCGCGCAAGCCCTTGAGACGAGGCGCGGTCAAGCGATGGTACATATCCGCCGTTTCTTCGGCGGTAACCTGGCGGTTCAGTTCATCGGCATGTGTGCTGGTATGGTATTGTTCGGTCACAAGTTTGACGCCGCGGACGCCATCGCGCGGCACCGGAAATGTCGACCAAAAGTCTTCGAGTCTGTCGCCGATCCAGATGACAAAGGGGCAGTTTTCCGGGTAAAACGCTTCAAGATTTTCCGCTTCGAACCAATAGATAACCTGCCGGCAGACGCGAATGCCGGCGCGATAGCGCTCCGGCAAGAGAGCGCCGATCCAGGCGCCCGTCGACAGAATCAACTTGTCCGCCCGGTAGCTGCCTTTGTCGGTGACCACCGTCACCCCCTGCGCGTCAGCTTGGTAGCGGATCATCCTTTCGTCCCTGCCGATAGCTGCGCCGGCTTGCCTTGCCAACTCGAGCTGGGTTTGAATGCAGCGTTCGGGCCGCAGGACGCCGGCGCCGGGTTCATAATAGGCGCGGTCGACGGGCCTCGGCATCAGCATGGGGAAGCGTCGCTTGATTTCCCCCGCGTCCAGCACCTCATGCGGGATGCCGTATTGTTCCGCAATGTCGACTGACAGGGCGACGAAATTGCCCTGTACGTGGAAGCTCGCGGCATCGGATTCCGGAGCGATGATGAGCCCGCCGCTTTCCAGAAAGAGTTCTTGACCGGTCGACGATTCAAGATCGCGCCAGATTTCGTTCGAGCGGCGGATGAAGGGCATGTACATTTCGCCCTCGCCGATGGCTTGCCGCGTGATGCGGGTATCGCCGTGGCTCGATCCCATTGTGTGCGGCGGATCAAAGCGATCAATACCCAGCGTCCGCGCGCCGCGTTCGCTCGCTTGGTAGAGCGCCGCCGAGCCCATCGCGCCCAGACCGACCACGATCAGATCGTATTGATTCATTTTTCCGCGTTCATCTCCTTACGCCGCGCTTTGGTCGCCTCGCTATCGATTGTCATCGTCTCGACATCAATGACCACGCCGTAGTCGCGCTCCGCCGCTTCCAGCGAGACATAACCTTGCCGCAGATCTTCCAGCACGCGTTGCGGCTCGCGCAGGCGCGGCGGCCCGAATCCGCCGCCGCCCGGCAGCTTCAACGTCACGCGCTGCCCGGGCTTCAAGACATAATGCGATTTGGGATGGGGATAGCTGCCATCGGAGAGCGCAACCTGGCCGGTGGCGCCGGATCTGCCGCCAAGTAAGCCCGCCGCCGCATTGCCGGTGCGGTCGTACATGCAAGAATGATTGGCGTTCATGCCGGTGATGATCTCCATCTCCATTTCCTGGCCCAGCCCGCCGCGGAAACAGCCCGCTCCGCCGGAATCGGGGCGCAGTTCGCGGCGATGCATGAGCAAGGGCGCGGCGGTCTCGATCGCTTCGACCGGCACGCCCATAATGCCGCTGGGAAAGGCGGTGGCGGACAGACCGTCGCGGTCCTGGGCGGCGCCCATGCCACCAGCGGAGAAGAAAACATAGGCGAATTCTTCCCCCGCCGCATCCATCCCGTCCATCATGGTATTCCATAAACCGGCCGAGCCATTGGCGATCACCCCCTGCGGGATCACCTGCGCCAAAGCCGTCAGCAGCGGCTGGCTGACAAAATGGCCGATCAGATGGCGGGCGCTTACGGGGGCCGGCCTGCGACAATTGAGTATGGAGCCGAGCGGGGCGCGCACGTGAATGGGCCGGAATGCGCCTTCGTTATTGGGGATGCCCGGCGCCAAGGCAGCCATCAAGGTATAGGTGGTGTAGGCATGCGTGTAATTCAGCACGACATTGATGCCGCGATCGACTTGCGGCGAGGACCCGGCATAGTCGACTTGCAACTCATCTCCGGCGACGGTCAAGGCGCAGGCGATTTTCAGCGGCTGGTCGAAGCCGTCGATGGCGATTTCGTCTCGGTAGACGCCATCGGGCAAGGCGCTTATCGCGGCGCGCACGGCGCGCTCCGTGCGGTCAAGGATTTGCGTCGAGACCTCTTCGATATCGGGCAGGTCATACTCGTCCAGCATTTCGATCAGCTTGCGCGCGCCGACCTGGTTGCCGACTTGCTGGGCATAGATATCGCCGATCACTTGATCGGGCACGCGCACATTGGCGCGGATGATATCGATCAATTCTTGATTGACTTCCCTCGCTTTGAAAAGCTTCATCAGCGGGATCGCCAAGCCTTCTTCATAGAGCGAGCGGGCATCGCCGCCCATGGTCGCGCCGCCGATGTCGACGGCATGGCAGGTGTTGGCGAACCAAGCCACGCCACGTCCGCGATAAAAGACCGGCGAGACTATCGTCAGATCAAAAAGATGACCCGAGGCTTCCCAAGGGTCGTTGGTAATCAAGGTGTCGCCGGGCTGCAAGCTGTCAATGGGATGCCTGGGCGCGATGTACTGGCGAACGCAGTTCGCCATGGTGTTGATATGACCCGGCGTGCCGGTGACAGACTGGGCGATCATATTGCCTTCGCGGTCGAAGACGCCGGCCGACAGGTCGCCGGCTTCGCGCACGACGGTGGTGAAGGAAGAATGGATCAAAGCCGCGGCTTGCTCGTCTACGACCGAGATCAAGCGGCTCCAGATCACTTCCAGCGTAACGGGATCGATCATCGTTCGTCCTCTTGCAACAATAAGAGACATCCGCCGGCGGCTCTCCGCGCCGTCCATCCGGGCAAGACCACGGTTGTGGAAGCCGCTTCCTCAATGATCATGGGACCGTCGGCGCGCCAGCCTTCGCTCAGTTGATCGCGCCGGAAGACCGGGGTTTGCCGCGCCGGCGCATCCGCGCCGAAGCGCACCGGGCGGCAGGCGATCGGGGCATCGCTGACGACCGCCGGAGATCGCAAGGAAAGCGCTTCGATTTGCGGCGCTGGTCCCGTGATCAGCACCCGCCAGTTGACAGCTTCAAGCGGCACGCCGTCGGCTAGTTGACCGTAGAAGCGGCGATATTCCGTTTCGAATGCGCTTTGCATGGCAGCGATGTGACTGTCATCCAGTTGTCCCATCGTGAAGGGCACGCGCACCTCATAGCCCTGCCCGACATAGCGCATGTCGATGCTGAGTTGCGCCGAGATCTCATCGGCCGGGACTCCGGCGCTTTCGACAATCTCCCGGCCTTCCGTTTCCAGAGCGCTCAAGATGTCATTGAGTTCGCTCAGGTCGAGTTCGGTCAGTTTGGCGACGTAACTGCGCGTGAAATCGAAGGCGATGGGCGCGGTCAGGAATCCAAAGGCCGAGCCGACGCCGGCCAGGGGCGGAACGATAATGCGCCGGATGCCCAGTCCAGCGGCCACGCCACAGGCATGCACCGGCCCGGCGCCCCCGGTCGCGACCATGCTGTAGCGCCGCGCCTCCAGCCCGCGTTCCGCCGCATGCACGCGCGCGGCCGCGGCCATATTCTCATTGACCAATTGATGCACGCCCCAAGCCAGCCGCTCGACAGACAATTCGAGCGCGGCGGCCAGATCTTCAAATGCGCATCGCGCCAGATCGACATCCAGGGGCAGGCTGCCGCCAGCAAAGTACTCGGGATTGAGATAGCCGAGCAGCAGATCGGCATCGGTTACAGTCGGCTCAACGCCGCCCCGCGCATAAGCCGCCGGACCCGGGTCGGAGCCCGCGCTTTGCGGACCAATCGCCGGCAGGCCCAGCCGATTCAGGCGCGCGATGCTGCCTCCGCCGGCGCCGATTTCGATCATCTCGATCATCGGCGCCATCAGGGGCAATCCGCTGCCGCGTTTGAAACGGTGGACATGCGCCACTTCAGAATGATTGCTGATGCTCAACTCGCCAGCGCGCGTGAGAACGGCTTTTGCCGTTGTGCCGCCCATATCAAAAGCCAGCACATCGCTATCGCCCAGCTGCTTGCCCCAATAGAGGCCCGCCAGCGCGCCGCCCGCGGGTCCGCTCTCCACCAGCCGAACGGGAAAGGCTCTTGCCGCGTCAACGGTGGTGGTGCCGCCGCTGCTGAGCATGATATTCAGGGGCGCTTCAATGCCGCTGCGCCGCAGACCATCATCCACCCGCGCCAAATAGCGTTCGGTGATCGGCTGCACATAGGCATTGGCGACGGTGGTGGAGGTACGCGGGTATTCGCGCATGCCCGGCGCTACTTGATGTGATACGGAAACGGGGAGCTCGGGCAAGCGCGCCTTGACCTGCTGATGCGCAGCCAATTCATGCGCGGGATTGGTATAGGCGTGCAAGAAGCAGATAGCCAGCGCGTCAATATCTTCCGCCGCCAGTTGGGCGCAAATATCCTCCAGCGCATCCGAATCGAGTTCTTGCAAGATCCGTCCATCGGCCAGGACACGCTCCGGGACGTCGAAGCGCAGCCGACGTTCCACCAGGGGCACCGGTTTGACCAGCGCCAGGTCATACATATCGTAACGACCTTCGTTGCCAATTTCGAGCGCGTCGCGAAAGCCGGCCGTGGTCAGCAGAGCGGTCTTGGCGCCCTTGCGTTCGATCAAGGTATTGGTGATCAGCGTGGTGCCATGCGTCACATATCGGATAGCATCCGGCGGAATCTCCTGGGCTTCCAGCAAGTATCGTATCCCGTCAAGGACTGCGGCCGACGGATCCGGATAGGACGTCAAGAGCTTTTCCACCCATATTTGACAGCTCTGTGGATCAAGAGCGACAATATCGGTGAAAGTGCCGCCGATATCGACCGCAAGCAGGGACTGCGAAATTGTCATGCGAGATCCAGCCTCTCGATGGCTGCGTCAAATCGCCAGCCATCATAGTCATTGCGCGGAAGGCTGTCAAGCAGAGCGGGCGCCGCTCGGGACCCGCGCCGGGGCAAAGCAGCCATGTAAGAATTGGCCTGGCTGGATTCTACAATTGTCAATTGAAAAGAATCGCAATAAAATATTAGAATAAGGTATCTATAAAGGGATTAATAAGTTTGTATCAGCGATCTCAACACCCGTTGACGCATATCACCGTTTGGGCAGGGCTGAGTATCGGCCTGCCTCTGTTGCCGATATTGGTCGGCGTATTGATCGCGCTGCTGCAGCGAGCGGAAATCTCTTTCCTTAACTTGCTTGATGGAATTGAGCTTTTTCTCATCGCGCTGTGGTTGGTGACGGCGACGAACGTCGATCTTGCCCGGTTTCGCTTTTCTTGGGCAAAGCCCTTTCAATTTACGTTGATTGGGCTGGGCGTGCTGAATTTGATATTCTTGACACTCGTATACGTCAATAATCGCGTGCGCAGCTTGGATTTCGATCCAGCCACTACGCTGGTCCTTGCCACAGGTTTTTTTGTCGCCGTCAGTATCATTTCGCTTGCCCTGCAGTTCTTTATGAGCTTTATCAACTTTCGTCGAGGAGACTCATCATGAGCATGGAATTCGTGTTTATTGTGCTTTTTGGAATGTTCCTGATCGCCCTTTACACCGTTAGTTATGTCGCCTACGCGATCTGGTCGGACAAAGACCGCGATATCTTTATCCGAAAGAAACGACAGCAACAAGAAAAATAGGCCTGATCAAGTCATAACTTGCGAAAACCAGTGATCCGGCAAGGCTTCACGTTCGGCGGCCAGCAACTCGCGCAGGATCGCATCGGCGTCAGCGATCGAGTTGGTGAGCGGATCAATCATCATGGCGCGGCGCAGCAAGGCATAATCTCCTTTAACGACGGCTTCCGCCGTCAGTTCGTGGGTATCGAGAATCTGTTCCTGCAAGCCGCGAAGGCCGCGCGGCATTTCGCCGACGGGGCGCGGCAAGGGTCCGTCCATGTCCAAGTCGCAAAGCAATTCAAGAAAGGCGTCATCCGCCATATTGCTCACGGCGCCGCGATTGTAGGTATTGATATAAAAGGGTTTTCCGAGGTCCCCGACCATATTCTCGATGACGTCGGTGGCGTGGTCGGGACCAAAGTTAGCCATGTATTGGCTGATGGGCAGCGCCCCGCTGATGAAATCGTCGACTTGCCGCCACATGGCCTCGTGGCGGGCATAACGCATGTCCGTTTCCCATATCGACAGGGGCGGAATGGCATCGGGCAGGACGCCATGACCTTGATAGAAACGCAGGTATTCCTTGGTATGCGATACGCAGACGGGGATGACGCCAAAGAGCTCAAACAGCTGATAGCCAATGGCGTGATTATGGATTGCCTTTGCGCTTCGGTCGCCATCCATTGTCTCGGTCACGACGACTTGACGCAGCGTCTCGGCGATTTGCGCAGTGACATCGCGACCCTGAAATTCCGCCCGCAGCATCCAGGTGAAGTGATTGACCCCGGCGATGCGCATGTCGAAGGCGGCGTCCAATTCGGCATTCCATTCGCTCTCATCGTCAATGACGCCGGCGTGCTTGGCATAACGAATCTTGACATGGGGCATGTGCAGGGAATCGCAAAGAGCCAGGCTCTTGATCCTCGGCGCATAGCGCGCGATCGCCATGCCGTTGACGGCGCTGGGATTGATATAGTTGATGACCCAAGCCTCCGGGCAAAGCCGCTCGACATCGGCAACGCAATCCATGATCAAGGGCAACTCGCGCATCGTCCGAAAAATGCCGCCAGGACCAATCGTATCGCCGCTGCACATGCGAATGCCGTATTTTTCGCTGATCTGACAATCCAGTCCGCGGTAGCGAACGGTATCCTCGGCGAAGCTGAGTACCACGAAGTCGGCGTCGGGCAAGACCTCCCGCCAGTTGCTGGCAACTTCAATGCGTAGATCGACGCCGGTGTCGGCAGCGACTTTTTCCGCCAGCGTTCCCATTTTCTCCATGCGCTGCGGGTCCTTGTCAACGAGCGACAGCGTACCCCGGTTCAAGTGCGGAGAATGAACCATCTGCCAAATGGCTTGTCGCCCGAAGAAGAGGCTGCCCGAGCCGATGACGACCACCTTCGGAAATTGGGTTTTGGACATTACCTTCTCCGGCGGCGTCGCTGTCTAGCCGTTTTGCCGGGAGGCTTGTTGGCTGGCGGCGGCGGGGCGCTGAACCGCGATTTATAGGGATGCTCCGGCACAATCGCAATGGGCTGACGGATGAGCTCTTCAATGTCCTTGAGGTAGGCGCGTTCGTCGACATCGCAGAAGGAATATGCGATGCCGGACGCGCCGGCGCGCGCGGTGCGCCCAATGCGATGCACATAACTTTCCGGGATATTGGGCAGATCAAAGTTGATGACATGGCTTACGGCGTCAATATCGAGCCCGCGGGCAGCGATATCGGTCGCGACCAGGATTGATGTTCGCCCGGACTTGAAGTTGGCCAGGGCCCGCGTCCGCGCTGTTTGCGATTTGTTGCCGTGAATCGCCTCGGCCGGGATGCGCGCGCGGCTCAATTGTTTGGCCAGGTTATTGGCGCGATGTTTGGTGCGGGTGAAGACCAGGACGCGCTCCGAGGCGGAATCCGCCAGGATATGCTTGAGCAGCTTTCGTTTTTCGCTCCCTTCGACAAAGAATATCGACTGCGCGATCTTGTCGACGGTGGTCGCTTGCGGATCCACCTCGACCTTTACCGGTTTGCTAAGGATCGTCCTGCTCAAATCTTGAATCTCCTGAGGCATCGTAGCCGAGAATAGCAGGGTCTGACGCTCTTGCGGCAGGGAGCGGATGATCCGCTTGACATCATTTATGAAGCCCATATCCAACATGCGGTCGGCTTCGTCAAGAACAAAGATCTCTAAGCGACTCAAGTCGATGAACTTCTGATTCATGAGATCCAGCAATCGACCGGGAGTCGCCACCAGTATATCGACGCCGCGTTTGAGAGCATGGACTTGAGGCTGCTGCCCGACCCCGCCAAAGATCACCGCGTGCCTAAGCGGACTGCCCCAAGTGAATTTGCCAAACTCTTCGTCGATTTGGGCGGCCAGCTCGCGCGTTGGCGCCAGCACCAAAGCGCGGATGCGCCGCTTTGCAGGCTTCTCGCACAAGTTTTGAATGATGGGCAATGCAAAGGCGGCCGTCTTGCCAGAGCCGGTTTGGGCGCAGCCGACGATATCCCGTCCCTTCAGGATCTGGGGAATGGCTCTGGCTTGTATTGGTGTTGGCTCTGTGTACCCGGCGCGCTTGACGACGCCTAGCATCGAGCGATTCAGCAGAAGATCACGGAATGTCATGGAGTTGTTTGTTTTCTCGATTGGTTTCATAAGGGGCAAGGTTATAGTGTCTAACAGTTTCGCAAACAATAACAGACCGAATACTTCACGCATACGAATCTGCAAGCGCGTCGTGTATTATCAATGCCGCAACTCGAGACGAAAAGGCCAGGCAAAAGATGAACAATCCCTACCAATACGCAATAGACAATCAAGATCGTTTCCTGGAGGAATACCAGGAACTGCTGCGCATCCGCACCATCAGCACACAACCCCAACACGCCGGCGACGTCGCCCGCGCGGCTGAATGGCTGAAGGCGATGATGCTGAAGATCGGCATGCAGCGCGCCGAGGTCATTCTAATGCCGCAAGGACGTTGTCCGCTGGTTTTGGGCGAATGGGACGGCGCCGCAGACAATGCCCCGACCATATTGATCTATTGCCATTATGATGTGCAGCCGGCGGAAGTCGCCGATGGCTGGGACACCGAGCCCTTCGAGCCGACGATTAAGAACGGGAGGCTCTATTGCCGGGGCGCCGTCGACAGCAAACTGCACGTGATGTCCAATCTCAAGGCGGTGGAATCCTGGCTGGCTCAAGACGAGAAACCCAAGGTCAACATCAAAGTCGTGCTGGAAGGAGAGGAAGAATCCGGCTCGGAGAACATTAACGCTTTTGTCGCCCAGCACCCTGAGCGGCTGGCGGCCGATATCGCCATGATCTCCGACGGCGCGATTTTGGCGCCGGATCAACCGAGCCTGACCTATGGCCTGCGCGGCGTTACTGCGCTGGAATTGCACGTGAGCGCGCCTGTCAGCGACCTGCACAGCGGGCATTGGGGCGGCTCCGTGCACAATCCCATCCAAGCCCTAAGCGAGATTCTGGCGCAATTGCACGATGAAAACGGCACGGTGACGGTACCCGGCTTTTACGACGATGTTGATGATGTCAGCGCCAGAGATCGCGCCTTGCTGGAAAAAGCGGCGCCATTCTTGCAAGCCGAATGGGATGACGTCGTCAGCGCGCCGGCGGTCTGGGGCGAGTCGGAGTATATCTTGCCGGAAAGGCTGGGCGCGCGCCCCACGCTCGAGATCAACGGCATCCATGGCGGCTATACCGGCGCGGGCATGAAGACCGTGCTGCCGGCCCGAGCCTTCGCCAAGATCACCTGCAGGCTGGCGCCGCGGCAGGATCCTGCCCGCGTCCTGCGCTGTGTGGTGGAACACGTCAAAAGCATCGCGCCGGAGACGGTCAAGGTCGATTTTCAGTTCGGCGGTATGGGCGCCGAAGCGGTGCTGCTGGATGTCGATGGCCTGGCGATGCGGTCCGCCGCCGAGGCATACCGGCATGCCTGGGGCGTGGAGCCGGTCTTCGAGCGCTCCGGCGGCAGTGTGCCGATCGCCTTTGAGTGCATGAAGGTGGCGAAAGAGCTGGTGATCATGAGCTATGGGCTGAAGAGCGGCCGCGCGCACGGTCCCAACGAGAATATCTACTTGCGCAATTTCTATAACGGGATTCAGGCGACGATCAAATTTATTGATGTGGTGGGAGAGGGGCGGGGTGGCGATTGAAAATGAGCAAGCCTGCCGCTATCAATATATCCATGACATAGCATGTTTCCAGAAGGTTGAAATCGGCCTCTCTTGCGAAAGCGCCCAATTTACAGCCATTTTACAGACAGTTTGCAGGCGCATAAAACTTTTCGCGGCGCCTTCGTTTAGACTGCGGGTGAATCTCTTGTCCAACGGTCATTTTATAAGGAGGAATACCCAAAATGACACTCAAACGATTCACCCTGGTCCTGGCGCTGCTCGCGCTTTTGACGGCGGGCGTCAGCGCCCACGACGATTCCGGCATGAAGAGTTTCAGCCGTGTATCAATCCGGCACAATGCCTTCGCTTTCTGGCTCGACAACCCGACATTGCTGGAAGCGACCGGCTTGGAGGCCGAGGCTTTGCGCGCGGCGCTGATGGAGGGCTCCACAATTGCCGAACTGATCCAAGCCAATGAAGGCGATGTCGGAGCCGTGATCGCGGACATGAAGGCGCAAGCGACGGCAGCCATCAACGCGCGCGCCGCGTCATTCCTGGAAGGTCTTGAAGAGCGAGTCAGCGAGGACCTGAAGTCCAGCCATGCGCGGCGTGGTTTCTGGGGGCGGCGCTGGCATCGGCCCCCGCGCGTCTTTGCTTATGCCGGCGTGGGCGATACGGTCATGGAAGCGACCGGCTTGGACGCGGTTGATTTGCGTTCGGCGCTGGCGGCGGGCTCGACAGTCGCGGAATTGATCGAGGCCAACGGTGGCAATGTGGCGAGCGTCGGCGCTGGTATCACAGCGACAATCACGGATGCGGTCAATGCCGGGATAGCCGAGCGCGTGGACAGCCTGGAGGAGGATATCAGCGAGGCATTCAACAGCAACTATGCGGAGAAATGGCGCCGCTGGCGCAGGTTCCCGATGCCGCGCGGGTTCTTCGGGGGCTGGGGATTCGATAGCGCGCCGGACATGCAGAGCGCTGCGGCCGCCGACGGCTAAATCCAGTCGAGTACCAGTTCCAAAGGCAACGGAAGCGCCGGGCTTGACCCGGCGCTTCCCGTGTTTAGGGGGCGCTCACACTGGCCAGCAGCCAGCCTCCAATACAATAGCTTCATCCTCGCCGGGCCAGGGCGGCGTCGTCGCGATCACAAATTCCAGCGGGACGTCGCCGGTATTGCGGAACTGAAAATGTGTGCCCAGCGGGATCGTCAGACTGACGCCGGGGCGCGCGTCCAGCACTTGCTCGCGGCTGCCCTGCACCCGCCAGACCTGTCCCTGACCCCCCAGGAAATACCAGATTTCCTCGACAGTGCGGTGCGTCACGGGGATTGAGACGGCGCCAACGGGCAAGGTGCAATGCACGACGCTCGCGCCCTCCAATTGATGCAGAAGCCGTATCTCCGAGCCATCGGGCGCCAGCGCATCGTAATCGTCAGAGACAACCCTGCTTTCGTAAAGCCGCATCCTTACCCACCCTCACATCGCTTCCCAGCGCGCCCGTACTGTATCCCAGACTTCGCCATTGATCAGATTGGGCGGGCGCTCGCCGCGCAGGACTTGCAAGATCTGTTCCATGGCATGCACAAACAGGCGCCGCCTTCCCAGTACCGACGCGCCGCCAATATGCGGAAGGATGACCACATTGTCGCGCTTGAGCAGGGGATTGTCCGGCAATGGCGGCTCAACTATAGTGACATCCAAGCCCGCGCCGAATAGCTGGTCACTGTCGAGCGCGGCAGCCAGCGCGTCCTCATCCACCAGTTTCCCGCGCGATACATTGACGAAGATCGCGCCCCGCTTCATCTGCGCGAAGCGCTCGGCGTTCATGAAGCCACGTGTGCGCTCATTCAGCGGCAGGTGAAGCGAAAGTACATCGGAACTGCCCAGCAGGGCTTCCAGCGATTCGGCGCGGGCGACATCCAGTTGCGCGAACCGTTCATCGCTGATATGGGGATCGTAGGCGGCGACCGTCATGCCCAGGGCTGCCCCGACGCGGGCGACGCGTCCGCCGATCCGCCCCAAGCCGACCAAGCCAAGTTGCTTGCGGGCCAACTCGATGCCTACATAGACATCCCAGGCGCTCAGTTTCTCGCCTCGGTCAAGCGCGCGCGCCAGGTCATTTTCGATCCGTTTGACGCTGCGCGCCACATTCATCATCAGCGCGATTGCGGTCTCGGCAGTAGGGATGGTAGGCGCGTCCGGCGCGTTCACAACCGCAATCCCCCGTTTGGTCGCGGCAGCGACATCCACCGCGTCGTAGCCGATGCCCGTGCGCGAGATAACCAACAAATGCGGCGCGCGGTCCATGGCGGCGCTGTCGTAGACTCTGCCGCCCGCCATCACGCCATGAGCGAGCTCCAGCTGATGATAAGGATCCAGATCCACTTGGTCGCCCGGGCAGATGCCCGCCGCGACATCTTCGAACATGCTTAAGTGTTCCTGGGGCACATCGCGTTCAAACCAAATTCGGTACATCCGCTGCGCTTTCATGTCGTTCAATTAGCAGTTTCGCGAGGCTAGAAGTGCACGTTTTCGTCGATGATCTGCCCGGCATCGTCCGTCGCCTCCCGGATGGCTTTGAACTCCGCGGTCAGCGCGCGATTGAAAGAGGAGATATCCGAACTGTGCATGACCAGGTTGGCGCCGGCTTTGATCCATTCGATCTCGTGATGCGTGAAATTGTGATGGATGCCGACGCCGACATTGCGCGCGCGCGCCGTCGTGATGATCGTGCGGATCGCATCGTCGAAAACCGGATGATCATATTGTTCCGGCAAACCCAGACTGCAGGAAAGATCGTGGGGACCGACCAGCGCGCAATCGACAGAGGGCACGCTGAGGATCTCGTCGAGCCGCTCCAGGGCCGGCACGCTTTCGATGTTGACGAAGAGGGCTTTGTTGGCGTTGCGCGCCGCCAGGTAGTCCCTCAATTGCGGCTCCAATTCGATCTCGCCGTCCAGCGCGGCGCGCAGCCGCTCGCCCTTGAGCGGACCCATTTTGACGGCGCCGCCCAGGACCTTGGCTTGTTCCGGGGATTCGACATAGGGCGCGATAATGCCATGCGCGCCGCCATCCAGCACCATCTGCGCCAGATAGGGGTCGGGCTCGGGGATGCGCACCACCGGCGCCAAATCAAGCGCGCTGAAGGCTTGACAGAGCCAGGAAACCGTCTCCCGGTCCTGGGGCGTATGCTCGGTATCGATGAAGACCATGTCCAGATCGAGGTTCGTAACCACGCGCGGCCAGATCGGCGAGGGCGAATAAATCGCCGTGCCATAGACCCGTTCACCGGCGCGGAGCGCTTGTATCAGTTGCTGTCCATTCATCCTGTTTTCTCTTGAATTTGTAGTCGGCAAAAGGCTAGGCAGATATTAGCCGCAGCGCGGTGATTATGCAACCAGCGCGCAACTGGATAGTGTATCCTTTTCGGTTGATATTCAAATGAGCCGAATATAGTTTCACCACAAAAACACGAAGGACACAAAGAAAACGACTATTTCGCAAACAATTCTCGGCGCCCCCGGTGGTTAAAATAATCTGGTGCGATTGCTCTGCATCATGCCCGCACAGTAGTTGATTACATGGTCGGTTTATGCGACACTGCCCCTACCCGACAGGAAGGACAGACACCATGCGACTGGGACTGATGGTCGGCTATTCCGGCGCGCGCATTGATTTGCCGATGGACCTCATCCGCGAAGCGGACCGGCTGGGTTATCACGCCGTCTGGACCTCGGAAGCCTACGGGTCCGACTGCGTCAGTCCCCTGGCCTGGATCGGCGCGCTGACGGAGAACATCAAGCTGGGCACAGCCATCATGCAGATGCCGGCGCGCAGCCCGGCCATGACCGCCATGACCGCTATCACGCTCGATCAATTGTCCGGCGGGCGGGCGCTGCTGGGGCTGGGACTCTCGGGTCCCCAAGTCGTAGAAGGCTGGCATGGGCGCCCTTACGGCAAGTCCCTGGCGAAGACGCGCGAATACCTGGCGATCCTGCGGCAAATTCTGGCGCGCGAAGCGCCACTGGCGCATGAGGGCGAGCACTATCAGATTCCCTACCAAGGCGATGACGCCACCGGGTTGGGCAGGCCGCTCAAGAGCATCGTTCATGGCCGCGCCGATATGCCGATTTATCTGGCCTCGATTGGTCCCAAGAATGTCGCGCTGACCGCGGAAATCGCCGATGGCTGGCTGCCGATTTTCTTTTCGCCGGCCGCCTATGACGATTGCTACCGCGACGCGCTGCAAGCGGGCTTTGCCAAAGCGGGAGCGGGCAAAAGCCGCGCCGATTTCGATATCGCGGCCTCGGTCACCGTAATCATCGAAGAGGACCTGGAAGCGGCCTACAACCAGATCAAGCCGGTACTGGCGCTGTATATCGGCGGCATGGGCGCCAAAGGCAAGAATTTCTATTACGATTTGGCTTGCCGCTACGGTTTCTCCGAGGCGGCGGACAGGATCCAGGAACTCTATCTGGTTGGGCGCAAGGGAGAGGCAGTGATGGCGGCGCCCGACGCACTGGCGGACGCGGTGGCGCTGGTTGGATCAAAAGACCGTATCCGCGACCGGATTCAGCTCTGGCGGGATTGCCCGGTTGATACGCTTAACATCACGGCTTGCAGCGTCGATACGATTCGCTTCATGGCGGAATTGCTGCTTTAGCCTCGTAGAGAGAAAACATGCTGGCGACGAGAAATGCGGGACTGAAATCGCTGCAAATTGGCGACATCACGATTGATACGCCATTGTTGCTGGCGCCGATGGCCGGGCACAGCAATTACGCGCTGCGCCATCTCTGCCGCGAACTGGGCGGCTGCGGTCTGGTCTGTACCGAACTCATCAGCAGCAATATCATCAAGAATTCACGGGCCCGCGCCCTGCAGCGCTTCGACTGGCGGGCCAGCGAGCGCCCGGTGGCGGCGCAGCTATTCGGCGTCGATCCGGCGATCGTCGCCGAAGCCGCGCGCGTGGTGGTCGACCATGGCGCCGATATCGTCGATATCAATATGGGCTGCTGGGTGCCGAAGATCGCCAAGAAGGGCGGGGGCGCCGCTCTCCTGCGCGACCTGAAAAAAGCGACAGCGGTGGTGGCGGCCGTTGTGGAAGCGGTGACCGTACCGGTGACGGTCAAAGTGCGCAGCGGCTTTGAAGACGGCCTGGTGACGGCGGTTCCCTTTGCCCGGGCGGCGGAAGCAGTAGGGGCGAAAGCGGTGGCGGTGCATGCGCGCTTCGCCGGGCAGGGTCACGGCGGCGCTGCCGACTGGGATGTCATCGCGGCGGTCAAGGAGGCCACGTCAGATATGCCGATCATCGGCAACGGCGACGTGCGCTCGGGGGTCGACGCCTCGCGGATGCTGGAAGAAACCGGCTGCGACGGCGTGATGGTCGGTCGCGCGGCTTTAGGACGTCCCTGGCTCTTTCATCATATCGAAGTCTATCTGACGACCGGCATCCAACTGCCCGAACCAGCGCGCGCCGAACGGGCGCGCATCGCGCTGCGACATGCGCAACTGACGCTTGAGACGACGACCCTGCCGGAGCACAGGGCGATACTGGAAATGCGCGGACAGATTTCCAAGTATCGTCTGGACGCGCCCGGGTCGCGTCAAGTGAGGAATCGCCTGGTCAGAATTGAATCATATGTTGAGTTGGAGTCGATCCTGAATGAAGTGGCGGCCAGCGAAGATTAGACGGAACGGCGCGACTTCCGCTGTAAATGACTCCAAAAGGACAAAACCGAAGGAAGCATCCATGACCTATCTCATCACTGGCGGAGCGGGCTTTATCGGCAGCCATGTGGCCGAAGCGCTTCTGCAACGCGGCGAGCGCGTGCTTGTCATCGACAACTTCAACGACTACTACGATCCCGCCATCAAGCGCGGGAATGCCGCGCGGCTCGGCAACTACGAGAATCTCAAGCTGATCGAGGGCGACATCCGCGACCTGGCGCTGCTGGAGCGGCTTTTCGCCGACGAGGCGATTAGTCATGTGGCGCATCTGGCGGCAATGCCCGGCGTGCGCGCCAGCGTCGCGCAGGTTCGCCTGTACATGGATGTCAACCTGACCGGCAGCATGAACCTCCTGGAAACCAGCAAAACCAACGGGGTCAAGCAATTTGTGCTGGCTTCGACCTCGTCGGTCTACGGCAAGACCGAAGTCCTGCCTTTCATCGAAAGCGATAGCGCGGACCGCCCGCTGGCCGCCTATCCCGCCAGCAAACGCGCTGCCGAGCTCCTGGCGCATACCTATCACAACCTGGTCAACATGAACGTTACAGTCTTGCGCTTTTTCAACGTTTACGGGCCGGCCGGGCGCCCGGACATGATGCCCTGGAAGCTGATGGACGCGACGCAGTCGGGCGACGTCATCAAGCTGTTTAACGACGGCGATATTCACCGCGACTGGACCTATATCTCGGACACGGTGGGGGGCGTGCTGGCGGCGCTGGACAAGCCCCTGGGTTACCAGGTCATCAATCTCGGCTGCGGCGCGCCCATCTCGCTGTCGGACTTTGTGGAAATCATCGAAGAGTACGCCGGGCGAACCATCAACAAGCTCTCCGTGCCCACGCCGCCCAGCGACCCGCCGATCACCTACTGCGACAACAGCAAAGCGCGCGAGCTGCTCGGCTTCGCGCCGACGGTGAGTACGCGAGACGGTCTCTGGCGCACCTGGGAGTGGTATCGGGAGTTTCAAGGGATATAGCCGGTTACGCGCTCCGTGTTAGCGTGCCGCGCTTTAGTCCACAGTTTTTGCTTAACCGGAGGGCGCTGATGTCGGCCGCCAAGCCTCGGACAGATTGTGCCTCGGCAACTCTCTCACGCGCAATCCGCTTTTGTCGGCGTCTTGATAGCGGTCGAAATAATTGTCAAGCTCACCGCTCAGGCTTTCAACGATGGGCTGATAGGCGGGATCATCGTAGCGATTCTGCGACTCGGTCGGGTCAACAGACAAGTCGAAGAGCTCGCAGGGCGCATTACTGTAATAGCGGCGCAGGAGTTTATACTGTCGCGTGCGCGCCATGCGCAAGTCGCCATACTCGCCGAACTGTATCCGCCGCCAGTCGGGCAAGGCGGCTGAATTATCCAGCAGCGGCAGGAAACTGCGCCCGGGATACTTGCGCCCGGCATCAAGCTTGTCCAAAAGGCCCGTGTATTCAGCGATGGTCTGAAAAATATCCAAATGATCGACGAACTCCGTGCGCCGTTGACCGGCGAACAGTGCTTGCGGGCAATTGATTATTAGCGGCACGCGGATCGATTCCTCCAGCATGTTCAAGGGCAGCGTGGCGTTGCCCTTGCCCCACAAGCCATGATGTCCGCAGCAGAGGCCGTGATCTGACGTGAATACGACAAGCGCCTGCTCGCGGATCTGCAGCGCTTCCAACTCATCCAGCAGTCGGCCCATCGCCTCGTCAATATGGGAGGCAGCCGCGAAATACTGCGCCAGGGCTTCGCGCGGGTGTAAGCGCGTTGGCAGGGTTGATTCAAGCGCTTGTACACCGTAGGGATAGGCCGGTTGATCAAGCATGTCGGCGAAATCGTTTTGCCGATATTGCGCGACCAGGCGCTCAGGTTGGCCGCGCCAGGGATTATGTGTGCCGAAGTAGCCGATGTGCAGGAAGAAAGGAGAACTCGTATCGCGCTGCCGCAGGAATTCGATCGCCTTGTCCGTGATGACCTGCGTCCGCTGGCCGGGAATCGTTTGTATTTCGCCATTCAAGCTGAAGCGATGGTCGCCGCCGTGTTCCGCGGGATAATCCCCGACGCCGCTGAACCAGTGGCTAAATCCCGCCTGCGTCCGGTCATCGTTGCCCAGATGCCATTTGCCGCAATGCGCTGTCTGGTATCCCGCCTCCGATAGCAGTTGGGCCAGCGTCCGCTCGTCTTGCAGCCAGGGACGGCGATGAATCTCGGGAATCGTCGACGACAAGTAGTCGTGGATGCCGTGCTGCGAGGCCAGCCTGCCGGTTAGCAGGGAGGCGCGGGCCGGCGAGCAGACGGGCGTCGGCGTGAAGGCGTTTTCCATAAGCACGCCGGTCGCCGCCAAGTAGTCCAAAGTCGGCGTGCGGATCTCGTCATTGCCGTAAGATCCCAGCGTCCATTGCGCCAGATCATCATTGACGACCAGGATCACATGCTTCTTATCACTCGCGGACATCGTTCACTCTTGCCCGGCGCGCCATTAGTTCCCCCACGCGCTGCTTGTCCAGTTCGCGAAACTCGTCGCTGACGGGCTGGGAGAAATCGCGGTCGTTGGTCGCCTCGAGCCAGCGCTGCAGCTCCGCTTCCATGTCAGCGACGATTTGCCGGCTGCCCGCGTCATTGATGAGATTGTTCAGTTCATAGGGATCCGCTGCGAGATCGTAAAGCTCGCCAGCGTGATTTTGATAGCTTATCAACTTGTACTGATCTTTGATCACGGCTCTGCCCAACTCAATAGTTCCGAAGCCGTGTCCGTATGTCTCCACCAACAGGGATTGCCTGCCGTCAACAGATCTCCCGCTGGACAAAGGCAAGAGACTCTCTCCATCGACCCGATGCTCGAAGCGCAAACCGGCCGCGTCCAGAATAGTAGGCGCGATATCGGTGCCGCAAACCAGCGACTCGGAGCTCCCCCTGGCCGGGATCTGACCCGGATAGCGCAAAGCCAGCGGCACGCGCAGCACTTCCTCGGTCAGATACGAGCCCTTGTCGAAGCGCCCGCCATGGCTGGCCAGGGCGTCGCCGTGATCCGCCGTCCAGATGACCAGGGTGTTGTCCGCCAAGCCTAATTCATCCAGCTTGTCGAGCACAAGTCCGCCGGCAGCGTCAACCATGGTGATATGGGCGAAGGCGCGGGCGATGATGCGCTGCCATTCGCCCCAACTGAGCGCGCTAGGCGTCGCGAATCGTCCAGCCTGATCGGTCAATTGCTCATGTGGATCCTGCCAGAAGAGCTCGGGCTTGCCCGCCAGCGAATCGTTGAAGTTGCCATATACAGGGATATCTTCCGGATCATACATGTCGGCGAACTCTTGGGACGGGAAGAAAGGCTGATGCGGTCCCCAGAAGTCCAGCCGCAGATGAAAGGGCTCATCACCGCCCTCGGCAGCCAGCGCCTCCAATTGCTCACAAGCCATATCAGCCAGGAAGAACGCCTCGTGGGTCTCCTTGGCTGTGCTTGTGATCCCCGTCGCATGTTCTCCACACCAATAGCGGTCGCTCCGGTAAGAGGCGCCCGCCTTCAGATTTGGGAACTCGCGCTTCATCACGAAGCTGTCAAAAACAAATTCGACCTGATGTCGCGCCGGCGGCAGGCGCTTCCGCTCGAGGTAGTCCCGGTACTCCGACGTGATATAAGGATTGCCATAATCTTCCAGCGAGAAGCCCTGGCAATCGAAGTCGAGGGCAGTGCCGGCGCCGGCATGCCATTTGCCAAAGTAGAAGCATTGATAACCGGCGTCCGCGAGATTGCTCAAATAAAGCTCGTGGTCGTAAGGGGCATTTGAATAGTTGTAGAAATTGCGATGATTGTGTGGATACAAGCCCGTTAATAGCGTGCGTCGCGCGGGACCGCAGAGCGGCGTCGCGCAATATGCGCGGTCAAAGCGTATGCCCCCCGCCGCCAAGCGATCGAAATTGGGGGTGAACGGCCGCGGTCCGCCGTCCCAGCCGTGCCGATAATAGGCTTGATGATCATTGACCAAGAGCACGATGTTAGGGCGCTGATTCATTCTGCGACTGCCGTCCTCTCTATTACCCGGGGCTTGGCTCTCGGCGCTCAAGGCAGTGTCAATAACGAGGTCTTCGTCATGAAAATTTCCGGTACTGCCGCGGTCTGCCCCGCGTGATTTTTGCACATTATGCTCAATCACGCAAAGTTTGCGGCGCAACACGCGCTACGCTAGACTCTGATGATATAGCGTGACCAAAGCATAAGTAATTGGAGGAGAGTCAAATATGAAACAGCGATTCCTGTTGTTGATATGCGCGCTGCTGCTGGCAACGACATCATTCTACCTGCCAGTATTCGCGCAGGACGAGGTTACGATCGATTTTTGGATCCCGGGCGGGCGCGGCCGGGATGAGGGAACTGCCGCAGTCATCGCGGCATTCGAAGCGCAAAATCCGAATATCAAAGTCAAATTGACGGCGATTCCCTTTGGCGAGTTCTTTGATTCGCTGCAAGTCGCCTTCGCTGGCAACAGTCCGCCAGACGCCGCTTTGATCGATGGCGTCGGCGTCCAGAATCTGGCCTACAACGGCGCGCTTTTGCCGATTGAGGATATGTTCAGCGACGAGGACATGGACGATTTCATGAGCGACCTGGTCGAGATGGTGTCGCTGGATGGTCACATGTTCGGCGCGCCCTGGGCCAATGCCGCCGACGCCATGTACTACAACGTGGATATGTTTGAGGCTGCCGGCGTCGAGGCGCCGAAGACGCTGGAAGAAGGCTGGACCTGGCTCGAATTTGTCGAGAATGTCAACAAGGTGCGGGCGCATCAAGCGGAACAGGGCAATGAGGTTTGGGGCATGATGGGATTCAACAATCCCTTGCAAGGCGCATTCTTCACTTGGACCATCATCCGCAGCGCCAGCAGCCCGGGCGAGCCGCTCTGGGAAACAATCGCGCCGGATCTATCCACCTTTGGGGGCTATATTGATACGCCGGAAGCGCTGGAAGCCTACGCGTTTTATCAGGGGCTGTATACCGACGGTTTCATTCCCACGGACAACATCCCCGATGCCTTCCCCAATGGCTTGACGGCGACCTTCTTTGCGATACCGCCGACGGGCACCGTCTTGGCGCGCAACTTCCCCGATTTGAATTGGGATGTCATGCCGATGCCCTATATCAAGACGCCGATCACCCACACCGGCTCCTTCGCGCCCGGCGTCGCCGCCAAGAGCGACAACCCCGAAGAAGCCAAAGCCTTTGTCAAATACTTCACCAGCCAGGAAGGCTACGCGACCTATCATAATGTCACCAAGGTCGTCCCGGGTCGCAAGTCCATGCAGGCGCAACTGCCCGATTTTCAGGAAGGCTTTCTCGCGCTACTCTTTGACGAGATGGTGGAATGGGGCGTCGCGCGGCCCGGCGGACCCGCGCATACGATCTTCAATCGCATTATCGCCAGCGACATGATGGTCAATATCGCTTTGGGCGGCGATATTGAAGAAGAAGTCGCCAACGCGATCCTGGAAGCCGATGCGCAACTCATGCAATTCCGATAAAGCGCCGTAGCGATATCCATAAATTCCTTTCCCGTTGCCGCTGGCGGAAACGGGAAAGGAAGCATTCCGAAAATGGCACAAGTATTCTCCAACAGCCGCAACGCGCAGCGCTATCGAGCGGCCTTTTTGCTGTCACTGCCGGCATTGATCGGTCTGTTTCTCTTCCATTATTGGCCTATCGCCGAAACTGTTCGTCTGAGCTTCACCGATTACAAGGTCTTCACCGGCGAATTCACTTTCACCGGTCTCAAGAACTATGACCTGGCTCGCAGCGATCCCATCCTCTTGCTGTCTTTGCGCAATACAGCGCTTTTCTTTCTGATCAAAGTGCCGCTGCAGATGGCTTTGGGGCTGTGTCTGGCAATGCTTGTCGCCAAGCCAGGCCGAGACTCCACCCTGCTGCGCACCTTAATTCTCTTCCCGGCCGTCACTTCAATGGTGGTCGCGTCCATCGTCTGGGGCATGATGTTTCATTCCGACATTGGCATCGTCAACGGCGTGCTGGAATCGCTTGGTTTGCCGGCTCAAGGTTTCTTGCGCGACAAGCATCAGGCATTGCCCGTCCTGGCCTCAATCACGATCTGGAAAGACGTCGGCTTGAGCATGATCTTCTACTTGGCCGGGCTGCTGGCGATTCCGGCGGTCTATTACGAGGCGGCGCGGATTGATGGCGCCGGGCGCTGGGAGCTATTCCGATACGTCACGCTACCGCTGCTCAACCGCACACATGTTTTTGTGCTGGTGACGAGCACGATCGCCGCCTTCAAGATCTTTGTGCCGGTTGAAGTGCTCACCGACGGCGGACCCTCCAACGCCACCCGCGTGATCGTCCATTATATCTTCCATCTCGCTTTCCGCTTCAACCGCTTCAGTTACGCCACCGCGCTCTCGGTCATCCTGGCGATCCTGCTCATCGCCATCAGCATCTTTCAATTGCGCATAACCCGGGACGATGACAATGACTGAGGCGGGGCGGATGACAGCAGCACGCGCCGGTCGCGCATTTAGCATTGAGTCGCTGTCGCGGCTTGCCTTGTACCTGATTATCGTGGTGGTCTTCGCCACGCCCTACCTTTGGATCGCCGGCTCGACCTTCAAAACCCGGCAGGATCTCTTCGACGATCTCTATCCCGTCTCGGTCAAGACCTTCCTGCCGAGCAATCCAACACTGGAGAACCTGACGGGCTTATTCACCCAGACGAATTTCGCGCAGGCTTTTCTCAATAGCGTCCTGGTGGCGGCGATGTCGGTGACCTTCGCGGTCACGATCAACAGCATGATCGCCTTTGTGCTGGCTTGGCTCCAGTTTCCAGGCCGGCGTCTGCTATTTCTGGTGATTTTGGCGACGCTGACCATCGCCTTTGAAGCCAAGCTGATTCCGCTCTTTCTGACGATGCAGCAGTTGCGCATCGACAACACGCTGCCGTCAATCTTCCTGCCCTGGATAACCGACGCTTTCATCATTTTCTTGCTGCGGCAGCACTTCGCCGAGCTGCCGCAGGATCTATATGACGCCGCCGTCATAGACGGCTGCTCCTTTTTCCGAATGTACTGGCAGGTGATGCTGCCCAATATCACGCCGGCTCTGGTCAGCGCCGGGTTTATCAAGTTCATCTTTTCCTGGGATTCTTTCATCTGGCCGTCGATCGTCATCACCGACGAGTCGAAAACCGTCATCACAGTCGCCCTGGCGAAACTGTTCAGCGACGAATATATACGCTGGGAACTGGTCTTCGCCGGTTCTTTCGTGGCGACGGTACCGGTGGTGGTCATCTTCGTTTTCTTGCAGCGCTACTATGTGCAAGGCTTCGTCCGCTCCGGCTTGAAATAGCGAGGCATGACTTGATGAACGTGGTTCTTATTGTTTCGGACACGCTGCGGCGAGACTACTTGCCCTGCTACGGCAATGCAGAGGTCATCACACCCAACCTGGACCGATTTGCCGAGCAAGCGCTGATATTCGAGGACTGTTACGCCGCCTCGTTCCCCACAGTTCCCGCGCGCGCGGACTTGATGACCGGGCGCTATACCTTTGTCTATTTGCCTTGGGGCCCGCTGCCGCAATCCGAGGCGACGCTTGCCGGCATAATCAGCGAAGGGGGCCGCCGCACCGCAGCGATAGCCGATACGCCCTTTCTTGCGCGGCGAGGCTATGGGCAGGATCGCGGCTTCGGGGAGTTCATTTACGTCCGCGGTCAGTTGGATGGAACGGAACGCGCCTATCGTCACCGACAGCGTCAGGTCTCGGAGATCGAGGGCTACTGCGCGCCCAAGACCTTTGTAGAAGCGGCCGACTGGCTGGAACGCCATCACGAGGATCCCTTCTTTCTCTACATTGATACCTGGGACCCGCACGAGCCTTGGGATCCGCCTTCCTATTACGTAAAACCCTATCTGGCGGATTACAGCGGCGAGGTCATCCCGCCAAGTTACTGGGAATATCAAGATGACGGGGTGACCGCGCGCGACCTGGAGATCGCGCGCGCCTGCTATATGGGCGAAATTTCGATGGTCGATCACTGGTTCGGCTACTTGATGGAACGGGTGCGGGTGCTGAACCTGCTGGACGACACCGCCATCATATTTGTTTCCGACCACGGTTTTTATTTTGGCGAGCACGGCCTTTTCGGCAAGCGGCGCTTCCGTTGGCCCGACGGCAGCGGCTTTGAAGAAGGTTTCGCCAAAGGGTTGACCGTGCATCAGCGGCAGGTGCATCGGTCGCCGCTGCACAACGAGCTGATACAGGTGCCGCTGCTCGCCTATCTGCCGGGAGTGGCTGGGCGGCGCGTATCCGGTCTGCTGTCGCTGCCGGATATCATGCCGACAATTCTGGACTTGCTGGAACTGGAAATTCCGGCGCGGACGCAGGCAAAATCGGCGCTGCCCCTGCTACGCGGCCAAGCGATTCACGATCAGGTCGCAACAAGCGCGCCCTTTGAAGAAGTGGGCGAATTGTCAAAGACGGTGGATGGGCAGAATCGTGTTGTAATGGAGATTTCACCAAGTTCGATTACCGATGGCGAGTGGGACCTGCTGTTTGGAATCGAGGGGCAAAAGGTGGAATTGTATCGTTCCAAAGAGGACGCGGGCCATCAGAAGGACCTGAGCGCCGCCTACCCCGAGATTGTTGAGGCAATGCACAGCCGCTATGTCGAGTGGCTGCTCGCCATTGATACGCCAGAACGATTTTTGGCGCCGCGGCGACGCCTGTAGAGCGGTTTGCCGCGGCCGCCACGCGATTTCTCAGAATTCACGCGTCCGTTGATCCCAGCGTTTCTTCCCCAGGAAAGTAGTGTACAGCGTAAAAAGCCGCCGTCCCAGGTTTGTTGCCCTGGAACGGCGCTCTAACGCAGATTTCCTTCAGACTCAATGCAGCGAACTATTTGCTCGCGAAACCCGTCCAGGCATTGCTTAGCTGGAGTCGCTGGCGACCAGCGCAACGATGCCCGGCCGGTCGATCTGGCCGCAGGTCATGCCCTCGCTTACATAAGTCTCGAGCGGATGCACAGTTCGTTCTTCTGTAGCTGTATCGATAAAGGTAAGGTTGCCCGGGATTGCGAAGCAGACTTCCGTTATCGGGTCAAAGTAGGAATCCTCCGACGGACAATAGGGTATCAACAGCAACTGGCCGACGCTCAGTATATCCGAGTCGAGATTGTTGTGGCGTCTGAGGACTTCCACCGTTGTATTGTAGTCGATCGCCAAGCGAAACAGGTTTTCTCCGTCAGCCACGGCGTGCGTACAGTCTCCGCTGGATCGCCAAGCCCTCATGGCGAATCTGATGCCCTCCAGCGCCGGATGTTTGTCGATGTTAACCGTGTCAATCTCCGCGCATCGCACATCATGGTTAGGCGACCTTACGATGATGCGATCGTTCACAATGCAGATGAACGGCTCGGGCTCGGGCTCGGGCGTGACGATCGGCGGCGGGTCATCGAGCTCGGGTTCATCTTCAGGTTCGTCTTCTTCCTCAGGCGGCTCGGGCGGCGGATCTGGGGCCCGCGGGTATTCGAATGCGCCGATGTCACAGTTGCCGTATTGCGGGCGATTGGTCTCGGGTTGATCGTCCAGCAAACAATAGATCGGGTCAGCGGTGTTAATTGCCGGGCTTCCCCATCGCAGCCGGTGATGCGGTGGATCGCCGGTGGGTCTTTCCTCAATCATGACGTCGGTTGTAGTCTGCGCCTCGGCGACGATGACTTGCTGAGCCTGCGCCTGGTCGCCGTTAGCGTCCGCTGCTTGACTCTGGGCTGTTTGAGGCGTGCAAGACCCGTCTTGGATGATATTGCCGGTGAACTCGATGATGATGTTGGGATTGGGTCCACTGTCGCAATCGCCGCCGTTCGCGCTATGGGTGATCAAGGTATTGCGGATCTTGAAGTTGCCCGTCCAGCCGATTATGGCAATGCCGCCACCTTGCTCTTCCGCCGAATTGTATGCCCATGTCGTATGTGTGAGCGTCACAAAAGAGCTAAATGAACTCAAGCCGCCGCCTTCTCTGGCGCTGTTTTGGCTGAACGTGCTGTTCGTGATGTCAAGATTGGTTTGGCTGGCTTCTATCGCGCCGCCTTCGTCGGCCGTGTTTTCGAGAAAGGTGCTTTTGTTGATGGTCACGATTCCGCCCGCGGTTTTCAATGCGCCGCCGTCTTCGGCAGCCATGTTATTCTTGAAAGTGGAGCCTGAGATGTTCAGCGTGTGCAAGCCGTCAGAACTGATGAAGTAGATGGCGCCGCCGTGGCTCTTCACGGTCATGTTGCCACTGAACTCGGTATCGGCAATATCAACATCGCTGTCGATGGCGTAGATGGCGCCGCCGATGTCACTGGCTTTGCTGTCCTTTATCGCGCTGTCGCTCAGGCTCAACGAACCGCTGTTGACATATATCCCGCCGCCCACGGTCGAAGCCAAACCTTTGCTTATGGTCAAATCGTTGACGCCCACGCGCCCGCCAACGACCATGAGAACGTGGTGATTGCCATCGCCGGAGAGGGTGCGGCCCGCGCCCTCGATTCGAATTCGGCTCGTTAGGGACGGCAATGGCACCGCCAGGGTGACATTCTTCTTGAGCAGGATGATGTCGTCCCCCGTGTCGGGCGGCGTAGCGGTGTCATCCGGGTCGGCGCCCTCCTCGCAATCGTCATTGCCGTCGCCGTCGCCGTTCTCTTCTACCTGGGCGTTGCCATTCGCGGAGCGGATCGCGTTCGCCAGGCTGCAATTGTCATCTACCATAATGACACAAGGGAGCGGGAAGCTCGTCGTAACCGGCGCAAGCGTCGTCGTGCCAGCCTGCGGAATGACTTCCATGCTGCTGGTCGCGCCGCAAAGCTCAGCGCTGATAACCCAGGTCGCTTCCGCCGCATTCGGGTCTGCAGTTGTTACAGGGTTTTGGGCATCGAATTGGGGTGTCCATTGAGCCGATGTAATGGTTTGATCGCCGCCACTCAGCGCGCAGCTCAGTTTGTGCTGGCTGTTTTCGATCAGGCTTTCACAGCTTACGGTCAAGGTTTCGGCTGGCGGCGGGGAGCATGCAAGTGTAATTGTGGTTTGGGCCGCCGGAAGCATTCTGTCGCCGACATAAGCCTCCACCTCGACATCCGTGCTCTGGCCGCAGTATTCATCAGCGATAACCCAGTTCACTATCGGACCGCCTGTTTCTTGAAGATATTGAACCTCGAAACTGGGAGTCCATCGAGCTGAGGTTATCGTTAGATCGCTGTAACTCGCCGTGCATTGCAGGATGTCGTGTTGGCTGCCGGCGATGATCTCGCAGCCAAGCTCGGTAACCGGAATGTCGATCCTGACAAAGTCTGAGGGGTCGCTGCGTTCAGTGCCGCGAATGCTTTTGACCCGATAGGCGTATCGTTCGCCAGGCGCGGTAGCGCTGGTATCGGTGTAGCTGGTGACGCTGCTGCCGGTGTTATCTACCAGGGTCGTTAGCTGGGTTTCGCCTTCCAAGGGGCGCCGACGCAAAATTTCATAGCCGTCTACCGTTCCGGTCGGCGCCGTCCAGCTTAAGACGACGCCCTCGGCGACGACTTCCGCCGATAAGTTAGTCGGCGCCGCTAGCGGCGGGTCCTGCGCCATGACTGGACTCTGCGGCGCGGCGAAAAGGGAGAAGGCGTATAGCAACGCAAAAACAAGGAGCGAAAGGATAACCTTCCGGGGACAGATCTTTGTCCTCACCCCGTAAATACAGAGAATCATGTTTATCCTCCCTTGGGACTTCGCTTGGGCTTTGCGATCTGATAATCCTGGCGCGCGGTCTCCAGCGGCCAGGTATCAGATTCAAGCAAGCGATATTTGAAAATGAGTCGACGAGACTTGTTTGCATTACAAAAAAGCGGCCTCGTGGTTTGGGTCATGGAATCTCCTCTTGAACTGACGCCATGCGTGTTTTTAGGTAACAGGTATATGTCATTGTATAACTCAATCGAAAAACGCGTTGAGCTATTTCCGCTTAATTTCGCAATCCCTCTTGGCTGCCGGGGCAATCGCGTCAAAATCAATTTATGTCGAAGGTCACAAAATAATGGAAAATCTAGCCGCGCGGCGCGCAACCGGCGAAAAAGCCAGCCGCCGCGCCCCTTGAAATAAGACGCGCGCTTTTATTTTCTTGCTTTTCTCGGTGTCCGCGGTGGTTAAAAATCTGGTGCGAGTGTTCTGGCGCCTTGCATTGATATTACACTTTGCGCCCGGTCTGTTGTATACTCCCTCGCATTTGTCTATCCGTTCCAGGAACGACTGCTTGAATATCAAAGCCCTTCCCTATGTGACCCTGCTCGGTTTCATGTTTGGCTCCTCGATGGTCGCTTCTCGTTTCGGCGTGGGCCAGTTCGAGCCGACCACCTACATTGGCATACGCATGATCATCTCCAGCCTGATGGCGCTGGCGGTATATCGACTTGCCACTGGGCGGCGTTTGCCGCGCGACCGCGAGTTGTGGAAGCGGGCTGGGCTGCTCGGCGTTTTCGGAACAGCAGTCCCGATGATCTGTGTCATCATTTCTCTACAATACCTGTCGAGCGGCGTATCCGCCTTGTTGTTGAGTACAGGTCCCGCGATTACCATCATTCTGGCGCATTTTACCTTGCCCGACGAACACTTAAGCCGGCGCAAGGTCTTCGGTGTCGGTCTGGCTCTCGGCGGCGCGATGCTGCTGGCTCTCAGCGGCGAGGATGGCCTGCCCGACGCGCAATCGACGGCTTCCACCGGTTTCCTCCTGGTATCGGTCGGCATGATCTTCAGTTCGGTGATGATTATTTTTGCGCGGGTGCGTCTAACCGGTTATGACGCCTATGACGTAGGCAGCATACGCATCTTCAGCACGGCGCTGGCCGTGATGCCGCTTTCGCTGCTTACGGTCGGCTTCGACCTGAGCGCGGTCACCGGGTCCGGATATCTCGCCTTGCTCTATTCCGCGATTGTGGGCACATTCCTGGGCTTGCTGCTGTCCTTTTACAACATCAAGCGTTTCGGCGCGACGCCGTCGGTCATGTCCACCTATATCATTCCTATCTTTGCGGGAATCGGCGGTGTTCTGGCGCTTGGGGAGGAAATCACGCTGACCATGATGATCGGCATGGGTGTGATTGTCAGCGGCATCGCCTTGCTGCAGGAATACAACAGTCCAGCCACCTGGATGCGGCGTTACCCGCATCGAGGATCCTATTAGACATTGACATTGCAAACATCAAAAGCGTCCCGCAGCGAAGCTTTCCAATCGCCGGTCGGGAGGAATTCCTGGCCGATATAGCCAGTATAGCCGGTCTCCGCGATGGCGCGACAAATGGCGCGGTAATTCAGTTCCTGCGAATCATCCAGTTCGTTGCGGCCGGGCACGCCCGCCGTGTGATAGTGGGCGAACCATTGATGATTGTCGCGGATCGTCCCTATGACGTCGCCTTCCATGACTTGCATGTGATAAATATCGTAGAGAATGCGCGCCCGCGGCGAATTGACAGCCGAGACAACCTGGACCGCCCAGTCGCTGCGGTCGCACTGGTAGTCGGGGTGATCGAGCTTGCTGTTAAGCAACTCCAGAACGAGCGTTACACCGGCTGATTCGGCATCGCGAGCCAGCGCCTCCAAATGTTTAATGGCGTTTTCGGCGCCTTGCTCGTCCGGCAAGCCCTCACGATCCCCGCTGAAGATGATCATATTAGGGATATCCCAGCGCTGCGCGAGCTTGAAATTTTCTTCCGCCTGCCCTTGAATATCGTCCCAGTATTTAGGGTGGCTGATGCCCTGGGTCAGCGGGACGTGCAATTGATGAGCGGCGATCTTCAAGCCGTGATCCCGAACCAGCGCAAACTGCTCGACCGGCGCCAACTCCATTGCCGCATACCCGATTGCCTTGCAAGTCCGCAGCAAATCGACCGGCTCGATGTCGTCGCGTTCGAAGCACCACCAAGATACCGACTGCGGGATCGTCATTTGTCATCCTTTAACTTGCACCTTCCGCCAATAGTCGCGGTAGGCGCGGGTCTCGCGCAGGATCATGTCCAGGCGGTTTTGCAGCTTTCGCAGGTCGTCGCTTGGAGGGTCGTCGCGTCCCGTCAGGTGATATTCGCCCGTCCGCCCGATGCGATATTGGAGTTTACCGAGCGCGCGCAGCACTTGCAAGCCAGCTTGCACGCTGCGTTCGCGCTGTCCCATGGCTGCCGCCAGCGCTTCCAATTGCGCCGTTCCTTGCTTGTGATTCAAGGCATACTTGACCAAGGCAGCCAACCGCCCCAGGAAGCTCGCCCTGCTTTCGCTATCGGGGCGGTTCGCAAAAAGGATCAGGCGCTCCGGATTCACTGTCGCCAGCGCGGCCGACCATATTGCCGCAGACGGGGGCGCCGTCCAGACGACCAAGGTTTCATTCGGCCTCAGGCGCAGGCGATCGACCGCGCCCGCGATCTTTTCGACTTCCGACCAGATCAGCGCGTCGGGAAAACGCGCCAGCTCAACTTGGAGCTGCTCGGCGGGCGCCAGAGACCGGCGATGATCAATTTGCTCAATGGCAACTGCTTCTTCATGCAACTGTAACGGAGAAGTCGAGGACTGCCGATAGTCAAGCCATTCGACCAGCGGTTCGCGCAGCCCTTTGTAGTGATTCATGCGCAGTGTATAGGCCAAATCGAAGCGCCCGGCCGGCAGATCATGGCCGGCGCCGCGCCACCAGATAACCCGCTGCTGTATCCCCTTGCTGTCTTCAACTTGCAGCTCCAAATGTTCGCCGCGGCGTCCCAAACCAGCCTGTTTCACCAGCTTCAGATCGCGCGTGACCAGGGTCAGCGGCGGATTGCCATTGCCGAAAGGCGCCAGGCGCTCTATATCCCGCGTCAATTCCGGCGAGATCTCGCCCAGTTCGAGATAGCCGTCTATGTTCAGGCTCGGTCTTGGCGGTCGCGCGCCGGCCCTGGCGCGGACGACCCCCGACAGGGCGCGGCGAAAGGCGAAGATTTTCTCCGCTGGCAGGCTGCAGCCCGCCGCCATGCTGTGCCCGCCATAACGGGACAAAAGCGGCGCCAGCTCTCCAAAAGCAGCTGTGATATCGACGCCAGCCAGGGACCGCGCGGAGCCGCGCGCGCTCTCGTCGGGGCTGGCGAGCAGGACCACCGGACGGGCGAATTCCTCAACCAGCCGGCTGGCGACAATGCCGATCACGCCGCTGTGCCAATCGCTGTGGCTGAGCACGAGCGCGGCATAATCGAGCAGTGAGGGCTCGTTGTCGATTTGCGCGATCGCCGAGTGATAGACCTGGTTCGACAGGAATTTGCGCTTGGCGTTGAGACCTTCCAGGTTATTCGCCAGTTGACGCGCCCGCTGCCAGTCGGCGGTGGTGAGCAATTCGACGGCTGGATTGGCGTCGCCCAGCCGGCCCAGGGCATTCAAGCGAGGCGCCAACTCGAAGCCGATATGCCCCTCGTTGAGATCAGCCGGGGCGATGCCGGCGCGTTCCAGCAGGGCGCGCAAGCCCAGCCGCTGATTCCGCCGCAAGATATCGAGGCCCCGCTGCAGCAGATAGCGGGTATCATCCACTTGCGCCATCACATCGGCCACGATGCCCAAAGCCACCAGATCCAGCAGGAAATCACTGTCTTCGCCCTGGTACAGCGCCTCGATCAACTTGTAGGCGACGCCGACCCCGGGCAATTCACTCAGCGGGCGCCCGGGCGGCAAGCGGCGCGGATTGACCACCGCGCAGGCTGCGGGCAGCTCCGCCGGCAGGGCATGATGATCGGTGATGATTGTATCCACCCCGCGGTCCCGCGCGTAGTCCACCGCTTCATGGGCTGCCGCGCCGGTATCGCAGGTCAGCATGAGTTTGATGCCCCCGTCCAGTTTCTCAGCCAGCGTCGGCAAATGGATGCCGTGGCCTTCGCTAAAGCGATTCGGCACATGATAGCGGACCTGCGCGCCCTTCCTCTTCAATGCGGAGAAGAGCAGCGCTGTCGACGTTTGGCCGTCGACATCAAAGTCCCCCCAAATCAGAATCCCTTCGCGAGCATGAATAGCGCTTTTCAGGCGCTCGACCGCCCGGTCCATATCGGGCAGTTCATCCGCCGAGGCCGGTTCATACTGGTCCGCTGACAGAAAGCGCTGCGCCGCGCCCGGCGTCGTGATGCCCTTGCGCGTCAGATGCTCGGCGATCAAACGATGCCCGCCGACAGCGGCGCGCAAGTCTGCGGGCGCGTCCAGCGCGCGCGGCTCCAGCCATTGGCGCTTTGTCATCAATCTCAGTAAATCCAATTAAGTCGTGCAACAAAATCTAAACACAGAGGACACAGAGAGCACAGAGAAAACCAACAGAGGAATATATTTTGCGGGCGTTTCGGCGAAACGCCCCTACAGTTCGTCCCTGTTTTGATTCTCATTACTTTCTTGGAATTACTTCTGCGCCCCCGCGCATTATCCGACTGCATAGTTGGAATAGCTCCGAAATCAATCCGCCAGCGTCCGCTCCTCAACCAGGGTCAGCCCCTCTTCCGCCAGGTCCATGTTCATGCCCGGTTCCATAGGCAACTCAATGTGACCGTCGACAGGCATCAGCTTATGCTTGTAGAAGACATTGCTGTGCCGGCCAGCCTGGAACAGCCATTCTTGCAGGGGGCAGGTCGTCAGCGTCTGCGAAGCGATCAGATGAGTCGAGGGCCAGCCGCCATGATGGGGGATGACGGGTATGTCATGCGCCGAGGCCAGCGCGCAAATCTTGCTCATCTCGGTCAAGCCGCCGGCCCAGGTCACATCCGGCTGCAGCACATGCACAGCTTCTGCGTCGAGCAAGGCTTTGATGCCCCAGCGCGTATATTCGTGTTCGCCGCCGGAGATGAAGACGCCGCGGGCCGAGCGCCGTAATTCGGCGTACTGGGAGATCTTGTCCGCCAAGACCGGCTCTTCAAACCAGTAGGGTCGGTATTCCGCCGCCAGCTCAATCATGCGCAGGGTGTAGGGCACATCCCAACTGCTCCAGGCATCGAACATCAGGTCGACATCCGGTCCAGCCGCTTCGCGCGCGGCGCGGATGATGGCCAGGTTTCTGCGGAGGCCGGCTTCGCCGTCTTTGGGCATGCCGGGCAGGAACCACTTAAAAGCGGTGAATCCCTGCGCCAGGAAATGCCGCGTGCGTTCGATGACTTTCAGCGGCGCCACCGAATAGCCGAGCATGGAGGCGTAGGCGCGGATCTTCCCGCGCGAGGGACCGCCCAGCAGCACATAGGCCGGCGCGCCCAGCAGCTTGCCCTTGAGGTCCCACAGCGCGAGATCGACCTTGCTCAGCGCCAGCATCGGCGTTCCCTTGCGCCCGTGGATGGAGAGGCGGTACATCTTGTCCCAGATGCGCTCGACCGCGTGCGGGTTCTCGCCGATCAGCATCTCGGCGAAATAGCGCTTGATGATGGCGATGTCTTCATCGCCGACCGGGCCGCAGAGGCCGGTCGCGCCCTCGTCGCTGTCAATGAGCAAGAAATGGGCGTGCACCGGGTATGGGGGTCCGCCGCTCATATCCTCTATGGGAAAACGCGGCTGCGCCGCCTCCAATTCGGGATAGATGAAGCTGGGGCGCGCCAAGCCCGTCTCGCCCAGGGGTTCGTGATAATCCCATTCGGCGCGGACGTGGATGGCGCGAACGCGGTCGATTTTCATGGTCTGTGGCTCCTGTAAGTTCTAAAACTCAATCTCGGCAATCTGATCAAAATCCAGCCTGTAGTCTTCTTCTGCAAACTCGTCTTCTTCATCGAGCAAGTCAAGCGAGCCCGCCTCGCCCCGTTCACAAAGCGACCGGTAGGTGCAGAAGCGGCAGCGGGTTTCGTCTTCCGTCAGCGGGAATTGCTCGGCGCGGTCAATCTCAGCGATCAAATTGAGCAAGTAATCTTCGTCTTCCCGCAATTGAGCGGCCGAATAATCAATGCCGAGGCGCTGGCCTCCCGCCGCCACGAAGCTATAAATCATGTGGATCTTCTCCGGCGGGATCGGCCCGCCGTAAAGATGCCCGCCGGCTTTCGCCAGCACATAGCGATAGAGGATAGTCTGCAAGCGACCCTGCAAATGGCTTTGCGCGGGTACCCGGCGCCAGGTCTTCCAGTCGACGATGACCGCTTCGCCGCCCGCATCCAGCGCCAGCAGATCGTATTTGGCGATCAGGCGGCGGCCCCCCAGGCGCGTCTGCAAGGCGATTTCGGCTTGGCGCCCCTGCGGCAGCCCCGTCAAGCCCGTCTTGCGGAAGGCGCCCCACCAAGCCGCCAGTTCCGGGTCATCGTGCAGCGACCACGCCAGCGTCTCCGCCGGCAGTCCCATAAGATGCTGCTGCACCAGTTTATGGAAGCGGGCGCCTTGCCGCGTGCGCCGCTCGAACTGGAGCGCCGGCGCCGCTTCCACGGCCGGGTAGCGCAAGCGCTTGATATAGCGCAGCTCAAATCGCCGCGGGCAATCGGCCGCGTCTTGCAAGCTGCCTTGCGTGAAGGCGAAGTCATCGGGCAGGTTCATGGCTCTCGCGCTTGCGCGTTTCCTCTTCTCATTTCTTCTTCCCAATACGTCCGCAGCGCCAGCAAAGGCGTGGCTTCGGTCGCGTCGCCCCGGCCGGTATTCCAGGTGATGGTCAGCGCTTTGCGGGCGCGGGTGATGCCGACGTAGAGCAGCCGCAAGCGCTCGGCAGCGTATTCGACGCGGGCCTCGAGGCTGGCGAATCCCTCTTGATAATCCCCGCCGCTTCCCAAAGCCGCCAGCTGCGCCAGAGCCTCGGCGGAAAGGTTGAGATTGTCGCGGATGAACCATCTTTCGCCGATGAAAGAATCGTTCGGCTCGGCTGAAGGGAAGTCATAGTTGTTGACCGAAATGAGATAGACCCGGTCCCATTCCAGCCCCTTGGCTTTGTGCAAGGTGGTGACCGTTACCTTGCCCTGGTGCGCGTCGGGGTCAAATTGACCTTCGTCATCGCCCAAGCCGGCGAAGCGGCGGCGATTCGCGGCAATATCGCGCAGCTCCGCGGCGAAATCCGGCAAGCGCATCCGGGGATGCGTCTCGCCCAGCCGCGCCAGGTAAAGCGCCACCATGTGCGCGGTGGCGATATCGCCAACATCTCTGAAGACATCGCCAGAGACGGTCAGGATCAATTGATCGACGGGCAGTTCCGCCGCGCGCAGCCAAGCGCCGACGCGCTCACGAAAGGCAGTCAACTGGGCATAGAGTTCAGCGTGTTCATCCGCTGACAAGCTGTCCTCGAGCCAGTCGCTCAAACGCGGCGCGACATATTCTTCGACCGCACTGATCCTGCCCAAGCCCGTCATCACGCGCTGGATAGCTGCCGCGGCCTGGGCATCGTCCTGTTCGTCGCGCCGCGCCACTTGATAGACCTTCGCCAGTTTTTTGGCGTCTTTGGGATCGGCCAGGTATTCCAGGATGAGCGCCAGGCTGCCCACTACTGCGCGCGTTGACGAGGTGGTGTTGAGGTTTTCCACGTATGGCACGCGCTTTTCGCGCAAGAATTTGACGATCTCCGAGCCGCGCGTATTGCGCGCCACCAGAATCGCAGCCGTCTGATCGGGATGCTCTTCCAGCCAGCGCTTGCAAGATTCGGTGACCATCATCGCTTCTTTTGTCGGGCTAAAGGCTTCCGGGTACAAGACGACCGCGGCCGGGTCATCGGGCGGGTTCGGCTGTGGATCGCCGGCCGGAGTCGGCTGAATAAAAGGCTTGCTCAGCGGGATGCGTTCGCGAATCGCGCCGTGGGGGTGTTTTAGCGACCAGGCAATCAGTTGGTTGGCCAGCTTTTGAATACTGACTGTGCTGCGCCCGGAGTTCGGCAACTCGCGCCCGACGACGCCCGGCGAGGCGATGAAAGCGCGCAGGTATTTGGGATCGGCGGTGGTGAAGGTCTCGAAGATGGCTTGATTGGGGTCGCCGACCCGCACCCAATTGCCCTTTTCCCCCGCCAGCAAGCGCAAAATGCGCTCCTGCAAGAGGCTGCTGTCTTGCGCTTCGTCTTCGAGAATGGTGCGGTATTTTCGCCGAAGCGACTCCAGATAGGCTGGGTCGCTTTTTAATACGCGCAGCGCCAGGCAAGTCAAGTCCTGGAAATCGACCGCGCCACGGTAGCGCAAGGCGCGTTCGTAATCCTCATAGATTTCGGCGCAGATGCGCGCCAAGCCCTGCTCGTTTCGTCGGTCTACTTGGTCTACTTGCTCGGCCATGCGCCGCTTCAATTCTTCCGGCGAGAGCAGATCGTCTTTCGCCCGCCGGATAAAGTCCCGCGCGGTATCTGTGAGGGTCTGCCCCCAGCGATAGACGCGATAGCCCGCGTTGTCCCGGTATTTTGGCGCAAGCCAGTCATCGGGCGCCTCGGGCGATCGCCCCATCCAGGATTCAACGGCGGATGCCAGGATCTCGTTGCTCTCGCGTTCATCCACGATGAGAAAAGCCTCGTCCAGCCCGGCGATCGTCGGCTTTTGGCGGACGATGTCATTTGCCAGCCCGTGCAACGTGCGCACGCGGTAGCCGAAACCGGGCAACAGCCCCTCGGACTTGACATATTCATTGATCTGCCGCGCGAAATTGGCAACGGCCGAATTGACCAGCGTGACGATCAGGATTTCTTGTCCCTCTTCCAGATCGGTCTCCGCCAGCAGCGCTGCGGCCAAGCAGGACAGCGTGGCTGTCTTGCCGCTGCCGGGCACCGCCGCCACGCCCAGGCAGCCCTGGCGATAAGCCAGCACCGCTCGCTGTTTGGGGCGGGGCTTAAACATGCGCTTTCCCGTTTATATTCTTCGCGGCGCTCCGCCGCAGCAAGCCATGAATCGCTTCAAGGAGCAGGCCGCGCTGTTCGTGGCCGCTCTCGCTGAGCTCGCTGTAACCCAGGTAGATCTCTTTTCGGCAGCGCCGCGTCAGCGCCAGGACAAGCCGGCCCAGCGTTTGTCGGTTCATCGCCGCCTCGTCATCATCCGTCCAGGTTCTGTCCGCGCGCCAGCCCAAGCTCAAGACATGGGGATGCGTCAATGGCTGATACAAGCGGCGCGCCCAGCCTTCGCTGCCGATGTTCAACCAGAACTGATAATCGACGGCGCGGTTGCCAAGCAGAAAGGTATAGGCGGGGGCGATCAATACGCAGTCGTCATTATCCGCGATCCAGTCGCGCAAGTAAAAATCGGCGATCACGCCGCGGTCCACCATGTCCAAATAATCCCTGCCCAGGTCCGTTTGATCTTCGTAGCGGCGCACGAACTCCAGCGACCAGCGAAAGTTGCGCGCCGAATCCACCAGGTTCATGCTGATGTTGCCGGCGTCGCTGTTGTCGTGAAAGCCGAACCCGGGGCGCGACAAGACTTCCCCGAACAACTGACGAAAGAAAATATCAAGAGCCTCGGTGGGCGCGCCTTCAATGTAATTGTTCAGCCAGGTCTGCAGGCGGTCGTAACGAGCGCCCAGTTCGTAGGTGATGCGGTCTTGCATCGCTTCCGATTTAACATCGGAAAAAGGCAAGAGCCGTCCGCCTCGGTATAGCATTTCCGTCAAGAGCTTGGCGCGGATCAGGTCCAGACCGTCGATGGCCGTCATCACTGCAAATGCGACGTCGAACTCGGCGGGCGTCATAGACCAGCGCGGGTGGGCCAGGCGAGCGAAGGTCAAGAGCGCGCGGGCAGCCGGTTCATCGCGCAGCGCCCGCGACGGTCGGTGAGAGCGCGCTCTGATATCACGAGCCATCAAGCCTTCGACCAAGGCAAAGCGCAGTACATCGGACATGAATGGCGCCATCACCACGATCTCCCGCGGCGATACGCCCTGACGATTGACGAGTTCATCAATGCGATCGGCAGCCCAGTCCACCATCTGTGGATGATAGCGATGCGCCTCCGTTATCAACGAGGGCTGCGGGTCGTCTTCGGCGCTCTCGTCAAGCCCGGTAACAAATGGCGCGCCCAATTGACCCGCCAGCGCTCGTCCCAGGGCGCGGCCTGCAACGGACATGACTTTGCTGTCGGCGAACTGCGCCTGACTATCGCACAAGTCTTGCAGCCCGCGAGCGTTTTCGGGGTCAGCGCCCAGGAAACGGCGAAAGCCGGCATCGCTGTCGTAGATGACCAGCGCCGACTGACACATGCGCAGCAGGTCGGCCAGAATACGGTGCGAGGCGGGGTTGTCCTCTTCCACGTTGTCCACGATCAGATGTCGGTAACGCCTCCTGACATGCGCGCGGGCTTGCGGCAAGTTCCAAACCTGATCCAGAAACACCTCCAGCTGCAAGGAGAAATCGAGCAAGTTATTGGCCAGGCAGTATTGGCGGAATTCCAAAGCGCAGGTCTGCGCGTCATCGTAGATATGTCCCTGTTCAACGCCGCCGGGCAGCGCGGATTTTAGCCGCGGCGCGATCTGCTCGATCCGGAAGCCCACCACCGCCGCCTTGTTCATGTTGTCGACAATTTGACTATACAGCCTGGCGCGCTCAATGCGCACGCTATTGAAATAGTCCCGCTGGTTGACCAGCGGCTCAATGACCTTGGTCATAAAATACTGCACCGATTCCAGGCTGAGGAAGTTGGGCAGATCCTGGGGATGGCCGAAGCCAGCCCGCTCGGCGATCAAGAACCAGAAGGCTTCCACCATTTGCAGGGAGAGACCCCCGATGGTCTGAACCGCGACCTGCCCGCCGCTGTAGCCCGAATGCTGTCGCAAAGCCTGAAGATAGGGCTGCGCCAGCGAGCGCTGCGGCACATAAATCAGGATTGATTCCGCCGGTATGCCCTGCTCCAGCAGGCGCAGCAAGCGCCCGATGCCGGCGCTGGTTTTACCACTGCCGGCGATGCCTTCCAGCCAGATTTTCCTGTCCGGCGCCGCCGCCGCGATGGCCGCCTGTTCCGCTGTCAATGGGATCTGCAATTTCGCGCTCAACCTTCGTTTCCCGGTTTCCGTTCGTCGTCAGGAAGATTATAAAGCGCCGCCAGTTCAAAGGCGATAATCTCTCTCGCAATATGCGCCAGCAGGGCAGAGCAATCGCATAAATAAGCACGCACTGCAATGACATTAAATCAAAAAACTTGACCACCGAGGACACCGAGGGAAACGTTTGAGCGGTGTTCTCGGTGCAAAAGAAAATTCTGGTTCGATTGCTCTGGCCAAGACCTGCGAGGCTACACAGAACCTTGCTCCGATGATAAGATACAGGCTGCAGCAGGACAGTTTCCATAATATTATATTCACATTTATAAACCATTTGTTGAAAGAGTCTAACCCGAAACCGTCCAATTCAAATCCGCCCAGATATTGCATCCCGATTCAACCTGCGCTATAGTGATATAGTATCTATACTGTTGAAATTGAGAGAAGAGCGCCCCATGGCGCAAGATCATCGTCCACGCTCCGAAACTCGTCAGATGATGATAGAGGTGGTCGCCAAGAGCGAAAAGCCTCTCACGCGGTCGGAAATCGCCAATCGGGTGCAACGGAAGAAGACGCCGCATTTGGTCAATATGATGGACTCCTTGGTCGAAGAAGGCATCTTCGCGCGCAGCATCATTACCTTTAACAATGGCGTAACGGGATACGTTTATTCAATCGCTGGTTCGCGCTCGGCTGTCGCTGGCCGCGCCTTCGCACGGGCATAGACACGCATACACTCATAGTCATTCTGTGCGCTTCGCCAAGTCGCGAGCGCGATTATCAACAGGTATCAGGCTTATGAAGATTATCACCCTACTCAATGAAAAGGGCGGGGTTGGCAAGACGACAGTCGCGACGCATATCGCCGCGGGTTTGGCGATCCGCGGCAAGCGCGTGATCTTGGTGGATGCGGACCCGCAGGGCCACGCCACCATCGCCTTTGGTCTGGTCAAGGAACCCGGCTTTTATGACTTAATAGTTCGTAACGCCCCTTTCCAGCAGGTGCTGCGTCCGGTGCCGCCCGAACGATTTAACCTGCCAGACGAAGCGCATAATACGCGCGGGCAGCTGTTGATGGTCCCGTCCAATATTGAAACGCGCAGCATCGCCGGCAATATCTCCGACGCCTTTACCGTCTTGAAGCGCTTTACTCAATTGCGCAACGCCATCGATTTTGTCATATTCGATACCTCGCCCACCCCGTCGCTTTTGCATTCCTCCATCTACATGGCGACGGATGGCATCATCTATCCCACGAAATGCGAAGCCTGGAGCTTTGACGGCTTGCGCGAGAGCTTAACGCATAAGGATCAGTTCACCCCGATCCGTCAACAATACAATCTGAATGACATCAAGGTCCTGGGCGTCGTGCCGACCATGTATCGCGGACGAACGCTGGAGCACCAGGACAACTTGCGCCGCCTGCAGGATACCTTTGGCGAACTGGTCTGGAAGCCGCTGCCCGTTCGCACAATCTGGGCTGAAGTAGCCAGCGCGCGCCGCACGGTGTTCTCGCTAGCACCGACTACAACCACAGCCGATGACGCCTGGTCGCTGGTCGACCAGTTGGAAGGACGCATCTATGAGCAGTCGTGAACGGCGCAGAAAAATCCAAGACGAAGAGAATCTTTTATACGCGAATCCCAACACGCTAGACCCCAAAACAGCGGACGCTATTGGGTTCGGTTTGGGCGAACTGGCAATGGAGATCGCCGCGGCTGACAGCGAGTATCAAGCCATAGAAGCCATTAGCATCGAGGATATCCAGCCCAACGCCATGCAGCCGCGCCATAGCGTTCCCCATGACTTGACCGACATTTACCCGCTGAGGCCCGACAACATAGTCGACATCTTCGAGCGCTGGATCATTGAAGTGCAATTGGAGAAATCGCAGAACGACTTTGATGTCACAAACTACCTGCTGGGGGAGACGACAGAGCGGGGAGATCGAGCGGAAAAAGACGAGAGCGACGGCGGCGCCAGCCTGGCTTTGGCCGCTTCCACAAAAGAAGACGCCTTGATGAAACTCGTTGATCTGGCCGCCAGCATCCGGCGCGACGGCTTGTCTAATCCAGTCAGCCTCGTCCATCATGGCGACCGCTACGAGATCGAAACCGGGGAGAGGCGCTGGCTGGCTTATCACATGCTCTATTGGAAATTCGGCGACGGCGACCTCCGCTCGGATGGATCGCGGGTGAACTGGTCGCGCATTCCAGCGCGCCTCGTTAATCGGGTGGATGTTTGGCGGCAAGCGAGCGAGAACAATGCGCGCGATAATCTCAACGCCATCAGCCGCGCCCGCCAGCTCGCCGTGCTTTTAATGGACCTCCACGGCTGGGGGAACTTCACCGCCTATAAGGAATGTGAGAACGAACAAGCCTTTTACGCCCAGGTCGCGGATGGCGCTCGCTGGCGCATCCCCCGCGGTCAAGGCGAGCGCTTGCTAAACGCCATGGGGATGACAGAGGCCAGTCAGTTGCGGCAGTATCGCGCGCTGCTGCGTTTGCCGGAAGAGCTTTGGCGCAAGGGGGACGACGAGAACCTCAGCGAAGGCGAATTGCGCAAGATGAAATCCGCCCTGGCAACCGTTACACGTGTAACGAAATCATCCGCCGGCCAGCGCAAGAAAGACGTCGTCAGCCGCCTGGCTGTCGACGCTGGACAATGGCGCAAGCGCCTGCGCAAAGAAATCTCCTCCCCAAGCGCCGACGCCCGCCCCAAACTCCGCCGCCTCATCGAAGGCGAGATCCGTCAGTTGCTGCGCTTGATGACAGAACTGGACGAATCCGAAGCCACAGTTCACTCCGCTTAAACGCGACAGAAGATCCTTAATCCAAAATAGCAACAATTCGCCCGGGGCGACTCCGTGAGTCGCCCGATATCCGTTTAGTTTCTACTCGGCGGGCGTTTCGCTGAAACGCCCCTACCGGGTAATTTAATTCAGAAACGGTAGGGGCGACCGACTCGCAGTGTCTGCGCGCGACGGCGGGTCGCCCGAATTCACTAAAATAAATCAGAAATTGCCGAGAAATCATAACCCACGCCTTATGTGAAATGAATTGAGTGTTGAAAGGTTTGAACATCAATTTGCTCTGCTGTTCGTAGAATACGCTTAAACAGATGAGCGGTGACTTTTGCGCTCAGTCGGGCTGCCAAGCCATCGACTGTCTTCGCTAGCAGGCGTTCCAAGTTGCGTCCCGTGTTCTGTAGTTCATGAAAGAGACCTTCAATCCGCCGGCGCATCCGATTGAGCAAAGCATCATAGCCCGGTGGGTTCTGAAGTGTCTGATTCTTTCGCTTTGGGGTGAGAATCCGATTGCCGGTCTGCTCCAGCATCTGAGCTTGCCACTCGATTCCAATAAAGCCCTTGTCGCCAATCAGCACGGCGTTTTTGAGATAATCCAGCACCGGTTCCGCCGCTGCGCGCTCGTCAATATTGGCTGCTACCAGATCGTAGGCAACGGGGATTCCTTCCAAGGTGGCTACCATCACCAGCTTATAGCCGAAATAGTGCAGTTTGCGGCTGGCGCAATATCCGTAGTCGGCGCTGCCGAGAAAATCGCTGCGCCGCTTAGAGCGCTTATAGCCCAAGACTGGGACTGGCTTGGTATCGATCAACAATTTTCCTGCTTGCTCAATGCCCAAATCGATCATCCAATCGCGGCGCATCCATTCCAGTAGGCGATACAATCGGCGCGCGCGCCGATTGAATTGGCTTTGGCTCAAGAGATCGGGGAACAAGTCGCTATGATTGGCGCGGATATACCCCAGATACTGGCTCTCGGATGCAAATGGAAGGTATTCAGCTCCCAGCATCAAAGTCAGCATCTCGCTATCGCTGAACTTGGGTTTGCGTCCGGCTGTCGTTGTCAAGAATCGCTGCCCCTTCGTAAGATACCAATCGTCAATTTTAACAAAGAGGGTGGTAAACAAAGTCTCAATATCTATACTGGTCATTGGGCTGTCCCTCCACATGGTTTTTTGTGCAACTTCCATTATGGAGATCAGCCCATTTCTGGCAAATCTATTTCACATAAGACGTAACCCATCAAAAACCTGTCCTGTCCCGCGACTCACGGGGGAAGTACCTCGAATCATCCGGGTAGGGCGACGCGACATTTTATATGGAATGTCCTGCAACATTCGCATCATTAACTTGATTCTTCAGACTGCCAGGTGGGTGCCGCTGCATATCAAGCAAATGAAGATACATTGGTTTCCAGTCCCAACGCAAAAAAATACCGTTACACGTGTAACGGTACGCTCAGGCTGCTATGCCTCGTCCAAAGGCACAATGAAACTCGCAAGCCCGCTAACCCTTTATACTTCCGCAGCGCGCATGAGCAATTCCATTGCCCGTGGCGCCTCTCCCAAACGCAGCGCTCGCTTGGCAAAGGCATACAAGAGCTCGCCAGGTCCCTCAAATGAGGCCAAATATACATTACCTTCACCGAACTGCTTCAGCATGCGATAGGCGATCCCGCGCTTGACGGGCCGCTCAACCCGCCGGCCATCACGATCATAAGCCAGCAAGTAGCCCCGGATCGTCTCCGCGATCTTGTCCGGCGCGATCTGCCTCGCAACCGATTCAAAGAACAAGGGCAGCCGCTCGGCGCGCGCCCCAGGCGCCCGCCGCTTAACAAAGTCAACAAGCGCATCAATCGCCCTATCCAATCGACCATCCGCACTTCCCGCCTCGCGAAACGCTCGCGCGCTCACGAAACTCGCGACGCTCATTTTCTCATATTCGACCCGGCTCTCCTCGCCAGACATGACATACCGGGACGGACGCCGCATACAAATCTTTACATCGCCGCTCCCAGCCTTGAGCAGCCACGATCCAATATGCCGCCAAGCCGGGAATCGCCGACCATCGCCCAATTCCAGCCAGTATCCGTTGGTGGAGTTCTTCACATCCGCCCGCCGGCGCTTGGGCAAACTATTCAATACCCCCCGCGTGAGCAGGCAGGCGCCGATTTTCTCCACAACAGACACGTCCAGCTCGCGGTTGTAGCGCGCAATCGTGCGAGCACTCACTGCGATCCGCTTGGCCAACCAGCTTTTGGGGACTTCCGGCGACAATCGCTTCAGATATTCCCGGTGCAGCGCAAGGCGATAGGAATGCGCGGACTTTATGTCCTCTCCGCTGATCTTGTCAGACGGAGACCAGGTCAATCCCAGTTGCCGCACAAGACCGGCAATAGCGGGCGCCTGATACAGGATCTGAGGGGGTCTGCCGCGACGTCGTGATTTAAGTCCCCTGTTGTCCAGGTATTCTACATATCTTCTCCGTATGATATATCGCCCGTCGTACACCGAGGCCTCTCCACCCAGCGCGTCGAGCACGCTCTTCCGATTCAGCCCAAAACGCGCCGCGGCGCTTATCGCCTCCCCCAACGTAAACCATTGTCCCTCGCGCCACTTCGCCAAGCGAAACACCTCGAGCAAGCGAATCAAGACCGTCGACCGCTGCTTCTGCAAGAGAAACTCTCGCAGCGAGTTCGGTATCCCCGAACCATAAGCGGAACTGCCATAGCCTTTCTTGAACGCGCTCGCTATCGTGCGCACAGCTTCACTCAGCCGACTCTCCGGACTCTCCGCCCGCATCCCAGCCCTGTCCGCCTCCCATACATGCGCTTGCCCGAGCAAAGCGACGACATCCCTCTCGCCAAGGCCTTCATCCCGAGCGACCGAAGCGCAGCGATAGAGAGCGTTATTACGCCCCAACTGCTTAGCCAGGCGCTTATACAAAGAGACGAGATCCGTTTTCTCTTGACCCTCGCCCCTCGGCGCCGCTACTCGCGCCCCCGCGGGTCCGCTCTGCAAATAATTCAATACCTCATAGAGCTCTTCCCGCGGCAGCTCCAGCGGAGAGAATTCCTTTACTTCTCGATACTGGAAAGCGCCGATTTGCGACGGCGGCGCGACGACGTAGGAACGTTCGCCTTTGATATCTCCACCGACAAACTGATGGCTCGGCACCTTCCGCTCGGTACGAAAGTAGAGATGAAAGCCTCTATTCGTCTTAACAGTATAAGTCGCGACATGCTGCGGGAAACGGCGGCAGAACTTTCGATACCGCAGGTGATCGTCAAAGTCGATCACCAAAAGTCGCGATACGCTCCCGCATACGATGCCCAAGGCGCTGGCGTCATCAGGAAACATTGATTCAATTTCCGCTGGCGAGGGGATGCGCTTTTGGAACTTCCGCCACTTGATCGCTGGCTTCTTCGGTTGTTCTGGCAGACTGTTCCCATGTACCGGGATAACAGAATATCCAGCCATTGCCAACTGTTTCGCTCTTTTTATCAGTCTTTTGACGAAGGAAAACATCGTTTTTCCCATGAAATAGACCCCAATTTTGTCAGCGAAAACCTTGAGGAACCGCCAAAAAATCTGTCATGGTAAATAGCTAACAGGGAGCTTTAATAACATAAAGCGCCTGCGGAAAAGCCAGTGGTCGTCAACTGCGCATACCCTGTGCGGCCGGTCGATCCAGCGAATCCGGCCTGCCAAACTGTCGGTGCTTATTGGGTAAAAGGCGGCCGCCTCTTCTCACTTTAGTACCGCTAATCCTGCACGATTTTTCAGGAAAAAATTCCAGAACAAGTTCAGGCAAATTGAATACGTTTCATCCCGATTTAAGGACGAAACGCAGCCGATTATATGCTGGACTATCGGCAGGATTTTATGATTTTTGATGTCCCTGCTGGCGCAGAGATTTCAATTTATCGAGCTTCGCGCTCGTTTTTTGTTTCGCTCAGTACCCGCAACCAGTTTACAGCAGGCACAGCCCCGTCGCAACTGATTCTTTGAAAATCCCTACGAATATGCTTAAATCGACAGTGAGGCCAATTTAAGCCCATGCAATAGAACAAACTAGCTAGAATCGGTTCTGTTCTTGCTCGCCCCTTTAGCCACCCCGGAGAAGCAGAGGCAATGAAGATCACTTTTCTCGGAGGAGCCGACGAAGTTGGCGCCAGCTGCGCCTTGGTCGAGCTTGCCGGCAAGCAATTGCTGGTTGATGCCGGCATCCGCATTTCGCCACGCTCCAGCCGCGGTATCCAGAACAGCCAGTTGCCGGATCTACAGCCGATCACTGCCATTGGCGGACCGGACTTCGTTCTGGTCACGCATGCCCATACCGATCACACCGGCGCCTTGCCTTTGGTCATGGAGCAATATCCGCAGGCTCCTGTTCTGGCTACGGCGGCCACACAGGCGCTCACGCGCGTCCTCCAGTTGGATGCGCAACGGATCATGAAGACTCGCCAGGATGAAGAGGGCGAGCTGCCGCTCTTCGATGTCATTGCCGTTCAACGCTTGCTAGACGCCTTCCAGACGGTCGAATTCAACAAGCCGGTCAAACTGTCGGAGAACCTGCAGGTTACATATTACACGGCGGGTCACATTGCTGGCGCGGCTGTCATCGTGTTGGAAAGCAGCGAAGGCGTCTTGGTGTTTTCCGGGGACATTTCCAAATCCGAACAGCGCACGGTTAAAAGCGTTGCGGTGCCTCCGGTCAAGGCCGACGCATTGATTCTGGAAAGCACATACGGCGGTCGCTTGCATGCCAACCGCGTGGGCGAAGAAAAGCGATTGATACAGACATTACGGACAGTTACGGAGCGCGGCGGCAAAGTACTGATTCCCGCTTTTGCCCTGGGGCGAGCCCAGGAGGTGATTCAAATTCTGCTCGCTCATGCCGATGAACTGGAAGTCCCGGTCTATGTCGACGGCATGGTGCGCACGGTCTGCGATGCCTATCAGAGCTTCGGCGATATCCTGCCACGATCGGCTGCTCGTATAGCGAGCAAGAACCATCTTTTCTTTCGCGGGAATATACGTCCCATAGGCAACAGTCAGGAAAGGCAGGCGGTCGCGCTCAGCGAGGGACCTTTGGTTGTGGTCGCCAGCAGCGGCATGCTGACCGGGGGCGCGTCTGTGTTCTACGCCCGCCATTTTGCGCCAGGGGAAGCGAATGCGATTCTGATGACCGGCTATCAAGACGAAGAGGCGCCTGGGCGCTTCTTGCAGCGTTTGATGCGAGAGCGGCAGCGGGGTGAATCGCCATCGCTGAGATTAGGCGACGCGACCGTAAAAGTACGCTGCGAGATCGATACCTATTCGCTCTCGGCGCACGCGGACGAGTCGGAGTTGCTGAGCTTTGCCGAGGCGCTGAAAGCCGATGACATCATGTTGGTGCACGGGGATGCGGCTGCTCGACATAGTTTGGCTACGGCGCTTCGACAACGGGGAAGGTCAGTCGCCACACCTCGCATCGGCCAGACCAAGACTTTGATTTACAGACCACGACCCTGGTCTGTTGGCCCTGTGAGAAGCGGCGCTGAAGTCGACTCGGTGAATTTGCGCCGCCTCTGGGAATCGCTCAAGACTCGGGCTGGCGATCATTTCAGTTTGCGCGAGTTGTCGCAGGTCTGGTGGGGCGCGTCCGAGCGCGAAGATGAACTCGAGGCAGCCCTGCAGAGCGACAAGAACTTCTATTTCGTAGCGGACTGGCGCGACAAGAAGTCATACCAGGTCAAAACGACCGAGCAGGTGCAACGGTCGCTAGCCAGCCGCGCGATCATGCTGGCGAATCCCGACCTGGTCGGGAAACTGATTGTGATGCGCAACAGCAATGGGCAAATCAGACTCGCGGTAGTCATCAGCGCCGAAATAGACAGCTTCACGGCTATTGTCCATCAGCAGCGCGGGACTCGTCATCCCGGGGACGCCTTGCTCTGGGTGATCGGCGAATGGACCAAAGGACGGAGCGACAAGAGCGCGCGCTCTCGTCTGTCGGGCTTGATGAAGCGCGCTCGCGGACTCAAGGACCGTCTGCTGCCCTTTAGCCGCCGCGAGGAGCTTGCGCGGGCCGGGAAGCCCGTTTTGCCGGAGGCGTTGCTGCCAGATCCATTGCCCGAAGATGTGGACAGGGCGCTCGCGCTGATCGCAATTGTGCTAGCCTTGGGGGAGGACGCCGCTACTTTGGAAACGGACGGCTTGCTGCCCCATCGCGCCCTGAGCCAGGGACCGATGGACCAAAACGAAGCGCGAGAGCTGGCGATTCGGCTGCTGCCGGCGGAATCGCGCCTGCGCAAGGTGGGGATGGAAATCCATCGCAAGCGTCTGACGCTCACCTTTGATTTTCCCGAGACGGCGCAAAGACGTTTTGCCGAACAGATAGAGCGACTCGGCGCGGAATCCGGCTGGCAGATTCAAGTGAAGCCGACCACGAATCAACTGGCGCTGGGCACCGTGGCCGAAGAAATTTTCCCCGAAGGGACCACTGTCAAGAAAGGTCCAGCCTATTTTACCGACAAGCGACAAGTGCATTATGATTTGCTGAATATCAGCGAGCGGCAATCGTCTGAATTAAGAGAGCGGTTCCGGGAAATTACCGGCTTCGACCTGGTTATCAGCAACATTGGCGACGCGCAGGACCCGGCCGGCGAAGCGGCTCTCGCGCCGGCAAATGTCGAACGGATGGAGATCAATGCCGCCTACGGGCTAATTCGCGCGCGCCTTAAAGGATGCGGCTTGGGAAAAACCAGCCTAAAACAGGGTCAAATTGTTCTTGGATTCGTCTCTCCGCAGGTGGGCCAGCGTCACCAGGAGCGGATCAATCAATTGGCGGAAGAAACCGGCTACAACTTGGTCATCAGCCCGCACCCCAATCAGTACGAGATCTTGCGAGTCGCCAATCGGCTAATTGCCGAGAACAACTGGATGATCGCCAAAGGACCGGGCATCCATGACGATCGGGGCGAGCTGCGGCTGGAATTCGCAAAACCAGTTCCCGCGGCGGAGATAGAGTCATTTAGCGAAAAGCTGGAGGCGCAAACGGGCTTCAAGCTGGCTGTTCAATCCTAGCGCATCAACGAACTGCTCACGCGGCGCTCGGCGCGACAATCCTCTTTCCTTCGGCGATTTTTTGAGAGACCTTGCGTCCGTCTAGTTCCGCCTAGTCCATGGAGGCGCCACCGGTTACCGAGAGCGATAAGCCGGTCAAAAACGCGGACTGATCGGAGGCCAGGAAAGCAGCCATATTGGCAATATCCTCGACAGTCGCCATGCGTCCCAGTACCGCCTTGTTTGTGGCGCTCTCGATCATGGCTTCTCGGTGGGCGGCGGGGCTGACGCCAGCGGGCGCCAGAGCCGCCGCCATATCGTCGATCCGTTCAGTTGCAATCAAGCTCGGACAGATGGCGTTGACATTGATGCGGTGCGGTCCTAATTCATGCGCCAAAGCCTGGGTAAAACCGACAACGGCGAATTTGGAAGCGCAATAGGCGGCGTATTGAGGCACACCGTGTTTGCCCGCTTGCGAAGAAATGTTGATTATCTTGCCGCCTTGACCCTGGGCGATCAGCGCGCGGGCCACCGCTCGGCTGCAAAGAAAGCTGCCCTTGACATTGACATTCTGAACCAAATCCCAGGCTGATTCTTCCAACTCGACCACCGGCACGCGATCTTTGCCGGCCGGGGCGCCGGCATTGTTGACGAGAATGTCGATCCGCCCGAAGTGATCAATCGTATCGGCCACCATGCGCTCGACTTGCCGCGCCATTGTGACATCCGCGTAGACAGCCAGCGCGTTTTGACCAAGAGCCTTGATTTCCGCCGCCACATCATCCAGGCCGCCGCGCCGGCTTTCCGCCCGGTCCAAGTCATTAACCGCCAGGTTTGCGCCTTCCCGCGCCAGCCGCAGCGCAATCGCGCGCCCCAGCCCGTCTTTTCCCGCGGCGCCGGTTACCAGCGCGACTTTGCCATTCAGGTCGTACATTTGTCTCTCCTGAAAAGAATCGCCTAGCGCAAGATCCGTTGATCGCTCAAATCTTTGCCGCCGACCGTTTTGCTCAGGCTTGCGCCGAGATGCTCAAGTATTTCCAGGCTGGCGAAGGCATTGACGATGTTGTACTGCGTGGGCATGTCTTCCCAGCGCGCCGGATGGAATTGAAGCTCTCCGGAACCGACATGCCGCTCCAGAATCCGCCGATTCGGCGTCGCAGCCGGCGTCATCACTGCATAGGCGACATCTGCCGCGCCCCACTCGCCGGTGCGCGGCATGTACTTGTAATGCAGAATGCCGTCCCCGCTTTGGCTGTCCAGCAGGTCTTGAATTTCCGCGCTGGATTGCTGCCGGAGTTCCTTAACCCGCAGATCAAGAAACTTGAAGCCTAACCAGCTTGCCGTCACATGGTACTCGCCCCGCAGGGCGGTCGGCTCGGGCAATTCGCAATAGATCTTGGAAAAGCCTAGTTCCTCGCGCCCGGTGATGATCGGATCCGTCAGGTTTTCCCATAGCACTGTCAGCAGGCTGCCGCGTACATGATCGACTTCGCCGTCAAAGCGCGCCGGAAAAGATACGCCCAGCGTGTTGTAGCCGCGCCCCGCCAGCCATTCGATCTGCGTCATGTAGGTCGCGTTGACGGTGACGACCGGCGGGCCGTCCAAGGCGAAGCCCGGCGGCAAAAATGCTTCCAGTTGCGCTGCCCCCGTGAGGAAGGAGACCGCGATCGAGGTCGCATGCGGATTGTCAAGGCATTCGAACTTTCTGCCATCGGGACTTTGCCGGGGTCCCGTGCGAGGTCCGAAGTGCGTCGGCATGCGGTACATTTTCTCTTTGTCAAATTGATAGGTCACAGCGAATCTCCATCGGGCTTGATTTCTGAGCTTTGGGCTGGACGCGGGGGCAGCGGCGGCGAGAGGCGAATCAGCACATAGCCCGCCAGCCCATAGAGTACCGCAGCGACAATTTGGAAACCATGCAAGACGATCCCGATTGCGGCGGCTTCATCGCCGGCATAGCCCGCAAATCGCGTCAGCCCCGTCCACCAGGCCGTCTCCACGATACCGAATCCGCTGAGTGTGAAGGGAAAAGCCGAACCAAACATGCCCAGGCTGATGACTGTTATCACGATGGGCAGATCGGCGTCCAAGCCCACCGCCCGCAGCAAGATATAGTTGGTAAGAAAGGAGCTGGTATAAGTAAAGCAACTGATGAACAGCGCCGAGAAGAATAGACGGGGTTGTCGGATGCGGTCAAATTCTGCGGCGAGATCGGTCAATTTTGCTTGCGCCAGGGCAAAGAACGAGTCAGGTTTGTCCTTTCCAACAACGGGCGCGACAACGGGCATCCGCTGCATGAAGCCCAGCGCCAGGCGCAACAAGCTCCCGGCGTAATAGAGACCGATCACCGACGTCAGGAAGACGGACAATGCCCCAGCCATCAGTTGGTCTCGCTGGGCGGCGAACTGCTCGCCACTCATGAATATGCCAAATACGAAGACCAATACGATGATGAGCAATTCCAGGATCCGCGCGCCAAACAAGCTGCCCACACCTTCTTGCATGGTGTAGTTGAGCCGTGTCTTCAATAAGATCACGTAGGAGATTTCGCCCAGCTTGAAGGGAACCACGCGCACCAGACCATTGTGATAGAGCGTGATCGGAATCAGCAAGCGCATCGGCGATTCGCGCTTGTCCAGCAAGACGCGGAAGCGCAGCGCCCGCAGCAGATTGAGCGTCAGATAGACCAAGAGCGCCCCCGCCCAACTCCAGGTCGGTATGCGGCTGATTAGCGCGGCCAGATCCGCGCCACCCAATTCGTTGACCACAAAATACAAAAGGGCAACTGTGATCACGATACTCAGCAGGCGCCAAGCCACTTGAGAGCGCTTGCCGGTTTTCGCCGCTGGTCGAATTCGCAACTCCTCTTCGTTTGCGGGCGCGTCAGATGAGGCAAGATCCTTATACCAGTGGGAAAGATCGCGCCCGAGCATGCCGCTTAATTTGTCGATATCGCTTTGGAATTCGCGGGAAAGCCGCGCCCGCAAGCCGGGGGTCAGGGGCGAGCGTCTTTCGTATTTGGTGTAGACCGCGATGACGCCTTTAACCGCCCGCGTTCGATACGACATGGGTACCAGCGAGTGCGTAGTCGCCAGGTAAGTCAGGCGATCTTTTAAGAGCATCAGCGAGAAACCGCTGCTGACGATCAGCTTTTGCAGCCACTCCAAGCGCACCTCTTTGTTGGGATTGACAATATCGAAAGCCGTCTGAAAGCCGGCGTCGATATCCAGAAACTCGAGCACGTCGCGATAGACTGCTGCCGTGTCCGACTTAAAATCGTCGAATATGATCACCTTGACGTTTTCGCGGCCAAAGAGATCGAAATAGCGCCCCACTTGGTCGCTAAAACAAGCCATATCGCGGTAGTACAGGCCGCTGACGCAATGCGCGGCGCGGCGGATGCGCTCGCCCCGGCGGCGTTCGGGTTCCGCGTCAAGCGCCGCCTCGAAGGTTTCGATCTGCTCGTTGCCGCTGTAGCGAAATTGAGACCACATGGAATACATCATGTCCACCGGGTTGCGCAGCATGATGATGATCTTGGCTTGCGGGTCGTAGGCGTGGATTTCTTCGGCGGCGCGCCGGCTGGACAGATACCAGGGCGAGGATTCCCCAATGCGCTTTTCGCCGCGCGCGTCCCGGAAGAGCTTCAGATAACGTTCCGGCTGATCGCGAAATTGCTGGAAGCGCGACCCTTCCAGGTCCGATCCAAAAAAGTGCGGCTCTTTGTAGAAGGGCATGAAGACATCGGGGTGCCGCTGCAGATACTCGTGCAAGGAGGTCGTGCCGCATTTGGGCGCGCCCACGATGAAGAAATTCGGTTTGGCTTGGCCTGCGGCTGCCCCGCTATCAGGGATGGATTGCCGTCGCTGCATCTTGGACCGGGCGATCTTTTGCTTCGATACGACAGGATTATAGTACAGTTTCTCGATGTCGATAGCCCGTCCGGCAGGGCAATCGTTTCAAAATGATAGCGGCTGAAATGACGGGAATCTAAACTGAATATTAACCACAGAGAACACAGAGGGCACAGAGAAAAACATAAAAAGTCTTATTTCAACTGTGTTTTCGAGTGAAAAATCACGTTTCGCTTATCACTCTTTCTTATGCTTCGTCGCGGATTTTAGAAGAGAAGTCGTCTGAGCACCAACGAACTCTGTGCGCTCTGCGCTCTCTGTGTTGAAAAAATTTGATGCGATTGTCCTGCGTCCGGGCGCGACTATCACCTGGCAGCGGGGAAATCTGCTATGCTAGAAGAAATATGCCGCAATTTTGTTTTTGGAGGCTGGAATGTCCAAGAAGAAGCGGGATGTGTCCAAAAAACCAAAACGCCTGAACAAGAAATTCTACGAGAAAGAATTGGTCCGCCTGCAATTCGAGTTGGTGAAGTGGCAATATTGGATCAAGCAGCAGGACATGCGCGTGATGATCACCTTCGACGGGCGCGATGCCGCCGGCAAGGGCGGGACCATCAAGCGCATCATGGCGCCGCTGCAGCCGCGCGATATTCGACTTGTCGCCTTGGGCAAACCCTCCGATCGCGAGCAAACGCAGTGGTACTTCCAGCGCTATGTGAGCCACTTGCCGGCCGCCGGCGAGATTGTGCTATTCGACCGCAGTTGGTACAACCGCGCCACGGTCGAGCGGGTGATGGGCTTTTGCAGCGATCGGGAGTACTGGAACTTCTTGCGCGACGCGCCGATGTTCGAAAGGATGCTGATCAATGACGGGATCATCCTGCTCAAATACTGGCTGTCGGTGGATGACGAAGAGCAGGAACGCCGCTTTCAAGAGCGGGCCGCCAACCCCATGCGCCGCTGGAAGCTGAGCCCGATCGACCTGGAATCGCGCAATCGCTGGGTGGCTTATTCCAAGGCCAAGGATCTGATGATCGAACATACCGATATCCCGGAATCGCGCTGGCGGCAGATCAACTCCAACGACAAACGGCGTCTGCGCCTGAATATCATCAGGAATATCCTTGAGGCGATACCCTACGAAAATGTGATCCCGGGACCGATGAAGCTCCCGGATTTGCCGCCCCGACATTTCGATTACGAGCGTCCGCCGCGCGATTATCAATATATCATCGAAGATCGCTACGCCAATATGTGATAGCGGGGCGAGCCTTACTTCTTGCCGGTGTTCAGCTTTTTGCGCGTTTCGCGCGCGGCGATTGCGGGCAGGCTGTCAGCCTGGGCAGCGAGGTAGTCGCTGATGGCGTCGCGATGCTGCTTGATGCCCTTGCGCAGCAGCCAGGAAATCGCCTTGGCGACGCGCTTGTCCTTTTTCGCTTTGAGGCCGTCAATCAGCGCTAGCGACAGGTTCAGAATGCGTTCGTCGGCCGACTGGCTGATCGGCGCGGTCAACAGCACCAGGGCGGCGCGCTGTTTGTTGATGTTGTCGTCCCCCGCCAGCGATTCCAGCAGGTCGCGCCAGCCCGCCCAGTTCGCCAGTAGATCTGTGGCTGTAAAGACGGTTTGGCAGGTGCTGTCGACCTCGGCCCAGCCGTCGAGGGCGCCCAGCCAGGCCTCCAGTTGCTTGAGTGGCAGCTGCCGCCGGTAGCGCGGGAACTTGAGCAGCAGGGTTTGCGGGGCGCAGCGCTCTTCGTAAGATTCGCCCTTGTAAAGCGAATCGATGAGCGCGAGCCAGTCTTCATAGGGCAGGCTGCGGTTGTCGGCGATAAAACCGAGCATGATGCGCCGGCGCTGCTCGTTCTTGAGCCCGTACCAGCGCCGCTGTGTGCCGAGATGTTCCGGGCGCTGCGTGGTTTGCCCGCGACCGGGCTGGGTGTTCTGAAATTGCTCGAGCAGGAATCTGTGCTGGAGGTTCATGATGAGGCGACTTGGGATGAACAGGCGGGCGATGCAAGGATCGCCCCGGCATTTCGCATGTGATGGCTGCTGTCAGAATGGGCTAAAGCAGCCGCTTCAGCGGGATGTTGCGGCGCTTGAGAAATTCCATGAAGCCGATCTTGTCGATGGTCTTGAGTTCCTTGGCTGTGATTTTGACGCGGACCCAGCGATCGAGCTCGGGCACGTAGATGCGCTTGTTTTGCAGGTTGGGTTTGAACTGGCGCTTGACGGTGTTGAAGGCTTTGCTGCGTGATTGGCCGAAGAGTGGTTTGACGCCGGTTATTTTGCGTTTGCCGGGCATGATAGCGCTCCCTGATAGACGCGCGACTTCGCGCGAGTCATGTCGATTGCAGGCGACTTATTTTAGCGCATGACCGGGGATTGTCGAGGGCGCGTTGTATTTCCGCGCGTGGTCTCGGCTGGGGACTGCCAAAGTTCATTGCCTAAGCCCCCTCAACCATCAGGATACCCAGCGGCACGCGAGCGTCAATGTAGGGAGTTCCCTCCCTATCATTGACCGACAGCCGCACTTGATCACTCGCGCGATAGAGCCCGGTATACACGGTGTGCCGCCCGGGTCTAAGCTCGGCCGGCAGGGGGATCTCCCATGTTTCTGTATCCGCTAGGCCACTATACCATAGCCGAGTAGGCAGGCGCGCACCAAGGGGCTGCTGGTCATAAGCCCACCAGGCGCCGCTCTCTTCATGCCCAAAATGCAGGAACTGCACGATGTCCTCGAGGCCGTTTTTGTCGGCGCGCCAGGTAAACGAGAGGGGCAGCGTCTCGCCGGCGCGGGCGCGTTCAGGCAAGTCGACGGCGTCGAGAGTGAAGCCGTTCTCAAATTTGGCGGCTGGAAGGGACGCGGACACGGGGGCTTCTGCCGGCAATACGAATTCAGCGAGGATAACCTGCGTATCACCAAGCAGCGGGCGATCGCTGGAAATGATCTTCTGGGGCGCGTAAGCATCGCCCTCCTCGCGCCAGAGGCTCAGCACTGTCCAGAACGCGCGGTTGCTTGGCAAGCGCTGCGAGAATTCTACCGACAAGCGCTGCTTGTACATCCAGATGTTATAACTCCTGCCAGCGATCCGCCAGCGCTCTTGGCGGCTGGCGGAGGCATCTGTGCCAGCCAGGGATTCACCGCTGGCTTGATCAACAAGATGAAGAGAGTAACCCAAATCGTCGTAATCGTGCCAGTCGACCGTTGACGCGAATAAATCCAGGACGAAACTGCCTTCGTCGCGGTCAACCCGGTGGGCTTGCAGTTCCACACCCGGCTCGTACTTAATGGATATGGGTTGATGAAGCAATCGAAAATCGAGAAAAGTGACGAAGGTCGCCGGGGACAGCGCCACAATCCATAGCAGAGGCAGCAGGAACGCGCAGACGCGAACAAATAGACCTGGCCGCGGGCTCAGGCTGGAAAACAAGCCCAGCACCGCGACAACAGTGAGCCAGATCCCCAGGAATTCCAGCGATTCTTCTACAATAAAGAGTTGGCATCTGCCGCCCTCTGGCAAGAAACCCAGTCTGTCGCAAAGCGCGGGCGCGCGCAGATATTCAAGCACTAGCGCCCCTGCCGCGCTTATTGCCAAACCGGCCAGCAAGCAAAACAGCCATATCCTTGACTGCGCCGGCGAGCGCCTCGCGACAAGCAGCGTTGCCGCGACGATCACCGCGCCGAGCGCAGTGTAGTAGATTTCCCAATATGCGATCCGCTCGTGTACAAGGAAGAACTCATCCCAGGCAAAGAAAATGAAAACCAGACCGAGACCTGCCATATAGAGACGACGCCAAGCCTGCCACGCTCCGATAAGCCATGCGGATAGAAAGGCGACGATGCTGACAAGCGCCAGTTGCGCTGTCGCAATGATGGCTGCAAGGTTCCCTTCCTGGTTGAGATCCCAGAACCAGCGCTCGAATCGGGAACCAGGCTGGATGACCAGCGACGCCACAATGACAAAGACTTGCGCTGCCAAGAGCAGGTTGACCAAGACCCGGCCTGAAAACAACAATCGGGGGACCAGCCGCCAGTATGCAAACAGGCAGATCGGGATGTAGAGCAAAGCAATGAGGGTGCGGATTAATGCCTCTATCGACACCTTAAGCCCCCGGCTTTGTCGGCGCCAATCGCCTGGCGAGTGGCGTCCTCGCGTGTGCGGTACAGCCTTGTATACACTCTGAACCGCGCGGGCGCAAGGTAGGGGGAGCGATTATATGGACGGGGTTTCGGCATCGAGTCGCCCGATGTTCGTTCAGTTTCTACTCGGCGGGCGTTTCAGCGAAACGCCCCTACCGGCTGGCAGGTGGTTGTTGTATTTGTTTCAACCGACTTCGACACACTGCCGCGGCTATTGCATGTTCGCAACGGGTTCGCGCTGATGGTAAAGTAGATTAAGGATCTGGCAAACGCGATTTACCCGCTCGATATGGAAAACATTGCTTCTTTCGACAATCCTGATCAGAGCCTGCGCGACGTCATAAAGCTTGCGCTCCAGCCCTCGGCGATTCTACGAAGCCTGTTCGTGAGCGCCACCATCTGGCTGCTCATGGCCAGCGCGATCCCAGCCTACGCCAGGCTGGTCTTCCGAGGCGAGCTGGCCGGTTATTTTGCCGCCGGGCTTGGTATTGCGCTCGTCAGCGAAATTGTCGCCGTTCTTGTCACCGCTTTCTTCAGCTCGGATCATGCGACCTTGGTGATACCGCAGAGCCCGACGGTGGTGATCCAAGGCCTGATCGCCGCCAGCGTGATCGACGCAGCGCCGGCCGATATGCCGCCCCAACTGCTGTTTGCGACGGTGTATTTGATCATTGTGCTGTCCGCGGCAATTACCGGGGGCTTTCTGCTGCTGCTGGGCATGGTGCGGGCCGGGGGCTTGATCCGCTACATTCCCTATCCCATCGTCGGCGGCTTTATGGCCGGTTTGGGATGGCTCATTCTAATTAACGGTTTCTCCGTTCTGGTTGACATTAAGCTCGACTTGCAGTCCTTGCCGGTCCTGCTGGAGGGCGCGAACTTGTCCCGCTGGCTGCCGGGCATGGTATTTGCCCTGTGCATCCTTGGGCTGCGGGCTCGCATCAACAGCTCTGTGATATTGCCGGGCGTCATCGTTGCGTCATTCCTCCTGTTTTATGTCTGGGCAGAGCTCGTCGTCGGCGATGAAAACAGCTTGGCTGAAGCCGGTTGGTTCCTGCCGGAAGTGTCCGGCACGATAAACTGGCAGTTGCCTGATTTAGGCGCTATTGCGGGGATTAGCCCGGCGATGATCGCGGCGAGCGCCGGCGGCATCGTGACCTTGGTCGTTGTCTGTACAATAAGCCTGTTTTTTAGAGTCAGCGCGCAGGAACTGATCGTCAATCGCGAACTGAATTCCAACCGCGAATGCAAGGTCAATGGCATCGCCAATATCGCCGCGAGCCTGTCGGGTGGCGGCTTTGTAGCCTATCACGCTCTTATCTCGACCTCGCTCGTGCAGGCAACGGGCGTCTATGGGCGGCTGGTGGGCATCATCCTCGTCTTGATGTTCGCCTTGACCCTCGCTTTTGGCGGCGAGTTATTCTCGCTGGTTCCGCGCTTCATTCCCGCTGGATTGATCGTCTACTTCGGTTTGCAATTTATGAAGGAGTGGCTGCTGGACAGTTGGTCCAAGCTGCCGCGCCAGGAGTATGCCGTGATTGTGGTCATTGCCTTGGTCACGGCTTTGTTCGGCTTGTTGACGGGCATCGCCGCCGGCATGGTAGTGGCGATCATGTTCTTTGTGTTGGAATACAGCCGGATGGACGTGATCAAACAGGAGTTTTCCGGGGACTTCCATCGTAGCAATCTCGACAGATCCTTCGCGCAAAATCAACTGCTGCAAAACGAGGGTGACAAGATCCTGATCTTGCGGCTGCGGGGCTTCATATTCTTTGGCAGCGCCTACCGCTTCTACGAACATGTCAAACAGCGCATCACGGATAGACAAGCCGAGCCGATACAGTATCTCATTCTGGATTTCAAGTCGGTAAGCGGCTTCGATTACTCAACTATTCAGGACTTCGACAAACTGAAAAAGCTGGCCGATCAGCATGGCATTCACCTGCTGCTATCGGATGTCTTGCCCCATCTGCAGCCGGTGCTGGAGGATGCCGGCATCGCGGAGCGGAAATCCGGGCTGCCAGCTCTCTTTGACGACTTGGATCATGCCCTGGAATGGTGCGAGAACGCCTTGCTGGCGGATGCGGATTTGCTGGACAGCGCCCGTGTCACGGTGGAAGAGCAACTCGCTGAACATGCCATGATCAAAAGTCGCGATCTCGGCGTCCTGCATGGCTATCTGGAGCGCATAGAGACGGCGGTTGGCGACGCGGTCTTTGAACAAGGCGACGAATCCGACGCCCTGTACTTCATAGAGACCGGCCGGGTGGATGTGCTGCTGCGCTTGCCGGACGAAAACCTTTTGCGCTTGCGCAGCATGACCGCCGGCACGGTCATCGGAGAAGTCGGCTTCTATTTGAACAGAGCGCGTACCGCTTCTGTCGTCGTGACGGAAGCCGGCGTGCTGCAGCGGCTCAGCCACAAAGCGCTGCGCCGGATGGAAGAGTCGCATCCGCAGACCGCGTCAGCCATACACATTCTCATCTCGTGCGTACTGTCGGATCGCCTGTCGTCCAGCAATCGCGTCATTCAGCAATTGCTGGATTGAGCCCCAGAAGCCGCCTACGCGCCCAGCCACTTGAGAGCCTCTTTGGCAAAATAGCTGATGATCATGTCGGCGCCGGCCCGTTTGATGCAAGTCAGGCTTTCCAGCGCGACGCGCTCCAGGTCCAGCCAGCCGCGCTGAGCGGCCGCGTGGATCATGGCGTATTCGCCGCTGACTTGATAAGCCGCCGCCGGCACAGTGTGATTCCGCCGCAGGTGGCTGAGCGCATCGAGGTTGGGCAGCGCCGGCTTGATCATGATGATATCGGCGCCCTCTTCAATATCCAGCGCAATCTCCTTGAATGCCTGGCGCTGGTTGCCTGGGTCCAATTGATATTGACGGCGGTCGCCGAATTGCGGCGCGCTCTCGGCCGCGTCGCGGAAGGGTCCGTAAAAGGCGCTGGCGTATTTGATGTAACTCATAATGGAGACATGCTGGGCGCTGCCGTTGTCCAATGCCGATCGAATGGCGGCGACTGCGCCGTCTATCATGCCGGATGGCGCGATGATATCGGCTCCGGCTCCGGCATGCGCCAGCGAAGCTTGCTGCAGCAGATCCAGGGTATGATCGTTGTGCAAGTAACCGCGGGGCAAGGCTGGATCGTAGTGCGGATTATCCGGCGTATTGATGATGCCGCAGTGCCCGTGATGCGTGTATTGGCAGAAGCACATATCCGAGATGACCAAGAGATCGGGATCGGTATCTTTAATCGCGCGGATTGCGCGCGGCACGATGCCGTCTTCCGCGAAGTTTTCCCTGCCGCGCCAGTCTTTGTGTTCCGGGATGCCGAAGAGAATGACGGCCGGGATGCCAAGCGCGGCTATTTCCCGCACTTCGGCCGCCAGATTGTCCACGGACAACTGGTAGATGCCGGGCAGCGATTCCACCGGCAGCTTCACGCCCTGGCCGTGGCGCGCAAAGAGCGGATAGATAAAATCATCGGGGCTCAACCCCGTCTCGCGGACCAGGCGTCTCATGTTTTGCGACAAGCGCAGACGGCGCGGTCGTACTTTCAGATTGGCGTGCCAGGTTGCTTCGTAGGCCATGGTTGCTTTTCTCCTGTTCGGCGCCAGCCTTTTCAGGCGAAACTAAAGCGTGAAGTCAGTATGTCTCTACTAAAATCTTACTCTCATTTGCAAGACATTGGGTAGTGTATCCTTTTTGGTTGAAAGGGGTACACTACCCGTAATATGTCTACAGTCCATATAACTTCATTTATGAAAGGAGCGATCAACGATGAAGGTTACCGGGGTCGAAACTATGCTTATCCGCAATATCGCCCCCTACCGCGGCGGCCGATATTGGCTTTTCATTCAGTTGGCCACTGACGAAGGCATAATTGGCTTGGGCGAACGGCCAACGGGCAATGCCCTCAATCTGCGCGCGCAAATCAGCTTGATCCAGGACCTGTGCGAGCAATTTATTATCGGCAACAGTCCTTTCCACATCGAACGGCTGTGGCAAGCGGTATACGCCTCCCGGCACGACTATCGCCACCCCGGGCTGGACATGACGCCAGCTCTCAGCGCCATCGAAATGGCGCTGTGGGATATTGTGGGCAAAGCCACAAATCAACCCATATACAACCTGCTGGGCGGACAAGTGCATGACCAGTTGCGCGCCTATGCGTACATGCCAACAGAAGGCATCTGGGAAAACCCTGAGAAAGCCGGTGAAATTGCCATAAAGCTGGTAGAAGAGGGGAACACCGCTTGCAAATTCGATCCCTTCACGCCGATTTTTCCACATCCGCGCGACTTCTCTTTGAAAACGATTCGCCATGTGGCCAAGATTTTCAAGGCCATCCGCGTTGCCGTGGGCGACGAGTTGGAAATTGGCATCGGGACTCACGGACAGTTCAGCACCGCCGGCGCCATTCGTGTGGCGAAGGAGCTGGAGGCGTTTAGCCCGTTTTGGTTTGAGGAACCCGTCCCTCCGGAAAACATTGACGAGATGGCGCGCGTGGCCGCGCATACCAGCATTCCGATTGCCAGCGGCGAACGCCTGGCGACCAAATTCGAGTTCGCCGATTTGCTCAAGAAACAAGCGGCGCAGATCCTTCAACTCGATGTGGGGCAGTGCGGGGGCATCTTGGAGTCGAAGAAAATTGCCGGCATGGCCGAGTCCTACTACGCCATGATTGCCCCTCACATGTACTGCGGGCCGGTTGCTGCCGCCGCTGCCGTGCAAGTTGACGCCTGTTCTCCAAATTTCCTCATTCAAGAGTACAATGGCAACAGCCTGCACAATGACATATTCAAAGAACCCATTCGCTTCCAGAATGGGTACATCAAGCCGCCGACGGGTCCGGGCTTGGGTATCGAATTGGACGAAGCCGTCCTGAAGAAGCATTTGGCATACAGCGAATGAAGGAATGAAATGAGGGGGAAGGGCAAAGGGATATGAAACTGGGACTCGGTCTGTACCGTCATATGTTGAATCGCGACGACTATCGTTTTGCCGGGCAAGCCGGCGCGACGCATATCGTCGCGCACCTCACGGATTATTTCCGTCCGGGCAAGCTGTCCACAGCCAGCGGCGATGAAGATTGGGGGCGGGCGGCAACCAGTTCTCACTGGACTTACGATGAGCTGCGCGCCCTGCGCCAGGAAATCAACGACGAGGGATTGGAACTGGCCGCGCTGGAAAACTTCGACCCCGGCCATTGGTACGATGTCCTGCTGGATGGACCCAGAAAGCGGGAACAACTGGAGAATATCAAGAAGACGATCCGCAATATGGGGCGCGCTGGCATTCCCTGCATGGGCTATTACTTCAGCATCGCCGGCGTTTGGGGGCGGACGGAAATCCAATCCGCCAGGGGCGGCGCCACCGCGGTCGGCTTCCTCGAGAGCCAGGCTCCAGCAGAGACGCCGATCCCCAATGGCAATGTCTGGAATATGGTCGTTGATGCGGAGGCGCCGCCCGGTTACCTGCCGGAAGTGACGCATGAAGAGATCTGGGGGCGGCTTGAAGATTTCTTGACGAGTATCGTGCCGGTTGCCGAAGAATCTGGCGTGCGCCTGGCTGCCCACCCTGACGATCCGCCGCTTCCGGTATTGCGCGGCATGGCGCGCCTGGTCACGCAGCCGCAGCACTATCAGCGCCTGCTGGATTTGCTGCCCAGCCATCACAATTCGCTGGAAATGTGCCTGGGCACGATTTCTGAGATGGCTGAGGGCGAGTATGATATTTACGAAGCGGTGGATCGCTACAGCAAGCATGGGAATATCTCCTACATTCATTTCCGTAATGTGCGCGGCAAAGCGCCCAACTACGAAGAGGTATTTGTGGACGAGGGCGATATTGATATGTTCCGCGTCCTGCAGATCTTGCACGAGAACGGTTTTGAAGGCCTGCTGGTCCCCGATCATACGCCGCAGATGACATGCGGCGATCCCTGGCGGGCCGGTATGGCGCACGCGCTGGGCTGGATGAGCGGCTCGTTGAACGCTATACAGCGCGCTTGAATATAGATGATTTATAGATACAGAGACCGCGCGGCGAAAATGCCGGGATGACCGGATCGGCAAAGGCATGACGAAGCAAAGCAATCGCGGCGGGCATTTGCCCGTTGACAGGGTCTTGCGGTAGGATTCTACCTGCGAAAGGAGGCGGCATATTGCTGAAATCCTGTTGTGGCATAAGCGGCAAGTATCGATAGAATGACTCGAGAGGAGCTAATCCATAATGAAGACAAGAAATAGATTGATATTGCTGGTACTGGCGGCGCTTTTCGCCTTGCTGATCGGGTCCCTTGGCGTGATGGCTCAAGACGAAGACGCGATGGCGGAAGCGGACGCGATGATCCGCGCGTTCAATGCTGAAGAACTGCCGGAAGGCTGGACGCTGCCGGATTCGATCGGCCATGTCACCAACTATCTGGTGCATGAGTGGTACCAGAACGAGACCAAGGCGGAAGCGGCAACCGCAGCGGCATACGGCATCGAGTTCTCGATCAACGACGCCAATCTCGATTTGCAGGCTTCGCTGGCCGCGGTCGACGACTATGTAGCGCAGGATGTGGGCGCGCTCGTCTTTACGCCAGTGGACGAGGCGGCGTCGTCGCCCGCCATCCGCCGCGTCGCGCGCGACCGTACAGTTGTCTGCGAGGGCACAGCCGTGGTGGGTTGCGCCACCCTGGTCGCGATCTCGGACTACACCGCCGGCTACCAAGTTGGCGTATGGGCTGGTGAATATGCCCTGGCGAACTTCGATGGCCAGGCCCGCGCTCTCGATATCGGCTTGCCGGCCTTGACCTCGACAGTGGCGCGTTCCGACGGCTTCGCCGATGGCCTGCATTCGGTACTGCCCGAAGGCGAGATCGTCCAAAGCGTGGATGGCGCTGGCTCCAAGGATGTAGCCGTGCAGGTATCCGCGGACGCCTTGACGGCCAACCCCGATGTCAACATCATCTTTGGCATCAACGATGATTCGGCGCTCGGCGGCTTGCAGTCCTATATCGCGGCTGGTCTGGATACGGACAACTTGCTGGTCGTTGGCTTCGGCTGCGAAGGCATCGCCTGTAAAAACGCGCTGCAAGAGGGCGGTCCCTACAAGGTATCCGCGGCCATGTTCCCCGAATATCAGGGTCTGCTTTTGATCAACGCTGCTGTCTCGGTCTTCAACGGCGTAGAGCCGCCGCCGCAGATTTATGCGCCGTCGATGCCGATGACGCTGGATAACCTGTTCGATTACTATACGCAGGAAGAAGACGGCAGCTACACCGCCATGCTCGATGTCATCAGCGAAATCGAGATCGACATCGTTGAACCGCCGATGGAAGAATAGCTTCGTTTCGATATCGGCTCGGGCAGAGTTGAGCGCGTTTGCCCCAACTCCGTCCGAGCCGCGCCTGCCAGCGCAGAGTCGCTTCGGCATGGCGCGAGGGTTCCTGGATGCTTGACAGTAGCGCGGATACATCGGGTACGGGGATCGGCAAGTTCCTGACCAGGGCGGCGCATTGGCTGCTGCATACGCAAGAAGGCGTTTTATTCTTCATCGTGGCGGCGATCTGGGTGTTCCTGACGATTCAGTCGCCCGTGTTCTTCACGGGCCGGAATATCGGCGTATTGCTGAGCCAGGTTTCCATGACGGCGATCACCGCTGTCGGCATGACCATCCTGCTCATCTCCGGCGAGATCGACGCCTCGGTCGGCTCAATGCAAGCCTTTGTCGGCGTGGTCGTCATGAGCGTGCTCAACAGCACCTCGAATCTGGCTTTGGGCATCGTCGTTGGGCTGGCGATCGGCGTGGCAGTGGGCTTGATCAATTCGCTGATCTCCTTGCGGCTGGGCATCAATTCGCTGATCGCCACCCTGGCCATGCTGTCCATCGTGCGCGGGGCGGCTTTTGGTTTCACCGAAGCGTCCATTCAGAATACGCATAAAATCCCCACTTTCACCGAGATTGGCAATGGGTTTTTCCTGGGCGTGCCTTGGCCGATCATCTTCTTTTTCGCCGTCTTTCTTATCTTTTATTTTGTGCTGTCGCGCACGACATTTGGCCGCTTCGTCCACGCTGTCGGCGCCAACCCGGAAGCCGCGACCCTGGCCGGCATTCCCGTGCGGCTGGTGAAGATGGCCGGCTTCGTTTTGACCAGCGTCTTGGCTGCCTTCAGCGCCATCATTTTGCTGTCGCGCTTGAATTCGGGACAGAACGGCATCGGCGCGGGTTTTGAACTGGAGGCGATCGGCGCAGTGCTGCTGGGCGGTACCAGCTTGAGCGGCGGCGAAGGGTCCATGGTGGGCACCTTCCTGGCTGTGCTGCTGTTGGGGACCTTGAAGAACGGCATCGTGCTGCTGGATATCAACTCGAGCTGGCAAGTGGCGGTCACCGGATTGATCATCATCATCGCGGTCTTGCTGGACGCCCGCCGGCGCCGGCGGCTGGGGCAGGATTAAGCCATGCCCTCCGTACAGAAACCGCTCCTGCAACTCACGGGGATCGCAAAAGCCTTCCCGGGCACCAAAGCGCTGAAGGGCGTGGATTTCAGCCTGCGCGCGGGTGAAGTCCATGCGCTGATCGGCGAAAACGGCGCGGGCAAATCGACGCTGATCAAGATCATCGCCGGCCTATACCAGCAAGACGCGGGAACGATCGAAGTCGAGGGCAAAAAGGTCGCGTTCCATTCCCCCGCCGATTCCCTGGAGCATCGCATCAAGGTGGTCTATCAAGAACTCGATCTGGTGCCCGACCTCAGCATTGCGGAAAATGTCTTCCTGGGCAATTTGCCGAAGAAAGCCCTGCGCGCCGTGGATTGGCAAGCGCTTTACTCAAGGACGAGCGAACTCTTGCTCGATTTGGGCTTGGATATCGACCCGGAGGTTCCCATCAGCGCGCTCACCGTGGCGCAGCAGCAACTGGTCGAGATCGCCCGGGCTTTGTCGCGCCAGGCGCAGATCATCATCATGGACGAGCCGACTTCGGCGCTGAGCCAAACCGAGATTGAAAGCTTGTTCGCGGTGATCCGTCGCTTGCAGGGGCGCGGCGTGGGCGTCATGTACGTATCGCACAAGCTGGATGAAATCTACGCTATTGCCGATCGCGTGACGGTCTTTCGCGATGGCGAGCATATCGCGACGGAAGCGGTCGCGGATACCAGGCATAAGGACCTGGTAACCTGGATGGTCGGGCGGGAAGTCAAAGACCTCTATCCCCGCAGTCCCGCGGTTCGCGGCGATGTCTTGCTTGAGGTCGATAGCCTGAGCGGCGGGAACATCGAGAATTTCAGCCTGAACGTTCACGCTGGCGAGATCGTCGCGGTATTCGGTTTGATGGGTTCCGGCGTGCATAATTTGGGTCGCCTGATATTCGGGGATATGCCTCGCGCCGGCAGTGTCCGTTTGAGCGGCGAGGAAATCCAGGCTCAGTCCCCGATGGACGCCATTCGCAAGGGACTGGGATTTCTCACCGAGAATCGCAAGTCCGACGGCTTGCTATTGCCGCTCTCGGTCAAGGACAATATCACGCTGGTCTCGGTCAATAACTACGCCAACCTGATGGTGATCAACGGGCAAGAAGAGCGCAGAGCTACCACCGACATCATCAAGAAACTCTCCATCAAGACGCCGGGCATCGCGCAGAGGATACGCTACCTGAGCGGCGGCAATCAACAAAAGTCGCTGGTCGGGCGCTGGCTGCTGGAAGATCTGAAGGTGCTGATGTTTTCCGAGCCGACGCGCGGCATTGATGTCGGGTCGAAAGCCGAGATCTACCGGCTGATGGATGATATGGCCCACCAAGGCATGGGCATCCTGGTATTGTCCACAGAGCTGCCGGAGGTGATGGGCATCGCCGATCGCATCATCATCATACGACAAGGCAAGAGCGCCGGACGCTGGATCTCGCGCCAAGAAGCCAATGAACAAGATCTGATGACCGCAGCAACGGTCCAAATGGAAAAAGTGATTTGAGAGACGGTGGGTAGCATCATGGCAGTTCTAGGCAAAGGAAACAGCGGCAATTCCGTCCTCGCGCGGGGGCTCGCTCGCTGGCTGCTGACACGCGAAGCGGGGCTGTTGATTCTGTTGCTCGCGGTGGTGGTCTTGTTCTGGATTCTGGAACCGAGCACGCGACAGCAGCGCGTTTACTGGGATTTGCTGCGAGAAATCTCGCCGAACCTGATCGCCGCGATCGGCGTCACCATGTTGATGCTGGCCGGCGAATTCGACTTGTCGATCGGCTCCATGCTCGCTGTAACGAGTGTCACGACGGTGGTCGTGTTTAACGGGACTGACAGTATGTGGCTGGGCGTCATCGCCGGCCTGGCGACAGGGCCTATTGTCGGCAGCATTCACGGCTATTTGGTGACGCGACAAAAGATGAACTCGCTGGTAACGACGCTGGGCTCGCTCTTCGCGCTGCGCGGCATGGTCTACGTTTATACCAACAAGACCCCAATTGTCGATGAAAACGGCTTTTATGATTTTCAGGATGCCTATTACAACAATCTGGGACCGGCGCCGCTGCCCTTCGTTTTGGCGATCATATTGGTCGCGCTGTCGCTGATCGTGCTGACGCAGACCGAATTCGGACGCAACATTTATGCCATCGGCGGCAACGAAACGGCGGCGCGCGTCTCCGGCATCAAGGTCAACCTCATCAAGTTCATTTTGTTTGTCATCTGCGCCAGCAGCGCCGCCATCAGCGGCATGATCCTCACCATGCAGACCGGCACCGGCTACTTTGACTCCGGTTCTTCCGGCTTTGAATTGATCGTGATCGCGGGCGTGGTGCTGGGCGGCATCGCTTTGAGCGGGGGTAAAGGCAGCCTGGTCGGGACCGTGCTGGGCATCCTCATCCTGGGCATGACGGCAAAGGGCTTGCGCTTGATGGGCGTGAACACCAATATGCAGCTGATGGTGACAGGCAGCATTATGATCCTGGCGGTCTTTATGCACAGCTTTCACGACCGCATCTCGATTTTCAGAAAGCGTTGAGAGCCGCGCGGCGCGCAACCGGCGAAAAGGCTTGTCGCGCTCAGGCAAAATAGCAAGCCCGCTTGTCGCATGCGCGCCGCGGTTTGCATGAAGAGGAAGGTAATATGACCTGCAAAGCCACTGAAATTGTTCTCGGCAAGACCTTGACCGCCCTGGAAATTGAAAATGACCTCTTGTCCGTCACTGTGGTGCTAGACAAGGGCGCTGACATCTACCGTCTCGCCTATAAACCGAAGGACGTGGATGTGCTTTGGAAGTCGCCCTGGGGCATAAAGGAGCAAGGTCGCGGCTTCGATTCCGCCTTTGATTCCACCACGGCTTGGCTGGAAGCCTACGCGGGCGGTTGGCAGGTGATCTTCCCCAACGGCGGCGACGCCACTGTCTACAAGGGCGCGGCTCTGGGCTTCCATGGCGAAGCGTCGATGAAAGCCTGGGATTACGAGGTCCTCAGCGAGGGCGGGGGCGCGCTGGAGGTGAAAATGGCCTCTCGGCTGTCGCGCAGCCCCTACACCATCGAACGCTGGATGCGCGTCGAATCGGGCAGCCCGGTCCTGCATATCCGCGAGCGCATCAGCAATCACGCCGGCGAAGAGATGGACTGCATGTGGAGCCATCATCCGGCTTATGGCGCGCCTTTCCTGAGCGAGCATTGCGTCATTGATGTCGGCGCGCCCGGCTTCGTCGCCGATGATCGCTACGCCGGCTTCAACAATCCCTTGACCCTCAGCCAGCGTTATCAATGGCCCATAGCGGGAGACGTAGATATGTCGGTAGTGCCCGGACCCGACGAAGCGCGAGATATCCTGGCTTATTTTCAAGACTTTGAATCGGGCTGGTATGCCATTACCAATCGGGATCTGGGCTTTGGCGTGGGCCTGGTCTGGGACGCGAGCGTCTTCCCCTATGCCTGGTTCTGGCAAGAGTTGAATTCCTCGCCGGGATTCCCCTTTTACAAGTGTTCTTATGTGATGGCGATAGAACCGGCCTCGTCGATTCCCGGGCAAGGCTTGACTGCCGTGATGGAGAAAACCGGCTCGCACTTGACCTTGGGACCTGGCGAATCAAAAGAGGTCGAAATGAAAGCGGTTTTCTACCAATCGGACAAAGGCGTAGAGAAGATTGACGCCGATGGCGCTGTTCATCTGAAGTGATAACGGAGGTGCGAAACATGGCTGAACCCCTGTTTAGCTTAGGGCAGTTCACCACGCTGGTTGACGGCTTGGATCATCCCGAGGGCGTGGCTTGGGGCGCGGACGGCAATTGGTACGCGGGCGGAGAAGCCGGGCAGATCTATCGCATCGCCGGCGACGGCAGCTTCGCGCAAGTGGCTTCGACAGGCGGTTTTGTATTGGGCTTGGCGCTGGATGCCAGGCACAATATCTACGCCTGCGATCTGTTCCAGAACAAAGTATTCAAAATAAGCGCCGCCGGCGACGTCAGCGTCTATTCCGAGGGCGGCGCCGAGCGCAATTATGTCGCGCCGAACTATCCGGTATTCGCCGACAACGGCGATCTTTATGTCTCGAGCTCGGGCGGTTACGACGAGAAGAACGGCTGCGTCTTTATGGTCCGACCGGATGGCGAGACGATCGTGGCCAGCGAAGCGATTGATCATTTTCCCAACGGCATGGCTTTGTCGCTGGATGGACGCGAGCTGTACATCATCCTGTCCAACATGCCCGGTATCGTCAAAGCCGCGATACGCCCGGACGGGACGCTGGGCGAGCCGCAACTGGTTGTGGAGCTGCCGGGAACCGTGCCCGACGGCTTGGCTTTTGACGCCGAAGGCAACTTGTACATCGCCTGCTATGCGCCCAACAAGGTCTTTCGCTTGAGCGCCGCAGGCGCCTTGGAACTGGCTGCTGAAGATTGGCAGAGCGTGGTATTGTCCGCGCCGACCAATATCGCCTTTGGGGGCCCAGATCTGAATTACGCCATCTTCGGCAGTTTGGGGCGCTGGCATTTGTCGATGATTGAGATGCCGGTCCCCGGCGCCCGACTGCGCTACCCCGACTTGGGCTGATCTGTAAGCGAATGTGACGAGGTGAAACATGGCTAAGCGATTTGAAGGCAAAGTAGCGATCGTAACCGGCGCGGGCAAGGGAATCGGACGCGCCTGCGCAGTGGCTTTCGCTGCCGAGGGCGCGGCTGTGACGATCGCCGATATTGACCGCGCGGCCGGCGAAGAAACGAGACAACTGATCGCCGACCAGGGCGGTCGCGCGCTTTTCGTCGAAGGCGATATCGCGGAGGAGTCGTATGTCAAGCGGGTCGTGGCCGACACGGTCGCCGAGTTTGGCGGCGTTGATGTGCTGCACAATAACGCGGGCGTCGTGCGTTATGGCACGGTGGTGGATCAGCCGGTTGAAGACTGGGATTACCAGATCAATATCAACCTGCGCGCCACCTTCCTCACCACCAAGTATTGCATACCCGAGATGCGCAAACGCGGCGGAGGCGCCATCGTCAATACTTCGTCCGTCCAGGCGGTGGCTTCGCAGCAGACGGTCGCGGCTTATTCTGCTTCCAAGGGCGCGGTCACCAGCTTCACCACCACCGTCGCTCTCGATCACGCCCGGGAAAACATCCGCTGCAATTGCATCGCGCCGGGCTCCATCCATACGCCGATGCTGGATATGGCTGCCGACCTCTTCGGTCCCGACAACCCCTCGCAAATGATCGAAGATTGGGGCGACTTGCATCCCATCGGGCGGGTCGGTCGGCCGGAAGAGGTGGCGAAGCTGGTCCTGTTCCTGGCCAGCGACGACGCGTCCTTCATGACCGGGGGCTACTATCGCGTCGACGGGGGCTTGCTTTCGAGCTTGTTGTAAGAGGGCTCGAATCTCGCTCATCCAATCTGCGCCCCCAACCCGGGTGCATTTCAATATTTTGGCAGATGTTCACAGGGCAATCGCTTCAAAATGTT
>JAPPMO010000051.1 GCA_028873975.1 Chloroflexota bacterium
AGTAGACAAGGGGAAATTGTCAATAGGCAAATGTCTACTCAACGATATAATCCCCAAAATAATAGTCGGCGGTAGGGTCGCCCCGGCGGACGCTGTTGAAATACTGCCCCCATCCCCCAGCCCCTTACCCCCAAAATGAGGGAAGGGGAGCTTTTGAACCTTAATAAGCCGTTAAAGCCCCTCCCTCTTTATGGGGGAGGGGTTTGGGGTGGGGGTTTTAGCGCTTTTTCAACAGGCTCCGGCGGGTCGCCCGCAAAACCTATTCAGAACGGTGGGCGAGCCAAGGCTCGCCCCTACCATTTACCTTGCAATTTGTTGCATTATTTAATTGGAATTGCTTCTGTGCCCTCTGTGTTCTCTGTGGTTAATATTTGGTTTAGATCCCGCCTTTTCAGCCGCGATCATGTTAATGCGATTGCCCTGCCTCAATTCGACTTGACATTATCATAAACGTCTTGCCGCAACCACAAAATGACCGCTTCTTCCGCTCCTGTCTCGCCTCTGCGAAGACGGCGTTGGGACCACCAGGAGGGCAATTGCCAAGGATCCAGCCCGGCAAGGGAAGTTCGCCGCTGCAGCAAGAACTTCTGTCCAACATAATTGCCCTGTAGATCAACGAATGCTTCCTCGCCTTGCGCCATGATAATGATTGGCTCGCCCGCTGCAATCGCCGCGGAATTGACGAAGCGCGCCTTTGGGAAGTCGCGCATGAGCCAGCCCATCAAGCCCTTGTCATCCACGACGCCGGCGGCATCCGTTACGATGACTGCTTCCAAAACCGGAAAGCCCTTGGCCTCTCGCTCGGCCAATTCAAAAAGCGTTTTGCGCAAGAGCCGCGAATCTCCGCTAATGGCGCCGGGATGCCAGTACTCCGCGGGATTGCTCGTATCGGCGACAGCGATTTGCCACCCGCCCCCAAGGCCGGACAATATCATAAACCAAAAGAAGCCTATGCCTATCCCTTGCAGGCAAGTGCCGCTGCCCCAAGTATTCGCCAGGATCAAATAAAGGACTACAGCCACCGCGGCCGTCATCGCTAACAAGCCCAGCCCTTGCGCCAGCCGCGTATAAGACGATACGGAAAGGCGCTCCAACAGTTGACTCGCGCTGGTATCGGCGGGCACATCGAGCAGCGACCGCCCCACCTGCAGAAATTGCACGGCGGCGGTCAGCAGCAAGAGCAGTACGCCCAAGGAAATCACCCACTTTACCCACCAATAGTGTGTCGCATAGAGTTCGTGGCTGTCGTCACTGTCGTCGTCATCCTGGTCCGCCCACAGCACAACCATCCGCCGATTGATCATCAGTTGCGTAATGCCGTAACTCGCCAGCAAACTTAAGGGCAAAACCACCCACATGGCGTCGACCGGGCGCGCGCCGGGATACAGGAATAAACCCGCTGTCGCGACTATCACCCAAGCCGCCGCGAATCTGTCGATATAGCTGACTGCGCCGTGCTTCCAGATCAGCCAGGCGCCCCCAAGCGCAAAGACAATCAGCAGCGGTTCATAGGTAAGAAGCGCGATGATCCCCAGACGCATGCCATCTGCGTCGCGCCCTTGACTGAAACCAGTCAAGGAGACCTTGATGGACTCGGCGATCGTTTGTAAACCGGCCGGATTAAGCATAAACATGGTGCCGACTATGAATACGATAGACAGCGGCGCAAAGGCGACTCGCGTATAAGGGAAGTCTTGCAATCGCTTGAGCGACAATTGCAGAATGTCGTCGCCTGGCAGGTCCATCCGCTGCGGCGCGCTCAAGGCGGTACGCCATACAGCCAGCCAGCCGGAAACAAGCAGGATCACAAATAGCGGTATGCCAGAGGGACCGGAAAGCGCCAGCATAAACGTGATAAAGGCGATAGCCGCCACGGCCTGCGGGAGTTCCTGCGAGTACCAGAATCGCCGGATCATCCAGATTGCCAGCACCGTGAACAACATCATGAACGTAGTGCCATCCGCTGTGCGCGCTGCAGCGACCGGTACCGTCAATACCGTTAACAGCACTGACCATATAAAAACGCGCGTTGCGCCTAGATTCTCGCGAAACAGCAGCGGGCATAGGGATAGGGCAACCCCGGCCAGCGCAACAGCAATGCGCGCGGTAAAAGCCGAGGCGCCCAGCGTCGAAAACGTCAGGAGTTGAAACGTGTAAGTCAAGGGATTCTGGCTGGTGACAAAATCGCCAGGCGCGTCGTCCTCGACGCTGTGCCAGGCGTGAAGCGACTGCGTCGCTTCGTAGCCATTTAAGGGAACGCTGTCTAGCGCGGCTACACGTATGAAGAGCGAAACCAGCGCCAGCGCCAGGTAAGCGAGCCACTCGGCGCGCACCGAAATCGACGGGGACTGCTGTATCGCATGGTCGTCAGTTGACATGCCTTCGCAGGTCTCGTTCCTGCCCGCCGCCGCTGTTTCTGCCGCCATTGCTCACCTTCGATTCGCGCGGCTAGGCTTCAAAGAAATCAGATTGGGCGTCGCCCCCGGGCGGCACAGCGTAGATGCGGGAATGATTAGATTGGCAAGCGACCGGAAAATGGTCGCGGAACTTTTCCTCGCCTGCGCCACCGTATTGCGACAATTCGGTCAATCCGTAAAGAATATACCCAATCCGATACCGATCAATGATATGACTTATCTGCGATAAATTCTCGGCTGTGTAAAGCGCCTCCATATCTTGGCGCCGGCTGCCGGCAATCTCGTAATATGTCGATCCTCGCCACTGGCGTTCGTGGTTCTCCCAACCCAGGACAATCGGTATGCCGGTCAAGGCGCCCACTCGGCCGTAGCGCTCGCTGTAAGCATCGCGAACCGCTTCCGCTGCCACCGCATCGTCGCGCCCGACAAGCTCGCTCAGACAGTTTATGACGTTGAGGTCGTCGCGATTGATAAATCCATCCCAGCCGTCCAGGGACAAGGGTTTGACAATCCGAATTGACATCTCGTCAGCCAAGGCGATTCCCTCGTGCTGCGAACGAATGATATTAGACTCGGTAGTCTCAAACAAGCTGCCGTCCGTGAACAGGACGGTCCCGGGATAGACGGCCTCGCCCTCCGTCACTTGCATGACTGGCGTCGACCAGTTTTCAGGCGGCGCGTATTGATGTTGACTGCCGCTGCGGCCGGATTCGATCCAGGAGCGATGCATAATCCCCGGTACGCTGTAGACGAGACCGGCCGCAAGCGCAACCAGGACTAGCAGCGCATAAATGAATCGAAGCGCTTTCATCGGCCGCAGCGCAGCGCCGTCATCCAGGACACTGTAGACCGCGTATGCCGTCGCAAGGCTCCAAACCGTCCAGGCTTGGTAATAAAACTTGAATACAGTGTTAATGCGACTGCCAAAATTATCCTTGAGAAAGACGAACTCGGGAATGAGAGTCAAGCACAATCCCATGCCGATCAAAAGCAAGGCGCAGGCGGTCGCGCGTGAATAGCTGATGTTGGGAGTCGGGTCCTCTTGCATGCGCTGGCGCAAGCGGCTCTTGGGGAACAGGCGCGCCAGAACCAAGGCAATGCCGACGAGCAGCGCGAGTGTCGTCAAACTGTATTCGATTCGACGCCCGATCAATAAGAAAATGACTCGGTCCCATCCTCCGGACTGCGCGACTAATTGCTCAAGCGCCGGCATTACCGCGGAAGACATCCCGCCGATCACGCTGAAAATGACTAGAAGCAGAAGGAGCCCAATGAAAGCAATAGCAGCGATGGCAGTGCCGAATTGCCAGTTTAGACGCAGAAACCGGCGACCCCGCCAAGCCTCCGCCAGCAGAAAACCGGGCAAGATAAACAGAATCGGACCGAACATGATAAAGAAACGTCTGAACGAGGTCGGATTGACCAAGTTTGGCAGCAATCCGCCGGCTTGAGATCGAAACCCGATAAAAAACGGCAAATAGGCAATCAGGGCGATACCCGCCAGCAGCAGCCCAAATAGCAGCGAAACCACAATATCGGCGACGCTTAGCCGGCCGCGATCATTCAGCATCAGACGGCGTAGCGCTTCCGCGGCGACCAAACCAAGCAAATAGATCGGCCCGTCCCAGGTGTTGAGGAAAGCCAATCCGCCCAGGACAATGCCATACAGGATGACTTCTGGAAGCCGCGGCTGTCTTCTCAACAGGACAATGTTGATCATCAGCCCGATCGTCATCAATGTAAACGGCAGCGCCAAGACATGCGGATGATTGTCCGCAAGCAGGAAGCTGAAGGCTGGAAATTCGTCGATCGGCTGAGCATTCCCAAGCGAATTGTCCAGGTTATAGTCTGTCAAGACGCGGCTGGCGCGGAACCACCACCAGTCGCTCCAGCTGGCGGGATCGGAAAAAACCGGCGCCTGCGGATCATGGACATACCTGCCTTCAGCGAAGTTTGTCCGCTCTTGAGTGCCCCAGAAGTTCAGGTAGGCTTCCGTGGCGGATCTGGACTGAAAGGGAACCTCGATCAGCGCCGCCTGGAAATTGCCGACGAGCGTCATAAAGAGCATCCCCAGCAAGCCGACGGCGATGGCTTTCGCGCGCGTCGCCTTGATATGTCGGAACTGCGTCGCTTTCTCGAATGCGCGGGATCGTACCAGATTGTAGGCGACGCCAAAGGCGCAAATGCCCGTCAAGGCAAACTGCGACGCAGCCGTCAAGTTGAAGCCGACCGTGCTGCCGACATTGCTGACAATCGACAGCATCGCCGACATCAAATAACCCATGTAGTAATAGCTGATCGCGTAACCCGCCATCCAAGGATCGTCCGGCGGGAAGGTCACGCTGCGTTGCGCGGCGCTTAGGAAAGCCAGCTCCATGGGTTTTTCCGTATACAGAATCGCGTTCTGATGCGCTCTATAGACCGCCCAAACCAGAAACAAGACCAGAAACAATAGCTCGGTCCCCAGCGCGAGGGGGCGGTTTTCCCGCCACCAGGCGCGTATGTCGCGCCAGTCGCCTTTCCGCGCGTAAACTGTCAGGGACAGGAAGATCACCAGGACCCAAGTCAGCGCGATGCCGCCGGCGGAGTTTTCCAGCAGACCAAAGCTGGTCAAAAGCCAGTAGACAAATGTCAGCATCAGCATGCCGACGGCCCGCGACAAGCTGTAACCCTTGTCGGGCAAGCCTCCCAAAAGACGAAGGCACAGCGGGAAAGCCGCGGCGCCGGCTAAGCTGATAGCCAGCCACCAGCTAAAGAGCAGATGTCCTTCGCGGGTCAACCAGTCCTGGATAAGCGTCAAGTAAATCGCTCCTCAAGGTATTGCAGAATAGCATCGTCGTGAACTTGATAGATCGCGCCGCCCTCGATGGCGAATGCAATCGATAGCAGACCATCGCTGACCATGCGCTCGAACTTGGCAAGCCCCCCCGGGCTCGAATGAAGCTCTTCCAATCCGCTGCGGACGATGTATTTCACGTCATAGTGATAAAGAATATCCACAGCCTCGTCGATGTCCCCGGTATGGTAAAAGGCGCGGACATTCCTTTCCCGCTGTTCAACCCAGGTTGGCAGCGGATCAAAAGTGCGCTGCTGCCGCTGGTGCCAGTTCCAGCCCAGAACCGAAGGCAGACCGGTCGCTATCGAAATCCGGCCGTTCCACTGATATTCGCTCGGGAAGCGCCGCCCCTCCATGATCACGGGCGAGCCGGCAATGTTTTCCTGCATCCAGCGAATCAGCGCATGGTCGACGGCAAGGTCCAGTATCGCTGATTCGCTCTTGTCCGGCGCGCTTTCCCAATGGGTGGATTCTTTCATGTAGTCAAGGCCGTCCAGGGTCAAGGGCAAGTGAGGCGCCATACGGTCCAAAGATCTGGCGCGCGTCGCCAGGATCGGGTATGCGCCGGCGATCGCGAACAGCCCTATACAGGCTGCAAACCAAGGTACGCGCAGGCGCTGGCTCCAATTCACGCTGGCGCTCAGCAGGCAGCTCATAGCTACGCCCCCCGCCACGCTAAGCAGCAGCCATACCTGGATGTAGAATTTGAATACTGTATTCTGGCGGCCAATATCCCCGCCGATGACGACGATCTCTACGCCAAGCGTCAAAGAAAGCGCCAATCCAATCAAGACCAGTACAAATTGCAGCGCGCGTGATTGACCGGGGCGGAAGAACAAAAAGGCGATCCATACCAGCATCGGCAGCGCGATCAGAGCCGCCTGATAGTGCGCGGCGAACATGGCCAGCGAAATCAGCAAAACCAGGATGACGCCGGCCCCGGCCTTTCTTAGCAGCGCGCCGCGTCCGCGCAAGTCTGCCACGCGCGTGCTTCTCATCCAGTGCCCGCTCTCCCAGATCAAAAGCGACGTAACCAGAAACAGGAATAGACCGTGAATGTCGAAGTAGGCCCAGAGCGGTGTTTTCCCGCCATGCCACAGGTCCAAGCTCGTGTAGCTGGAGGCCTGCCAGGTCGTGTATGGCAATGCGAATGCCAAGTTGAGCGCCAGGAACCCGCCGACGCGGCCGAGCAGATCTATAGCCGACGCCCTGACTGTAAAATGTCGGATCGCGATCCAGACCGCAATCAGCGCAATGCAGGCGAGCAAGACCCGCCTGATGATTGCCAGCGCCTCCGCCAGGCTCGCTGCCGGCGCGCCAATGCCGGTGCCGTACTGAGAATGCAGAAGCGTGACCAGGCCGATTGCCACAAGCAGCGCGCCAGTTAATATCGCGTAAAAGCGGAGGTCAATATCCCAGCGAAAAGTATCGCGCCAGCGCAGCTGCCAGCAATAGCCCAGGCCCGCCGTCGCCAGCAAGGTCATCGAGGGCCAATCCCAGGTATTGCTTGCCTGCATGACGCCGACTGCCATCGCTCCCAGCGCCAGCGCCAGAAATCTCTCCCGGGCGCTTCGCCGCTCTCTGCCAACTTGCGTCAGCTCGTTGAAAACAAAAGCCACCGTCATCAGAATGAGCGGCATATTGATCATGTGGGCGTGCAAGTCGCCATACAAAAAGGTGAAAAACGGCATCTCTGTTATGGCGTTTCCGCGTACGCCGGGCGTTTCCGCCAATACGCGCGAGGGACCCCAATACCAGCGGTCATAGCCCATAGGTATGGGCTCTCCGCTGATCGCCAAACCGACCCCTCTCGCAAGCCCGCCTAAAAGTGACGCTGAACTATGGATCTCGTAGCGAAGATTGTCGATCAAGCTGGATTGAGTTGCCCGCCCCCTCAGACGCTCGCGCATGTTTTCATCAGGCGCTTGACCCCGGGCTTCCCGGTATTCGTCGACCAGGAATGCTTCCAGCCCCTCGGGTTTTTGATAACCGCCTAACGCCGCTATGCCATTGCCAGCGACTCGAATCGTATCTAGGTTGCCCAAGAGGATACACATCAACATCGCCAGAAGCCCGGCAGTCCAGGGGCTTCCCAGCCGCCTTGCCCCTTTGCCGCCCGATCCTTCATTATCCCGGAGGCTCATTTTCCAGCGTGAAAGGATATTGAATGCGGCGGAAAATGCCCCCGCGCCGGTCAGCGAGAATATCGTCGGGATCATCAAGTTGTAGGCGAAAGAGGGGACGATGCCCAGCAGCAGGGACGGTACGCCAACCAAGACATATCCAAAGTAATAGTAGTTAATGAATCCGCCGGCAAACCACGGGTCAATCGGCGGGAAGGTCGTACTGCGCAAAACACCGTTCAAATAGGCGAAATCCATGGGCTTTTCGCCGCCTTTGTACGGGTGCCAAAGATCTGGATTCGTCAGCCGAATGACAAGCATCAGTACAAAAGCCAGGATTGCCAGCAACTCCATCCAGGCCAGACGCCGCCAGTTCCCGCGCAGAAACTGCCTCAGGCTCAAACGCCTGCGATAAGCCATATTGGCGCTGAACAGCGCCAGCAGCGCGAGCAGCGCCAGCAGGCCCCCTTGTGACCACAGCGGGAATTTCAAGGTCGCAGCAGCCCAGGCAAACCAGGCGAGCAGTAACACGCCGGCGAGCTTGCTAATGCCGTAGCCGCCATCCGCCAGGCTGGGGAATAGGGCGAAAACGATGGGAAAAGTCACGAAACCGATTACGAGGAGCGCGACATACCAGAACAGCGATCCGAGCGCTTGATTGCTGTTCGCGATACTGTCGCTGAAAAAGCGCTCCGACCAGGTGCCGCCCGCCGTTTGAGTCTCATAGTCAGCCGGCGGGAACGTCAAAGCGGTCGGTATCGCATCCGCTTCCATGGACGTCCAATATATGACGCCCAGCCTGTCCGCGCTATTGAAGTCTCTTGACAATTCCCCCCTCTGCCTCAGCGACGCTGAAGAGAGTATCGCCTTTACCTTCGCGCTCGAATAGTCCTCCGTTTTGCGAAAGACAAAAACGGCTGGATGATCGTATACATGGAAGGCTTCGTCGGCTTCGATCTCATTCAGCCAGGCGGGAGAATCGAATATAGGCAAGTGCTGATCGGAAACGCGCCAGGGTCCTAATTGGTATGGCTCGTCGAATACAGCAACCCGCTCGTAACCCAATTCGCCCGCGAAGAGTTTCTCATAATAATGCGTCGTCAGGGACCAACGCATGCGATTGCGCGGTTCCGTGTCGTAAAAGCGATTGCTGGCAATCGTAAGGTAGTCGCCAACTTCCAGCGTGTGCAAGATATTTTCATATTTGCTTTGATTGTCCACCGGGAAGGACATGATCTGGTCGTATGAATTGACCAAGGCGCTAAAGGCATATTTGCCGCGGCAGTCCTCGCTGCGCGCGAGCCCCGAGGCGGGACGGTCAACCAGCGCCAGGTCCTCGGGCAATTGACAAGTCAAGACGCCTGTCACGGTGTTGTCCCAGCTGCCTTCCGTCACAACGACAGAACCCGATCCGATGATGTCGCCGCTGCCTTCTGCCGCGAGGACTTCAAATACATACCGCTTGCCCGCCTCTGCTTGCCAAGGCCTGGCGAAGGGGATTTCATAACTATCGCCCAGCGGATGATCGCGCCGCGCCAGGTTGGCTTCCAGGACCGCCTCCGCCAGCAATTGATTATCGCCTTCGGGATATACGCGTATTTCCAGTCTTTCCGGCTCGGGATCATCGAGTGGATCCCCCAGGTGCGGCGCAAAAACGGTCGTGATCGAACCGCTTGCGGGGGTGGTGAAGACCGTGTTGCGGGCGGCAGCTTCGCGGTAGTGCGTGACGCCCTTGAACAAGCCCTCGGGCAAGTTGGCTGACGAATAACCAGTATTCGCCACCGCGACGTTGACCAGCGGCGCCGATTCCTCCGAGCCGTCGATACGCATGGCAAAATCACCGGGAACATGCTTGAACAAGTAGCGAGACGCTTGCACAAGCGTTGTCTGGTGCCTGTAGACATTGCCGAACATCAGCCCCCAAATCGCAGTAAAGCCGATGGCGAACAGTGCCAGCGCGCCGGCTCGGCTTGCTCGCGGCAATGGCAGCAAAGCCGTCAAGAGCAGTATTAAGCCGATGACCGCCGCGCTGATCGCGGTCGCGTCCTGCGTACCCTGCATACCGATGCTAAGCTGATATGCGCCAACAGCGCCGAACAGGACGCCAAGGATCGACAGCAAGGCGCGCGTCGCCACAAAATCACGCTCGCCGCGCCGCGCATAATGGATCAATTGGACGATCGCCCAGCCAGCCAGTACCGCCAAGCCGCTATATAGTGGCAAGAAGTAGCGCATGGTCATGGGCCAAAGTTGGTTAAGCCAGATAAAATAAGCGCCGACCCAAACCACAAGCAAGAGGTTGTTCAGCGCCGCCTTGCGCATGCGCGCGATCCGATAGGCGGACCAGCCCCAACCGAACCAGGCCAGCAGAGCCAAGGGCGGTCCCATAGCCCACAGCGCCATATCTTTGAGCGGGTAAAAGTAGGACGCGCGCGACAGCCATTGCCAGTTAGGCGGCGAGTCTTGAACGCCAGATACGCCGAAACTGGCGGAGCGCGCGTTTTCCAACCAGCGGTCGTTGGGTGTTATGCCCAGGAAATCCGGACCCATAAAGGCATAGGGATTGAGCAGGCGAAAAGCCAGGAAGCTGGCGAATCCCGCCAATATCAGCCCAAAAAAGTGGTAAGCCAGGATCTGCAATCTTTCTTGACGCTTTAACCCAGGGTCGAAGCAAGGAGCCGCCTGAACAATCGCGGCAAAAACCACGATGCCTGCCAGGGGCGCCAGGTTCATGCGGCTGGCAACTGCGGCGCCACAAGCCAAGCCAAACAGCAAGTATGACGAAAGTCTTCCCCGTTGCTGCACGGCAACCGCAAAGAAAAGCGCAAGCGTAACCAAAGAAGCGGCAATTGCATTCGTCGTCGCGTAGTGAGATTTCTGAATGGCCAGCGGCGCCGCCGCGTACAGCGCCGCCGCAATCAGTCCGACCCATCTGCCGTGAAGTCGGCTGCCCAGCGCGAAGATCACGACAATCGTCAGCAAGTCGAATAGCGTCGACAGTCCGCGCCAAACAAGATGCCCCCCTTGCCAGTCAAACAAGGGCAATCCAGCCTCGGTAGCGCCGCGGACAAATTCACCCGCATAATGGGCGAGCAACAGGGGAAAGGTGCCATAGGCATAAAAGCCGTGGCCCGCCTGATGTGGATTCAAGGGCGAGCATCGCGCGTCGAAGTAATTGCCTGCGCCGTTGCTCCGCGGATATAGATGCCGACATCGCAGCGATTGCAGTTGCAGGGAATCCACAGTAACCGCGACGCTCAAGCCCGCGAAATTAGGTCCCAATCCCGCGTCAACGATCACCGCGTCCAGCTGGCTCGCTCGCAGAGCTTCCAAAGCCTGCGCAATCTGTCCATAGCTGCTGACGAAATTGTCGCTCGCCATCCAAGCCGCAACCTGCGCCGAAAACGTCTCGCTAACGGCGCCAATGCGGATTCCGAATACGGCCGAGAGATCGGAAAACTCTTGGAGACCTTGCTGGCCGCTCCTTACCAGGATGCTCTGGCTGGGAAAATTGCCTTGGTCATGGGTAAATTCGTTCCTGCCGCCGATGTTCGGCAGCAACAGGATGGAAAGGAAGCGCTCGTCAGGATGCGAATAAGAGAAGTCGTCCCAATTATGTCCAGTGAAACGCAGGACCCCCGCGAAGACCAGAATGATTGCCATAAACAGCGCTGTAATGGCGGTTTTTCTCATGGATTGGAGCCTCATTTATTCGACCGCAACCTTGTGGCAACCGATATTAATTGCGCGAGTATTCATCAGCTGATGCCGCATCGGATTCCCATGTTTCAAGCGCCGCTTGGCAAATGCTCGGCGTTTCCTGTTTCATTTGCTATCCCCTATGGTAGTTGCTGCGGCATTCTATGACAAACGCATTTGCAAATACATCGCCGCTAAGGCCATGTCGTTCTAATTCCTCCGCCACTTGGAATACAGTTGAGAAGTAGGACCAGCAAAGTCATGCAAATTCCGTCGTAGAGTCGTAGGGGCGAGCCTTGGCTCGCCCACCATTCCGCTTAGGTTTTGCGGGTCGCCCGCAAAATAGTTTCCTCTGTTGGTTTTTCTCTGCGCACTCAGTAGTTCCAAGAAAGTAATGAGAATCTGAAAAAGCGACGAGTTGTAGGGGCGTTTCGCCGAAACGCCCGAATAATCAGTCATCTTCTCCGATTTTCTCTGTGCTCTCTGTGTTCTCTGTGGCAAATTATCGTTGCACGACTTACTTGCACTTACTTCTGTGCCCTCTGTGTTTAGATTCGACTTACTCGAGCAACGCTGCCCATCCCTCTTCACCCAGCCTTGGCGCGCGATAGAGCACATACCTGTCCTCGGGGTGATATGACTGGACAGTCATAGCGCGACCTTGGGGGAACCACTCTCGCAAGCGCTGCCAGGCTTGCTCGTCAGCAGGATTGAAAAGGAACAGGAGGTCCCTATTCGGGTCTAGACGGAATTGCCCCGTTCGCTGCCGGGCATTTCGCAGTATTTGCGGCAAGCTCTCCAGCGGGTACATATCGTTGGGCCACATCGGATAACCCGCTTCAATTCCCAGCGCGCGGTAGTCCCACCAGTAAGGAAAACCCAGGGACCAGACGTTTCCAATCGCGCCGTCGCTGGCGGCGAAGCCCTGAACGATTCTGCCAGCCTCGCTGTGCGGAAACGACGGACCCAAATAGGCATTCGCATAACGATCGAAATAGGTCTCGCTGTTTTGATGGTTGGCGGCCAAAACTACGCCGACCCCAAAGACAATCGCGACTGTCATTCCTTTGCGGCCTTTGATCAAGCATTTCAGGCGAACCGCCATCATCGCTACCGGCAAGGCGGCAAACAGATAGACGACCGGTACAGTTCCCAAGGCCCGCGAATTGCTGGGGTTCGCCTCCGGATGCGCCAGCGACAGGGCGGTTGGCATTAACATGACGAGAATCACGACAGGCATGAACCAAACGACGGGGTCGCGCGATTTGATCATCCTCGCCAGCCAGGCGGCGGCGCCCAATATCAAGAAGGCACCGCTCAAAGTGTCCATGACCGGCTGTTCCGAAGCCCCGTTGAACCAGCCTATGTCGCCCTTCCAGTTGTACATGAGCAGAGCCTTGCGGATATTGTGCATGAGAAAGGGAACATTGGCGCGCAAGGCTTCAATGGCATCCTCCACAGTCGCGTATGCAAGGTGATCTCCCAATAGGCGTGTTGAGGTTCGCATCCAGAAGGCATTGGGGAAGTCCAGCCAGAAATGCAGCATCGGCAGGAAAACCATGAGCGATACAAAAGCCAATATCGCGAGGTGAACCAGGTAATGCAGCTTCTGGCGCCAACCGACGGCTCGCATCCAAATGGCGAAAAATACGCCGATGACGATCAGAATCGGCAGCATCCGTACTGCCTGGTACGTATACAGCCCGAATCCAAGAACCAGCGCCGCCTTGACGTAATCGCTTCTCCTGTTGTATCTCATTGCGCGGGCCAGATACACCAGCAGCAGCGCGGTCACTGCCGGCGTTAGCGGAATGCGCAAGCCCTGACGACTGACGATGACGTGCCAATAACTTGAGGCCACGAGCGCCATCAGCAAAAGAGCGACCGCTTTGTTGAACCGAGGGCGGTCGCCGCCGAGAAGCTCCATACCCATCCAAAACAGCAGCGGCAAGGTGAGCGTGCTTTCTACGACGGCGAGGAATTTGAGCGTATAGAAGTCGAATCCGAGCCCGGGCAAAGCCGACAGCATCGACAGCAGATACATTTGTATCGGTTCGCGCCCCCCGTTGTTAGGGAAGAAGATTTTATACTCGCCGCTAGAGACACGATATGCGTCCTGGATTTTCTCCACATGATCGCTGGTCATCTCGCGCGGGACGCTGTCCAATTGCGTGAAGCGAAAGCTTGTCCCCAGAATCATGATCAACGCGAAGGCGACCATGACCCAGCGGTTTCCCTGCCAATCAATGCGCCGGAAGCGGTCAATCTTTGCCGTGATCCAATCAAAAACGTTCCAGTTTGCCGGCGCGAAGACCATTGCCCAGGCAAATGAAGAAACGATCCACAACACGATGAAAGGAGGTTCAATTCGATTGCCGCTGGTATTCATCCATAGAAGGGCGCTTGCCAGCGCCGAAAAAGACGCGAGGCCGATCCGGCGTTTGCTGATATGATCCCGAAGTGAAAGGTGTTTTGTCCGGCTTTGGGGTGACTGCGACAGGATCGAGCTTTCGTTGTTCGTTGCCGGTGTTGCGGACAAACGGACTTTGATCCGCCAGACGACAAAATCCAACAGATGCCAAAGTATTAGGCCGGCGATCAATCGACCTGCGGCGATCAGCAGCAACTCGAAAGACTGTTCTTTCGGGACTACCATGGAATCCGAAATGGCTTGCAAGGACGTCAGCCATGTCGCTGCCGGGACTATGCGAGCCGACCAACGTATGCGGTCCAATCGACTCAGGCGCCGCCACCATCTTCGCAGTGGCTGGGTATTTCCAATTGCCTCGCCGATCAGCCAGAGAAGGAATCCCATCCAGAGAAAGGGAGCGCCAATCTCAAGCGTGTTTTCGGCGCTGCGACTGATCCCAGCCGGACCCAGCAAGGCATTTCCGCCAATGACCGCGCTAAGAATTGCCAGGCTAAAGAACAGCAGTTGAAGGCTCTGCGCCTGGCGCAGCGCGCGGGCAATTCGCTGGAACGAGGGGCTTGCGGCGGCTTGCTGTCCAGGATCCGCATTCACGCGCTCGACCGGCGGAACCTCGGGAGCGAGAACGGACCCCCCGCCTGAAATAGCAATTCTCGCGCGCCGCCAGGTCACAAATGGCGCGCGCAGAAACCGCCCGCAGAGCTCCGCCAGCGTCAGGTCTTCAATGCGCGTTTCGGGGAACTCTTCCGCCAGATTTGGGGATTCGCGTTTATAGTCTTCCGCGGATGACCGGCCTTCCGCCGTATCACTATTCGGTTCAGTCCTGTCGTTCTCGTCAAGACGCGGTCTAGCCTTGTCCTCTGGAAACATGCGACCGTCCCTTTGCGCCATTCACATCTCTAAGCTTAGTATCAAGCCGACGGCGCTGCAAACGGGAAACCCGGCATTACTTGCGAGCGTGCTCCAACAGAACAGATTCAAATCGATCGAAGGTGTCTTGCAAAGAAAAGCGCTTGGCAACGAAGTCTTTGGGTTTAATGTATTGGTCACGGTTTTCCAGCACTTCCAGTGTGGTCCTGCCGATTGACTGCCAGTCGCCGGATTTGGCCAGCTTCCCCATTCCGGTCAGCAAAACCGGTACGCGGCCCCCATAGACGTCCGTCATAACGACCGGCGTTCCACAAAGCATGGATTCACCCAGCACTGCCGGAAAACAATCATTGTTGCTCGGCAAGACCAGCACATCGCAGGCCGCGTAAAAGTCGGCCATTTGCTGCTTGTCGCGGATCAGTCCCAAGAATATAAGCTGCGACTTGTACTGTTCGACGAGCTCCTTCTGCAGGTTCCAGGTATTTTCATAGTTAAGGTTGTACTCGCCGGCAAAGATGATTCGAGTCTTGGGATATTTTCGGTTGATGACCTCCAGCGCCTTGATCAGCAGATCGGGCCGTTTTTCATGCGCGAAGCGCCCTGCGAATCCAATCAGCGGACCATCATCGCATTGCCATTTGCGTCTGAGCCTGGCAGCGTTTTCCAGGTTGGGATCTTGAATGGAAATAGGCGGGTAAACGACTGCCAGCTTGTCGCGGAATGGGCGGAGATAATAGGAATTCTCGGCATAATCGTCGCTGAAGCCTATGATGCAAGGGGCGCGCCTGGCCATAAAGGCGTACATGGCGTACATCATCTTCACGATCGCCTTGTTCAATAATCCCTCTGGCAGGAATAGATCCCCATGGTGCGTCGGGATGACCTTCAAGCCCGCGAATCCCGCTAATACGCTGACCAGCGCAGTTTCAAGCATCGGCGTGTGTATGCTTACGATGTCATGCTGGCGCATTAGCCTAAGCAGATGCCAAGGATAGCTTGGCAGTATCATGCCCCGGCTCAGCCGCACGGGGGCCCAGACCCGCACGATGCGCACGCCGTTATGCGTCTCCGGTTCCATTGGCAGCGCTTTGTCGTGCCTGGAAGCGAGTACCGTTACCTGATGGCCCCGGCGCGCCAGTTCCTCAGCGAACATCTGCACGTAATACGTCAGGCCCGTAGGATGCGGATAGTAGTAAAGAAGCGTGATTAGAACTTTCAGCTTGCGGCTGTTTTCAGCCTGTTCAGAATTCATTAATCGATCTTACGCGGATGCTTGATCCAAAGTTTGGACATGAGTACGCCGGGCAATTGCATCAAATTTTTTTCAACACAGAAGTAAAACCAACAAAGTAATGAGAATCAAAACAGCGACGAACTGTAGGGGCGTTTGACGGTCAGTGTCGGCGGTCAGTGTCTACGCGACCTAGCGACCCGCCGAAACGCCCGCAAATTTAATTCCCCTGTTGGTTTTTCTCTGCGCTCTCTGTGTCCTCTGTGTTTAGATTTTGTTGCACAACTTACTTGGAATTGCTTCAATGTTCTCTGTAGTTAATATTCAGTTAGATTCCCCTCATTTCAGCCGCTGTTATTTTGATGCAATTGCCCTGCATGGGTACGAAGCTGCGTCAGCGAGATCCCCTCGAATATCAAGCCAATGCCGCCGGTCGCAATGTAGACCAGAATATTCTGGGCGTGTACGGCAAGGGCGAAGGCGGTAATCTTGTCCAGTTCCCTGTGCCCTAATAATGTAAATGCTACAACAATGGAGAATTCATACGCGCCTAGATTACCTGGAACTAACGGAATCGCAATAGCAAATGAAGCGGAAGCGATGGAAAACATGATCGCGACCCAATCGCCCTGATCAAAAAAGGCCAGCATCAATACATAATTCGTGATCACTGAAAGCAGCCAGCTGATCGCTGTCCAAATGAGCGCGCGCGCTAAAGGAGCGAATTCAAGCAAGGGTTGCAGACCATCCAGAAATTCGCGCGCCAGTTGCTCCGGCTTTAGTCCCTTGGGGAGGGGCAGCGCATTGGAGATGCCTCGGATCACCTTATCGGTAAATCCGCGCCAACGAGCCAGTATCAAGAGCGCGGCGAATCCGCTTAGGGAAAATATCGCTCCGAGCATCGCTAGCTGCCGCAGCTCAGCGCTCACCGGCGCGGCGGCTGTGGCGATCATCGCCAACAGCGCAACTCCCAATACATCCAGCAGCCTCTCGACCAAGATGCTGCTGCCTGTCTGCATGAAGGGAATTTGCTTGTTGGCGCGCGCGGTCAAGAACAGCCGAGCGACTTCACCGATTCGCAGTGGAATGACGCCGTTTACCAAGTATGCGATATTCATGATGTTAAAAGCGCGCTGCAATGGCAGTTGACCACCGAGCAAACCCTGCCAACGCAATGCCCGGGTAAACAGCCCTGACATGAAAAAAAAGAGGCTGGCCACAAGAAAACGATAGTCCGCGCTCAACAAGGTCGACAGAAGCGCTTCAAGATCTACCCGGCTAACCAGCAGCGCTGCAATAGCAAATCCCGCAACAGTGCCGGCAAGAGTTCTTCTATGGAGTCGCAAATCCGTCTCCGCCTCAATTCATCCCAATATACTCAGTCGCATTACTATATCACGGCGCCTTGACGCTTGGAGCATGATTTTCTATAATGTCCACCTAATGCGGGTATAGCTCAGTTGGTAGAGCGCCTGCTTCCCAAGCAGAAGGTCACGGGTTCGAGTCCCGTTACCCGCTTCTTATTTCCAGGCCCGCCGGACGATGGGTCTTTTCTCGCCCGGGGTGCATTTCAGATTATTGGCAATTAACCACCGAGGACACCGAGATTTAAGCTCTTGCCTGCCAAAAAGGAGGCGATATAGGGCGTTTGTCGGTCAGTGTCTACGCGACCCGCTGAAACGCCCGCAAACAGAAATGATCTTTTGTATTTCTCTGTGCGCTCTGTGGCTCTGTGGCTAATTTTCAGTTTCTTCGTTGCATTGCTCCACTAGATAATATTTTGAAGCGATTGCCCTGTGGACATCTGCCAAAATATTGAAATGCGCCCTCTTCCCCGAAGGGCATTGACCCTTGGCTATTGCGCATTTAGAATGGGGCGCTTATTGACCGAGGACTGCGCCTCGGGTTTAGGCAACTGAAGGAGAAATTAACATGGCGGAATTTGAACTGGCTGCCGAAGTCCGGAATGCGCGCGGCAAGCGAAACCGCGAGTTGCGCAGGCAAGGATTTGTCCCCGGCATCGTTTACGGACCCAGCAATGATCCGATTAGCGTCCAGTTCCCGTATCGCGCGATTGAGGTGACCTTGATGAATGCGGGCGGGACCAACCTGATCGATATCGTCGTCGAGGGCAAGGCTTATCCATCGCTTGCGCGCGAAGTGCAGCGGGATGTAGTTCGCGGCGACATCTTGCATGTGGATTTTCTGGCGGTCGACGCCTCCCAGCGTATCCGCGTGGAGGTGCCGATTATCATGGAAGGGCGCAGCCCGGTCGTTGCGGCTCGCGAAGGGATTCTGATCACGGGCAGGAGCGCGCTGACCTTGGAAGTTTACCCGGATGACATTCGCGATCGCATCGTAATAGACCTGTCGCAATTGACCGAGCTCGGCTCGGAGGTGCTGGTGGGCGATCTGGAATTTGGTGAAAATGTGACCGTCCACAGCGATCCAAACGAAATGCTCGCCAAGATTGTACAGCCAGCCGCAGCCCGCGCCGAAGAGGAATTCGACGAACTCGAGGGCGAAGAGGGTGAAGAAACGGACGAAGATGCCGAAGAAGAAGGCGAAGACGAATAACCCGCAAGGGATTCGACCAGCGGATAACAAAGAGGCGGTGTCATATTGGCGCCGCCTCTTATTTTACAAACCCCTTGCTCGCGTAAGCAGAAGGCTTGTCATCTCCTGGGACTTTTTCGCCGCTGACCTGCCCAGCGGTTTTCATTCGCTGATTGAGTCTGCGCCTAATGCAACGCGCGGACTCGCTAGCCCGTCGCTTTGGAAGCGGACGAAGGCAGCTAGTTGTTTCTGTTCTCGCTGCCGTTCTGTTGAGAGCGGTTCTCGCCGCCAGCGGACATCAGGGGGTGGGCTTCATCTTCATCATCGTCTCGCATGATGGCGATGCCGGCCACCGCGTCATCTTCTTCCAGGTTCATTACTTTCACGCCCTGCGTGTTGCGTCCGGTTTCTCGTATCTCCGACAAGCGAGTCTGTAGAACGATTCCCCGCTTCGAGATCAGGACAATATCATCCTCTTCGCGTATGCAGCGCATGGCAACGACCGGTCCGGTACGCTCATTTCGCTTCAATGTCCGCACGCCCAAGCCATACCTGTGCTGTGCCTTGTAATGCACCCGGTCTTCGGCGCCTTCGCTCCGATCATCGGTGGATATCACCGTGCGTTTGCCGTAACCATTGCTCGTGACGATGAGCAGATGGCTGTGTTCGCCTGTCAAGACATCCATGCCTGCGATCTCGTCGTCATCCCTCAAGCGCATGCCAATGACGCCGTGCGCTTGACGCCCCATGACACGCACTTCTTCCGCTTTGAAACGAATGCACTGACCATTTACCGACGCCATGACAATATCCTGATCGCCCTTGGTCCACTTCACAGATCGCAAGCTGTCGCCGTCGTTAAACTGAATCGCCATCAAGCCGCTAGGGCGGATATAGCTGAATTCGCTGAATGCGACTTTTTTCACACGGCCCTTGCTGGTCGCCAGCACAAAGTACCCTTCCTCAAGCGCTAGGATATCGTCGGGCACGGCAAGCACGACGGAGACCTTCTCGTCTCCTTCCAGCGGCAAGAAGCTTTGGATGAGCAGACCGCGCCTCTCTCTAAGGGTCTCCGGTATCTCGTAGGCGCTGCGAGAGTAGACCTTGCCCTTATTGCTGAAGAACAGGATCCTGTCGTGGCTGTGCGCGAAGAATACGTCCTTCAACGTATCCTTGTCTTTGATCGCCATGCCGCGCATGCCTTTGCCGCCGCGCCGTTGTGAACGATAGTGACGCGCCGCGACCCTCTTGATGTATCCTTGTTCCGTCAACGAGATGACAACATTTTCCCGGCGATAAAGATCGGCTTCTTCGAGATCGACGATGCCATGCACAACCGCGGATTTACGTTCGTCGCCGTATTTCTCGGCGATTTCGGCAACGTCTTCGCGAATCAGCCCCAGGATTTTATGTGGCGAGCTAAGCAAATCTTCAAGATATTCGATGCGCGCGCGAACGGCCTGATACTCTTCCTGCAGCTTTTGCCTTTCCAAAGCCGCCAGACGCCTCAACTGCATGTCGAGTATGGCGTTGGCTTGGATCTCATCCAATTCCAAATTGGCCATCAATTGTTGTCGGGCGCTATTAACGTCGGGAGAATTGCGGATCATTTCTATGACCTGGTCGATGTTCGCCACTGCCTTAAGCAGACCGGTCAAAACGCGCGCCCGCGCCCGCTGCCGCCCCAAATCATATTCTGAACGCCGCACAATGACGTCATAACGATGCTCGATATAAATCCTTAGCGCGCGTTTGAGGCTCAAGGTGCGCGGTTCGCCGTTGACCAGCGCCAGCATTTGAATGCTGTAAACACTTTGCAATTGCGTGTATTTGTAAAGTTGATTGATGACTCGCTGTGGCTGCGCGTGGCTTTTCAGTTCGACAACAAGGCGCAATCCTTGCCGGTCGGATTCGTCGCGCAAGTCGCGAATCGCTTCAATGCGGCCCTCGCGCACAAGGGCCACGATCCGCTCAATGATCGCCGACTTGCTCACCTGGTAAGGAATTGAAGTGAAGACCAGATTCTTGCTTTCCCCGCGTCCCTCTTCGATATCAACGGTGGACCGCACCGCGACGCGCCCCTTGCCGGTGGCGTAAGCCTCTCTCAGATCTTCGCCAATGACGATCGTGGCGCCGGTAGGGAAGTCCGGACCCTTAATGAATTGCATGAGGTCATCGACCGAAACGTCGGCGATGTTCTCGTAGTTGTCAATCAGGTACGTGATGGCCCTTGCCAACTCGCGCAGATTATGCGGCGGGATATTGGTCGCCATGCCCACTGCGATGCCGCTGCCGCCATTGAGCAGCAGGTTCGGCAAGCGCGCGGGCAGAACTGTCGGTTCCGCTTGCGTTCCGTCGTAATTCTCCGCGAATTCGACCGTGTCCATGTTGATGTCTGTCAACATTTCGCCGGCGATATTGGCCATGCGCGCCTCGGTATAGCGCATCGCCGCGGGCTTGTCCCCATCCTGGCTGCCAAAGTTGCCTTGCCCGTCGACCAGCGGATATCGCAGCGAAAAATCTTGCGCCATGCGGGCCATGGCGTCGTAAACCGCCTGATCTCCGTGCGGGTGATACTTGCCCAGCACTTCGCCAACGAGGCGGGCGCTCTTTTTGTATGCCGTACCGGGACGCAGCCCCATATCATACATGGCATAGAGGATCCGCCGATGCACGGGCTTAAGCCCGTCGCGGGCATCGGGAAGCGCGCGCGCCACGATCACGCTCATGGCATAGTTGAGATAACTGCCGCGCATCTCTTCGTTTATCGTGATCCTGCGAATGTTTCCCGACTTGTCTTCTGGCAAATCCGAGTCGATTATGTCCATATAATGTGGCTAAACCAGATACCTGATTTGCGCATGGCTCCTTTCGCGGCTAATAAACTATCCTTGAGCGGCTGCATACGCCATCACTCGCGCCCGGGGGCGAGTGCCAGCCTTGGGTCCGGACAGCGCCGAGGGAGCAAAATAAGCCTCTGTCGACATCCGACAAAACCGCTTCCGCACAGGCATTTGCGACGCCGTTGCGCCAACGCCATTATTGATATGTATTATAGCATGTTTGCGCCAGCATACTACTTCCGCGCGCGACCAAAGGGCTGCTTTTCAGATTATTGGCAATTAACCGCCGAGGACACCGAGTGTCGGCGGTCAGTGTCTACGCGACCCGCTGAAACGCCCGCAAACAGAAATGATCTTTTGTATTTCTCTGTGCGCTCTGTGGCTCTGTGGTGAATTTTTAGTTTCTTCGTTGTATTGCTCCTCAAAATACCATTTTTGAAGCGATTGCCCTGAATTTGCGCCCAACTTCGCTTGCAT
>JAPPMO010000076.1 GCA_028873975.1 Chloroflexota bacterium
CGTTCATGCAACCAGTTTATTCGATTTCCTAGATTGTGCTGCGTAACGTCAGTTACGAATTGTAGGGGCGTTTCGCCGAAACGCCCGAATAATCAATAATCTGCTCCGATCTTCTCTGCGCACTCTGTGTCCTCTGTGTTTAGATTTTTTTTTGCACGACTTACCTGGTTTTACTTCTCTGTACTCTGTGGTTAGATTATTGTTTGAATTCTTGACCATTCTGCGAATGCGCGATGTGTTGCGATTGCTCTGGAATTGGGGGCATTGATCTTTTGCCAAGCGCAGGGATTATGTTACCATTCTTGAGAATCGCAGGTATGCCACAGGGGGTGATGAGATGCATTCCGCACCACTGACCATCGGCATTGAAGAAGAATATCAACTTATCGACCCGGCCACCGGCGAATTGGCGGCGGTCGTTCAAGAACTCTTGCACGATGATCGCATCATGCAGATCGGCGATCAGGTAAAGCCGGAGTTTATGCAATCGCAAATCGAAGTGGGCAGCGCCATCTGCCGCAATGTGGGCGAAGCCCGCATGGAATTGCAGCGGCTGCGGCGCGAGATCGACACGGTCGCCCAGCGTCACGGCTATTGCATCATAGCAGCCAGCACGCATCCTTTCGCGCGCTGGGAAGAGCAGGAAGCCAATCCGGGCGAGCGTTATGATGACCTCAAGAACTACATGCAAGAAGTCGCGCGCCAGATGCTTATATTTGGCATGCACGTGCATATCGGCTTTGGCACCGACCCCGAACAACTCGATCTGTTGATTGATATTCAGAATCAACTGCGCTACTTCCTACCGCATATTCTAACGCTCTCGACCAGTTCACCGTTCTGGCATGGCCATCCGACGGGTTTGAAGAGCTACCGCAGCATCATTTTTGAGAATCTGCCGCGGACGGGCATTCCGCCGACTTTCTCCTCCTTCACCGACTTCAACACGATGATCGAGACCTTCGGCCGCGTCGGCGCGCTGGGCAAGGACCGCGCCGATGGCAAAGCCGATTACACCAAGATCTGGTGGGACGCGCGCCCGCAAGAACAGTTCGGCACCTTGGAAGTCCGCGTTTGTGACATCTGCACCACGGTTGACGAAGCCGTCGCCATCGCCGCCCTGATTCAAGCCTTGTGCGCCAAGCTGATCCAACTGCGCAATCAAAACCTCAGCTGGCGCATCTACCCCAACGAACTGATCGCCGAGAATAAGTGGCGCGCCGTGCGCTGGGGGCTCGACGGGCAACTGGTCGACTATGGCAAACGCGAATCGATCCCCATGCGTTTCCTGACGCATGAGTTGCTGGAGCTGGTCGACGATGTCGTTGACGAGCTTGGCTCGCGCCAGGAAATCGACTACATCAAGACGATTCTGGACAAAGGCACCAGTTCTGACCGGCAGCTGGCGGTCTATTATCAGTGCAAGGCCGATGGCGCCGATGAAGACGAGGCGCTGCGAGCCGTGGTGGCGCACCTGCGCGAGGAGACGATGCGCGGCGTTGTGGAGTAGAATCAGCATGACATATGAGAGCCAGGACTTCAAGATTCCGATTCAGGCAGAGGACTATGCTGTTTGCTCCCAGTTTGTTATCAGATCTATTGAGACAATAATGCATGAAGCAATTGAACAAGGTAACAATAAGATAGTTATCAACACCAATTTAAAGTTTGGGCTTCCAATGGAGAATATTAACAAGATTGCTGGTCCATTTGTGGAGGCATGGGCTTTTGAAGCATTTTGTGAAGTTCTAGAGGATAGCGATAATCAGTACTCTCTGATTAATGTTGAGGCGCTAGCGCGTCTACACATGGCTGATTTCTTGCTCCAATTCAAGAAGAAACGGAAGATCGAGAGCGGGATAACAGCTGAAGTTGACGTTAAAGCAACTGCAGAAGATATTGAAAAGAGTGGGAAATCACCGAATATCACTTCGTATGCTCGGATTCGCACTGCGTATGTCAAAGACGCCGACTACATATTTGCGATTCTGTCACTAAAACACCGAGTATACTCTTCACGTAATTTTGAAACCGGCCTGATGGATGGAACGATGGAAGTTGTAGGATACAATGCTTATGATCTAAAAAACATAAGTTGGAAAGATATTAATTACAATCCTGCACTAGGAACTGGGCAAATTCAGATTCGCGATATCCACTATGTTGAATTGGAGGAGCGTACAACTTGGGAGTTTTGTCAACTATTAGACCGCAAGTTCTTACAATCCTCACGTCGGTCATTCGCTGAATGGCTGGAACTTGCAAGTAAAAACGGATGGATAAAGACAGATGATTGAGCAAAGGCTGATCTTGGGAAATGCGCTCTCTGAGTTTCCTAAACTTGAATCAGAAACATTCGACCTGATTGTCGCCGATCCACCATACAATCTTGGAAAGAATTACGGAAATAATCATGACATAAAGGGTTTCGACGAATATTTGGACTTTACTCACAGTTGGCTACGCGAGGCATATCGAGTGCTGAAGCCGCGAGGCACGATTTACGTTTTCATGGGGTTCCGGTTCATAGCTTATCTTTATGACATAATGGAACGTGAACTGGGTATGTTCTTCAATAGTTGGATTGTTTGGCATTACACACAGGGGATTGGCAAAAAAAGGGGATTCTCTCCCAGACATGATGACATTCTCATGTTCACGAAATCAAAGGATTTCGTCTTCAATTTAGATGACGTTCGTGTACCGCAGAAATACTATCGAGAGCGAAATAATATGCGGGGGGCGAATCCTGGAGATGTGTGGGAGTTTTCTCATGTACACTATTGCAACGCGAACAGGCGAAACCATCCCACACAAAAGCCAGAAGGATTGATTGAGCGATTGGTTCTTGCTTCAAGTAACGAGGGCGCGCTTGTTCTCGATCCCTTCTTAGGAAGCGGGACAACTCTGCGGATTTGCCAACAACTTAACCGATACGGCACAGGTATTGACATAAACCCCGACTATATTCAGATTGCAAAGGAAAGATTGCAAAGCGACTTTTCCGGGTTTGACAGCGTGGATCCAAGAATGAAGCGCGTCCCGCTAGATTTGCGAAATGACTCATTGAGACATGCGTACTTGGATAATCACAAACGCTGGTTCTTGAATAACCACATAGACACGATTGAAGAATTTGAAGAGTCGGTCGAGAAAGTTTATCCGAAACACAAACATAATCACGATCAATTGAAGTTGCTTTAGACCAGCTACATTCTCAGGTCGTCTTGCCCCCCGCCTTTGGCGCGGTTGCTGGCATAACGCCCGCTTAGCTCGGGTTCGGCAAGTTGCAAGCGTCGCGGCGGCAGCCCCTTGACCAGGGCTTCCAGGTCGTCCAGCGCCATTTGCCCCAATTCGTACATACCTTCCGCCACCGAGCCGGCGCGATGCGCGGAAAGCAAGGCGCCTTCAGCGGCGCGAATGGGATGATCGAGTTCCAGGGGTTCCGTGGGGAATACATCCGTCGCCAGCTTGAAGCGCCCCGCCAGAACCAGATCCGTCAAAGCGGCGAAGTCGACGACATGGGCGCGGCTTATCAAAGCGAATACGGCGTCCGGCCGAACCAATTCCAAAAGCTCGCGCGTGATCATGGCTTGGTTTTCGGCTGTTGGCGAGGCCAGCACGAAGATCAATCGCGAACGCGCCAGCAATTCCTCCAGCGACAGCGGCGCCACGCCCTGACGCCGCAGATAGCCGTCGCTGAGCCAGGGATCGTAAGCGGAGACCTTCACATTAAAGGGGCGCAAAAGTTTGTGCAATTCGCGGGCGAGGCTGCCATAGCCAATCATGCCGGCTGGCTTGTCGTACAACAGAAAGGCGCCGACGTTGCCGTCGTGCAAATACTTCTCCGTTCCAGCGCGCATCTCGCGGTCGCCAATCGCAATATCGCGGGCCGAGGCGATCGCCATGCCCAAGGCAAACTCCGCCACCTGCCGCGCAAAAGCCGGCGCCGCGCTGAGCACCCGTATACGATTCCGATAGCAAAACTCATAATCCAGGCGCAGCGGAAAAGCGCCGGAAACAGTTATGATCGCCTTGAGTTGTCGCGCTTGATCCAGGACTTCGCCGTAGCGCCAGTCGGCGCAGATGACAAAATCAGCCGCCGGCAATGCCGCGAGGAAGTCCTTCATCGGCATCGGCTCGTCGCGCCCCCAGAGCACATCGACCAGGTCAAAAAGCCGTTGCCGATCTTCGGGCGAGAATAGCTCGTCCATGCGGCGGAAACTGGGATCCACGATGACTTTGCTTTTCATTGGCTGCCTTCCTGAAACGCTAACAAACCACGAAGACACGAAGCGCGCGAAGGAATAATGGCGCAAAGCACAGACTGAGTTGTCACAAGCATTTCGCTTCCTTAAGTAATTCCAAGAAAGTATTGAGAATCAATAACAGGACAAACCGTAGGGGCGTTTGGGCGAAACGCCCGCAAAATATATTCCTCTGTTGGTTTTTCTCTGTGCCCTCTGTGTCCTCTGTGTTTGGTTTTTCGCACGACTTACTTGGAACTACTCTTGGTGTCTATATGATGAAACACCCTCGCAGTTTTCGCTATGCGCGGGCTATTTGAAGCGGCGGTCATACCAGACGGGCAAGTTGCCAAGGCAGACGGCGACATGCACGGCGGCGGCTTGCAGCGCGGTCGCGACGCCCTCAGGATCCAAAACGCTGACACCTGCAGGGCGGTTCTTCTCATCTGCGGCATCGCAACCGGGCAGCAGCGCGTCCGCGCGTTTGTCGTCCTCGACCAGCAAGCGCCGAAAACTGCCATCGATCATTTGCAAATTTATCTCGCCATGAAAGACAACCGGCTGTCGGCCGCGTTTCTTGACCAATTCACTGGCGTATACCGATTGAATCTCACTCGCGTCAAGCTGCCAGCGCAAGCCGTCGCCGCGAAGGGCGCTGAGGCTCCGTTTGCCGGCGCTGATCAGCAAAGTATCCGGTTCTTGTATGATCTGCTTGACTTGCAGCGCGATCATCAAAAGCAGCAAGAGGGACACGCCTAGTCCCAGGTATGGCAAGAGGCTGGGATCGGGAATCAGCGTCCCGGCATTGGGCAAAGCCAGCTCATGAATTAACGAGGCGATCGAGACCCAGGCATAAAACGCCGCCAACAGGCCATACCAGGCGATTTGACGGAACCTGGCGCGGATCCAACGGCGGTCGCGCGCAAACTGCAGTTCGCTTTCACCTGCCTCTGCGCCCGCCCCCAAGATCCAGTCGCCCAAATCAAGCGGGAGGTCAATCAAGGGAATCGGCTCCGGCTCTGCCATGGCATCGCCCGGCGCTGAAGCCACAAAGGGTTTACCCAGGACATCAGCCAAAGCCAGACCGATCTGCTGAATCGTCCGCTGGCTGCGCGATTGATCGGGGTCGTCGATGCGCAGCAATTCAAACCAGCGACTGCTGCGCGAGAATGACAAGTCAGGGGAAAGCGTCATTCCCAATTGCCAGGCGGCCTCTTCTTCCGACCAGCCCAAGACCACCTCGCCGATGTCTCGCGGGGCGACTTCCCCCAGCGGCGGCAAGGCGCGTCGATTTCCAAAATCATCGTCGTAGCGGAAGCTCCTGCCCGCCTTGACCTCGACCAGCAGGGACGGCACAGCGGCGGCGTCGAGTTGGATCAGGCGCCAGCGATCTTCGCTATAGTCGACGAGCATGTTGTCCGAGACTGCAATTCGCGTCATGGGTCGCACACTTGTTTCGAGAAAGCGCAGTTGAGCGTGAGGCGCATTATCGCAGATTTCAATGAAAAATGCAGACGGGATTTATCTCAAGCGCCACAAACGAGAGACTGCCTTATTTCAGGGCTAAAAGAACTAAGCGCTTCTCTTTTCCAGCGGCTGATAGCGCCTGCGCAGTATGACCAGCGCGACGAAGATCAAAGCCAGCAGCGCCAGCGCCAGCGTCCCGACCTGCAAAGCTTGTCGCTCCGGGATGCGACTGACGGCCACGGCGATGCCGCCAAAGACCAGGGAAAAGACATATAGCAAGAGCAAAGCCTGTCGTTGCGAAAAACCCATGCGCAGCAGCCGATGCGAGACATGATCCTTGCCCCCCAGCATCAGGGGCCGCCTTTCTAGCAAGCGGGTGAGTATGGCCAGGTTGATATCGACGATCGGCAATGCCAGCACGAGCACCGGCACCATCCAGGTCACATTGAGCGACTGCTCGGCGAATTTCAGCTTGATGGCCAGGATCGCCAAGACGAACCCCAGCGTGTAGGCGCCCATATCGCCCATGAATGTACTCGAGGGATTGAAGTTGTAAGTCAAGAAGCCGATGGCGCTGCCGAAGATCGCGGCTGCCAGCATGCTGACCAGGATCTGCCCTTGCGTCACCGCCATGAAGAGAAAGAATCCCGAAGCGATTGCAGCTGTGCCAGCGGCCAAGCCGTCCATATTGTCAATCCAGTTCAGGGCGTTGATGAGGGCGACGATCCAGAACAAGGTGAGCGGGATATCGATCCACTGCAGCCCAAAAAGACGAATTTGCACGCCCACCAGCGTGACCGCCAAAGCCGCCGCCGCCATGACCAGCAGGCGCAGGCGCGGGCTAAGGTGTTTGCGGTCATCCAGGTAGCCGATCCAAGCCAGCAAGGTGGCGCCGGCGACGATCGCGCCCAGTTCTTTCAAATGCGTCGGCGGGCTGAACAGGAGGATGGATAGCACGAAGGCGACATAGATCGCTGCACCGCCCATTAGCGGCATGTCTCGTACATGGATATTGCGCCGGCTGGGCGCCGCGGTTACCCCCAGGCGCATAGCGATTTGTCTTGTCAGAGGCGTCAAGCACAGGGCAGCGGCGAAGCCCACGATCATGATGGGGATATATTGCAGGTTGGCGTCCATGATCCCAGTATAAGACCGTTGACGGAAACTTGAAACCCTGCGGCAAGTCGAGGGTGCATTTCAATATTTTGGCAGATGTCCGCAGGGCAATCGCTTCAAAACAAACTGAAAATTCACCACAGAGGCACAGAGTGCACAGAGAAAAGCCTCATTTACTTTGTGTTCTTTGTGTCTTTGTGGTTGGTCATGCTTTTCGACCGGGCAAAATCGCTTGACTTGCCAATAATCTGAAATGCACCCGCAAGTCGAGAGCAATGAGCCTTAATCGGCTGAGAATTTCGATGATGCTTTTCGCGGGCGTCATCCGCCTCTAGTCGCGCAGCCACTCGAAGACCGCTTTGACCGGCAGGTGATCGGAACCGATCGGGTCGCCCAAACTTGCTGCCACGGTCCGCAATTCGTCACTGCGCCAAATATAGTCGATGCGCAAGAAGGGGTGAACAATCCGCGGCAAGCCAATAACTTCGGCCACGGGCCAGGTACGCCCGGCGCCCGCGCCCGCGTCCCGCCAGGCGTCGTTCATCCGGTCGGCGATCTCGTCATAGATGAGCGAGCTGTCGCTCATGTTGAAGTCGCCCGCCACCAGGTAGGGCTTGCTCTCGTCGTCCAAGATTTCCAGCAGTCGACGAGCCTGGGCGTTGCGGCGCGCTTCGTCGTAACGCAGCAGCATATCGAGCGCGAAATGCGGGGAGGCATGCCAATTCGCTTGCGGCAAAGCCAGGTGCGCGGCGTAAACTGCCAGCTCGCGTCCGTTCTGATCCAGCAGCAGGCGCAGCGCCAAGCGCCCGGGATCATCTTCTATGGATAGAATCTGCCGCTCGAGGATGGCGTAACGAGAGAAGATGCGCACGCTGCCCGCGATATGATCTTCGTGCGCATAAATATCGTAGAGCCGCTGCAAGCGATGATCGTAGCCCTCGGCCGTTTCCTGCAATACGATGACATCGGCGCCGGCGGACAAGAGCCAATCGGTGGCTTCTTCCAGTTCCGCATTGCTGCCCTGCACGTTGAATGTCACAAGGGAGAAGGTCTCGCCTTGCGGCGGTTCAATCGCTTTATAGCGGCCGGGCCAGGCGAAACAGAGCAAACCGACGAGTATCAAGACGATTTGCAGCAGCACGCTCCAGCGGTCGCGCAACTGCGACAGCCATGCCCGGCGCTGCCGTTTCGCCTTCTGCGCGCCCCGGGAAGGATTCTTGCTCAAGCGCGAAAGCGCAGTCCCTTGACGAGCGGCGATGATGGATAAGGGAAAGGTCAGCGCCAGGGGCATGTACCAATAAGGGGCGAAGGTATTGGCCAGATCAATCAACCAGAAGCCGCTGAGGCGCATGAGGCGGCAGAGCGTAAACAAAGCGACCAAAGCCGCATAAAGAGCCGCCAAATGGCTTAGCGGTCTCGACAGTCGGCGGACAAATCCTTGCAAGGCTGACCAGGGCATGCCAAGCTGACCTCAGTCTCGAAGAACGGGGATGTTCATTATACACGAGCCGCCCCAAAGGGGCGCGATTGTTCGATTCCGCCGAGCGCAGCGCGGGAAAGCGCATATCAGGTCACAGCACAAGCAGCGAGATGAGGACCAGCGCCACAAAAAGCCCGGCCGCCAGGATGCCCATGTTACGCAGGTCCTTGATCACGAAGCCGTAATCGGCGCGCAGTTCTTCTTCAGAAACTTCTTTGGTGGGGTTCGCCAGCAAATCAGCAACGTACTCCGCATCCAAGGCGCCCTCGTCCTTGCGCCGTTCCAGTTGCACGGCTTGCAGGTCTCGCCGGCGCCGGCGCTGTCTGCGCGGGGCTGCGGGGCTGGCGGCAACATCAACCGCCGCAGGTTCACCCGCGGTCGCTTCCGTTTCGCTCGCCATCGCTTCTTCGCCAGCGGCGGTCTGACGCGCTTGCTCCAGCACGGCTTTGGAGATATTGGGTTTTTTGCGCCTGCGTTTGGCCATGCGGCATCGCTCCATCAACTATCTGAACACGCTCGCATTATGGCAAAGGAAAAGCGTCATGGCAAGCGGGCGTGAGAAGGGGCAGAGCAATCGCGCCAGAATAAACATCGCTGCAAACTTCGCCAAGGCAGGCTCAAAATAAACCACCGAGGACACCGAGAACACCGAGAAAAGCAAGTAAAATCAATGCTCTTGTCTTATTTCAGTCATACTTTTGAGCGACATAAGTGGTTTCGTTGGCGATTTTGCAAATACAGGTGGCGGATCTTAGAGGCAAAGTTGTCAAAACACCCTCAACTCTGTGACCTCAGTAGAACCAACAAAGTCATGCTAATGCACTCCAAAATAAAAGTCGCCCGCAAAACCTAGCCGGAACGGTGGGCGAGCCAAGGCTCGCCCCTACGGCTCGACGTCGGAATTTGCCTGACTTACTTGCACTTACAGAGAAAAACCAACAGAGGATTATATTTTGCGGGCGCATCCCTCACGGAGATTGGGGCGGTCGTTTTTCCGCCAAAGTCCGCAATTGCTCGAAGCTGATGCCATACTGCCGGGCGATCTCCCGGGCATAGCTCTGGCCCCGCGGCGGCGCTGCCCGCACACGGTAGGTGCGGCGCAGTCCGGATGCGTCCTCTTCGACTTCCGATATCAGGCTCCCTACACGGCTATCGCCCGCGACCGCATCGTTGATGCTATGGCAGTCGACAGCCAATTCGTGCAGATGCGTCACGAAGACAGCGCGCGCGCCCAAGATGCGCAGGCAGCTTAGGACATCCCGGGCTAGAAAGTAGCTTTCGGTGGCGCTGGTGCTGGCCAGCGATTCATTCATCAGTATCAGGCTATGCGACGTCGCTCGACTGAAGATCTCGCGCAGGCGCTGGGCTTCTTCGCCCAGCCGCCCGCTTTCCATCTCCGGATCTTCTTCGACCGGGAAATGCAGGCAAATGGCATCGACCGGGCTTAAGGTCGCCGAAGCCGCCGGCAGGTACAAGCCCGATTGCGCCAGGACGTGCAGCAAGCCAATCGCGCCCATCCAGGTGGTCTTGCCGCCGCGATTGGGTCCTGTTAATACGTGGATGCGTCCCTCGTCGTCGAACCGAGCGTCGTTGCCCACGATATGCGCCCCCAGGTCCTCTCCCCGGTGCTGCCGGCTGAGGCGCAAGGCCAGATCCAGATTCACCATGCCGCGCGCATCCATGCGGCGTTCCTCGGGAGGCAAGAGGGTCGGCCTGCACATGACCAAGCCCTGACCGCGCAGCTTTGAAATCATCCGCGCCGCGCCGACATAGAAGGCAATTTCGTTTTCAATGGCGCGCAACATGCGGCTGTTGACCCGCGCGTAGGCAGCCAGAGCGCGATTGATCGGTCGGATCACATCATCCAGGATGACGCGCAAATCGCCGAAAACGCTGTTGCCGGCCAGGCGATCCAGGGTCTCGCGGCGCGTTGTCATGATACCGCCGCCGCTTGTCGAGGGCGCTCGATGCAAGGGACCAATACCGCGCATTTCCTCCTCGCCAGCGCTGCCCCATAACTTGCGAAAGAAACGGGGACCCTGGAAGCGGCGGCGGTTGATCGACAGCAAGGTGGCGGCCACCGGACGCAGGTCCGGCGACAGATTGATGCCGATTGTGACACTGACGATCTCGCGAATACGCTCGCGCAGTTCCGGCAATTCCGCCGCCATCTGCTGGAAGAGGGGATCTTGCGAGGTCCGCGCCATTTGCTCCGCCAGCTTATGCCAGGCGCAGGCTCTCAGCGCGGGCCGGGCGCTTTGCAGCAGCGCATCCAGCTCGGTGACGCATTCCACATAATTTTCCAGTTCCGTCAAGCGGGAAAGCACCAGCGCCAATTCGTGACGGCGGGCGCGGATATCGCTGACAGTTTCGCCCAAGCCGCGAATCTTGGGCAGCAACTCCGTCAGGCCCAGTGTGAAATCCGGCTGATCAAGACAGTCGTCGAGCGCCTCGTGGCGATAGGTCAAGGTCTCGATATCAGTCAGCAGCGTAGAAAGGATGTCGCGGGTCGCGCGGGTGTAATCGCGATAAGGTGAAATTTCTTCCGCGATGACCTCGATTCTCAAGTCATCGCGGGGACCAAAAGACTGTGAGGACGCGGCGCTCGCCTCGCGGCGGTCCCGCCACAAGAGGCTAATCGAATCCGGCTCGACGGGGCGATTCTGGAACATCCTTTTCCGTTCGCTTGCGTTATTCGGCCGCCTATCATGATAACAGCCGCAGGGTGGCGGCGAAAAGGTCTGTCGCGCGCCGACAGGCGCATGAACCTTCCGCAGCGATGAGCGGGGCTGACTATTGCGAGAGACAAAAAAGCGACCTTGCGGTCGCCTTGATTCTCGCTGCCATCCGGCCAGGTAAAGCGGGGGACGCCGCGCTAGTTGAGTTTCATCCTGCGCAGGCCTTGAAATGCGGGATTGCCCTGAATTTCTGTCCAGCGGGCATCGCCGCCGTCGGTATGCCACTCGACTACGAACATGCCGTCGCTGTCCTGATAGGTGAAAATGGGCTTCAAGCCAAGAAGAATCTGTCGGATGGTGCCGATCACCTCTTTTCGTTCTTCGCCCATGCGCAGAGTGAAGTATTTGCCAGCCACAAATTCGAAGAACATCGGCATGCCATCGAGACTGCCTTCCATCTTGATTGGCGCCTCCGCCCGCGTGCAACTCATGAAGACGTTCTGCAGCCGGTTGTTCCACAAACTATGGTTGACGCGCTCCTCGATGTAATAGGGCCGCGCCTCGGGCGTGGAATAAAACCATTGTCGCGAGGTGTTTGCCATCGAACCGCATCTCCACTTGTTTAGGCTTGCGCACTGCCGCAAGTTTACCGCATAGCCCCAAAATGCGAAAAGGGGAAACATTCATCACATGGGCTCTTCGTTGACCCTTTCCCGCAGACCCCGAGATCCATAAGCGCGGCGCGCGGGAGCGATCCCGGCTGTCGGTGTCCAAATTGATCAAATATCCTAGAACATTTGTTCTATTCTGTGCTAGAATATAGCGGATTGCATAAAGTCACGTCTACGAAAGGAAACGTAAATGAGCTACCGTGACAATCGCAGCAAAGGTATTTTTGAATTCATCTGTCGTTACACCAGCGAACACGGCTTTCCGCCGACCTTGGGCGAAATTGCGGCATCGCAGGGTTTCAAGTCCAATTCCGGTGTCATCCGCCACTTGGACAAATTGGAGAAATGGGGCTGGATTTCGCGCTATCACGGCAATGCGCGCAGTATTCGCATCTTGCGGCGATGCGAGCCGGAAGATGCTAATGCAAATAGCGAAAACCTTTTTCAGCGATCAGTTCCGCGGCGATGATCACGCCCGAGTGCGGCAGGACGTAAAGTTGGTACAGCTCGCCTGTGGCGAATTCCCGGACGAGCGACGCGTCCAGCAGTTTGTAAGTTTCCAATTCCACGCGCAAGGAATGATAGAAGGGATGGCTGCGCAGGGCATAGGGACTGGCGCGCCCTTTGATGATGCGCACGGCTTCTGAATCGCGGTCAAAAATCAACTGTTGGGTGAAGCGGCTGACGCTGCTGGTGAAATAGACCATGATGCCGACCATCACCAATTCGATGCTCAGCGCGATCGGCAGCAGCAAAACGCGCACAAAGGACAAGATCACCACGACTGCGGTTACCAGTATCGCCAGACCGACGCAGCGCTTGACGACCTGTGTGGATTGCGTCTGAAACAGATCAATATGCGTCTGCAGCATATCAATCTGCGCGGCGCTCATCAAACCGAGGCGGTTGTTCCTGAGGTCGTTTTCGCTGGCGGCGATCGTCTGTTTTTCTGCCGCTTTCATCGGGCTTGTCCATGGATAAGCGAGTTCTCTGACAATTCTAACAAGAAATTAGACGAGGCTCAATGAATCCGACCGCGGCCTCCAGGGCAATTGCATCAAAATGAGGCGACTGACATGGTACGAAATTGGACTGATTATTAACCACCGAGGGCACCGAGAACACCGAGAAAAGCAACGGAACATAGCTCAACTTATATTTCAGGCTTGCTTTTCAGCTACAAATGAAGTTTCGCTGGCGAGCTCGCCGTATTCTGGTGACGGAATTAGAGGGAAAGCGCATAAAGGACCCTAAACTCGGTGCTCTCGGTGTCCTCGGTGGTGAAAAAATATTTTGATGCGATTGCCCTGTTTCATCCCGGCGGGATTGCAGGCAGCGGCGCCCAGCTAGCCGGCGGTCTCGCCCCAGGATTCCCAATAGGTCAATTCCCCCGCCGGGACGCGGTCCGCTTTCTTGAAAGTTTCGCCGCTGAAATAAGCCACAGGCAGCAAGGCGGCGGTGGTGACGCCATCGGGAATGCCCAGGATCTCGTTGCACTCTTTCTCGTAGCTGAGGTGCAGCGTCGTCCAGGCCGCGCCGACGCCGCGCGCGCGCAAAGCCAGCATCAGCGACCAAGCCGCGGGGATAATGGAACCGTACAAGCCGGCATTGGCGGCTGGGCTGGCGTCGCCGGCTCGGCCCTCGACGCAAGGGAAGATCATCATCGGCGCCTCGCCCATGTGGTCGGCCAGGTAACGCGCCGAACTGATGACCCGTTTCATCTGCGCCGACGGCTCTTCGCCGGGCGCCGCGCGCGCCGCTGCGCCGGCGTAGGCGTACCAGGAATCCTTGTAATAGGCGCCGATTTTGGCTTTCTTGTCGGCATCGGTGAGGACCAGCCACTTCCAGCCCTGGCGGTTGCTGCCGGTTGGCGCTTGGGTCGCGATCTCGATGCAGCGCATGACCAGGTCGCGCTCGACCGGGCGCGTCAGATCGAGGCGCTTGCGCACGCTGCGCGTGGTTTCCAGAATATAGTCGACAGACTTCAAATCAAAGTTCATCTTGCCTTCCTTTCCAAGTTCAAACCAGGTCCGCTAGGATTAATCTGGTTGAAATTGTTCTTTCAGCCAGAGGGTGATCAAGCCGCTCAGACTGTCGTAATCCGAATCGAAGAGCCGCGTGCCATGCGCGCGCCCGCTGACCATGCGGGCTGTGACAGGTCCCTTGGCATTGAGAAACATCTGACGTATGGCTGTCGAACTGCTGCTGTCGCCACCCGCGGCCACCAGCAGCGCCTCACGGTCCGCCAAGCCGTCGACCAGCGCGCCTTCCGGCTTGACGCCGCGGTAGTCCAGACCCGGCGACAGCGCAATCGCGCCCGCGCAGACCGCGCTTTCCGCGCAACTGATGATGGCGACATTGGCGCCGATGCTGGCGCCCATGATGACTATGCCCTTGTCCTTGAGATGCCCTTCTGCCTCCAGCCAGTCGATCCAGTCGGCCACATCGGCGATGGCGGCATCCCAATCGCGCGCCCCGCCCGATGCGCCGTGCCCGCGCATATCGACATTGAGGACGGCGTAGCCGGCGGCATTCAGGTCAGGGATGATGGGCGCATAGGCGGCGCGCTGGCTGTTGAGCATGTGCAGGGCGATGATGACGGGCGCGCTTTCCGGCGCGAGGTAGAAATCGGCGGCGAGGGCGATGTCGTCCGCGGGCTGGCGGGTGATGGTTTCGTGGGCTGGGAGGTCTTGGGCTGTGGTAACTATCGTGAGAAGGAGGACAAACAGTATTCGCAATTGCATGGAGTGCTCCGGATTCAAGCTGAACAACAAGGGTATCATGCACTTTGGACTTAGGTCAATCATTGACGGTAACTGTAGCAAGCGGTTATGCTTCAATGACTCCCAAGGAAAAAAGGGGACGCGAGTGGATACCAAAACATTGACGTTAAGTGATATCCTATCTGGTCAGCGGCAGCACATCATACCGGTATTTCAACGACCGTATTCATGGACACAGAAGAATTGGGATACGCTATGGTCTGATATCCTTCTGCTAATTGATGAAGGAGAGAGCAACTACCAGCACTTCTTGGGTCCCATGATTATAGATCGCGGAGATACAGGTTCGTATGTCCCGGAAAAGTATTTGGTGATAGATGGTCAGCAAAGACTGGTGACGCTCTCCATTCTTCTGTGTGCATTGCGTGATGTCGCAATTAAACATAACCTAAATGCGTTTGCGGATTCAGTAGAACCGTTCTTTTCATTCCAAACTACAGCTGGCGAGCCAGAAAGCCGGCTCTTGCCACGCGCGACGGACAAGACAGCCTATGACACGGTTATTCAGCTGTCCAAGACAAAATTGGACAACAAGCAGCGGATTGTAAAGGCTTACAAGTTTTTCCTAAAGCAGGTTCGTGCAGGGCTGCCAGAGTGTGATAAAGAGATATTCCCGTATCTCAACATTCTGTTCACAGCAACCGTAGCGCGATTGAAATTCGTGACCGTTACGCTCCAACAGCAGGACGACCCGACCAAAATATATGAAAGTATGAATTTCAAGGGCAAACGCCTCCTGGTAGCCGATCTCATTCGGAATTTCGTCATGATGCATCTGCCTGACGCAGATAGCCAAGATAGATTCTTTGTTGATGGCTGGGAACCATTTGAAATGCTTTTCGCTGACATAGACAGTGACCAGCCCGATTCAAAAGAGTTAGAAGACTTCTACTATCGCTACCTAATTTCCAAAAAAGACTACTTCTTTAAGCGATTAGTTTACTCGTCGTATAAGAATCATTTGATGGGTTTCTTAGATGGTGCTAAAACCAAATCCGACAAGTTGGATTCTTTGAGAAGGCTTGTCAATGATCAAGCCCGCTTTGCAACATTTTATCGAAGAATCATGCATCCCGAGCTTGAACCGGACAGTGATTTGCGAGCCGCGTTTCTGCGATTTGGATATCTTGAAGCCAAGACCGCAATTCCTTTCGTGTTGTCTCTGTATGACCGCTATGACGATAGTCAACAATCTGAGCGAATTACGAAAAACTTGTTTCTGAAAATGATGAACGCAATGGAGAGTTTCATCATTCGACGCTCAATCATGAACTTAAGAACTAGAGGCTATGACTCGGCCTTTGCGCAGGCAGTTAGAAAATCATACACTCTTAATGAACTTCGGTCGCATTTTCATGAATTGGGATGGCCCGATGATGACAAATTGTCCAAGGAACTGTATACATTTCCGCTATATTCGGACGAAATAAGCAAGAGGCGTTTGATTCTTACGCAATTGGAGAAGTCATTCGGGCATAAGGAGCAAGTTGACATCAGCAATCCCGCTAAAATTCAGATTGAGCACATCATGCCACAGAGTCTCACAGAAGAGTGGGAAGACATGCTTGGCGATGATGCTGCGAGTTTACACGAAATGTATGTCCACACGATCGGAAACTTGACACTTACTGGCTACAATCGCGAGCTAGGCGCAAAATCATTCCAGGACAAGAAATCGGAATACGCCAAACACGGTAGCCACCTTGAACTCAACAGGTATATTCTCGAACAGGAGCAATGGACTGAAGCGGAAATAACTCAACGCGCAAGGCTATTGATAGACCGTTTCATCGAGATTTGGCCGCGACCCGTAACGCCAAAACAGGCGGGGTCTTAGCGCGGGTCGTTATGCTGAAATGTCGTCTGCTTCGCGCGAATGCACTTTCTTTTCAAATGAGAAAATGAATCGCGTCAATTGCTCCCAGTCGATATTGGCTTCTTCATCGCAGAATTCCAGGGAGAATTGATATGTCAGACGGTTTATTGCGCGGTCGTACGCTTTCAACAATTCAATCCGCAATGGCAAATTGTCTTGTGCAAAGAGTTCAAGGATTGTGGCAGGCTCTAGCAATTGCTGACTGCGCCGAGCCATGAAAGCCGACACCTCGCGCGAGAAGTTTGAAAATAAAATCTCGTCCACTGACAACAGGTAATTGTCCAGACAATACCTCAACAGTTCAAAAGCGACTTTTCTGGTCGCCCGCAGCAAATACGGATTCCTGTCCTTAAATACATCCTCAAGCGTCGCGTTGTTCAGCGTGTCGAGTCGTGTTTGCTGCAGTCTGTGCAGGTTTGCTTTAATATGCTCCCTGACCTCTTTGCTGAAAGACTCTGTCGTCGCCATATCGTATATGACTGTCATTTCTTCCCCTTCTTCCCGCCGCGCCCCAGCAGAAACAGCAGGAACAGCGCGACCAGCCCCAAAATCGCCAGCTTGTCATAGGGCGAAAGTTCGGGCGGCGGCGGCGTCTTGGAGACGATGCGGATCAGATGCGGCATGTCCTTGTCGCTGTGCCGGTAGATCACGCGCTGCTCCTCCGCCAGCGCCTCGTACTCCCCGTCGCTGACCTCGACGCGGTAGCCGTCGGGATACTGCGAGTTGGGCACGTAGATTTCGGTCGCTTCGGTCAGGCGGCTGTCGCCGCGGAAGCTGAAAGTGAACAAGCCGCGCGCCGGATCAAAGCGCATATTCAGCGGCTCGCCGGCGACTTTCCTGGCATAGGGGCGGACGACTGCGGACAATGCTCTGCCCCCGGAATCGATATCGGCTGGATCGGCTTGCTGGTCAAGGCTGAAAATGGACAGGTCCTCGCCGTTCCAGTTGTCGCCGTGCGCGTTGCTGTTGTCGGGCGTATAGTTCCATTGCGTGTAATTCAGCAAATGCGCGTCCAGCGCAGCCAGTTGATATTCCAGCGCGCAGGCTTGCTCGCTGAAATCGCCGGTTTCATAAGCGCCCGCGCCGTTGAGATCGAAGGGGATGCCAAACTCGCCCATCACAACCGGCACATCGCCCATGCAGGCATCGGCGTATTCGCGATAGCGCCCGATCTGCCGCCGCATGGTAGCTTTGATATTTTCCCCGCCGATCAAGGGACGCATCCGGAACAGATCGAAATTGAACTGTGGGTGGAAGCGCTTGGTGAAAAGCGTCGCGCCGTCGTAATAATGGGGCGCATAGACCATTTTCTCAGGAGCCTTATAGACTGGCGGCGGCGCCAGCGGCTCGGCTTCGACGAAGATAAGCGCCTCCGGCATGACCTCGTGGATGGCGGCGGCGAAGCGCTCGCTGAAGGGTTTGAGAAAATCCTGGGCGAAATCGGCGCGGGCGAAGTGCCCCGGCCGCAGCAGGCGCGGCGCGCCGTCCTGGTCCAGATCCCAGATGCCAACTTCGCGCCAGATGTCCTCGCAGCCCTCTTTCCAGGCCCGCGTTCCCCGCGGATTGATCGTGGCTTTTTTCGACTGGCCCGGCAGTTGATCGATCAGCGGCTGTCCGAAGTCCAGGCATTCTTGCTCGAATCCGTTGGCCAGGAAGATCGCCTCGGCCGGTGATGGCGTGATTTCCAGCTTGACCAGGAGGTGATCGGTGTCGCGCAGATCCTGTACGCCGATCAGCCCGGCGCTGGGTTCGTTCATGGCGCCGAAGCCGACGACATTGGGCAGATGGGCGATGCGCTCCGCCAGATGTTGAAAGGCTCTGATGTAATGCCCCTGCAAAAAGTCTTGCAGGGTTTCGCCCACGTGCTTGCGTTGCGGCGCGAAGCGGTTGCCGCCGAAGAACAAGGTGAACATGGTCTGCGGCGCGAAGCGATTGTAGTTGCTGGCCCACATCAATTGCGGAAAGCGGTCCAGGCGCTGCTGATGCAGCAGGGCGGCGCCGGTGGCTTCGAAGTTGTCGATCTCCAGCCCGACGACGTCGAAGGTCCAGGCCGGCGCGCCGTCGCCGCCGCTGAAGCGGCTCCAGACATCTTGATGCGGGTCGATGAAGAGGTTGATGTCATGCTCATGCGCCTTTTCGATCAGCGCTTCGATATAGTCGAGAAAGGCTTCGTCATAGCTGCCGGGCGCCTCGTGCTCCAGCGCTTCCCAGGTCACCACCAGCCGCAGGAAGTCCAAGCCCCAATGCTTGAGCCGCAGGAAGTGCTCGTCGGCTTCTTCCAGCGGGAAGGGGCGTCCCACAAAGGAGACATCGCGGCGCTCGTCCAGACTTTCCGGCAGGTGCGTATAGCCCAGCGGCTCGGCTGGAACTTTGCTGCCGCCGCTCAGGTTGACGCCGCGCAGGATGCGCGTGCGTCCGGTCTCGTCCTTGAACCAGCGGCCTTCGGCTGTGATGGGCATGGGCGGTCCTCGATTGACGGGTCGATGCGGGAGATTATAGCAGTTGCGGGGCAAATGCGAACAGGTTGCGGGAAAACTTGGGTAGTGTATCGAATTCGGTTGAATTCAAATTTGCCAAAATCAGTTTCACCACAAAGACACGAAGGACGCAAAGAAAACGACTATTTACAAGCAATTCTCGGTGTCCTCGGTGGTAATATTTTTTATTTCAACCAAAAAGGATACACTGCCAGTTTTTGTTTAATTCCGAGATATGCGCTATAGTCTATGGGAAGTCCCCCAGGATGGTTGAGAACTTGATCGGACTCGCCGCCTTGGGGGACTAACAAGCAGAGAGCGACGTGTTCCCATCACTGGGGGCGCCGCCCTCTGTACACATTTGTACCAACAATTCCGATGCAGAGCAAGGGAGAAATATGATGTGGAGCAGATTAGTTCTGATTATCGTGTGCCTGGTGTTTGCAACCAGTGGGAGTATGGCGCAAAGCCAAAAACTTTCTTCGCCTAAGTGGGATAGAGTATCTTATTTCCGTCCCAAGGGTGTGTTAGTGGACGGAAGTATAGGCATACAAGACAACTGGTGCATCTATCTATCTTGGGGATTAGTAACTGATGACGCAGGTTACAAGGTTATGATGCGACGGCCTTCAAGTCACGGTGGCGGAAAGCCTATCTATAAATCTCCGTATGCCGGTGCAATTGGTCAAAGAGCGGCACAATCTCGCTGGGGTGGCAGTAACCATTGGGTAGATGCAACTGAGTGGGGTTATGATGCTAACTCTTACGGGCCGTTCCATTGGTGCGGTTTGGCTGGTGATCAAACAGTGATTGTCCGTGTACGAGCTTATGATTCCGAAGGCAATGATGGACGTGTGTCTAAGAAAATCAAAGTGAATCTTCCTGCTGTGGGCGCCTTGCTGTGCTCGCTTCAACATCAGTGCATAGTATTTGAAGGCTCGATACGAAAGCGCGGACCCGTTGACCTGTTTACGCCAGCTAACGATTAAATCAATATGATCTAGCGCCTTACATTCGCCGGCTACCAGATAAGGATAGCCGGCGAATGTATTCTCAATAGACAGAGTTGGAGTAGCTATGAGCGACAAGAATGACGACAAGCAATACAAGCCGAAGCGCCCGGTCGGTCGCCCGCAGAAGCCACTCCCGTCCAAGCCAGATGGCATTCCCTACGCGCCGGAAGAGGTAGCGCGTATCTTGATGACCACCAGCCCGCAACAACTCGAAGATTGGCGGCAAAAGCAAAGCTAATCTGGCTACTAAAATACATAATCCCCTAAATTAATACCTGATTATGAGCTTAAATCTGCTCTGACCTCAAAAAATGTTGAGCAAGCAACGCTAGAACTTCAATAAAGCGATACGTCTACACCGGCGGCCAAGGCTCATTCCTCCCCGGACCCGGCCGCGGAAAAACCCCCAGCTCGGCCAGCCGCTCGACCCGCCACTGCAGCATGCGCATCTCCGGGCGCGAGAGTAGCGCCGCCATCGCCCGCGTATAGGCGTCGCGGCCATCGCCCAGCCGCCCGCAGAGCGCGCGCAAGTCCGCCAGAATATCGGGCGGGATGGGCAGGCCCGAATAATCCCAAATCACCGTGCGCAGTTTCTCGCTGGCGTTGAAGGTCAAGCCGTGGTCGATGCCCCAGAGATGGTCGTCGTCATCGAGCAGGCAGTGGCCCCCCTTGCGGTCGGCGTTGTTGATGATGGCGTCGAAGATGGCCATGCGCTCCAGTTGCGGCCGGAAGCGATGGCGGTCGAAGGTGAAATAATGCTCTTCGGGATTGTGATCGATGAAGAGCTGCACCGAGCCGATGCCGCGCGTGCCCTCGCGCAGGAAGGTCGGCGGCGCCAAGCCCCATCCCAGCGCCTTTGATGTCAGGTAGGCGGCGGTTTCGCGGTTGCAAAGCGTGCCGTCGGGGAAGTCCCAGAGCGGGACTTCGCCCATGCGCGGTTTGTAAATCGCCATCAGGCGCAGGCTCTCAAGTGCGATATTGACCAGGAAGGTGTAGTTGGATCCCCAGCGCATCAAGCCGACTTCATCGTCCATGACGCCCTTCTCCATGACTTGCAGCGCTTCGTCAAAAGGGACGCGCGCCGGTTCATCGAGAGCGCGGGCAGTGCGCACGTGGGTGACTGTCATCATGCGGGACCTGGAGAATGACGATACGCCGGCTATTGTAACGCGCTTGCAAGTTCAGGGGCAAAATAACAAGATTGGGGGCAGGGCAATTGCATCAAATTTTTTCAACACAGAGAGCGCAGAGCGCACAGAGTGCATTGGTATTCAGACGGCATTTCTCCTAAAATCCGAAACTAAGAATAAAGAGTGATAAGCGAAACGTATTTTTTCACTCGAAAACACAGTTGAAACAAGACTGGACTTCCCCCGATTTAGTGGAGATAAATTATCTAACAGGCAGCCAGTTCA
>JAPPMO010000049.1 GCA_028873975.1 Chloroflexota bacterium
GAACTCTGTGCGCTCTGCGCGCTCTGTGTTGAAAAAATTTGATGCGATTGCCCTGACCGCGATGCCTTTGCGTCGGGCTGTTCAAGCCCGGGAAAGCGATTATGGCAGGGACCAAGCAGGTGATAGAGGCTTGGGAACAGTTGCTCAGGAGTTGTGTCGAGATTATTGGAGACGAGGCGTGATTGCGGCGCTCTGTTTTGGAGGTATTTTCGGATGTCCATTCATCGCCTGGGGCCTGGTGCTGATCGTCGACCGCGATCGCAGTTGGCGGCGGCGACTGGAGCGCAGCGCTGCCAGCCCGCCACCGGCTCGCAGCCGCGGCTGGGACAGGCGGCAAGTCATCTACGGCGTCCTTTTGATTGTGTTCGGAGTCACAGTCTTGATCTTTTTGGGCGTGTTCAACTATCTTGCGCAGGGGATTTCTCCGCCGGCCCCATTCTGATCCTGAGGCGGGTTCATTCCAGATGCTTCCACCAGATGCCGGTACATACCGGCACAATCACCCTTTTGCCGTCCAGGCATGTGTTCGCCAGGTCATCGCCAAAGAAAAAGCGCATCAATTCGTCGGCTTCCTGCGGCGAAGCGAATTGGTAATCGGTGCGAATCCAGCGGTATGAGAGACCATGCTCTTGCTCCCAATGGTCATAAAGCTGTCTCAAGTTCGTTGACGCGAGCGGCTGGCGTCCGCCGGCGCCCATGGTCTCGATGAGGATGGCTGTGCCGCCCGGCTTAAGGACGCGGGCCATTTCGGCGAGCATCGCATCGGTTTGCGCGCGCCAAGCCTTGGGATGCCACTCACGCACGTGGGCGAAGCTCCAGCCTTCTATCGCCAAATCGGCGCAGGCTGACGCGACCGGCATGCGGCCATTGTCGCCAAGCGAGAGATGCCAGTTGGTCATACCGGTCGCGCGCATGGCACTCTGGGCGCAGTCTAACATCGACGCCTCGATGTCAAAGGCAAAAATGCCCTCAACCGCTACCGATAGCAAGCGAGTAAGACGTCCGGTGCCAGCGCCGAATTCCACAACTTTGGCGCCGCGCAAGGGGCGGATTTCGTTAAGCGCCGCGAACAGATTGCCGCGCCTGTCTTCGCGGGCTACCAAACGGTCAAACTGTTCCGCCTGATTGCGATAGATGTCTTTGAAGAGATTGCGACGTAAAGTCACGGTCAAAGAGATGTATCGTGGGGAGACTCGGAGCTGAAGTCAAGCAAGAGCTGATCGAATCGAGCGCGGTCGATCTGCGGGTAATTGAGCAATTGCCCCTTGAAAATACGCATGTACTCGACGATCTGTTCCCGCGTGTATGCTTCAAAGCGGAGCGTGACCGCAGGCTGCGTATTGCTCGCGCGCACCAAACCCCAACCCCGTTCGAAAATCACACGCGCGCCATCGACCGTCACGACTTCGTAATCATTTTGGAGACTAGCCGTCATCTCCTCGATCATTTTGAATTTCAAGTCGTCCGGCGCGCTCAAGACGATCTCCGGCGTGGCTGCCAACTTGGGAATTTCGTCAAAGATTTCGGCGATGGTTTGCCCGGACTTGCTAATGATCTCAAGCGTTTTGAGCGCCACCAGAGGCGCGTCGTCGAAGCCGAAATAGTCTTCCCCGATGAAGAGATGTCCGCTCACTTCGCCGCCTAGCAAGGAACCGATCTCGTTCATTTTCTGCTTCATCAGGCTGTGTCCCGATTTCCACATGACCGGGATACCGCCGTATTTCTTGATTTCGTCGGGGAGCGCTTGCGACGATTTGACGTCAAAGACGATCGGCGTATTGGGGTGGCGCCGGAGCAAATCCCGCGATAGCAGCGCCAGCAGTCGATCCGCGGCGATATGATGACCGTGATTATCGATGAAGCCGCAGCGATCGCTATCGCCGTCAAAAGCCAAGCCCAGGTCCGCGCCCAGTTCGAGCACTTTCGCCTCCAGATCCCGCGTCATTTCTGGATCTTCCGGATTGGGCAAATGATTGGGGAAGCTGCCGTCCGGTTCACAGTAGAGGCATTCAACTTCCAGCCCCAGGGCGCGCAAGACCGGCGGCAGATAGGTTCCCGACAGACCGTTGCCCGCGTCAAGCACCACTTTCAGCGGTTTTTCCATGTGCACCTTACGCTGAATCTCGGTCATGTGTTGATTGATCATGGTTGGGTCTTCTTCGACCTCGCCGTTGCCGGCCGTGAAGGCGCCGTCATCGATAATGCTCAAAACTTCCTGGATTTGCTCGCCAGCCAGCGCCAGCTTTCCGTAAGCCATCTTGATGCCGTTGTAACGCGTATCCAGATGGCTGCCAGTGATCATGACGCCGGCCCCAGCCTCGCCATAAGAAGCCGAAGCGAAGTAGACGGTCGGCGTGAGCACCTCGCCGATATCGGCAACGGCCAATCCTGTCGAAGCAAGTCCTTCGATCATCGCAGCCTTTAGCGGACCAGAGGACAGGCGATTGTCAGAGCCGACGAAGATCTTCCGCGTGCCGAATTCTCTGGGCAAATAGGCGCCCAAAGCCTTGCCAACCAAGTAGGCTATGGCAGGCGTCAATTGCGGGGATTCGCCGTTGGCGGTGCCGCGAATATCGTATTTTCGGAAGATCGAACGATCGATTGCTCTCATGCTCACCTCGGACTCATGCGCTGGCGGCAAGGAGCCAGCTGTCAGAGCTCAACCCTGGAATTCCTCGCCATCAACATAGGCTGAAAACTTCAAACCGCCGCCTCGTTTGCGGCTGGCGCTGATGCGAACTTCTGTGCCTTCCGGCGGGTTGGAGCGCAAGAGAAAGTCGGCCAGGGGTTCGCGCAAATTCCGCCGCAGGACGCGCCGAAGCGGGCGCGCGCCGTATTCCGGTTCGTCATTTTGATCCAAGAGCCATTTTTTGGCGCCGCCGCTGAACTTCAATGTCAAGCCGCGCTCGCGCGCCAGCTTGTTCTCTTTTTCAATGAGCAAGTCGAGGATAAGGACAAAGTCCTCATCGCTCAAGGCGTTGAAAAGAATGACCTCGTCCAAGCGGTTGACGAACTCGGGACGAAGAAACTCCAGCACCTGGTCCATAATCCGCTCGCGCAAATCGTCCGTGATCTGCCGCACCATCAAATGTTCGGAGCCGATATTGCTGGTCATGATGACCACCGCTTCGCTGAAGCGGGCGATATTGCCGCGGCCGTCGGTCAGCCGGCCCTCTTCCATCACCTGCAGCAATACATCCATAATCCGAGGATGCGCCTTTTCAATTTCGTCGAGCAAAACGATGGTATAGGGTTGCTGCCGAATGCGCTCGGTCAACTGTCCGCCCTCGTCGCTGCCGACATAACCCACTGCCGAGCCGATTAAGCGGTTGATGCTGCTCTCGTCTTTGTATTCGCTCATGTCCAGCGGGAAGAGATTTTCTTCGCTGCCGAACATGAAGTCAGCAAGTACGCGCGCCATTTCGGTCTTGCCGATACCGGTGGGACCCAGGAACAGGAAGACGCCAATCGGCCTCCGCGGGTCTTTCAGTCCAACGCGGGCTGTTTTGATGGCGCGGCTGACCAACTGAACGGCCTCTTCCTGACCGATAAGACGCTGGCGCAGGCGCTCCACCATATTGGCATAGCGGAGGCGTTCGTCAGCGCCTAATTTGGTGACCGGGATGCCGGTCATCTGGCTCGTCACCAGGGTCACGTCTTCCACATCAAGCTTGGCATCGTTGTTGTCCGGGCGGAAGGCGAGATGCGCTTGCTTGCCCATATTGACCATAGCGGCGGTGCGATGCAGCAGTTGCTCGGCGCTTTGCGGCAAAGGATTGATGGTCAAATAGCGCTGCGCCATGCGCGCGGCCATTTTCAGCGCGTCGTGCTCGATGGCAATCTCATAGTCCGATTCCAGATGCGGCGCTATCGTCTCCAGGATATGTACGGTTTCGCCCAGCGACGGTTCATCAACGCGGATTATTTGACTGTTTTCCATAATGGCGCTGACGTTTTGTATGCGCGCTTCAAATTCCTGCAGATTGGTAGTGCAGATGACGACGGGATCTTCGCTCAAAAAAGCCTTTTGCACCAGCGACGTCGCCTTGTTGAAATCGGCTTTGATCGGTCCGCCGAAAAAACGGTGAATCAGCGGCAAGAACAGGACCCCGCGCCGCGCCGCGCTCATGCCGGCGCGGAAAGCCTCCTGGTCGCCGTCCAGCAGCGCCGTTTCGCTTATCTGGACCAGATTGGACAAGCCATTCGGTCCCTTGTCTTCCGCCATGAGCAAGGCAAGGCTATATGCCAGCGTGCGCTTGCCGACGCCGTCGGGACCAATCAAAATGATGTGACGATTGACCGACTGCGTCAGCACGTTGATCATGTTGCGCAAGAGATCTTCCCGAAAATGCACCGCGCGCAGCAAACCGCGCTTGGCTCGTTTGACGTAATCCACTGTGGTGCTGTCGTCGCGGCTTGGGATGATCTTGCTGGCGTCGCTGTATGCGTCTTGAATCGACTTGGGGGTGATGCTGAACTGGCGGAGAATCCCGCCGGTACTGACCGATGTTTCCGCCAGTACCGCCAAGGCATGATCGGTATCGATTTTCTGCTCGTTCATCGAGTTGGCGATTGTTAATCCGTCATCCAGGAGCACGATTGACTGTCGGCTCAGCGAAACCTTTTTGTTGCCAATAGCGACGAAATCCAGGCTGCCGTCGGGATCGCGGCGGGATTGAATCGCGACTGTGACCTGGCGCTCCAGGCGCTCCAGGTCGACGCCGCGCGAAGATTCGAACATCTTGAACATGCGCCAGGCTGCCGTGTTATCGCGCCGGAGCAACGCCAGCAGCACCATTTCCGGCATGATCGACGATTTGCGATATTCGCCTAGCATCGGCACGGCATCATTCAATACCGCATCCATGTCCTTGGAGATTAGATCAGGATTGAGGGTAGACATTGACTATCTGTGTCCTGCGTATTTCACCGTTCGTCGTTGATCAAGATACGAGTGGCTGCGCGCCGCCCCATTATAGCTTATCAATATAGCCTATCAATATCGCAATCGCCTAGCTCGCAAAGCTTAGCGGCATGCTGCCAAAAGCCCGTCGCTCCCCATGCAGCACTTCGCAAATGACCTTCGTCGCCCGGGACATGGGGCTATATCCCTGCACATAAGCCGCAAGCTCGGGATAGATGAACATTTCTATCGGATTCCACAAAGTCACCAGAATCGTCTTATGGGCCGGCATCGCCTCGACCAGTTGGATCTGCCGGGGATCGTCAATGTTGTTCAAGGTGAAAACAGCCACCGTGTCGGCTTCCTGAGCGGCTGCGCTCGCCCAAGCCAATTCCCCATCCGTCGGCGACCCGGAGACAGAGACGAATTCATGCCCCGGCACGCGGCGATCGCATTCTCGCCGTATACGCGGGCGCGTGCCCGGATAGACAAAGAGCACCTTACCCTGGACCGGTATCATATCCTGCGGGTCGAGCGCTGTTACACCCCGTTCAAACAAACGCGTCACCAGACGATCATGCGCCGACAGGTCCAAGCGATCGCTCGCCGCATCCGGATCCAAGGGACTCCAATCCAATACGCCGTACTGCTGTTTGACCCTTAGAATGCGCGCTACCGAGTCGTCTATGCGCTCGAGCGCGATACGCCCGGCGCGCACAGCCGCGACCACATCGCTGATCGCCTGGCCTATCCGTCCCGTGCCCACATGCGCGCCGATCGCGATCACATCGTTGCCCGCTTCAATCGCCCGGATCGAAGCCTCGCCGGGGTCGTATACGGTGTCGACAGCATCCATATCCAGGGCATCGGTCATGATGATGCCATCGTATCCCAACTCTTCCCGCAGCAAGCCTTCCACCACATTGACGGACAAAGACGCAGGCAGCGCTTCGGCATCAAAGGCGCTGAACCAGATATGCGCCGCCATCACAGTGCTGACGCCAGCCTCGAACGCGCCGACGAAGGGACGCAACTCAAGCGAATCCAGCCGCCGCCGGTCGTGGTGGATCGCGGGCAACTCCAGGTGCGAGTCTTCGCTGGTATCGCCATGACCGGGAAAATGCTTGACTGTGGCTACCACTCCATTGTCTTGCAAGCCGCGTATGAAATTCATCAGAATCGGAGCGACCATTTTGGGATCGCTTCCGAATGCTCGGCGGTCGATGATGGGATTGAAGGCATTCGTCAGCAAATCCCCGACCGGGGCCAGATTCATGTTGACGCCAACCGCGCGCATCTCGGCGGCCATTGCCGCGCCAACATCGTAGGCTAGTTCTCCATCTTGCGTGGCAGCCAGCAACATGGGGGCTGGAAAGCGCGTGAAACCCTCTTGCAGATGCTGGATAGGTCCGCCCTCTTGATCGACAGCGATCAAGAGCGGCAAGCCGCCCCGGCTCATGACCTCTTGCTGGTATGAGTTCGTCAAAGCCGTCACTTGTTCGGGCGATTCGACATTGCGGCCGAAGAGTACAACCGCGCCCGGTTGCGCCTCGCGCAAGAAAGCAGCTTCCGTCTCTGTCAATTGCGAGCCAAAGAAGCTCACCATGAACATCTGCGCAACTTTCCGCTCCAGAGTCATATTGTGCAATGTATCCGGTTTTTCCGACACTTGCGCCGAAAGCGAAGCGAAGGTCAGCAGATGCGCCAGGCAGAGGATCAAAGGCAATACACTGTGACTGGGATTAAGGATGGCTAGAATCCGTTCTGTTGAATCATCATATAGTGCAAGAAGTTGAACTGATCGTCGCCTGTGAGCAAGCGAGGGCGCGCTCGATCGTCGATAAGGCCTGGAAACAGTTCCACCGCTACCAGTTTACCCGCATAAACGTAAAGCGTGTCCAGGAAGAAGCGCTTATTCCCCCAAAAATTCTGGTCAAAATAGAGATTGCCCAGTCCAAAATGTATGAAAGCCGTTTCGCCGCGGCGCGTTCTGTAGAATTCAAAGGTCATCGGCTTGTGCTCGGCCGTGCCAATGACAACATCAGCGCCCCACTCGGCAAATGCGCGGAAATCGGCTCGCTGCCCCGCCGTCGGCGTATAAGACTCGAATTCCTGATAGTGAACGGTCAACAAGACCAGATCGTTTTGCGCTGCCAGCACGGGCAAGTTGTCTTCCAGCCAGGCGCGGTCGCAAAACGCTGCCCCTGGCCGCGCGCCGCCGAGCGCGCTTGGATCTTCATTCACCAAGGCATAATAGGGACCAATCGCGTTGCAGGCGAGCCAGGCGACATTATTGCCGTTATGAGAGAGAAGCAGGGGTTTGCCGGCATCGTCCCGGCTGCGGCCTGCGCCGACAGCTTTGATACCTGTCTCTTCAAATAGCGTTAGCGTATCTTCAAAGGCGTCGTAACCGAAGTCATTGATGTGATTGCCCGTCATATCAACCACGTCGACGTTCAAGATATCAAACAGACTGGCGTGTTCGCGCTTCATGCACAGGCTGTTCGCTCCGCCCAAGACCTTGTCGCTAAATTGCGGGCAGGCGTCGGCCAGAGGGGCTTCATTGGTCACATGGAAATAGTCCGAGGCAGAGACGTAATCGCGGATGCCGCTGGCGGCCGCCTCCAAGCCAATCGCATCAATCGCTGTTCTTGTCCCCCGCGCAAGCGCGGTTGTGCCGGACAGGGTAATGCGCGTTAAGCTGTCCCTATGATAGTTCGGCGCGCCACGATCGAATATCAATGGATAGTCGCCGATTTGATCGACGACGGCTTTCCCGTCCAGCCACAATGGGCGGAGGCGCAGGCGCAATTCATCAAATGGAAGCAAAGTGAAGCTGAGCTTGTCCCGCCAGAGTTGACGCTCCAGGTTTTCACCTTCCACGATTCGCGTATCGCGATGCAGATCAATGCCTTGTTCCCGCAACCGGCGCGCCGCGGATTCGCTCAAAGCCAATCGCGGATCGAAAGCGCCAGCGAGAATCTCATCCAGTTGGTCCCGTCCAATTGAGGTTTGCAGCGCAGCGAAAGCAGCGGCGGGAATCCACAATTCCCTGCCCGTTTCTGTTCTCCGCTCGGCTCCCGAATTGGAGGGCGGCGACACCATAAACGCGGCGCTGTAAAAAGCCAGGTAATCGGAAATATGCCGCTCCCAAGAGGCTTCATCGTGCCCGGCGCCGCTGTAAACAACATATTGATGATCGACGGCGCGATCGCTCAAGATCACATGCATCCGATCAACGCCGGCAGCCGCGAAGTCTCTTGAGCCGCGATCCAGCCACAGCCGCATATCGGCGCCAAGGTCCTGCGTCCGCGCCAATTCAAGCGGGTTGTATCGCGGCTCGACATGGCTCGGGTCGAAAAACGGGCTATGCCCGCCGATCGCCACAAAGCGCCCCGGAAAACGCAGCCCCAGATGATATGCCCAGAATCCGCCACGCGAAATGCCGCCGATGGCTGTTCTGCCGTCGCTGCGATATCGCTGCCGCGCATGATCCAATTGTTCGATCAGAAGCGAGTCGTAGCTATTGCCGCCAAAGGCGTTTTCGTTGGCAATCGCATCGCCAAAGGGCAAGACAAGGATCATGGGCGGCGAAGCGCCGGATTGTATCGCAGCTTCCAGCGCTTTGATGAAACCCAGGCGCGTCCATTGCCTGTCATCCGCATTGGATCCGTGCAACAGCATGAGCAGAGGATATGACTGTTGCGAATTCTCATAACAAGGCGGGAGATAAAGCGTGAAATATCGGGTTCGGGCGGCGCCAGCGGGGAGGTAGGTTTCGCGCGTGAGGCTTCCGGCTTCATTGCAGTCGGCGGCGCTGACGGTTACAGCCGGTAGCAAAGCCGCGATCCCGAAAAGAGCCAGCAGCACCAATGCCAGCGGTGACGCAACAATTGAGAGCGATGAAGTCAGCTTTTCCATGGGAGCAAGGGGAGCGAGGGCAAAAGCGGGGGATGCTACTCTGGATTGGAGAGATCGCCCAGCCGATAACCAATCCCGCGCACGTTAACAACCAGCTTTTCGTAATCGCCCAGCGTCTTCAACTTGCGCCGCAAATTGCTGACATGAGGGCGAATGACTTCACGGGCTTCGGTCTCCTCTGTGGTATAGCCTCGGACTTCCCGAACAAGCTCTTGGCATGGCAGAACGCGGCTGCGATGCGCCGCCAAATACAGCAACAGATCGAACTCCGTAGGAGTCAAGCTAATGGACTGGTCTCCAATGCCGATCTGATAGCGGCCCGGGGCGACCGACAGTCCGGCCAAAGCCGCCATAGACTCGGTGGGGTCCGCGCGATCACGAGCTACAGGCGCAAGCGGTCCCAGGCTGGCGTCGTTAGACGAAAGCGCTGCCAAGGCTTCTTCCCGCACCAGCTCTTCCACGTTTCGCTCAATTGCATCCAGCATGCGCCGACGCCGCATCAGGTTTCGCGCTCGTTCAAGGCCGCGGTCCACACTCGCTCGAATCTCTTGGCTGGAACAGGGTTTGATCAGGTAATCGTGCGCGCCGGAGCGCAGCGCTTGCACTGCGGATTCGACGCTGGGGTTTTCTGTCATCAAGACCACCATCGCGCCCGGCGACCGCGCCTTGATGCGCTGCAAGAGCGCTATCCCGTCGAGACCGGGCAGATCAATCTCGCTCAAGACCAGGTCAAAATCCTGACTATTGAAGAGCTCCAAAGCTTCGTCGCCGAAGGACGCTTCGACAATGATGTAGCCGACGCGTTGCAGAGATTTGCTCACGGTGTAGCGATTGACGGCATCATGATCCACCAGCAAAACTTGCATTAGCCGACTCACCGCTTTTTCAGCAACACGCGCGGGCTTTGTATCCATGTATTGATTATAGCGTAAACCCTGGTTTTGCGGTATTCCAGGCGAAGGCATTCGCCCCGGCTGGCCGGCTATTCGAGAACCAAGGTACGGAATCGGCCGGAGTCAGTCGTCATCTGCGACCTGTCCGCAAGGCGCCAGGCGTCGCCGACACAGATGGCGATCACTTCGCCATTGAGGCTGACCAGGGGAATCTGATCGCGGATCTGCCGCGGGATCTTGCGGTCGATCATCCAATCTTTTATTTTTCTCGACCTGCCAGCCATGCCTTTTGGCCGAAAGCGTTCGCCCGCGCGCCGCGTGCGTAAATGCAATTCGGCGTCAACAGGAACATGAACGGCTGTGGAGCAACCTGTCGTCCGCTCGCCATCCAGGAGTGCGATTCGCAAGCGCCCTACGATGATTTCAGCGCCTCCTCGCAATGGAATTTCCGTCCCAGGCGCGATCAATCGGTAGTCTTCAAAGCGCTGTTCGGCATTGCGGCGCTCAATGTAGAGGCTGTCGTAGCCGATGCGAAGCTGGATATCCCGGCCCAAATCACGGACTTTGCCAGCTTGGGCGCCCTTGATCCAGTCGATGATCTCCAGCGTGACATCAGAGCGCAATTCAATGTTGCGATCTTGCAAACGGCAGAAGGCTTCACGAAGCAAACGACGGCGCATCGCCAGATGACAGGACTGATAGTCGGATCGGGAAATGCGCCAGGCGCCTGCTTGTTGTTCGACCAAGGGCAGCACATCGCTCTTAAAGCGAGATTCCAGGTAATCGTGGTCTGCCCTTGCCGCAGCAGCCAGCCGCTCAAAGGACTTTGGTAGATGAGCATGCCGATCAAGCAGCGGGCGAACGATTTGATGGCGAATGAAATTGCGCAAATATCCGGTGTCGTCATTGCTGCTATCGTGACGGTATTCCAGCCGGTTTTCGACGCAATAAGCTTCGATCTCGTCCCGCGTGACACTCAGCAGCGGCCGGATTAGCGTCAACTCCGCGTGGCACGGCAGAGGCGATGACATCCGCATGCCGCGTAATCCCTTGATCCCGGCGCCACGAACGATGCGCATCAGAATTGTCTCTACCTGGTCAAGGGCGTGATGCCCTACAGCGACGCAGGCGGCATCGTGCCGCAGGGCGAGTTTTGCCAAGAAATCATAGCGCACTCGCCTGGCCGCTTCTTCCAAGCCGATGCCCTCGCGCTTGGCAAGCGCCGGCGCATTGGCGCCGCCGGCCGTGAAGGGCAATTCCCAGCGAGTCGCTAATTCACGGACATGCTGAACATCGCGGGCTGCGGCTTCCCCGCGAATGCCATGATCCAGCGAGGCGACATGAATTTGGAAGCGCATATCCTGGCTAAGCCTGGACAAAATATGCAGCAGCGAGACGGAATCGGCGCCGCCGGAGGCGGCAACAAGCACGGTCTGGCCCGGGGCGATCAAGTTATGTTCTTTTATGTTTCTGGCGACAAGGGAAAGCATGAGCCTGGAACCGTTCCAGCAATGCACTCGTAATATCATAACTGATAGCCAGGGCAATCGCATCAAAATGAGGCGGCTGACATGGTAGGAATCTAAACCGAATATTAACTACAGAGAACACAGAGGGCACAGAGAAAAACAGAAAATGTCTTATTTCAACTGTGTTTTCGAGTGAAAAATCACGTTTCGCTTATAACTCTTTCTTATGCTTAGTCTCGGATTTTAGAAGAAATGTCGTCTGAACACCGACGAACTCTGTGCGCTCCGCGCTCTCTATGTTGAAAAAATTTGATGCAATTGCCCTGAACTGATAGCGAACATCTTGGGAAAAATAGCCCATTCAGTGATATATTGAGACTTATGTTTATAGACCCCTATTAAGTAAGTATTTCGTTTGTGACGATTGGTATTCCTTAATGTTAATCTGTGATATAATTCGGCGCGTCTGCTTTCCTTTGGGGAGTCTTTTGTGCTAAGTCCTCTGGATTTCCTGTTCGGGCTTTTTTCGCTTGATATTGGCATCGACCTGGGAACCGCGTACACGCTCGTATATGTGCGCGGCAAAGGCATCGTTATCAACGAGCCGTCCTTCGTCGCTATCGACCGCAAAACACGCGTTCCAATCGAAGTAGGCGCCCGCGCCAAGGAAATGTGGAGCAAGAATCCCAAAGATATTTTGATCATCCGCCCCTTGCGCGATGGCGTCATCAGCGAATATGAAATCACCGCGAGAATGCTGGACTATCTCATCCGCAAAGCGCACGAACAAAGTTGGGTACCGGTACCGCGGCCCCGCGTCGTTGTTGGCATACCAAGCGGCGTCACGGAAGTCGAGAAGAGAGCGGTGATAGAGGCGACGCTCGACGCCGGCGCGCGCGAGGCGCATTTGATTGAAGAACCTGTCGCGGCAGCGATCGGCGCTGACTTGCCGGTACTGGAAACCCGCGGAAGCATGGTGGTGGACATCGGCGGCGGCACCACGGAAGTGGCTTTGTTTTCACTAGGCGGGATCGTAATCAGCCGTTCAATTCGCGTCGCAGGCGACGAAATGGACGAAGACATCGTGCGTCACCTGCGGGACAAACACAATCTGCTAATTGGCGAGCCGACCGCCGAAAAAGCCAAGATTGATATTGGCAGCGCTTACCCATTGCCGCAGGAGCGCACCTATATCGTCAAGGGGAGAAATCTAAGCACCGGGCTACCCGACGCGGTTGAGGTCAGTTCAATCGAGATCCGAGAGGCAATCAGCGGGTCAGTCAATATCATCATCGACACGGTAAAGGATGCGCTCGATGATACCCCGCCCGAACTGGTCGCGGATTTGATGGAGAGCGGCATCACCATTGCTGGCGGCGGGGGTCAATTGCGGGGATTGGGCGATCGGCTGCGCGAAGAAGTCAATATCCGGTCCTGGCTCGCCAATGACGCCATGACCTGCGTCGCGCGCGGCGCCGGGCGCGTTCTGGAAGACTATACCAACCTGCGGCGGCTGTTGACCGGTCCGGAACGCGGCAGTACACGGCACTAATCTGCGAATCGCTAGTCCCTTGGGAAACATTTAAGTAAGCGCCTTGCCCTGGCAGGCGGAAGCCTCTTATTCTGTGTGAGCGCGACATTCCTGGCGCCGTTTCGGCAGTTACGCGCCGCGCGACTGTGATAAGATATATTTGATTGCTCTTCTGTAATAAACCGCGTCGCCCACGCGGTAGAGAAGGCTGATTGTTTTGTGTGAGCGCGGCATTTTTTGGGTTTTTTCGCCGGTTACGCGCCGAGCGGCTGTGTGAGGACTCTGGCTTGAGATTGAATGGGCGTCCCAACCGTTTCACCTTGCTCATGATGATGCTGGGCTTCTGTGGCTTGCTCGTCGCTTTGGCGGTTGCTGGCGCGCTGAGCCCGGTCGAAGCTGTGGTTGCCGCGCCGCTTAATAACTTGTCCGGCGCGTTCAACAGGCTGTCCGTGTCCTTCAACCAAGCCGTTGATGAATTGAACAATTTGGGGCAATTGCGCGAACGCATCGCCGAGCTTGAAGAGCAGCTCGCCCGCGGCCAAATCGAACTCCTGCAGCTGCGAGAGGCCGCCAGCGACTACGACCGTCTTGTCAGCTTGCTATCCTACACAACCGCGCTCGAGAATCAGGAATTCCTCACTGCTGACGTAATCGGCGTCGACCAGACCGGCATCGCGCGCAATGTCATTATCAACCGAGGGACGCGCGACGGCATCGCGGTCGGCATGCCAGTAACTACCGACCTGGGATTGGTGGGTCGGATCAGCGGCATCAGCGCCAATGCGTCGCAAGTCCAATTGATCACCGACGAAAACAGCGCTGTCAGTTCCCGATTGCAGGAGACGCGCGCGGACGGCAGCATCATTGGGCAAGCCTCCGGTGTCTTGCGCCTCACCTTCGTCGATCTCGACGAAGAGATCCGGCAAGGCGATTTGGTGATCACATCCGGCTTGGGAGGCAACTTCCCGCCCGATATCGTTGTCGGCCAGGTAACAAGCGTGCGCCAATTTGAATTCGAACTATTCCAGGAAGCGCAAGTCCGCAGCTTGATCGATTTTCAAACGCTGGAGTTGGTGCTGGTCATTACCAGCTTTCAGCCGATTGATCTGACCGTATTCGACCAGTAAGGAGAAACTGACATGGGTCGTTACCTCAGTGTACCGATATTAGTGCTGGCGGCGGCGCTTTCCGCAAGCATTCTGCCGCAGTTGGTCGGCTTCGGCGTCGGCTTGTTGGGGAACATAAGTCCAATACTGAACAATACGCGCGGGCAGATTAACCTGGTGATGCTGCTGGTGCTGGCATGGTCAATCCGGGCGGATCTACTTAGCGGATTCGTTTGGGCGCTGGTGGGCGGCATCCTGCTCGATCTTTATTCAGCCATACCAATTGGGACTTCTTCAGCAGCGCTCATGATAATCGTGTATGCGGCCAATGGCGCGGCGCAACAGCTGTATCGAATGCGCATAGTCACTTTGCTGGCGATGACACTGTTAGCAACGCTATTCTTTCAAGTGTATACTTATTTTGCGCTACTGTTGTTGGGGCTGTCATACGACATTCTCTTGGTTATCCGGCTTGTTTTCATTCCTACGATCATCTACAACCTGGTCGGCGCGCTGCCCACATACGCAATTGTCCGGCTGATTCAACGGCGTCTTCGCGTTAATGCACCGAGCGCATCGACGAATCTGTCGCGCGAGGCGGATACTGGCGCCCCCTGATGAAGTCCAATCGCCTGATTCCCTTCCAGACTTGGCGCTTGACTTTTTTTCAAGCCGTCATCCTGGCTGTCTTCTTGATTTTTGGCATACGCATGTACGAATTGCAGGTCCTGCGGCATGGCGAGTTCGAGGGATTCGCTGACGAGAACCGCTTCAGCGCCTTGCCGATCGCCTCTCGGCGCGGCGCCATTTTCGACCGCAACGACAAGCGCCTGGCTTTTAACGTGCCTGCGTTTAATGTCACAATCATTCCAGCGCAACTGCCAGAGGACCAAACCGCTGAACTCGAGGTATTTAATCGACTGTCAGCCTTGGTTGGCGTACCGCCCACGCGCGAACTGGCGGAACAAACGGGTCAATTTGTCAGGAGTATTGAAGAATTGGTTGCCGAGGGCGAAGGCATCGCGCCCTTCCGCCCGGTGATCGTCGCTCTGGACGTGCCCCAGCAAGTTGCCATGCAGATCCTCGAGGAGCGAATCTACATGCAGGGCGTGGATGTGGATGCGGTCGCCGTGCGCGAGTACCCTACGGGCGCGCTCACGACGCATATTATCGGATACATGGGTCCGATCCCGGCCGAAGAGGCATTGGAATTGCAGGCGCAGGGCTATAACCCGGCTTTTGATCGCATCGGTTACGAAGGCGTCGAGCGATACCTTGAAGCGAGGCTCGCCGGCGAGCGCGGCAGCGTCTTGCGAGAAGTGGACGTCGCTGGAGAGGTAATCAATATCATTGAACAGGTCAATCCGGTCCCGGGTCAAAACGTGCGCCTCACAATCGATGTCGATTTGCAGGCATTCGCGCAGCAAGCGCTGATTGACCAGCTCAGCATATTGAATAGCGAAGAGGGACGAGTGGTCTCGCAGCAAGGCGTCGTCATCGCCATGGATCCTCGTAATGGCGAAGTGCTGGCGCTGGTGAGCTATCCGAGCTATGACAACTCGCGCTTCGCGCGCGCGATCGACGGGGAATACTATCTGGACATTATTGACGATCCTTTGCGCCCGCTGGTCAATAATACGATCAAGGGCATTTATCCACCGGGTTCTGTATGGAAGATTATCACGGCAGCCGCGGTCGTAGAGGAAAATGTCATTGATCCCGATACCCTTTTGCTAGACGAGGGGCAGTTGTTTCTGGAAAACCGCTACGCGCCCAACGACCCGGCGCAATCCCAGCGTTTTGTCTGCTGGCTGCGCACCGGACATGGTCGGGTGAATCTGATCCAAGGCATCGCCTGGAGTTGTGATGTTTATTTTTACCAAATCGGCGGGGGCAACCCGAATCTGTCGGCACAGACTATTCGTCCCGGCGGATTGGGCATCGAAGACCTCTTCCGTTACGGTACGGCATTTGGCATTGGCAGCGAACTCGGGATAGAACTGCCCTTCGAAAATCCTGTGCGTATGCCGGATCGCGATTGGAAACGGCGAAACGAGGGCGAAAGCTGGTCCACCGGCGACACGTACAATGCGGCCTTCGGCCAAGGTTATGTGAACGTAACGCCTCTGCAACTGATTTCGTCCGTGGCGGCGACCATCAACGGCGGATTCTTGTATCAACCCACGATTATCCAAGATTTCCTGGACGAAGAACGCCGCGTTATCGAGGCGAATGAACCTCATGTATTACGAACCATCAATCGAGACATGCTCGAACCCGGCGAAGAACTGACCTTGCTCTTGCTGGAAGACATGCTGATGAAGGGCCCGTCAAGTTTGGCTTGCACCTGCGAGCCCAACTCGCAATGGTACGATCCCAACCGCTGCGACCCGGAAGGTTACCGCAACACAGCGGATTTGGATCCCGATCTGGCGATCGAGGACTTGCAGGCATATCGCATACATATACCGCGCAATTACAGCTTCAACGCGTCGGTCTGTCAGCCTGTTCGCTTCCCGCCGGCGACGCGGCCCTATACGCCAGCCTTCCTTTCGGAGAATGCGCTGGCGCTTGTTCAGGAGGGCATGCGGCAGGCTGTCACTGCGGAAGGCGGCACCGCGGGCGGCGCGGTATTGCCCAATGTAGAAGTCGCTGGCAAGACAGGCACAGCCGAGTACTGTGACAACATCGCCAATTCGCTGAACCTTTGCGTGCCGGGCCAGTGGCCCGCTCACGCTTGGTATACGGGTTATGCGCCCTATGACGATCCCGAAGTCATTATCATCGCCTTCGTTTATAATGGAGGCGAAGGATCCCAAGTCGCCTTGCCCATCGTTCGCAAGACGATGGCTGAGTATTTTCGTTTACAAAGCCAGGGTAGCGGTATTACGCTGAGGAATTTCGGCAATAGCGACTCCGCCGCAAATGAAAGTTAATCTGTTCGCTCTCGATGAAGAGCAAGTTCGCAACATCCGGTATTGGGCGCCAGCATTCATCACCGCCGCCCTTGCCTGGCTTTTGCTGCTAGTCGTTGGTGAAACGCCGCTTTCGCGCGCGTCTGGACTGGCTTTGGCCGTGATGGGCGTCACGGCGAGCATGCGCCGGATGGGATTCATTGCGTCGATCGCGGGCGGCTTGACCATGACCCTCTGTCCGATTTTCTGGTCTCAGGCCGGCGGAGGCCTTACCCAGCCGGCGACGATCGTGCTCGCGGTTGGCCTTGCCGCCGTCGCGACGCTGCTGGCCTACATTACCGTCAAGCGCAGCTATCTTGGCATTGGCTTGGGGATAGCTGTATTTGTTTTGATCTTTTGGAGCCAAATTGGAATCGCGCAGAGCCTGCGCCTGACGGGCTTGGTGACAGCATGGTTCATGTATCTGCTGGTGGATATGGTCTTGCTCACCAACCCGCGGCCCGGGACCAAGCCGCCTGCCCCGCCGAGGCCGTTTCATACTTACGGCCTGCTATTCCTGTTCGCAATCGGCACGATAAATGACCCTTTGATCGCGCTATTCGCGCCCGCGATATTGCTCGGCCTTTTTCTTTCATACGCCAAGCTGCCGCTCTGGTATTGGCTAAGCATACTCGCCGCGGCTTGCATCGGCCTCGGGCTGCTGGTGAAGAGCTACCTCTTGCCGGTTCCGCCTTTGCTCGGTCTATTGAATTGGCGAGAGGCGGCGAGTTGGATCGGGCTTGGTCAATTGCTGACAGAACAATTCAGCCTTGTTGGCATCGTAGTCGCCGTGCTGGGGCTGGCGCGCTTGTCGCGTTGGTTCCCGCCTGTGGGTACTGTCACCATGATCGCCTTCGCCGCTTATACGTTCTTTGGCCTGGTTTATCTGGGCGATAACCGCGAGGTCTTGCTCTTGCCGCTGGTGATGATTCAGATCTTGTGGATGACCTATGCGGTCAATACCTTTGGGCAGTGGGTCAACAAAACCATCGGAAATGAAACAGCGCGCTGGACGCATTTTGTCTCGGCTTTCTACTTTGTTGTTCCTGTCATTTTGCTTTTGAACATCATACAATCTTGATAGGGTCTCTGACGTTCGCGCGGAACGCAAAAACGAGTATAGTTGTTCGTAGGCGGCAGGGCTATCCATCACCAAGCTGGATGTGAAATAGAATGCAAGACGAACTGATTGCGATCAAAGGCGTCAAGGACGGTTTGCTGATCAGCCTCAGTCCTACTGAGAATTGGCAATCCGTCACCGATCATCTGGCTGCCCGCATTGACGCCCGGGCCGATTTTTTTGCTGGGGCCGCCATCACTATCGAACTCGGAACACGCCCTGTGCCCAAGTATGAACTTAGTTCGCTGAAAGCCTTGCTGGAGCGCCGGGGGCTATCGCTATCCCTGGTATTGAGCGAGAGCGACACGACGAGGGAATCGGCGCTCGCGCTCGACTTGAAGACCGACTCAAATAAGCGCTCGGCGGCGACGGAAAAGCAAGAGACATTGCCCGTTGACCCCGAAGAAACAGGGACAGGGGGTGTATTGGTCCGTCGGACTTTACGCTCCGGGCGCATCGTCCATAGCAAGGGGCATGTCGTGGTGTTTGGCGATGTCAATCCCGGGGCCCAGGTTATTGCAGCGGGCGATGTCATCGTCTGGGGCAAGTTGCGCGGCACGGTCCATGCAGGCGCCGATGGCGACGAATCCGCCGTCGTTTGCGCGCTCGAGATGAGCCCCAGCCAATTGCGCATTGCCGGCTACATCGTGACTTCGCCCGCCGGCAAGCGCAGACATGTTGCGCCGGAAGTGGCGCTGATCCGCGACAATCAGATAGTTGTAGAAGCCAGAAGATAGCCCGGGAAAGGATATGGCATGGGAGGCAAGGTAGTAACCATAACATCCGGCAAGGGCGGCGTTGGCAAGACCACCGCCACAGCCAACCTTGGCATATCGCTGGCAAACCTCGGCAAGAAAGTTGTCGTTATCGACGCCGATATCGGCTTGCGCAACCTGGATGTCATTATGGGCTTGGAAAACCGCATCGTCTACGACCTCGTAGACATCGTGGAGGGCCGCGCCAAGCTGCGGCAAGCGATGATCAAACACAAGAAGTTCGAGCAGCTTTTCCTTATCCCGGCCGCTCAAACCCGCGACAAAATGGCAGTTAGTCCTAAAGATATGGTGGAACTCACAGACAAACTGCGCGAAGACCACGATTATGTCATCATTGACTCCCCAGCCGGCATCGAACGTGGATTCCGCAACGCGCTGGAACCCGCCGACGAAGTCCTGATCGTCACCAATCCGGAAGTCTCCGCGGTCCGTGACGCCGACCGAATCATTGGTCTCATAGAAGCCGCCGACAAGGGACCGGGCCGTCTGATCATCAACCGCCTCAAGACCGAGATGGTCAACAAAGGCGAAATGCTTTCCGCGGAAGATGTCTTCGATATCTTGTCACTGGAGATTATCGGCATCATCCCAGAGGATGAATTCGTGCTTTCCGCGTCCAACAGTGGCGTTCCCGTTTCGCTAAACGAGGGTTCGCGCGCCGGAATGGCTTTTGCCAATGTCGCCCGCAGAGTCACGGGTGAAGACGTGCCTTTCATGGATCTTGAAGAAAATCCCGGTTTCTTCAAGCGGCTAATGCGGTTTCTCGATGGTCGCTAGCATGGATGCCTGATGGCTGCTCCGACATCAGTTACCAGAAAAGGATCTTCTCATGACGAGTCTACTGAACCGCTTGTTTGGACGCCCCAGAAAAGGATCTGGCAAGACGGCAAAAGACAGATTGCGTTTCGTATTGCAGCACGATCGGATCAACTTGCCGCCCGAGCGCCTGGAAGAGATGAAGCGCGAGATCCTGGCTGTCATTGTCAAGTACGTTGTCGTTGACAAGGATCGCGTTGAAATTGCGCTGGAGCAGCGCGACCGCAATCAGAGCAAATTGGTCGCCGAGATACCGGTCGTCAAACAGACCGTACCCCCCAGCCCGGAAACTTACGCCGATTCACGCCAAAACAATTCGGACAAGCCCCTAGGCGAAACAGAGGACTCGGTTGATGAAGGAGAATCAGCGGCTGGCGACGCTGAAGAGGCCGCTGTCGCCTCGGAGGATGGGGAAGGCGCCGACAAAGAGGAAAAAGAGAACAAGAAGTGACGTCTCGCTGCAATCGACGATTGACCGTGATTTGCGACGAATTGGAAACTCCCCCCGAGCAAGCACCGGCAGGATTCTAGTTCATTCTCGCGCAGCCCGCCGAGCATACCCTGTCTGTTTCTACAGCCTCGGTTATAATGAGCGTTTCATCGGTTAGGCTTGGACGAAACTGGGCATGGAAGCCAAGGGAATACTGGGACGCTTTGATCTTGTGCTATTGCTTACCACATTGGCGCTGGTCGTCTTCGGCATATTGATGATCGCAAGCGCGACGCAAGACGCCATCGACGATGACATCATTCGTCGTGTGCCTGACCAGATCACCTATGCCATTATCGGTTTCATCGCCATAGTGGTGATTGCAACCATCGACTACCGTCTTTTAGGCGGGATCAGCATTTGGCTCTACGCCGTCATGATCATTCTTCTGCTCCTGGTCCGCGTCTTCGGCGTCGAGGGCGCGGGCGGCGCCCAGCGCTGGTTAAACATCGGCATCCGCATTCAGCCTTCGGAAATCGGCAAGATCATTTTGATCGTCACCTTGTCGCAGCATTTAGCCGACCGCTATCTGAATCTGGGACGATTGTCGGCCGTCTTCCGCTCCCTGGCGCATGTGGCGATTCCCGCCGCACTGATATTTATTCAACCGGACCTCGGTACGACAATTGTGTTTCTCTTCATCTGGGCTGTGATTATTTGGTCAGCGGGATTTCGCTTGCGGCACATTGCCATGTTCGTCTCCGTTGGGCTGGTATTGCTGCCGATTGTTTACACACAACTAGAACCATACCAGCAATTGCGCATCGAGCTCTTTCTCAATCCCGAAAGCGATCCCGACGCCGGATATAACATCGATCAAGCGCTGATCAGCATCGGATCGGGCGGCGTCCTGGGCAAAGGTTACGCCGTAGGTCCGCAAAACACCGGGCGCTTCCTGCGCGTGCGACATACTGATTTTATCTTCAGCGTTATCGCCCACGAATTCGGGATGGCCGGGGGCATTGCGGTTATCGGACTGCTCAGCCTGGTATTGTTTCGCATTCTAAAAGGCGCGCGCGAAGCGAGCGACCCGCTCGGCAGTATGATCTGTTACGGGGTCGCCGCCATGATATTCTTCCAGTCCGTCGTTTCAATCGGCATGAACCTGGCTCTGCTGCCGGTAACGGGTTTGACCTTGCCTTTTGTCAGCTCGGGAGGCACGTCGCTGCTGTTCACCATGGTAGGCATCGGATTGGTGCAAAGCGTTATCGCCCGGCGCAGGCGGATAAACATCTAATTGCCAACCTGTCGTTTACTGTGCCGCAACTCGGAGGGAGACAGATTTGAGTTCAAGTGATCGCGGGCCGGTGCGTACCCGTTATGCGCCCAGCCCGACAGGACCTCAACATATAGGCGGCATCCGCTCCGCCCTGTTCGGCTGGCTCTTCGCCCGTCGACACGGCGGCCAGTTTATTCTGCGCATCGAAGATACGGACCGGAAACGCTCTGTGCCCGGCTTGATTGAAATGATCCAGGACGCTTTCGATTGGTTGGGCCTGGATATCGACGAGGGACCGCGGCAAGGCGGACCATTCGGACCCTACATTCAGTCGCAGCGCCTGGATCTCTACCAAACCTGGGCGCACTGGCTGGTCGAGAAAGGTCATGCCTATAAATGTTTTGCCACAGCGGAAGAGTTGGCGCAGATGCGGGAAGCCGGCAGCGGCTATGACCGCCGCTACCGGGATTTGGACCCAGCTGCCGCGAAGCGATTGGCATCTCGAAGCCAAGACTATGTTATTCGATTCAAGATGCCGCTGACGGGGAAGACTAGCGGTTACGACATGATTCGCGGTGAAGTGACATTTGACAACGAACAGTTGCAGGATACCGTGCTGCTCAAATCGGACGGCTTCCCAACCTACCATCTTGCCCACATTGTTGACGATCATCATATGAAGATATCGCATATTACGCGGGCGGTGGAATGGCTTCCCTCGTTCCCGCTGCACCTGAAGATCTGGGAGGCTTTGGGCTGGCAAAAGCCTTATTTTGCCCACCTGCCGGTTCTGCTCAACCCCAATGGCAAAGGAAAGCTGAGCAAACGGAAGGGAAGATTCGCCGCTGCCGACGGAACCAGCGTACCCGTTCTCGTTCAGGAGTTTATCGACGCCGGTTATCTTCCGGCAGCTGTCCTCAATTTCTTGACCAATATCGGCTGGAATTTCGGCGACGATCGCGAGATCTTTTCCCTGTCAGAGGCCATCGAGCGTTTTGATTTGACGGACGTCAATCCCGCCAACAGCGCCTATCCGATAGCGAAGCTGCATTGGCTAAACGGCCAATATATTCAGTCCGCGGATGTAGATTACCTGGCCGGTTTGCTCAAACCGGTGCTGCAAGGCGCCGGATACGCGGTGGATGAGGCGCGTCTGCGCAGAGTCGCGCCGATCTTGCAAGTCCGGTTGAAAACGCTGAACGATGTGATTGCCATGGCCGGTTTTTTCTTTGAGGAATGGAGCTGTTTCACAGCCCCGGCCACCGAGATACTTTTTCAAAAGAAGATGGATGGCCGCGCGACAAGGCAGGTGCTGGAAGCATCCATTCCCGTCATCGAAAGTCTGGCCGATTTCAGTCACGAACGTCAGTACGCCGCCTTCAAGGATCTCGCCAAGAAAATCGGCTACAAGAATGGCCAGGTTTTTGGCGCCTTGCGCGCAGCGGTCACGGGCCAGCGCGTTTCGCCACCGACATTCGAAACGATGGAGATCCTGGGTAAAGCAGAGTCTATCCGGCGAATCAAGCTGGCCTGCGACTCGCTTGAGTGAAGAAGCGCTGCCCGCGAATCCTTGTCTTTGCTGAATAGGCGGATCAGGGCAATCGCATCAGATTTTTCTAAGCACTGAGAACACAGAAGTAAATCCAAATAAGTCCTGCAAAAAAATCTAAACACAGAGGACACAGAGTGCGCAGAGAAAAACCAACAGAGGAATATATTTTGCGGACGACCCACCGGAGTCTGTTGAAAAAGCACTAAAACCCCCACCCAAAACCCTATGCCCCCTCGGTCCCCCGCTGTCGGGGGATGCTTCCCATAAAGAGGGAGGGGCTTTAACGGCTTATTAGGGTTCAAAAGCTCCCCTTCCCTCATTTTGGGGGTAAGGGGCTGGGGGATGGGGACAGTATTTCAACAGAGTCCGTTGGGTCGCCCGCAAAACCTAACCGGAACCGCGGGCAAGCCAAGGCTCGTCCCTACATTGACCTTGCAATTTGTTGCATTACTTACTTGGAACTACTGAGAAATGCCTCATTTACTTTGTGTTCTTTGTGGTTGGCCATGCTTTCAACAGGCAAAAACCTCTTGGCTTGTCAATAATCTGAAATGCACCCTGGCGGACGCGGTGGGCTTGTCAAGCAACAGCCCTTGTGATAGGCTTCTGTCGACGCAGTGGGAGATAGTTTAATTGGCAAAACAGCGGACTCTGGATCCGCCATTCCTGGTTCGAGTCCAGGTCTCCCAGCAAGAATGAGCGGCCGAGGTCTTGTCGAGCCGCTCTCGAGTTTGGTGCAGAAACAAGCCGCGGTCAATCGTCATCCGCCCATTAAGCGACCGACAAGACCACTAATTCTACCCATTTGCGAAACTCGTTATGTTGAGCGTTATAGAGCAATCTTGTCCGCAGGGGCAGCCCGAGCCACATATAAGATAGCTTCCGCCGCTCTTCGCGCGAGGTATGATCAACAATATCGCGATACCAGCGCGGGAAACGCAAAAAGACTTCCGGATAGTTCATAATGTTGTCTTTGACTTTCCAATAGAGCATGATGTAGGATACAAAGGCGATGATCCCCAGCAGGACCAGAAAAGAGGAGGGCACCAAAAGCACAAATATAAGATAGGCGAGCGCCGTTGCCCACATGACGGACTCGAAAAGGGGGCTGAAGCCCACTTCGTCGCCGTACTGTTGAAAAGCGGTTAGAATTGGCTCCTTGTAGTATCCCAAGGTTACCAAACACGCGCGCAGAAACATGATGGATACAATGCTTATCAGGAGCGTAATAATCGTTGACATGCAAAGGGCTCGTTTCAAGCAGCCTGCGTTTTGCTAGATCGGCAGAACATCATCAATCATCAGGGATCTCTAATCCGTCGTCGGCGTTAAAACCGAAACCATGCTGAAGCTGCCCCGGTACACGAGCGAAAATGCCTTTGCGCGGGAAAGGCGTACATGGCAAGGGAATCTGCCAACATTGATGGATATGGCTGTCGGGTACGTTCAATTGCAATCCGCTGGCTGTTTCATAGACTTTGACCGGCGGCAAGGGATGCTGATAGAAGCCATCGCCGGGGCCGGCCGAGACCGCGAAATCCCGCTGCGCCAAGAGCAAATACATAAAATATGCCAGGCAAATCCCCAAAACCGCGTAAGTGATTGAGACACGCAAACGCCATGAGATCCTAGTCCATGACAGCATGGCGAGCAACCATGAAAGCACAGCGCCGCTCCAAAAGATGTAGCGCACGTATTTGAGGTTTGGCAGACTGACGAACCAGAAGGCCAGCATGATCAGCAGCGGAGCGAAGACCCATAAACCCAATCCCCCTCGACTTTCTCCAGCTCGCCGCCGCACTCGACCGCTCGCATAAAGGAACAGTCCCGACATGGTCAAGGCGGCCGGAAGCGCGAAATCCTTCACGTTGCGTCGGATGCCGTCGAACCATGGCCCGACCCAGTCCCAAGTCGCAAGCACAATCTCGGGATCGCCATAACGACGCCGGGTATTGGTTGCCAGTTGTCGCTGCCGATGCTCGATGAGATCGGGCGGTTCCGCCCAATCGACCTCTATCCTGCCGATGGCATGGGGATAAGCGATATATCCGCTGGTCACAACCCCGCGCAGCATCCAGGGTCCGGCGAACAAGACCGCAATCAGTAGAACCGGCCAGGACAGGCGCACCAATCGTCCCAGGTTTGTCAAGCCGCCTGCCCTGAGGACCAACGCAACTATGACAAGCCCGGCTATGCCGACGCCAAATACCCAAAAGGTCTGTTTGATGGTGAATCCAGCCAGGATAACAATCGACAGGCGAAGGACCTGCCAAGAAACCGTTTTGGCGTCTGCACCGGCGTCTTGCAAAAAGTCCAGCAGCCAGATCAAGACCAGTATGCCTAGCAAATCCACTGTGGCGTCGGTCAAAAAATGCGAAATGCTTCCTCGTCCGACCGCGGAAAACAAAAAGAACGGCATGACAAGCGTGGCGAAGATCCAGGACCAGCGCGCTCGCTCCTCCGCGCGGCATTGGTAAAGATTTACGGCTGAGTGAAGTGAATAGGCCAGCATGACTGTCAGCAGCAGTCCCGTCGCGATATGATAGGAGCGCCCCGACCAAATCGAAGTGTCCAGCAAGGCCTGATACAAGTAGACGGAGTGATTGTAGGCCAAAGACGAGAATAAATTGTTCAGCCCGGGAACAATGGGATAGGCATCCATCCACATGACTGCCTGGATATCGCGGAAGCCGGTATCGAATTCGTCAGGCATTTCTAGGGCGCGGTTCGACATCCACAACAGCGCTATCAGCAGCATCAGCAGAAAAGCGCGATGTTTCTTCAGTCGCAGAAGCTGAGGGATGAAGCGCTGGCGATGTTGGTACAAGCCAACGGCAGCGACAATTGCCAGTAGGATAAGCGCCCGGTCATCAACCGCAAATAGCAAATGCCATAATTGCAGCGCCGCCAGCGCCAGCGCCCAGCCCAGCCAAAAGCTGTCGAACCAAGCAATCCCGACAGCGAGCCTGTGACCGAGCAGACGCAGCGCCACCACGCCCAGTCCGCTGAACAGCAAGAACAGCAGAAGCCAACTGAGCAGGACCATCCCCATCGGATAGATCAGTCCAAGCAATTGCGTTCGTCCTCTACTCCGGTCATCAGGCGATGCGCATGTCGTACCGGCAGAGAATTATAATGAGAGAAAACCAATAAGGCGATAACTATATCGCCTTTAGGCAGGCGACTGGCAATATCCCGCGTTTCAGCGGATCTAGGCCTTGAATTGGTTCGCCGCCACTGAGTGGCTATGCTAAACTACGCTGGAGATAGCAATTCAGCCTAGGAAATCAATGACTGATTCTGAGTTCATTAGGGGCGGAGAGGGCCCGCGCTTGGCTTTTGTTGATTCTGCCAACACCGTCCAGATCGCGGAGCATATGGTCGCCTTTGCCAATACCGAGGGCGGCGTTATTGTTGTCGGCCTGCAATCTGACGGCAATCCCGGCGCGGTCCCGCCCGAGTTCTCGGAAATTGACCGTGTACTCAAACAGGCAGACGAGCTCTACAATCCGCCTGTCGTCACCGAGAGATTAGAACAGGTACACTTCCAGACTATTGAAGACAGGGCTGATCCGCCGTCAAATCCCGAAGCGACCGAGCGTATTGCGCCGAGCCAGGCGGCCAGAATACTTCCAGCCTACGCCCTTCGCGTTCCCAGGAGCACCGAGCTGCATGCGCTTTCCGATGGGCGCGTCCTGATCAGGAGCGGCAAGGTCAATCGGCCGCTGGGCGGGCAAGAGATCCTGCGCCTGGCGAGCGCGAAGAACACCGGTGACTTCGAGGGAGAAGCGGCGCCGGGGGCCACGGTTGAGGATTTTAGCCGCGAGATGATCGACGAATACTTGGAGAAGCGCGCCGAGCGCACGAAACGCCCTTACGACGGCGAAATCAACAATCTCTTAGCCGAGATTGGCGCGATAACAGCGGATGGCAAGCCAACTGTTTGCGGTTTGTTGCTGTTTAGCGAATACCCGCAGAAATGGTTGCCGCAAAGCGGTGTTGTCTTCGCCAAGTTTGTGGGAACCACGCCGCGCGGCGACAGTGGCTTGGCCGGCTATACGCGGCGAGAAGAGCTAACTGGTCCGGTCCCGCGCTTGATAGAAGCGACCTGGAACCTGGTCTGGAGCGAAATGGCGGTCAGCGCCGTCGTTAAAGGGCTGGAGCGTGAAGAGACCTTTGAGTATCCGCAATTCGCGGTGCGCGAAGCGCTTGTTAACGCCGTGTGCCACCGCGACTATCGCTTGCGTGGCCGGCGCATCGAAGTGCGCATGTTTTCTGACCGGCTTGAGGTGATTTCCCCGGGCGGTTTGCCGGGTTTTATCACCGTTGAGAACATCAAGGACGAGCATTTTTCACGCAATCCCAGGCTGGTGGGCGGGCTATTCCAATGGGGATACATCGAAGAATTGGGCTTGGGCATCGACCGAATGATCGAGGTGATGGAGCAAGCTGGGCATTCGCCGCCCAAATTCGACGCGCGCCCGTACAGCTTTGCGCTGGCGCTGCATAATGAGCGCAAGAAACCAAAGCCGCCCGAATGGTCGCGCGACACCAATCACCGGCAAGCGCGCGCGCTGCAGTATATTCGCGAGAATGGCTCGATTACCAATCGAGAATTCCGTGGATTGATCAACGCCGTCTCAGCCGAGACCTTGCGTCTTGATCTGGTTGATATGGTGGACAAGGGCATTCTCACCAAGATCGGCGCCAAAAAGGGCACCTATTATGTGCTCCGGGAAAAGCGTTGACCCAACGCAAAAGACGGACCCATTGCGCCGAGTCCGCTTTCATTCCGAGACTTAGCTGATTTGAGAATGGATTATCGGCGTTCCTTGAGGCGCGCCGACTTGCCTCGCCTTTCGCGCAGGTAATAGAGTTGCGCTCGACGCACTTTGGCGCGCCGCAAAATTTCTACTTTTTCTACGCGCGGGCTGCGGAGCAGGAAAGTTCTCTCCACACCGACACCATGGCTGGCAATCCGCCGGACAGTGAAGTTGGCCTCGTTGCCGCCCTTGCGGGCGCGGATAACAACGCCTTGAAATACCTGAACGCGTTCGCGGCTGCCCTCCACGATGCGCACATGAACCTTGACCGTATCACCCGATTCGATCTCTGGATGTTTGTGATTCTCGGCGACCAAGGTACGCATGAGTTCCTGGCTCATGGCTGGCTTCCTTCCACAAAAATACGCCCGCAGGCGTAGCAAAGACGTTTAGATTGGGCAGATTATATCACAGCAGCACCTAGCGTATCAAGGGTCAGCCGCGTCCAGTGTTTGGAAGGTTTTTGCAAGCAGATACAGGGCAGAATCTTTCGCGGTCAGTCAAGGCGCCGCTGGGCTTGCACTGAGGACAGAACAGGATTTTCTACCCCATCCCCGGCTTGTGCCCCCTCGGTCCCCCGCCTCACGGGTGAAGTATCCCGAAGCATCAGGGAAGGGTGACTCGTCATCGAAATTAAGATTCTACTTGCTGAAAGACGCGAAAATGAATATAAAATCCCATCTTCTAATGGAGCGATCCCGCTCTCCGATCCTTCGGTGATGGGGGTGGGGTTGGCCTTAAGAAATGCGCGATATTCAAACCTGTCCTGTCCTCAGCGGGCTTGCAGGCGGTCGATGACTTTAGGGAAGCAGCAATTCGTCTCCCGCTTGCACATTGTTCACATCAGCAATGTTGTTCAGCGAAGCCAGCGCCTCAATCGTTGTGTCGAACTGCAAGGCGATGCCGAGCAAGGTATCGTTTTGCTGCACTGTGTAGCTTCTTGGCGGCGCAATCGCGGACTGCGCGCTGAAATCGTCGGCCGCGCCGGCTTGCGCATTGCTCAATATGGCGTTTTGAGCCTGTTGCACCAATGCGCTGAAGTCTTCTTCGTCTTCCGCTTCTGTTATCTCGACTTCTTCCGAAGCAGCGGGCGCTTCGATAGCGCTGGGGTCCGAAGTCGGAGGCGGCGGCGATGTTGGAGGCGGCGCGAAACCGGCCGTACCGCAGCCAGGAATTGTAATGCGCTGACCAACCGATATGCGGTCGGGATTATTAATATCGCTCGCGGCGGCGATCTCATCCACCGTTGAACCGTAAGCCAAGGACAACATGAACAAGGTCTCGCCGGCGCGGATCTCGTGTATGCAGTCTTCGCCTGGCGGCACCGTCACACGGACCAGTGAAATTGGCCTGGCTTGAACGTCGGGCGCATCATCAAGGACGCTGGTAGTATCCGATTCCGCAGTGTTGTCAAGCAAAAGCGCGGTTGCTTCCAGTTCCGCAGCCTGGGTCAAGCGCGAGATGAGCGCGGTCGCAGTCAAGGCGAAGGTATCGGGAGGCTCCTCGGTGAAGAGCTCTTCGAGCAACTCGGGAGTCAGCGTTGGTTCCGGCACTTCGGTGTCGACAGCCGTCGGGGACGCAACCTCGCGGGCTACCGGTTGACTATCAATAACTTCGCTAGCGTCTCGGAAGCATGCTGTCGCCAACAGGCACAGCAACGCGCACATCAAGGACAACGATATACGCCTGCGTATCGAGTGAATACTTTGCCTATAACTCATAGACAGACCGTCCCATTCAAGACAGGTTGATGGCTTGCATTCATTATAGTGAAGGGCTGAAAATCGGCAATCAGATCTGCAAGCAGGTTTGGAAACCGAAGTGGGTTATTGTCCGAGGCAGTCAAGCTAGAGCAGTCTAGTTGTATAATCCAGGACTATACATCTAGTTTATCAGGCCGGTGGCGGCGCCCGCCAAGATCAAGAGACCGACAACGATGCGATAGTAACCGAAGACGACGAAGCTGTTGCGCGAAACGAACTTGAGCAGCCAGTCTATCGTGAACCAGGCGACGATGCCCGAGAGCGCCGCGCCAAGCAGTAAAAGCGCCAAGCCGTCTTGCGGCAAACTTGCCAACGAGGTCGCCAATTTGTAGAGCGTCGCGCCACCGAGGATCGGGATCGCGAGGAAAAAAGAAAACTCGGTAGCGATGCGGCGGTTCATACCCGCCAGCATCCCGCCGACGATCGTCGCGCCGGACCGAGACATGCCCGGCGCCAAAGCCAAGACTTGTACGATGCCAACGATGATCGCTTGTCTGGTCGTGACTTGCGTTAATTGCGCGACATCTTCAACAGTTGGGCGGGAAAACCGGGGCGAGCGCTCGACCAGCAAGAAGGCCAGGCCGCCAATGATCAGAGAACCCGCGACGACGGCGGGAGAGAATAGCCATGTCACAATTTGTTCGTCGAAAATGAAGCCGACCGCAGCAGCCGGAATCAGCGCGAGAAATATCAAGAGCCAAAAGCGCCTGATCTCTGGCGCCGAGTGCAGGTTGGTCAAATGCGAGAGCAAGGTCCGGCGATAATAGACTACAACCGCTACGGCCGCGCCAAACTGGATAAACACCTCGAATACCGCGCCCATGACGTCAAACTGCAGAATCGCAGCGCCGACAACGAGATGCCCGGTGGAGGAAATGGGCAAAAACTCGGTTATGCCCTCGATCAACGACAGGACAAGGACTTTGACAAGATCAGCCATTTTCCCTCTATCAGGAGCCGCTCGGCGGCAGCGAAAAGACATGCCGCGCAGGCGCAAAATAGTAAGCCTGCTCGTCGAATGAGCGGCGCAGTTTACATAAACAGATGGATGCGCAAAGCATAAATCGAAGGGGATTATGCGTTGGCGAACAAACGCTGTCCGAACAGGACACCAAAGGCGACTCCCGCAAGGCACAAGCCATTATTGAGCGCGACATTCAATAGAAATGCAGTTGTTCCTTGACTCTCCCACAGGCTGAAACTTTCGTTTGCGAATGCTGAAAAAGTGGTAAAGGCGCCGAAGAATCCCGCGCCGACCAGAAGGCGCAATTGCGGCGACAGCCCGGTCCGCGCCGCGAACCATACCCCAAATAGCGCCAAAGCAAATGAGCCGAGTATGTTCACCAGCAAGGTCCCGAAAGGGAAAAAGCCCCAGCGCGCCTGCATAAGCTCGTCCGCCCAAATCGTCAACAGATAGCGGGCGTTGGCGCCAAGGAAACCGCCTAGGCCGACATAAATCAAAGTGTCCATCGCTCTGTCCTTGTATTCACAGGTTCATCCTATGCCAGAGGCAGAGGGCTGTCAATCGGATGGGAGGGCAATATCTTGCCTATCATTTCAATGGTTGCAACGAGAGCCAAGCGCATCGTGCAAGCGACGGTATCATGCAGTACACTAGGCGCTGTTTTGGCAAGCGCTTTTGTCCGAAGCGCCTTGGTTTGAACTACCGCCTGATAAAGGTTGATCATGCAATACATCAAGCTGATAGGCAGCAATCGCGACTTCAGCAAACTATGGATGGCGCAGGTCGTCAGCCTGCTGGGTGACTGGTTCAACACGATAGTCATCTCGGCAATGATTGTTCAGTATACGGAAGGGACCGGTTACCAGGGCATCGCTGTCAGCGCATTCTTGATCGCGCGCATGATACCGCCCTTGCTGATGCGGCCCCTGGCAGGCGTCCTGGCTGACCGCTTCGACCGCAAAGGGCTGCTGATTATCAGCGACGTTCTGCGCGCCCTGGCGGTGCTCGGGCTGCTAATCACGACGCAAGGACCGGAGTATCTGCCGCTCATTTATGTATTCACAATCATCCAGTTCCTCGTATCGTCGGTTTTCGAACCCGCTCGCAACGCTATCATGCCAAGCGTTCTCTATCGTCACCAACTGGTGATCGGGAATACATTGAGCAGCATCACCTGGTCGGCCATGTTGGCGATTGGCGCCATTTGCGGCGGCATCGTTGCCGAAATCTTCGGCATACGCGCGGCATTACTCATTGACTCGCTAACATTTGTGGTTTCGGCCTTGTTAGTCATGACCGTCGTCATACCTGTTGTACCCAGATCTGAAATCGGCCAGGAACAGCGAATAAAACTGGACAAGTCCAAACGCAGTTTCGCCGACGGAATACGCCATTTGCGGGAGCGCCCGGGCACAGCCGCCGCGCTCTTCGTCAAGAGCGCGCAGAGCTTGACGAGTTCCGACGCCCTGTTGATCATCTACGGTACGCAAGTCTTTGTAGTCGGCGACCAAGGCATCACGTCCATGGCGATCCTGTGGGCGGCTTTTGGCGCCGGCGCCATCATCGGACCGTTGCTTACCAACCGCTTTAGCGATGATTCCGTGAAGATCCTGCGCCGTTTGATTAGCGTCGGCTTCGTCATGATCGCCTTGGGCTGGTTGCTTTGGGGCATGTCGCCTTCGCTGGAAATCCTGGCGCTGGCGGTGGTCGTGCGCTCGATGGGCGGTTCGGTGAATTGGACCTACAGTTCGGTGATCATTCAGCAGATCGTGCCGGATGAATACCTTGGCCGCATGTTCTCGCTGGATTTCGCCGGCTTCGAGTTGGTTCAAAGCATCGGGATCATCTTGGTCGGCGTCTTGATAGACGCGGTGGGCGCCGGCAGTATTCACGTGATCGTTTACGCCTCCGCGCTTATCGCTTTGGTTCCGCTGTTGGCATGGATCTGGATCATTACGAGACTTGAAGCCAGGGAAGCGCGTGAGATGATGCCGGCGCCTGAGTTCGCCGCGGGAGGATAATATGCCCAGTTTTCGATACGATGCGAAGATCATCCAAAACTACCCCAATTTAACAGCCGGCGTCATTGTGGCGAGCCGCATGAGCAATGCGCCGACCTCGCCCGAACTGCTGGAAGCGTATCTGGCGGAGCAAGAAACGGTCAAAACCAGGATTGGCTCAAGTCCGCTGAGCGAACTGGCATCGCTCGGCGCCTGGCGTCGAGCCATCAGCGCCTTTGGCGTTTCGCCGACCAAATATCGCAGCGCAGCCGAGGCGCTGTTGCGCCGCCTGACCAAGAAGGGTGATATCCCAAGCATAAACACGCTTGTCGATATCGGCAACCTGGTCAGCATACGTTATGGCTTGCCCGTCGCCATTTTTGATAGGCGCGAGATTCAAGGCGCGATCGCCGTTCATTACGCCGATGGCAGCGAGACATACATGGAACTGGGAAGCGACGAGATCATGCATCCCGAAGTCGGGGAAGTCATCTTTTCCGACGAAAAACAGATGGTGGTGGCAAGGCGCTGGTGCTGGCGACAAAGCGCGACCAGCGCGGCCAATGCCGCAACCAGCAATGCCGTCATAACGGTCGAAGCGCATCATGAGAACGGCAAAGCCGATATCGAGAATGCCCTGAGCGACCTGCTCGAATTCCTAGGCTCCCACGCCGGTGGCGATTTCAACGCGGCTGTCTTGAATGCCGAGATGCCACTGATCTAGGGGAGGACATGACAGGATTTTCTACCCCATCCCCGGCCCTTCCCCGAAGCATCAGGGAAGGGTGACTCGTCATCGAAATTGAGATTTTACTTGCTGAAAGACTCGAAAATGAATATAAAATCCCATCTTCTAATGGAGCGCTCTCCCTCTCCGATGCTTCGGGTCGCGTAGACACAGACCTACGGGAGGAGGCTGGGGGTGGGGTTGGCCTTAAGAAATGCGCAATATTAAAACCTGTCATGTCCTCAGATTGATCTAGGGGAGGCGCAGGCGCGCGGTCAAGACCGGCGGGATCTGCCGCATCCTGGTCCAACTCAGTTCCGGCTCCAGGTCGGCATCCTCGGGCGAGAAGGCCGGTTCCAACAATCCATCCAGCACGAAGCGGGCCTCAAAAGCCTTTTGAAGCAGCGCCGAAAGCGGGCGATGGTAGTAGTAATGCGGCGTTGGCTCGCCAGGCGCGCCCGAGCCCTTTACCGCGGGCAGGTCGAGGTAGGCATGAATCTTCACACCGGCAACTGTAGTCACGACGCCGTCTCGATCCGCTTTTTCCTGGAAGAAAACGGGATTGTTGGAATTGAAGGCCGGGTGCATCGTGGCAAATACGAACCTGCCCCCGGCGCGCAGCAACTCTGACGCAGCTTCAAAAAGGGGCGCGACAATCGGGATATCCATCAAGGTCATCGAGCAAACGATGGCGTCGAATTGCGCAGCCCCTAGCGAAAGCAGCGTATCCTTGTCGGTCGCGTCGACGATGCGATAGTCAATGTCCCTAGCAAATCCGCGTCGCTTTGCCAATCGAATCATCTCTGCGCTGAAATCCACAGCGCTTACCTTGGCGCCCTCCCCTGCCAAGCGCCGAGCCAAGGCGCCGTTTCCACAACCCACGTCCAGCACCCTTTCACCATCCCGCAATGCCAGCAGCTGCAGGACCGACGGTTCAATCAGGCGGCGATGGAAGAGATTGCCCTCCTCACCATGGAGTTCGTCCCAGAAGCGCGCTTTGCGATTCCAAAGTTCGCGACCCTCTTCATTCAGTTGCCTCGTATCCAAAAATTCGCCTCCGGCCAGCCACTGGCTGGGGTTAAGATCCGCGTTCGTGAATAACTGGATTATAGCTCGGCAGCAGCAGGCATTGCGTCAAATCCCGCGGGCAGAGCTCAACTGACTCTTCCGGGATAGGGCGCCGGCATCGACCGGTTTTCTATTCTCGCTTGACGAATAGACCTGACATATAATCGGCGGTGATGCTGAGTCCGACGCAAATTTTGAAAACTAGGCCAAGCGAGCCATCGTGGAAGAGACGCTATTATTTGCACTGGTCGCCATCCTGATTGGATTCTCCAAAGGCGGCTTGGGGGGACCCGTTCCCGTCGCCTTGACCGTGCCGATCCTCTCTTTGATCATTCATCCACAGGAAGCTATCAGCTTGATTTTACCGTTGCTCATCTTCGCGGATGTCTTTGCCCTGTACTTTTACTGGAAGCAGTGGGATAAAAAACTAATGGCGCTGATGCTGGTCCCGGGACTGATTGGCGTCGCCGTGGGCGCCTTCGTACTCAAAGACATTGACGCGGTCACGCTCAAACGAATGATCGGCGGATTAACCTTGGTGGCGCTCAGCTTCAAGATTGGCAGCGAGCGACTGCGGCGGCTGGCATATCATCCGCAATCCTGGCACGGCTGGTTCGCCGGATGGGCTTCCGGATTCGGCTCGACCCTGGCCAATGTAGGCGCGCCGCCATTCACCGCCTATCTCTTGCTTCAACCCAACATGACACCGCGCGTCTTTGTTGGCACGACCACCTTGTTTTTCGCCGTGATCAACCTGACCAAATTGCCCAGCTACATCACAATCGGCATTCTCGATCTATCCAAATTGCTCGCGATCGCATGGGTATTCATCCTGATTCCGGTAGCGATTGCCGCCGCGCGCGCCATGATAGATCGAATTAATCAGCGCAGTTTTGAATGGATCATGATGGTCCCGCTGCTGATACTCAGCCTTTACCTGCTGCTCTGGGCTGGATAGCCAGTTTCGTAGTTTTTCGATTCCCTCTAAGATATTTGCGGCATGATCAAGTACGTCCTGCGCGGGATCCGCAGCATCCTGCAAGGCAGCGTCCTCGTCGAAGTCGCCATTGGTCAGGCGAGCGGAGCAAGATGTTTCCCTTTGAAAGATTGTTCGCGCTTGTCATAATCAGCAGAGTTTGATCACGACAGAATAGAACGCGCCTCATGTCAACGATTGCCGAATACCTTGCGAAGCAACTGTCAATGGCCGGAATCAGCACTGTATATGGCCTGCCGGGCGGTGAAAACGTCGAAATTCTGGAGGCGATTCGCAGGCAGGGCATCAACTTTGTCCTGGTCAGAAACGAGAGTTCAGCCTGTTTCATGGCGGCCGCCTCAGCCCGTCTTACGGGCGTCCCGGGGCTGGCGATCACCACCTTGGGACCAGGCGCAACCAATGCCTATGCTGGTTTCGCCCATGCCTATCTCGACCGCGCGCCGGCGCTCTTGATCACAGCCGCCAGCGATCCCAGCCTCACAGGTCGCCATAGTCATCAAGCGCTTGACCTTGAAGCGATATTCCGCCCGATCAGCAAGTTCACCGCGGAAATCACAGGGGACAAAGCCGCTGAGACGATACAACAGGCTCTGTATGCGGTCACAGCCGGTCGGCCAGGACCCGCCCACCTGAGCATTCATAATGACGTAGCGTTGCAAGCTGTGGGCGAGAGCCCCGCGCCGCGACTTGAGACGCTCTCATCCAGCCCAGCCAAGTACGAACTCAAGCGCTTCGCAAAATTCTTCGAAGACAAAAACCGCCCCGTCATCGTTGTCGGTTTGGGCCTGGAACCGGAAGGTCCCTATGCTCAACTGCGGCATCTGGCGGAGAAGCTAGGCGCGCCGCTGATTGACACTCCCAAGAGCAAGGGCGCCTTGTCAGCCGATCATCCCCTCTTTGCAGGCACGCTGGGCCTGACGGTCAGCGACCCGGCTTACCAGATACTGAAGGAAGCGGACTGCATCATCGCCGTCGGATTTGATGTCGTTGAATTGGTCAAGCCCTGGGATCAAACGCAGCCTCTGATATGGGTCGCCAATTGGGAAAACGAAGATCCGCGCATCGCCTGCGCAATCGAAATCGTAGGACCAGTCGCTGACGCGCTTGAGGCGCTGGCTCGCGCCGCTCCTCATAAGCGCAAGAACTGGGGAGCGGCGCGGGTGCAGACATTTCGCAAAGAACAAGCCAATTCCGTCATGCCCTCGCCGCAAAGCCGGCGCGTCTTGCCGCAAGCGTTTCTCGCCGCCCTGCGCGAAGGGACGCCGGAGGACGTGATCATCACTACGGATGTCGGATCACACAAGATTTTTGCGGCGCTCAATTGGCAGGCGCGGTCGCCCAACAATTATCTGGTTTCCAACGGCTTGTCGGCGATGGGATATGGCTTGAGCAGCGCCATCGCCGCGGCAAGCGTCAGCCGGCGTCCGGTTGTCTGCATCACGGGTGACGCTGGACTGGCCATGGTGATGGGAGAATTGGGACTGCTTGCGGAGCTGGAACTCCCCGTGATCGTCGCCGTAATGAATGACGCGGCGCTTGACCTCATCCGTTCGGCTCAAGCGCGTCGAAAACGGCAGGCTTTTGGCACCGAGTTCCGCAATCCCGATTTCGGAATGATCGCCCGGGGATTCAGCCTGGATTACCGTCGAGCCGAAAGTCAAGCCGAATGCGCTGAGGCGATCAAATACGGCCTGTCGACCGGAAAGCCATTATTGCTTGACGTGATGATCGACCCAATCGGATATCCGACGACGCCGCGTTAAGTACAGGGTCGCCAGCTTTATCATCTTTCGTCCAGAATACGCTGGTCGTACTGGTCCAGCGATCGCCAAGCTGATCACAGCCCGGCCAGCCTTAGAAATGTTGCGACGGCGACAAATACCACTGGAATCAAGCCCAATAAAAGCATCGTCCTGATGACGGGACCTTCCTGCCCCGCCAGGCCCACGGTGCTGCAGCCGACGATGATTTTCGCTGGGGCCAGCACACTGCCGAGGGATGCGCCGGCGGTTTGCCCGGCAAGCACAATCGGCACGCTCAGCGCCAGCAGGGACGCAGTCTCTTGTTGCAGCGCGCCAAAAACGACATTGGAGTTGGTATTGCTGCCGGTCATGAACGCGCCCAGAGTGCCAATAAAGGGCGCGAACAGGGGATAGACTGATGCGCTGAAACTCTCGCTGATGCCGCGGGCGATCATTTGCGTCATGCCGGTATGCGTCATCAGTGAAGCCATTGCCACTAAAGCGAGAATCGACACCGTCGACTTGATTGCCGACTTGCGCACGCTCGACCAGATTTTCCCCCATACGCGGTCGCTTGCATAATAACCCGCTTGTCGGTAGAGCAAGAAGGAGATGCAGCCGGCATAAAATAGAATGGCGCCGGCGTGACCGAAAACGCTGATCGCGCGCCCCGATTCAGCCGGCACTTGCCAACCGAATGAGGTTGACACGGCCGGAAAATCAATCCTGATCAAAAAGGCATCCGCCAAGGCTTCGAGCGGTTCGATCAAGTTGGTGGAGAAAGCCAGCGCCAGCAGAATCCCGTAGGCGGACAGAGCCAGGGCAATGCTCCGTGAGCGGTCATCGCCAGCCGTCTTCGATTTGCCCCCTTTGCCGCGATGGAGCGGCGACAATACATACAAGACGCCAACCAGCGCGCCAGCCAGCGCGCCGGTGGTCGAACCCAGCGTCCACATGCCATTGGTGGCGATCCACCATTGCGTGAAGCCCATAGCGGCGCCCACGATGAGGAGCATGGGGATGGAACGCAAAAAACCGCCCCAGCCGGCGCTGACATAGGCGACAAGCGCGCCGCTGAACAAGCATGCCAGGCCCAGGACGAGAGCGGCATCCTGCGCCAAGGCTTCGCCGGGCAGCCCGGTAACAGCCGTCAAAGCGACAAAGGACGTGCCTAATGACCCAAATGTGACTGCCCAGCCATGCCCCAGCGAAGCCATGATGACCGATTGCGTGGCCGTGTAGCCCAAGCCAACCAGCAAGGGAGCGACCACGGCTATTGGCACGCCGAAGCCCCCGACGCCCTGCAGCAATGAGACGAATACCCAACTGATGAGCAGGCTTTGCGCGGCGCGATCAGAAGTGAGCCGCGGCAGGCTTTTTCCGATCAAGGCAACCGTGCCGGCTTCATAAGTGACGTTGTAAAAAAACAGCGCCATCCAGACGATATAGAGCACATCGACCGCCAACAGAACCGACTTGCCGATCGCCACGACGACCAACTGAAAATTGCCGCCAAAAACCAGAAGCGCGAGGACCAGAGCCGACAGGAATCCAGCCGATCCCGCGCGACTGCCCCCCCATCCCAGCCCAACCATCAGCACCAGCACGGCCAGCACCGGGAGCAAAGCTAAGAGCCAGTTGATCAGCGTCAAGTCCATGTGAGGAACACTCGCGCGCCTGGGTCAGCAGTCAGTTGCGACAGCGATGGCTGGCCGGCGGCGGTAGAAGCCGGTCGCCTCCTGGAAGGCATAAGCCAATTGCAGCACTTCGAAATCGGCATTGGGGCGGCCGACGATTTGCAAGCCCACTGGCAGCCCGTCCTGCGTGAAGCCGCAAGGTACGGATATGGCCGGCAATCCAGTGACCGTGATGTAGGCGCAACTCATCATCCAGTCGATATAGGTATTCATCTTCTTGCCGTTTATTTGTTCAGGATACTCCCATTCGATGGGAAAGGGAGGCACTTGCGCGGTTGGCAAGAGCAAGAATTCATAAGTATCCATGAATTCGCGCAGTCGATGATAAAGTTCGGTTCGCTTCGCTTCGGCACGGCTGATATCAATGGCGCTCAGCCGCTTGCCGCGCGCCACATTCCAGCGAATCGTTTCCTTAAAGGATTCCTCTCCGAACTCGGCAAAAGGCTCGGCGAAGGACAGCTCGAAGGTCCAGGCGCGCAAGGTCTGGAAAATGTCGTAGGCATCGCTGAAATCGGGCGCGGCGCCTTCGAGGGTACAGCCAATATCATCGAATATCGGCAATTGTTCTTCCAACGCGCGCAGGACGCGGGGCTCGACCGGCAACTCGCCCAAGTCAGGACTCCAGGCGATCTTCACTTCCTTGAAGTCGCGTTCCAGCGACCGGTCAAAAAGCGAGGCGGGCTGCTGCATGGCGATGGGAGAACGCGCATCGTAGCCGGCCATCGCGCGCATCATCAGCGCCACATCTTGCACGCTGCGCCCCATCGGTCCGGCGACACCCAAGGTTGACCAGGCATTGGCTTTGGGGTAGCTCGGCACCCGCCCGGGCGACGGTCGGAAGCCGACAACATTGCAGAAGCTGGCTGGATTGCGCAGGGAGCCGCCCAGGTCGCTGCCGTCGGCGATGGGGATCATGCCCGCGGCCAGCGCCACCGCCGCTCCGCCACTGCTGCCCCCACAAGTCTTCGAGAGATCGTAGGGATTGCGCGTGGCGCCAAACACCGGATTGAAAGTGTGCGAACCAGCGCCGAATTCCGGCACATTGGTTTTGCCAAGCGTGATACAGCCGGCTTGTTTCAAGCGCTCGATGTGCAAGTCGTCGATGTCGGGCACCAGATCGGCATACAGGGGCGAACCCGACGTGGTGCGTATGCCTTTTGTCTGCGCGAGGTCTTTGTGGGCTATCGGAAGGCCGTGCAAAGGACCTGTTTCTTCGCCGCGGGCTTTGCGCTCGTCGGCTTGTCGCGCCAAATCCAGCGCCATTTCCGGCAAGTAGGTGATGATCGCGTTTAAGGCCGGATTAACCGCTTCTATCTGTTTCAGATGCGCGTTCAAGACCTCGACTGCGGAAACCTCGCCGCGCCGAAGCAAATCCGCGAGTTCAACCGCCGTCATCCATACGAGTTCGCTCATCGGCTTCTAGCCTCGCCCCATAAATGGCATGCCATTCGCCATCACGGTAATGAAAGGCACATTGACCGAAAGCGGCAGATTCGCCATGTACACAACCGCATCGGCGATATGGCGCGCTTCCATAGTCGGCTCAACCGCCACTGCGCCATTCGCCTGCAAGATGCCACGCTCCATGCGCTCGGTCATTTCTGTGCTCGCGTTGCCAATATCAATCTGGCCACAGGCGATATCGAATGCGCGGCCGTCAAGCGCCACCGACTTGGTCAAGCCGGTCAGCGCATGCTTGGTCGCCGTGTAGGCTGCCGAGTTCGGGCGCGGGACCTGAGCCGAGATTGAACCATTGTTGATGATGCGGCCGCCCTGCGGCTCCTGCGTCTTCATCAGCTTGTAGGCTTCTTGCAGGCACCAGAACGCGCCGTTCAAGTTCACGTTGACGACGCTCAGCCATTGGTCTTCCGTCAAGTCCTCGGTTGGCGCAACCGCGTTTATGCCCGCATTGTTGAAGAGCAGATCCAGGCGCCCGAAGCGCTCCTTGACCACCGCGAAGAGGCGCAGCACCGCTTGACGATCGCTGACATCAGTGGGCACGACCAGCGCCCGCTCAGCTCCAATCTTGGCTCTGGCGACCGTCTCGCGCAAGGCGCCCTCGCGCCGGCCCGCCAGCGCCAATGAATAACCCGCTTCCCAAAGCGCCAGCGCCGATACGCGGCCGATGCCAGATCCGGCGCCCGTTATCAAGGCTATTCGGGGTCCGTTCGTCATCGCTGTGTCCTTTCTCATTGGGGATGAGGACAAGTGTAGTCCGCGCAAATTGGCTTGTCAATTTATGGCAATTCAAGTCAGATGCGCTAGTATCGTACAGGGCAATTGCATCAAAAAACTTTTTTACCATCGAGGACACCGAGAGCACCGAGAAAAACCAACAGAGGAATATATTTTTTGGGCGCCCCGGTGGGCCGCCCGAAAAAACCTAGCCAGAACGGCGGGCGAGCCAGGGCTCGCCCCTACGACTTGACGTTGATAAGGAATTTGCATGACTTACCTGATATTACTTAGGACATCCTGTAGATGAAGCTAGCCTGTTGCGCCTGGGCTTTGACCGGGCTGGAAAAAGACGTGCTGCGACAGATTCAAGACCTCGGTTTCGGATGGATTGACCTGCAACCGGGAGACCTGCGAAAGGAAAAGGATCGCCAGTTGACAGCCGAACTGGGCTTGAAGGTATCTTGCCTGGGTGCGTCATTCGCTATGCCGGACGGCGCGGCGCTGGATCATCCGGATGGCCCGCTGCGATCAGCGGCGCTTGGGCATGTGAGGGATGCGATCTGTCATGCGGCCGCCTTGGGCGCAGACACGGTTTATGTGATACCGGGCGAGGATGACAGCCGGGCCGGGCTGTCCAGATATGGCGACAGTTTGCTGGAGCTGGCGGAATTCGCCAGTACGGTTCGCATCAAGTTTGCGGTAGAGCATTTTCCCGGCACAGCCCTGCCGACTGCAAAAGGCACGCTGAAGTACATCAAGAGCCTGGGTGACCCAAAGCTTTTCTTGCTCTATGACAGCGGGCATATCCAGATGACCGGCGAAGATCCTTCAGAAGCGATCCATGAGGCCGGGGAAAGCCTGGGCTACGTTCATTTTGACGACAACGATGGCGCGGGCGACTTGCACTGGGCGCTATTGGACGGCGTGATGACCGAAGAGACCTTGAAAGACAGTTTTCGGGCGCTCGAAGGCATTGGATATGACGGCGCCATCAGCCTGGAACTGAGCCCGCTGCTCCCGAATCCTGTTGAAGCGCTGGCGCGGAGCCGGGATATTCTCTTGAAGGCGATGCGCGCCTGAACCCTCATGCGAAAATGCGCAGGAAACTCAATAGAGTCGGCCGCGGATGCATCTACAAGCGCGAACTTAGAACATATTTTTCATTGAAAAATGATTAAATTGAATTTATATTAGTTGGAAATTTTCGCTTGATCAGTTTCGATAGGATAGATTCGGCAAAATTTTTGCGACCGAGCAGTCAATTTCCCCGAGAAAAGTCCGACGAAAACGGGATTTGACTGCCGAGATTTTGGCGCATCCCCCGCCGCCTTTTTTGCGTCGCCACCCTGGGCGGCGCGTGGGGAAATTCGATTGGCAACAATCATTTTTCGTTTAGTTTCCGAAGTGGAAGGAGAATCTTGTGTTTAAGAGAGTGACGTTTTTGTTGCTTGCGTCGGTCGTTATGTTGGCGGTTCTGCCGCTATCAATGACGGTTTCCGCACAGAACCCCGATTGCGAGGGCGATGTAACATTGACTTATTGGCATCACTGGGGCGGCAACCGCATCCCGCTGCAAGAACATCAAGTCGCCGCTTTTGAAGATGCCCACCCCGGCATCTGCGTCGACAACATCTTCCTGCCCTGGGACAACCGCCTGCAGAATCTGCTGGCTGCCATCGCCGCCGGCAACCCGCCTGACGTGACGATGTTTGGCCGGCACGACCTGCCCTTCTTCGCCGCTACCGAGTCGATCATCCCGTTGGACGACTATATGGCTGCTGACGGCGTCGACCCGGCCATCTTCCATCCGTCAGAATTCGCCGGCACACAATTCAACGGCAAAACCTGGTTGCTTCCGCTGCCGGGCGGCGGCGCTTTCAGCATTGCTTGGTACAACACCGATCACTTTGCCGAAGCTGGCATAGAATCATTCCCCGAGACCTGGGACGAGATGCTGGAAGTCGCTGAGACTCTGCGCTTGGGCGATGGCAGCTTCCTCGAGCGCATCGGCGTGAACACGCAGTCGACCAGCGGTCCCGGCGCCTTCCTGACCTGGCTGAACGCCAACGGTCAAGACTGGATCAGCGCTGACCTGCGCACCATCACCATTAACAACGAAGCCGGCATCCAGGCGCTGCAGTTCATGCAAGACATGGCCGAGATCAACTACGGCATCGAGGAGTTGAACGCCTTCTGGGAAATGGCGGGCGAATTCGATCAGGGCCCGCTGATCCAGGGTTTGGTGTCCATCGAGATCAACGGCTCCTGGACGCTCTTCCAGGTCGAAGACCATGCCGAAAATCTAAATTATGACGTCGCGCCTATTCCCTACGGGCCTATGGGCGATCCGGGACGCCGCGGCGGCGCCCACGGTGGCTGGGGCTACATGATCCCGAAGAATGCCGCCCACCCCGACGAAGCCTGGAAACTGGTCAAGTGGCTGACCACAGAGATAGAAGGGGACGGCGCATGCTGGTTTATCCAGCAGCAGCAACGGCCTTCGCCCTTGATCGATTGCAATGGCTACGAGAAGGACGGCGTCGTGCATCCGCGCGCTGAGTCGCTGCTGGGCGTGGCCGCGTTGGATAATCTCGTCACCGTCTCGCCGGTACAGCCCGAAGCCAACCAGATCATCAATCGCATGGTCGAGGATGTGCTCTTCGGCGACAGCAGCATTGAAGACGCCTTGGCCAGCGCTGAAGGCGAGATCCAAGGCTTGCTGGACGCCTTCTGGGAAGAATACGGCTAAACCGAGCCAAACTCTAACGGCGTGGGGCATCAACTGATGTCCCATGCCTTTTTACGTTGCTCGCGATACCAGCGGATAGAAAATGGCTACATCATTCGGCTCGCAACTTAGCGCCCTGCGCGGCCGCCGGCGGGAACGCTGGCGCGACTTGTCGCCGATGCGCAAGCGCGAAGCCAGATTCGGCTTGCTTTTCATCAGTCCGTGGATCGTCGGCGTGCTGCTCTTTTCGCTATTTCCCTTCGTGGCGTCGTTCCTGCTGAGCTTCACCAGATACAATATCGTACAGCCGCCGGAATGGATCGGCACGGAGCACTACGTCCATATCTTCACCGATGACCCGCTGTTCTTGAAGTCATTGCGAAACACAGCCGTCTATGTCGGCGGCTCGGTGGCGATACGCATCGTGCTCGGTTTCGCTTTGGCGCTTCTGCTCAACGCCAAAGTGCGTCTGCTGGGGCTGTGGCGGACCTTGTTTTATTTGCCGTCGGTCGTGCCGATTGTGGCGCTGTCAGTGATCTGGCTCTACGTGCTGAATGCGCGCGCGGGCTTGCTCAATTCGTTCTTATACGCCATCGGGCTGCCGCGCTTTCGCTGGTTTGCCGACCCCGACATCGCTATGATCGGCTATCTGATCATGAGCACAACCTGGGTCGGCGTGACGATGGTCATCTTCCTGGCCGGTTTGCAGGGCATTCCTGAAGAGTATTACGACGCGGCCAAAATCGACGGCGCCAATGTTTTTCAGCGCCTCCTGCGCGTCACCATTCCGCTGATGACGCCAACCATTTATTTGAACATTCTCATCAATATCATCAACGCTTTCCAAGTCTTCACTCAGATCTTTATCATGACGGATGGGCAAGGCGGTCCGCGCGACGCGACGCGAACCTATGTCTTGCATCTGTTTGACCATGCCTTTCAATACTTGCCGCCACAGATGGGCTATTCGTCGGCGCTGGCCTGGATTCTTTTCATGATTATCTTTTTCTTCACAGCCGTCATCGTGACGACATCGCAGCGCTGGGTCTTTTATCAAGGCGGGGAGAACGGCGCATGATGGACCAATCGCTGGGCGAAACCAGCTTCCTGCAGCGCGACCCGGTCTTCCGGCTGACGCGCATCGCCGGGCGCATCCTGCTCTACGGGCTGCTGATCGGGATGAGCCTGTGGTTCCTGGCGCCCTTGTTCTGGATGTTCATGTCCTCTTTCATGCCCTTGGACCAAGTCGGCGTCTTCCCGGTGCAATGGATCCCGCGCGTCTGGATGCCGGAGAACTTCACCGAAGCGCTGAAGTTCTGGAATTTCGGCACCACATTTCGCAATACCATGCTCATCACCGTATTCTCGCTCATCGGCGACATTGGCTCTTGCACCGTCGTGGCATACGGATTCGCGCGCTTCCGCTTCCCCTTTAGAGACACGCTGTTCTTGATTTTGCTGGCGACTTTGATGCTTCCCTTCGCCGTCCGGCTCATTCCGGTCTACGCCGCCTACGACGCAATCGGCTGGATCGATACCTTCTATCCGCTGATCGTGCCGAACTTCTTCGGCAACGCTTTCTATATTTTCATCTGCCGGCAGTTCTTCCTGGGCATTCCCCAAGACTTGCTTGACGCCGCCAAGATCGACGGGGCGAGCGAAGTGCGCATCTTCACCCAGGTCATGATCCCGCTGGCCAAACCGGCGATTGTCGTCATCGCTATCTTGAGCTTCCAGAATAGCTGGAACGATTTTCTGGGTCCCCTGATTTATTTGAAGGACCCGGACTTGCACACGCTGGCGATTGGGCTGTACAAGTTCACATCTCTGCCCGGTCAAGGCGGGATCTACAACCAGCAGATGGCGGCCTCAACCATGATGGTGCTGCCGGTGCTGATCGTGTTTTTCCTTTTCCAGAAACAATTCATCCAGGGCGCGAATATCTCCGGCTTAAAGGGCTGAGACCCCCGCTCATGGACGCGCCAGCCAACATACTCTTCTTCCTGGCGGATCAGCTTGGCGCGCGCGCCGAGCGGCGTCGGCGGCAGCAAGTCAAGCACTCACTCACTCAACCCGAAGGCGAGCAAGCATGGCAAGCAATCAGTACTTGAACGCCAGCGGCGTGTATCCCCATCTTGCGCTATCGGCGGAGTTGGGTCCCCCGCGCACCGAATGCGGCGTGGGCGCGATGATGGCTTGGGCCGGCTCTCTTTGGCTTGTCACTTATGTATCGCACAAGTCCGCCAGCGGCGTCGGCACCGGGTTATACGCGATCAACGACAAATTGGAGATTGAGAAGCACCCGGCCAGCTATGTCGGCACTTACACCAACAGAATGGTCCATTGGGAGTCGAACCAGCTCATGCTGGGACCTTATGCCATCAACGCCGAAGGAACTGTCCGAACCATAGAATCGCTGCTTGAAGTACGGACCTGCTCGACCATGCGTCATCTGCGCGACCCCGCCAACAAGGTGTATGTGCTGGGCATGGAAGGCGAATTTTATGAGCTGGATGTGCATACGCTGGAGACGAGTTTCATCGCCGACCTGACCGTCGAACTGGGCGTGCCGGACCACAAATACGCCCACTTCAAGGCGGCATACAGCAACTTCGGGCGCGTCGTTGTCGCCAACAACAGCTACGACGAACGCGACTTCAGGGGAATGGAAGCAGCCGGACGCCTGGCCGAATGGGATGGCGAGACCTGGACGATCATCGATCGCAATCCCTACATAGAGGTCAATGGTCGAGGCAATTTCGCGGGCACGATATTAGCGATGGGCTGGGACAAGCGCTCGGCGATCCTGCAGGTATATACCGAGGCGGACCGCCAGTGGAAGCGCTATCGCTTGCCAAAAGCCAGCCATTGCTTCGACCACATGTGGCAAACGGAATGGCCCCGCATCCGCGAGGTTGAGCACGAACGCTTTCTGATGGATTGTCACGGCATGTTCTATGAGCTTTCGCCTTGGGCTTACGAGAATCGTGTCTGGGGCATCCGTCCCATTTCGACGCATCTGTGGGTGCATGGCGATTTCTGCGCCTTTCGCGGCATGCTCGTGCTCGGTTCTGACAATGCCAGCCCGCACGGCGGCGCCAATCATCTGGCCGGGGAACCGCAGTCGGGTTTATGGTTTGGCAAGACCGACGACCTCTGGAATTTTGGCAAACCGGCCGGTTGGGGCGGCGTCTGGCAGGAGGACGCTGTCGAGGCTGGGCAAGCATCCGACCCCTATCTGATGACGGGCTTCGACAAGAAGGTCTTGCACCTGTGCCACGACGATGCTGCCGATGTCAGGTTTACGGTTGAGGCGGACTTCCTCGGCAATGGCGCCTGGAAGATCTACGATCAGCTTACTGTATCGGGATACGGTTACGCGCATCACGAGTTTCCCGACGGTTACAGCGCGCACTGGGTTCGCGTGCGCACCGACAAATCTTGTGTCGCCACAGCCTATTTCACTTATACTTAGCGGGAAGAACTATATGCCGCTTTTCGGCATCTGGAGGATAGAAAATGCAGGGATTCACCGAACTTAGCGAAGAACAGAGACAGCAGTTCCGCGACGACGGCTATCTCATCGTGCGGGACGCGCTCGATGAAGACATGATTAGCCGCCTGATAGAAACCGGCGACCGGCTCATCGCCACAGAGGAGCGCTTCAATCGCTATCAAACAAGCGCATACTATGACGGCTTCCGCAACTGCATCGTTATGGACGACGCCTTCATTCCCCTGCTGACCAATGAAATCACGCTGCCGCTGGTGATCCAACTGCTGGGCTCCAACTTGCAGCTCTCGACGAGCCACTTGATCTACCGCCATCCTGACCCGGCGGGCACGCCTGATACCGTCCGGCGGCCGGGCTGGCACCGTGATGGCGGTCGCATCATGCGTGACCTGGGCGAGGCCCGGTATCCGCGTATGGGTTTGAAGTGCGCCTTCTACCTCACCGACTTGAGCGAGCCGAACTCCGGCGTCACGATGCTGGCGCCTGGCAGCAATCAGTTGGTCGAGAAAATCGATATACCTGAGGGCGCGGCCGATCCCGAAAATAAACTTGAGCCGCTGCTGAATCCGGGCGATTGCGTCATCTTCGAGTACCGCACCTGGCACGCCGGCGCGCCCAACTTCACCAGCCGGACCCGCAAAGCGGTCATGATCGGCTACTGCTATCGCTGGCTGAAGCCAATGGACTTCGTCAAGCAAGACCGATCCTTCCTGGAAAAGCTAACCAGTCTCGAGAAATACCTCGCGGGCGAAGAGATTGACGATACGCTTGAATTCCAGCCAACAGGTGGCTTAAATCCGCTCAATGAATGGTGCGCCCGGCACGGCGTCGACCCTGATCGGCTGGGCGATTAAGGCATGAAACCCAACATCCTGCTGATTTACACAGATCAGCAGCGATTCGATACGATTCGCGCGCTTGGCAATGGGCATATTCTCACGCCAAACCTGGACCGCTTGGTCGGCAAGGGGGTAGCTTTCACGCAGGCGACGACGCCTTCGCCGGTGTGCCTGGTGAACCGCTGGTGCTTGCACAGCGGGCAATGGTCAAGCAAGAACCGCTGTTATTCCAATCACCACCCCGGTCTGCGTCCGCCGACCGATATCCCAAATATGTTGCGCGACGCCGGTTATGTCACCGGCCTGAGCGGCAAGAACCACTCCTTCCTGACCGCTGCCGACTTCGACTACTGGGACGAAAATCCAACGCTGGAGTCGCATCCAGAATGGGAAGAGTATCTGGCGTGGACGCGATACAGGCGGCGCAAGTATCCGCGCCTGGCGGAAGAGCCTGTGCCGACCTCGGTGACGGCGGAGCGCGCCAAGACCGAATCCGCGCTCAGGTTTATGGACCGCTACCGAGATTCCGGCCAGCCCTTCTTTCTCTGGCTGTCTTATCTGTATCCACACACGCCCTACGAAGCGCCGGAGCCATACTTCTCGCTCTATGACAACCTGCCGCCGCCGGCAATCGAATCCGATACCTTGGCAGCCGCAGGCAAGCCCTTCAGGCAGCAGTTTCACCAGCACAACAATGACGCAGTCATCCCATTCTCTGAAGAACAGATCAATTTGATGCGGCGGGTCTACTACGGCATGGTGACTTTGATTGACGGTGAAATCGGCAAGATCCTCGACTTCCTGGATGAGCGCGGCCTGGCGAATAACACGCTATTGGTATTCATCAGCGATCACGGCGATTATCAGGGCGATCACGGGCTAATCGCCAAGAGCCCGGCGCTTTATGACGTGCTGGCGCGCGTGCCCTTTATCCTGCGCTGGCCCGGTCACATCGACGCCGGTCGGCGCGATGACCGCTTCGCTTCGCATGTCGACTTGCTGCCGACTTTCGCCGCCGCAGCCGGCCTACCCTGCCCTCCGCAAGCGCAAGGCGTCAACCTGCTGCCCTGCCTGCGCGATGGCGGCGACTGCGGCGCAATACGTCCCTTTGCTTTCAGCGAATACGGCGTGCCGGGCACGCCCTACGATAAAGAACGCTTGACTGACGAAGGGCTGGCTGGCACGGTATTCACAAATCCTTCCAATGATCGGTTGTCCTGGGAAGGCAATCCAGTGTCGCTGGCGGGGCGCATTCGCATGCTGCGCGATCTTCGCTGGAAATTAGTTGACGAAGAAAACGGCGGCGGCGAACTCTATGACTTGCAGAATGATCCACACGAATTGAGGAATCTGTGGGATAATCCGCAGTATTCGGCTATCCGCGGCGACATGCAATCGCAATTGGAAAACTGGCAGGCGTCTATAGCCTAAAAGGAAAGTACATGAAACAAGACAATCAAATCCCCAGAATGCTTAGCGAGCCATTTTCCGCTGAAGCGCGCGCGCCTAAGACCGTCCGCATCGACAGCGATTTGGTGATAGTCGGCGGCGGACTGGCCGGAACCTGCGCGGCTATCACGGCGGCGCGGGCCGGCATCAAGGTCGTGCTGGCGCAAGACCGTCCCGTGCTCGGCGGCAACGCCAGCAGCGAGGTGCGACTATGGGCATTGGGCGCGACCTCGCACATGGGCAATAACAATCGCTGGGCGCGCGAAGGCGGCGTGATCGACGAGATCCTGGTCGAAAACATGTACCGCAATAAGGAAGGCAACGCGCTGATATTCGACACTGTGCTGCTGGAAAAAGTCGTCGACGAGGACAATATCACGCTGCTGCTGAATACGGCTGCGGTCAGCGTAAGCAAATCCGACGGCGAGACCATCGCATCGGTCAGCGCCTTTTGCAGCCAGAATTCGACGCGGTACGAATTATATGCCCCACTCTTCTGTGATGCTTCCGGCGATGGCATCGTCGCCTTCCAAGCCGGCGCCGCTTTTCGCATGGGCGCGGAAGCCAGCGACGAATTCGGCGAGAAATTCGCGCCAAGCGACGAATACGGCTACCTGCTGGGGCATTCGATTTATTTCTACAGCAAAGATGTCGGCGCGCCTGTCAAGTTTGTGCCGCCCAGCTACGCGCTCGAAGACATCACCCGGATACCGCGCTTCCGCAGCTTCAACACGGCGATCGACGGCTGCCGCCTTTGGTGGATCGAATATGGCGGGCGACTCGACACGGTGCACGAAACCGAGACCATCAAATGGCAACTGTGGAAAGTCGTCTACGGCGTTTGGAACTATATCAAGAATTCGGGAGAATTCCCCGATGCCGAAAACCTGACCCTGGAATGGGTCGGGCAGATCCCGGGCAAGCGAGAAAGCCGCCGCTTCGAAGGCGATTACATGATGATCCAGCAGGACATAATCGAACAGCGGCAGCACTATGACGCCATTTCCTTCGGCGGCTGGTCCATCGACCTGCACCCCGCCGACGGCGTCTTTAGCGAGCGGCCCGGATGCGACCAGTGGCACGCCAAGGGTGTTTATCAAGTGCCATATCGCAGTCAATACAGCAAGAATATAGGCAACCTCTTCATCACGGGCCGCATCATGAGCGCCTCGCATGTCGCTTTTGGATCGACCCGCGTGATGCTGACCTTGGCCTCGGCAGCGCAGTCCGTTGGCATGGCAGCCGCGCTGTGCATCAGACATCAACTCCTGCCGCGCGACATAGCCGACGAAGGCAATATCAAGCTGCTGCAGCGGGATTTGCAGCGCGCAGGCCAGTATATCCCGCAGTTCAGGCTCGAAGATGACGAGAACCTGGTCAGGCATTCAAGAGTGGCAGCATCCAGCAAACTTTGCCTTGAGGAAATACCCGACAATGGACCACGCTTTAAGTTGGAACGTCCCTATGCCCAGATGATCCCCATGCAGCGCGGTCGCGTATCGCGCATGTCCATCACTGTTGATGCGGAAGCGCCAACCCAACTCGACGTGCAACTGCGCATGAGTTCCAAGCCGGACAATCATAGTCCCGATATCATCTTGAAGACCTGCGCATTCGATCTCGATGAAGGTGATAATCAGCGCGTTGAGCTGGATTTTGACCAATTGCTGAATCGGAATTGTTATGTCTTCGCGCATGTGCTGGAAAATCCGTTAGTGCATCTGCATCTGAGCGACCAGCGCCTTACCGGATTGCTCGCGCTGACCCATCGCCGGACGCAGCAACCCAGGCACGATATCGGCGTCGAAAGCTTCGAGTTTTGGACGCCGCTGCGCCGCCCGGATGGCCAGAACATCGCCATGACCTTCAGCCCGCCGGTTAATGGTTTTGATCCGCATAACATTTGCAATGGTCTGGCCCGCCCAACCGCGGGAGCGAATGCCTGGGTGGCCGATCCCGATGATCCGCAGCCAGCCCTGGATATCGAGTGGCAAGCGCCGCAAAGCTTGAGCGAGATTGTATTGATGTTCGACACGGACTGGGATCACCCCATGGAAACCAGCCTTTGGGGCCATCCGGAGGATGTGGCGCCTTTTGCGGTCAAGGACTACCGCTTGACGGACGGCAATGGCAGAGTCTTCGCCGAGGTGGCCGGCAACCACCAGACGATCAATAGAATACGCTTCGACGAGCCCGTCGAGACCAAGCGCTTGCGCCTGGAAGTCCTCGCCAGTCACGGCGATGCGCCCGCCGCTGTGTTTTCGGTACTATGTTACGAATAGCCCGGCAAAGGCGAGGCGGAGATAAAAGAGCGATGGCAAGCGATAGAGAGATTTACTTTTTCGATCTTAACGGATTCCTCGTGCTGAGGGGCGCATTATCCAAGCGGGAAGTCGCCGACATCAATGCTGGTATCGATGCGCTATTGCCCATTGAGCCCGGCGAGTGGAAGGGCTATGTGCATGGCCACAACTACGGCGACGATGATGGCTTGAACCTGCAGCAGATTTACGAGGGCGGCGAAGCCTTTGAAAAACTGATCGACCACCCGTCGTGGATCGAAAAAGTCAAGTATTTTGTTGGCGGCGCCGACACCTTTGATTACAACCATGGTCCCTTGTTCATTGATGAGTGCTTCGCCAACATCCGCGGTCCCGGAGAGGCGATCGGCTTGCACAGCGGCGGCCACGAAGGCACCAAACGCACCCAGTTTCGTTATTACAACGGCCGGTTCCATTGCGGGCAAATCAACATCCTGATGGCGCTGACGGATATCGGACCTGGCGACGGCGCGACTATGGTCGTGCCCGGCAGCCATAAGTCCCACTTCCCCCACCCCGATAGCGAAGCGCATCGAATGCGAGGCGAAGAGGCGTCGGTTGATCGCGTGGAAGGCGCTGTCGAGGTCCGGATGGACGCCGGCGACGTCCTGTTATTTGTGGATGCGCTGTGTCATGGATCGGCAGAGCGGCGCAACCCGGGGGATCGTCGGATCATCGTCTTCCGCTATGGTCCCTCCTGGGGCAACTTCCGCTTTGGATATCAAGTGTCTCAAGACCTGATCGATCGTTTGACGCCGGAAAGACGGCAAATCGTGCGGCCAAAAGCGCCGCTTGTCCCCAACTCATCATAATCAGGCTTGTAGCTCTCGCAGGCGCTTCTCGTCCAATTCGACGCCGAGGCCCGCGCCGCGCGGCAATTCATAACGTCCCTTGGCGCAGATCAGCGGCTCGGTCAAGAGCATGTTGGCGACCTCAAATACTGGCGGTTGATATTCCAACAAGTACAAATTCGGTATCGCCGCGGCGACATGCAAGGTCGCTGCGATACAAATGCCCAGGCCGACGCTCAAGTGCGGCGCCATGCGGACGTTGAAGGCTTCCGCCATGCTGGCGATCTTTGCCACTTCAGAGATGCCGGCTCTGCCGACATCGGGCTGCAGAATGTCGGCGGCTTTTTGCATCAGCCAGGGACGGAATTGATAACGTGTGCGTTCGGTCTCGCCGATGGCGACGGGGATGGCGATGGCGCGCGCCAACTGCGCGTGAGACTCGATATCTTCCGGGTTGATCGGCGCTTCAAAGAATCCGACATCCAGTTCTTCGAGGCGCTTGCCCAAGCGAACCGCGTCATCGAGATCGTAAACCCAGTGCGCGTCCAGCAGCAGCGTCGCTTCGTCCCCCAAGGCATCCCGCAATGCCTTGACGCTATGCGCGTCCGCCCGCAAGCCATGCCCAGCCGCCAGCTTGAAAGCGCTAAAGCCCTTATCGTCAAAGGACAAGGCAAGTTCAACGCGTTCTTCCGCTGTTGGTCTGGGCAACCCGGAAACATAACAGGGCACGGAGTCTCGATAGGCCCCGCCCAGCAGTTGATAGACCGGTCGGGACAGCATCTTCCCGCGCAGGTCCCAAAGCGCGGTATCGCAAGCGCTGATGGCATCAAGCATGAATCCGCCATAATAACCGCGCTCGCGCATCAAGTCGTACATGACATTCCACAGCACATTGCCATCCAGGGGATCGCGACCGACGAGGGCGGGCGCCAGCAACTGCTCGACGATCACCCCCACCGTTTCCGGCGCAACCGGCGCCAAGGCTTCGCCCCAGCCAATTAAACCGTCGTCGGTCGTGAGCTTGACGAAGACCGTCTCGAAATAAGCGGAGTAGAGCGCGCGGTATGGCGGGCGCAAGAAATAAGCCCCTGGATCCGCGGAGGCCGGCAGACTGCCCAGGTAAGCTTCGTCTCGCTTGATGCGGAGGGGCATCACTTCGACCTTGGATATGCTCATGATTTTTCCCCTGATAAAGCGGATTTAGTGGGAGTGTTTCCAAACTAAGGGTATAGTTTATGAGAACGGAAGCAACTTGGCAATGAATTGAGAAACTATGGGCGCATTTCAATATTTTTGCAGATGTCCACAGGGCAATCGCTTGAAAAATGGTATCTTGTGGAGCAATGCAACGAAGAAAATAAAAGTTCACCACAGAGCCACAGAGCGCACAGAGAAATACAAAAGATCATTTCTGTTGCGGGCGTTTCAGCGAAACGCCCCACCATCGCCTCCATTTTGGCAGGCAAGAGCTTAAATCTCGGTGTCCTCGGTGGTTAAATTGCCAATAATCTTAATTACACCCAGAAACTGTGACGAGGTGAGCCGTGCTGGCAGGCATCTTTCAAATCCTACATACACCCTTCGACGATGATGGAACGATCGATTGGAGCAGCTTTCAAACGCAGATCGACTACTGCATGGCGGCCGGCGCCCACGGATTGGTCGTGCCGGCTTTGGCAAGCGAATTCTTCACCTTGAGCGACGCCGAGCGCTTCCGCGTCGTCGAATTCGCGGCAAAATCGATTGACGGCAGGGCGCCGCTGGTAGTCGGCGTTCAAGGTTTGACGCTGTCGGCCGCGCAGGCATTCGCCAGCCAAGCCTGCAAGAATGGCGCCACAGCGCTGATGGCGATGCCGCCCTATCTGCGCAAAGCCCCCAAAGCCTACGTGAAAGACTACTATCGCGCGCTGGCTCAATTCGATCGCCCGCTCATGATTCAGAACGCGCCGGCGCCAATCGGCAGTCCTTTGTCGCCCCGCGAACTCGTCGAACTGCTGGCATCCGAGCCAAATATCGCATACATCAAAGAGGAAACAATCCCGATCTTGCAGCACATCAATCAGATCCTGGCATTGGACACGGGGCATTGCGCGGGCGTCTTCGGCGGCGCCAACGGCGCCTACCTGATAGACGAACTGACGCGCGGCGCTTGCGGCAATATGCCAGCCGGGGGCGTCATGGACGTCCAGGTCAAAATCTACGAACACTATCAAGCCGGCGAGCAAGAGAGGGCGGAACAGATACATTTTCAGTTGCTGCCGCTTTTGAATTACGCGGCCGTCTATGGCATTTCTTTCCACAAATATGTCCTGTGGCGACGGGGCGTCTTGCGCTCTCCATACGTCCGCGATCCGCAGAAGATCAGCCTCAACGCCGATGACATCCGAGCCATCGAGGGACTCTGGGATCGCATTGCCGAATTCGCGCTGAGCGATTACCCCTTCGTCTAGTCATGGACCTGAACCATCGCTTACGCGACAGAGTTGCGATCGTCAGCGGCGCCGGGAGCGGCATCGGGGCCGGTACGGCAAAGGAATTGGCGGCGCAGGGCGCGCGCGTGATCATTGCGGAACTTGATCCTGAAAGCGGCGCGGGCGTCGCCGCAGAGATTCGAGCCGCAGGACATGAAGCTGCCTTTGTCGCATGCGATGTGCGCGAAGAAAAAAGCATTGCTTCCATGATTGAGGCCGCGATCAGGCAGTACCAGAAGATCGATATCCTGGTGAATAATGCCGGAATAACGCAGGTCGTCAATCTTGACATGATGTCGCCGGAAGAATGGGATCAACTGTTAAGCGTGAACCTGAGGAGCATGTTCTTAATGACAAGAGCCTGTCTGCCCTATCTGCGTCGAAGCGAGGGCGCCGCCATCGTGAACATGTCGTCGGTCAACGCTTGGGTAACGCTGGGCGCTTTGAGCGCCTACGCAGCTTCGAAAGCGGGCATCGTCGGTTTCACCAAGAGCCTGGCGGCGGAACTTGCGCCGCGTATCCGCGTCAATGCCATCGCTCCCGGCGCCATATTGACGGATGCCTGGAAAGATCGAGACAAGCTCGATCAAGTCTTGGCGCATCGGCTAAAGTACATCCCGCTCGAGCGGATGGGCGCCCCGAAAGATGTCGGTCAGGGCGTGGCTTTTCTCGTCAGCGATCACGCCGCCTACATTACGGGAACTGTGTTGACGATCGACGGCGGTATGACCGCACGGCTCTACGACGGCCAGGTCTGAATGCCGAGCTCAGTAAACCCAGGTACGCGCTAGCGGGCGTTCCATTTGCAGCAGACGCGCCAGCAGTTGATGGCGGCAGCGCGCCAGCGCCGGCTGATGCGCCGGCTCGTCGACAACATCAGCATATTCGCCCGGATCCGTCTCGATATGCCAAAGGCGCTCTCTGCCGTCGCTGTGAATCAGATAGCGATAATCCCGATTCCGCAGACACTTCCAGCCATCGCCCTCGGTCAACGCCGCCCGCTTGGGGACTTCCGCGCCGGTCATGACCACATCTGCCAAGCTGATGCCCTGCAAACTCGGCGGCGCTTGAATGCCAGCCAAGCTCAACAAGGTCGGCAGGATATCCACTGCTTCGACGATCCCGTCAATCCGCTGCCCGGGCTCCTCATTTGGCGCGGACAGGATCAAGGGCACGCGGCTGACGGCATCATCGGCTGGGTAGCCTTTGCCAAACTTGAGATGCGTCCCTAACCACTCTCCATGATCCGATGTGAAAACGACAATCGTATTTTCCCGTTGACCGGCTGCATCCAAGGCGGCGAGGATCTGCCCGACGTAATGGTCGACTTCGCTGATCATGGCGTAATAACCGTGTTTGGCGCGACGCAGATGCCCATCCGAGAACTGTTCACCGGGTTCAACTGGCCGCTGACCGTCGATTTCCGGCGGAAACTCCGGTACTGACAAGCTCGCGGGATCGTAAAGATCAAGGTATTTCTGCGGCGTCATCCAGGGCGCGTGCGGGGAATAAAAACCAGCGATGCACAGAAATGGTTGATCTCTCGCTTGCCGAATGAATTCGATGGTCTGCTCGGCGACAAACGCGCTATGCGTCAGGCTATCGTCTGCCCCAAATGGAATGCCGCCCTCAAAGTCGAAACGCCCCTCCGGATCGCCACGGTGCGCGACCTCGTCCTTGATGCCCAGCGTGCGATTCCAGATTCGCGTACCGGGTGGGATGCCGGCGCTGATAGCATCCATTGCTTCCGGCGCGCGCTGCCGTACCCAGGCGCGATAGGCGTCTTCGTAGACGCCCGGCTCATCCGAGATTTCCAAATGGTCAAAGCCATAATCCGGATGCGGGCTACGGTGATCGCGGTTGGCGTGCGGCAGAAAGTGCAACTTGCCGATATTGGAGCAGCGATAACCGTAAGTTTTCAAAATGCGCGGCAGCGTCAGCAAGTCTTCCGGCGCCGGAACACCCATCCGCGTGATGCCGAGGCTGGATGGATAGCGGCCCGACAACATGCTTACGCGGCTGGGCATACAGACCGGGTTCTGCACGAAATGATGTGTGAAGGTCACGCCAGAAGCGGCAAGCGCGTCGAGATTCGGCGTCAGTATCTCGGCATTGCCGTTGGCGCCCAAGGTATCCCAGCGTTGCTGGTCCGTGTACAAAATGAGGATATTCAGCCGTCGCATAGGCTCGATTCTCGTCGGATGCGAGCGAGGCGATTTTATCGCGTATATGTTGGAAAAGCGAAAGTCATCCCATGATACCCAGGGCATTTGCATCAAATTTTTTCGCCTCAGAGGCGCCGAGGACACCGAGAAAAGCAACAAAAATCAATGCTCTTGTCTTATCTCAGACATGCTTTTGAGCGACGTAGGTGGTTTCTTTGGCAACTTTGTAATATACAGGTGGCGGATTTAGAGAATAAGTCGTCAAAACACCCTCAACCCTGTGACCTCAGTAGTTCCAAGTAAGTAATGAGAATAGCGAAAACGCCGCTTTTCTACCCCATCCCCGGCTTGTGCCCCCTCGGTCCCCCCGAATCATCAGGGAAGGGTGACTCGACGTTTTTATTTGGAATGTCCAGCAGAATTCGCACGATTAACTTGGTTCTACTTCTGTTTTCTCTATGATTAGATTATGGTTTGAATTCTTGACCATTCTGCGAATACCCGATGTAATGTTGATTGCCCTGCCATGATTCCTGTTAAGCATGGATTACAAATATGATATAAATAACGTAGCGGCGACAATAGATTAAGGGAAACGTGTTTTTGTCGGCGTTGCGGATTCCCGCAGTTCCTTATGAAGATAAAGAAAATAGGACAAATCATGGTGATCGCGAATTTCGATAACATTACACCGGTTGAACTCACGCAAGAAGCCTTCGCGCAGGCTTTTGCCGACAACCTATATTACACGCGCGGGCAAGCTATCTACACAGCCACGCGTCACGATCTGTATATGGCTTTGTCGCATACCGTGCGCGACTACATGATGTTCAACTGGCAAAAGAATGTCGACGCCTACTTCCGGCAGAATCCCAAGTTCGTCTATTACCTGTCGGCGGAGTATCTGATTGGTCAGCAACTGGAGAAGAATCTGCTCTACACCGGCACCTACGGTTTCGCCCGCGAAACCATGCGCCAGCATGACATTGATCTGGCGGACTTGAGCCGACTGGATATCGAGCCGGGCTTGGGCAACGGAGGCTTGGGACGACTATCGGCTTGTTTCATGGATTCGCTGGCGACGCTCAATATACCGGCTGTAGGCTACGGAATACGGTATGAATATGGCATCTTCCGGCAAAGCTTCCGCGATGGCTGGCAGGTCGAGAGCCCGGATGAATGGCTCCACTATGGCAACCCTTGGGAGTTCCCGCAGCCGGACGATATGGTTGAAGTAGGTTTTGGGGGCCATACCGAGAGCTACCACGACAGCGAAGGAAACTACTATGTACGCTGGATCCCGGCGCAGACCATCCTGGGGCAGCCGTATCATACCCTGGTGCCCGGTTACCGGACCAAGACCGTCAATATGCTGCGGCTCTGGGGCGCCCGCGCCACACGCGAATTTGACCTCCAGCTATTTGACGTCGGCGACTACACGCGCGCGGTGGAACAAAAGACCAGTTCTGAAAATGTTACAAAAGTGCTCTACCCCAACGACAATACGCCGCAAGGCAAAGAACTGCGACTCAAACAACAGTACTTCTTCGTTGCCTGTTCGCTGAACAACATCATCAAACGATTTATGATCAAAAATGTGGAGTGGGAGAAACTGCCTGAGGTGGCGGTCATCCATCTCAACGATTCGCATCCGGTGATCGCCATTGCCGAATTGATGCGGCTGCTGGTCGATCTCTATAAACTGCCATGGGAGCGCGCTTGGGATATCACGACCCGCACCTTTGCGGCTACACAACATACGCTCCTGCCCGAGGCGCTCGAAAAATGGCCCGTATGGCTCTTGGAGCGCGTTTTGCCGCGTCATCTGGAGGTCATCTACGAGATCAACCATCGCTTTCTCGACGAGGTACGCATGTCTTACCCCAACGATCCGGAGCGAGTGAGCCGCCTGTCCATCATTGAAGAGGGTCCGGAGAAGCAGGTGCGAATGGCAAACCTGGCTTGCGTCGGCAGCTATTCAATCAACGGCGTTGCCGAGCTGCAGTCTGATCTTTTGCGGACGAAAGTCTTCCCCGATTTTGCCGAAATGATGCCGGAAAAATTCGGCAACAAGACCAACGGCGTCACGCCGCGCCGCTTTATCCAGTTGGCGAATCCTATTTTGGCGGATCTCATCACGGAAAAAATCGGCGCTGGCTGGCTGAGCGACCTGGATGAATTGCGCGGATTAGAAGCGTTTGTTGACGATCCAGCTTTTCGGCAAGCCTGGCGCGCGATGAAAACGGCGAATAAAGCGCAGTTGGCGGACTATATCGAAAGCGTCCTCGGCTTGAGCGTCAATACGGAGTCCATGTTTGACGTTATGGTCAAGCGTTTACACGAATACAAGCGGCAGTTGTTGAAGACCTTGCATATCGTCCATCTCTATCAAAAGCTAAAGACCGATGGCGCGACGGCGCTGCATCCAGTTACCTTTGTCTTTGGCGCCAAGGCGGCGCCGGGCTACTACATGGCAAAGTTGATCATCAAACTGATCAACTCGGTAGCGGAAGTTGTCAACCGGGATCCAGTTTCCGCGGACGTTTTGCGGGTCGTCTTCGTGCCAAACTTCAACGTCACTGCGGGACAGCTTATCTACCCGGCGGCCGACATCTCCGAACAGATTTCGCTGGCGGGCAAAGAAGCTTCCGGCACGGGCAATATGAAGTTCGCGCTGAACGGCGCATTAACCATCGGCACGCTGGACGGAGCCAATATCGAGATCCGGGATCGCGTCGGCGCGGAGAACTTCTTCCTCTTTGGCTTAACTACGGAAGAGGCCTACGCGGCCAAAGAGGGCGGTTATCATCCCTGGCATTACTACGAAAGAAACGATGACCTGCGCATGGCAATTGACTGGATCGCCAACGGGCAGTTTTCCGGCGGCGACACCCGGCTCTTCCGCCCAATTGTGGATTCTCTGCTGCATCACGATGAATACATGCTTTGCGCCGATTTCGCCAGTTACCTGGAATGCCAGCAGGCGGCGATGGAGGCATTTGCCGACCGCGAGCGCTGGACGACCATGTCGATTTTGAACGCGGCGCGTTCGGGCTTCTTCTCTTCGGACCGGACAATAGCCGAGTACAATCGCGATATCTGGCGGGCGTCAACGCTTAAGCTGGGCGAAGACTAATCCCGGCGGCATTGGAAGAACCGCTAGAGCGGCAAGGGCTGCGTTCGCAGGGCGATTCGCCGTCCCTGCGCGTTGGAGGCGATCGCCGCGGACATGATCTCCGTCACGTGGCGCGCCGCCCACAGATTCGCTAATTCGGGCTGGGTTCCCGATTCAATGCAACGCAGCCATTCCAGATGCTGGTTGGGTACCCCGGGCGCCGGCAAGGTCTCTATAATTGGCGCAGCCCACTCTCGATCAGCCGAGCCGGGGCGTATGTATTGGAGCGATTCACCGTCTTGCAGCAACTTTCCAGTTGTGCCATGCACGCGCAAGTAGGTCGATCTCGCCGGATCGCACCAACCGGTTTCCGCAGTCCCCAGGGCGCCGTTCTCGAAATCCAGGATGAGTGTGGCAGTGTCCTCCATGGCAGTTGGTTTGTTAACCGTCGTCATGCGCGCCGTCACCCCAGCGACTTTGCCCAGCAGGGCGACCAATGTCGCGATCGCGTAAACGCCCATGTCGATGAGGGCTCCGCCGCCCGCTGTATCGGCGTCGAAAAACCAGAAGTCGTCCGCGGCGCGCGGCTCTTCAAAAGTATCGGCCACTTCCGCGTAATAGACCTCGGGTCCGCCATGGCTGTGGCGCGCCAGCGCGCTTGAGACAAGCCCTATCGCGCCAGCGGCAATCTGCCGTCGTATCTCGTAGACGATCCCCCCAAAAGAGGGCCGACAATAGACTATCCGCTCGGGCTGAGCCTCGCTGGCGGCGACGAGTTGATCAGCCTCTTCCATAGTTGTGCAGAGCGGCTTCTGCATGAAAAGGTGCAAACCGCGCTCGAGGACTGCCAAACCCGCCTCGGCGTGCAGCGGATGCGGCAATGCCACGATGACCGCGTCCAAGTCCTCGTCCTTGAGCAGATCCTCCCAATCGGTCGAATAGCGCGGAACCGCAAAGCGATCGCAGAGCAGCCGCAAGCGCTGTTGCCGGCGTCCGCAAATGTGCGTCACTCGCATGCCATCAATCGCGGCGATTTCCGGCAGGTGGCTTAGCGCGGCTATGCCCCCCGCGCCCAGGATACCGACCCTAATCATCGAGATAGCGCCTCAAGAACTGGTAGCTGCGGCCGATGGAATCGACCATATCTTCGTTGCCGGTCTCGTCTTCAATTGCCAGGACGCCCTCATAACCGATCTCTCCAAGCGCCCCTATGTAACCGTCCCAGGGCACCAGCCCCTCGCCACAGGTCGCTTGCATCGTCTCGGGATTCCAGTCTTTGGCATGGGTGTGGATGATCTTGTCGCCCAGGATATGAACGCCTTGAACAGTTCCCGCCTCCGAACCGAAGCGCAATAGATTGCAGGGGTCATAATTCACGCGCAGCCAGGGATTGCCGATCTCGTCGATGAAGTCATTGAGCGCCTGTGGAGATTCTTGCCCGGTCTCGAGCGCGAAGTATACGCCGACCTTGGCGCTATGTTCCGCGATCTCGCCGACCGAGCGCAGCAAGGTCTGATAGGCGGGATCGGAACTGTCTTCGGGCAGCAAGCCCGCGTGCGTGGTAATGATATTACCCCCTAGCTCGGCCGTGGTGTCCAGGGCTTCCTTGGTCTTGTCGATCCGCCACTGCAAGCCCGCTTCTTCTTCCAAGCCGCCATAAGTCGCCGCGCCTTGCAACTGCGCGCAAAAGGCGCTGAATGACAGGCCGAGCGACTCGGCAATCTTGACGATTTCGCGGCGGTCCGCCGCGCTGCCCACTTCAGGGTCCAAAATGCAGGGACGGTATTCCACATTGACGATCCAGGGCTGTACCGATGTACAGCCGATCTCGGCGGCGATCTCCATTTGCCGCGCCAGCGCGCCAACATCGGGCGTCGCGCCCAGGGTCCAAAGGGCGCATCCAATTGAAAAGCTGCTCATGCCTCTCACCTTTACCTTTATTGGGGATTCTGGTCACCTATGATAACAAAGCTCGCAAAGTCTGGCATTCTTGCGCGATTTGAACAGCCTATGAACTCAACAAGTACTTTGAGAACCACTGGACTATCGCGCTCACGCTTCTTATTCGATTCCGCTCCTTGCGGAAGCCGTGTCCCTCGTCCGGAAACAGAATATACTCAACGGGTACATTCCGCCTGCGCAATTCTTCCACCACTTGTTCCGCTTCGTGGACCGGCACGTTGCTATCGTTGGCGCCGTGCAGTACCAGCGTAGGCGCTCTAACGCGATCCAGCTTGTGAATCGGGGACAAGGCATCCAACAAATCAGCTTCCGTATCTGGATCGCCATATTCGATCTTGGAGATGCCCGCCATCCAGGGTTCCGTTCGTTCGAAAAACGTCTTGAAATTGACGACGCCATACAGATTCACGCCAGCGGCAAACAGCTCCGGAAAAGCCGCCAAGCCAGCCATGGTCATGTAACCGCCGTAAGAGCCGCCCATGATGCCCAGCTTGCCCGCTTCCGCGATGCCGGCGTCGAGCAAATAATGTACGGTCGACGCGATGTCTTGAATCGCGTCGAAGCGCAGCGCGCCATTATCCAGATTGACGAAACGCTTGCCAAATCCAGACGAGCCGCGCACATTCGGGGCGAAAACGGCGATACCCTTCGACAGCAAAGCCTGATAGTCATAGCGGAAGCGCGGCTGTTCCTGGCCTTCCGGTCCGCCATGAAAGCTGAAGACCGTGGGGAACGGCGCAGCAAGGTCGGGCGGCGTGTACAGCCATCCCGTCAATGGCAACCCGTCATGCGCCGAATATCGCAGCAGCCGCGCAGGGCCCAAGCGCTCAAGTTGAACTCCTATGCGAGGACTGCGCGTCAGTTGTCGCAGCGACAAGGTCGCGATGTCCAGCACCCAAATGTCTTGCGGCAGCCGCGAGCCGCTGAGGCACATTGCCAACTGGGAGCCGTCGGGCGCATAGCGCAAGTCCTCGACGATCTCGCCCGGCAATTCAGTATCGCTTAGCTTGTCCCCATTCGGCAAGTTGATCAGTTCCAGTTCATGCCGCCCGGCGATATTCCAAATGACAGCCGCCGATTGGCCGCTGGGGCTGAGCGCGAATTCGACCAGCTCGGCGTCGTCACGCGCTTGCAGAACCCGCCATTGCGCGTCTTCGCCGAGGGACAGCCGACAGAGACATGCCAAGTCCTGATCGCGGTTGGAGATCAGATATACCTGGCGCTCGTCGGCGGAAAAGCGCGGGTTCTCGAAACTTGCGGGCGGGTCATGAGGCGTCAGCATCCGTTCTTGGTTCTCAAGCAGGTCTAGCAGATGCACATTATTGTCGCCGCGATAGACGATACGCTTGAGGAGCGCGCGGTTACCGTCGGCGGTCAGGTCTTCAATGACGCCCGTACCAGCGTTCTTCGCCAGTTTTTCCGCCGCTCCACCCTCGACGCCAATGCGAAAACTATCCATCGAGTCACTCTGATCCATATTCGACGAAAAGAGAACAAAAGCGCCGTCTTTCGTCCAGACATTGAGCCAATTGTTGGTCGATCCGTCTTTTGTCAGCCGGCGGCGCTCGCCCCCGTTGGTCCGCACCAGGTCAATTTGCGCATTCATGCCGCCGCCAGGCGCCGATTCAACCGCCAACCAGTCCCCAGCCGGCGACCATAACACCTTGTTGACTTGTTCATCAAAAGCCGTTACTGCTTCGGGGAAGCCTCCTGACAGGGCAATGCGCCAACCCTGAGGACTGCCCGTCAAGTCACTGACAAAGGCTAATTCCCGCCCATCCGGCGAGAAGCTCGGCGACCAGCACCTGCCCGCCTTCGCCAGCAACAGGGTAGATTCGTCGACCGCCCATTTGTTTTTGGCATTCATGTTTCCGCCTGTCTATGCACAAATATCAGAATCAAGGTCGCAAGGACGTAGGCGACACAGCCGAGCCACAGAACCGAAGCGAATCCAGTTGTTATCGAAAGCAGGACGGCGACGACAGAACCCGCGACCGTCATCAGTCCGTTCACGGACCATGCTACCGCCACTTGCCGCCGGTCGCCCCGGCCGATGAAATCAAGAGCCTGTGGAAAAGGAATGCCCATGCACATCGCCAGCGGAAGCGTGAGGATTATGACAGCCGAAAAGCGAAGGAGCATGCTCGCGGCAAGTAGTTCTTGAGCAATTAGGGGCCAGACCAGGCTCCATGCCAGCGCGAGGATCGCGATGCTCGCGGTGGCCGCCGCATTGGTCAAATGAGGACGCGCCTCCAGATGATCGCGGAAAAAGACTTGGCTCATGCCGCTGCCAAGCCCGCCGCCCACAAGAAATGTCGCCAGAACAATTGTCACGGCATAAGTCGGATGACCGAGGAAGAGACGTGTCTGCTGGATCGCATAGATTTCCAGCGCGATGAAACCCAAGCCCAGCATGGCGAAGAACGCGGGCATTAGTCTCGTGGCTGGAGCTTCCCGCCGACTCCACTGGCGAATATGGAGCGCCAGAAGAACAAGAATCACGAACGCGACAACAATTGTCAATGGGATCAAAGTCTTTGGTATCCCGCGTTCGAACTGGAAGAAATAGGGGCGATTGTCTGTAGGCGGGCTGATGTCGTCGGGGCTGGCGTCAACCAGCGTAGCAAAGGAGGCCTCGCCACTGTCCACCGCATCCAGGGGCGGGCGCGCCAAGACATGGGGCAAGAGCAAGGGCCTGAAACCAATCTCGCGCGCGATCGCGCCTAATACCAAGGAATCGTCTTCGGTATAGGGGGCCGCTCCGATCATCAGCAGCGGAATCGGCGGGTCGCTTTTCTCATCGACTATCGCCACGAGATGTTTCATAGCCTCCTGATCAGTCAAGCCCAGGCCGCGCAAAGCCGAAAGCGCCGTCGATACGGCGCGCGTCAAGGTGATCTCGTCGTAGAGCTTGAGCGCGATCTGCCCGCCGTCCTTGAGGCGCGCCAGGTAATCGGCAAAAGCCTCCGCGGTGTAAATCGTGTTCTCGGAAAGCGCGTAGCCGCCCCGCTCCGCGGCTAATGTGACAACTTGAGACAAATAGATCAGATCATAGTCCTCGGTCGCGCGGCGCAATGCGCTGCGTCCATCGTCGATGACAAGCTCGACTTCCGGTTGATTGTAAAGATCGCCGTTGAGGCCGCGCCATTCGTCGACGAGGGCCACGCTGGCCGGGTTGACCTCCACAGCCGTGACCGCCTTTGCGTTCCCCTGCAAGGCGAAATAAACATCCAAGCCAGCGCCCGGACCGATGATAAAAACGCGTTCGGGTTGCTCTGTCGCAAATGGGAAGAAGCCGACGTCTCTAATCAGGTCTTGCCGGGCCCCTGCCGAGGGCATGATTGAGGCGGCGCCGCCGTCCACATAAATACGCAGGGGACCGCCATCGCCCGGTTCAACCAGGTCAGTCCGCGCAAAGGCGTCCCAATGACTTTGCAGTATCCTTCCGCCCGCGTTCAAGGGAGCGGTAATTGCTTTTCTTGTCGCCAGCGACGCCATATCGATTTCCAGAAACGGCGCCCCAAGATTGCCGCCAAAGAGCAGGGCGGACAATCCAATGCAGAGCGCCACGATCCAGCGGTTGCGCCGCCGTACCAGGTAGAGCCCGGCAATGGCAAAGCCCATTGCGGCGACCAGCGCGGCGTTGATCGCGCCGAAGCGATCCAGCAGCGGGATGGCGATCAGCGCCGCGACGCCGGCGCCTAATAAATCACTCATATACAGCAGGCGGCTCGCCCCGGGGCTCTGGCTGAACAGGGACGACATTGCCAAGCCGAAGAAAAAGTAGGGAGTGGCAAGCAAAGGAAAAAGAATGATTTGCAGATCCAGCGAGGCGCCCAGTACCGCAAAAGCGAGCAGCAGCAGGGCGCTCAATGTTCCGCCGCAAGCATAAAGCGGGAGGCGGTTAGCCCCCGCCATCGCCGGGCGCAGCGCGGGGGCAGCCGCGCCGATGCCGATCCCGAAGATGGCAATTGAAATGACCAGAAAGACGTATGGCGGGAAAAAGAGAACGGAGAATAAGCGCGTAAGGACAATTTCCAAGAGCAGGGCGCTCGCCGAAAGTACTGCCGCCCCGATGAGGCGCTGTGGATTGGCGGGCGCCATCGACGATGCCTAGCGCCGCAATTTGGGATCGAGCGCGTCTCTCAATCCGTCGCCGAGGAAATTGAAACCCATCACCGTGAAAAAGATAGCCAAACCCGGGAAAACACCCATCCAGCCGGACTGACGGAAAAAGTCGCGCCCTTCGGAAAGCATCCTGCCCCAGCTCGGGTCCGGCGGCTGCGTGCCCAAGCCGAAGAAACTGAGCGCCGCTTCCGCCAGGATGGCGAAAGCCAGGCTGAGCGTGATTTCCACGATGATCGGCGAAAGGACGTTGGGCAGAATATGCGTCAGCAGGATGCGGATATCGCCGGCGCCCATCGCCTGCGCCGCAATGATGAATTCTTCATTGCGAATGCCCAATACGGCAGCCCGCGCGATGCGCGCGAAGATCGGGATATAGACGATGCCAATGGCGATCATGGCATTGCCGATGCCTTTGCCCAATGCGGCCATAATCGCAATCGCCAGCAGAATCGCCGGGAAGGCGTAAAGCACGTCCATGGCGCGCATAATGACTTCGTCGGTGAGTCGGGTGCTGTAGCCGGCGATCAAACCGAGGCTGACGCCAACGATGGTTGCCACACTGACGGCGACGAAACCCACCTGCAAGGAAACGCGCGCGCCGATGATGATGCGCGAGAAGATGTCGCGACCAAAGTCGTCCGTGCCCATCCAGTGGTCAAGCGATGGATTGGCAAAGCGATCGCTGAAATCCATGCCGTTGGGATCATAGGGCGTGATCGCGGGACCAAATAGACCCATCACCACAACAATGAGCAACACGAAGGCGCCAAACATCGCCAGATGATGCCGGAGCAAACGGCGGAAGGCGTCCCGCCAGAGCGTGTTTGCAGGACCCAGCGCCTCATAGGACTGTTCTCTGAGGCTGCTGGAACTATCTGACATCTCGATCAAGGAATGATTCGCCTAAACATATTCGATACGCGGATCGAGCAAGAAATAAAGCAGATCAACGAACAAGTTCACCATTGTAACCATGACAGCCACGACCAGGACCGCTCCTTGCAGCAAGGGGTAATCCCGCTCTTCCACGGCGTTCAGCGCCAGCCGACCCAAGCCGGGCCAAGAGAAGACCACTTCGACGATGACGATGCCGCTGAAGAGCGCGGTGATCTGCAAGCCGATAATGGTGACGATATTAATCAGCGCGTTGCGTAGGGCATGGTTGACAACAACGGCGCGTTCCGCCAAGCCCTTCGCGCGCGCGGTTTGCACATAATTCGCGTTAAGAACGTCCAGCATGGCGCTGCGGATGAAGCGCGTCTGTATCGAGGCGCTGACGAAACCAGCGGTGAAGGCGGGCAGAATGATATGCGCCAGCCAGTCGCCCGGATCTTCGGCGAGAGGCGTGTAGCCGCTGGGCGGCAGCAAGCCCAGGTTCAAGGAGACAACGATGACCAGAAGAATGCCCATCCAAAAGGTCGGGACGGACACGCCAATCTGACTGAACAAGGTGGCCAGGACGTCAATCACGCTGCCTGGTTTCAGCGCCGAGATCATGCCGATCGGGAAGGCAATCGCCAAGCCAATGGCCAGGGAAACCATCGCCAATTCAAATGAAGGACCGATGCGCCCCCACAATTGCGCGGCCACTTCTTGGCCATTGAGCAGGCTCTGGCCCAGATCCCCGCGCGCGGCGCGCCCCAGCCACAAGATATATTGTTCCAGTATCGGTCGGTCGAGTCCCAGGCGTTCTCGCAAGCCCAGCACTGCCTCGTCGCTGGCATAAGGACCCAGCATCACGCGCGCCGGATCGCCCGGCACGATTTGCACAATGATGAAGACCACAATTGTTACGCCGAGAACAACAACAATCGCTGAAAGCAAGCGCTGCAGAACGTACTGATAGTTCAAGCCGGTGTTGTCCCGAATCTTGGTTGCGGCTTACGGGTTGCTGCTTAACTGTGGAGAAAAAGCGGGCGCAAATGAATGATCGCGTTGCGCCCGCAAGACAACTAGCCTTCCAGATAGGTATTCATGTACAGGTTGGCATTGTCAGAACGCAAGACATATCCCTTGACGTTCGTGCTCATGACCCGCACAAAGGCCGGGTTGTAGAAGTAGACGTAGGGTACGGCGTCAACCAGAATTTGATTGGCTTGTTCATAGATGGTGTAACGCTCGTCGAAATCGGAAACTTGACGGCCCTGATCAACCAGCTCGTCAAAAGCCGGATCGCTATAACCCGTGAAATTGAAGACCTCATCGGTACGGTGCTGGAGATAGTAATAATGCTCGACGTCGGTGAGACCGTTCCAGCTGCATATATAGCCATCGTAGCGATAGTTGCCTTCAAGTTCGAGCCATTCCGCCCATTCCGGCGCATTGATGGTGGTCCGGATGCCAATAGCGCCTAGCTGAGCCTGAAGTACCTGCGCTTGACGCACGGTATCCTGGTAGGTCGAGGTCGGCATCAATTCCATATCGAAGCCATCAGCGTAGCCGGCTTCCGCCAACAATGCTTTCGCCTTTTCCACATCTTGCGAATAGGGCGCGTAGTCGAAGTGCCAGGGGCTGCCCGTATCAATGGGACCGCCATAAAGCGGGGTGCAGAGACCGAAGTCGCCCGCCGCGCAGAGGTCGTCGCGGTTGATGGCGTAAGCGATGGCTTGACGCACGCGCGCATCGTCGTAGGGCTCGCGGGTCAAGTTCAAGCCAATGTACTTGTATGCCAAGGCAGGCGCGACATGCACGACGATATCGGGATTGCCTTGCAAAGCTTCAACCGCCTGTGGCGCGACGCTGGTGACGAAATCAACCTCGCCGCCCAGGAGCGCGGCTTCGCGGGCTGCGTCTTCCTGGATGACCGAGATCTCGACGGCGTCGAGAAGCGGCAAGCCCTCTTGCCAATAATTCTCGTTCTTGACCAAGCTCATGCTGATCGTGCCATCGAGGTCTTCCACGGTGAAGGGACCCGTGCCAATCGGAACAACAATCACGCCATTTTCGTCAACGCTGTCTTGATGCACAACCGACGTGGCGCGGCTGGCCAAGAGAATGGGCAGAATTGCATTGGGATCCGGGGTGGTCACGGTAACCGTATAGTCATCCATTGCTTCCCAAACCGCATCTGGACCGCCAACAGAAGCCACGCGCCCGGAACCCGTCGCCGGGTCAATGATGCGATTCATCGAAAATACAACATGCTCCGACGTCATTTCTACGCCATTGGAGAAATGGACGCCTTGCCGCAGGTTGAATGTCCAGGTGAGGCCGTCTTCAGATTGCGACCAGTCTGTCGCCAGCAAGGGCGTCAGTTCGAGGTCATCGTTATTGGTCGTCAAGGATTCCACGACATTGGCCAGTACATAGAAGCTGGAAACGGTGCTGGCGACATGCGGATCCAGTCCCGTCCATTCGGCGTCGTGCGCCGAGCGCAAAACTTGCTCCGACATTTGCGCCATTGTCGACAGGCTTGCCCCAACGACCAGCAAGACGAGCAATAAGAGTGGGACGATAAGTTTGACTTTCTTCATGTCTCTCCTCTTTCATTCAGAACAGTGTCAATTTGCAATCCTTAAAGTTACGCTGCGCAAATCATCCGCAAGGCGCCTCCTTCCAGCAACAGCTTCTCTTTAATGAACCCGCGATAAATGGCACAGATTAAGCCAATAACTCCATCTGTCGCCCGAGCCGTAAGCAGGGACTATACTATCATCGCAAGCGCTTGTCAATTCTGGCGATCCAGCGGGTAGTGTATCGAATTCGGTTGAAATTCAAATGAGCCACATTCAGTTTCACCACAAAGACACGAAGGGCACAAAGAAAACGACTATTTCGCAACCAATTCTCGGTGTCCTCGGTGGCCTCGGTGGTTAAAAATCTGGTGCGATTGCCCTGCCCGCTTTTTGCGCTCGCTTGACATCAGGCATTGCACAGGTTAACCTAATATAGTGAGATCCGCGGGAATCGGCGCTAAACTGTTTGTTACAAGCGCTTGCCAGCATTTCAGGTAGTGTGAACAAACGCGTCGCCTCATTCTGAAAGACCGAGGTCTGTTTACGATGCTTGCGCGGCAATGCCCCCTGCTGATCTCGCCCCCGGCGCGGACCGTCTCCAGGCGGTTTGGCGACCGAATTGCAAGAAATGTCCATTTATTCTCTCAAAGGAGACCGACATGAAAGGTAAATCATTACTCGCCAGCCTGGTAATTTTGCTGGCGCTGCTCGCTCTAATGCCATTAAGCGCGATCCGCGCCGATGGCCATTGCGAATTCGCCGATGAAGCCATCACGATTGGCGCCTTGGTGCCGCTTTCGGCGCCCGGTTCGGTCGAAGGCGGCATCTCCATGCAATGGGCGATTGAACACGCCGTAGAAGGCATCAACGCGGATTGCGGCATACACATTGATGGCTCGCATTATCGCATGGAGGTCGCCGTCGGCGACTCGGAAGGCAGCCCGGAACGCGGTCAAGCCGCAGTCGAACGGCTGATTTTTGAATCTGAAGCTGATGCCGTTGTTGGCGTGTACCACAGCGCGGTTGGATTAGCCACGATGACCATGCTGGACCAAAACGGCGTACCGACCGTCTTCTCGGAGCCCTGGAACGACAACGTGAGCGCCAATGGCATCATGGAATACGACGGCAGGCCGCCCAGGATAGCTGATGGCATTGATCACGTCTTCCGTATTTCCCCAACCTCTACCATGGTCGGTTCCGTTGTCGTGGATTGGCTGCTATCGCTAGGCGTCGAAAACGTGGTCCTGATCGCTGAAAATACGGACTACGGTCAACCGGCGGCGGCGGACGAAACAGCGCGGCTCGAAGCGGCCGGCGTCACGGTAACGCAGCTGAATGTCGAACTTGGCACGGAGGACTTCGTGCCGATATTGAGCCGAATCCAAGCGAGCGGCGAAACGCCTGACGCAGTCCGGCTGCATGTGACCGGCGAAACCTCGCTCAATCTCACGCAGCAAATGGCGGAACTTGGCATCGCGCCCACGGAAGATACAGTCTGTGTAACGAATCAGTATGCCTTCCAATCGGACACATATTGGGGAACCGTGCCAGACGGGAATTACTGCGCGTTTAATCGCGTTGGCATTATTCCCAGCTTGTTCAACGAGCAAGGCACTGAATTGAACGAGGCGTTCGAAGAAGCCTGGGGCAAACTCGTGCCCAGCTTCGCGATGGCCTCTTACGACGCCGTGCATATTGTGGCGGACGCAATGGAACGCGCGGGCAGTTACAGTGATGCCGCCGCCATCGTGGAAGCCATTGAAGCGACGGATCTCGAGCTGTCACAGGGTCGTTACCACTTCATGTACGGCAGCCACAATCCGGAACTGCCGGAAGGCACGCCGGCCTTCATGTGGCATCAGTGGCCCGATCCGATCGTGACGGTCATGCAGTACTTCGAGCCCGAGCAGAGCGCTCTGAATGCCGCCGTCATCTTTCCGGAAGTCTATCAGACGCATGGCACTTCCTATATCGTGCCGGGCACTTCGCCCTAGCGCACGGCTCTAAAAGCCGCAGAACTCTATGTGCGGTTTGATCAGCAAATTGGGACGAGAGGCGGGCGCAGCGCTCGCCTCCTCGTTCGCCTAAAACGAAGCGTCGCTATGCAGGATACAGGAATATGGAATCGGTTTTTACATCTTGGCTGCTTTTTGCCGGTCCGCTGTGGGCGGCGATCGGGCTGTACGTGTTGCCCAGAAGCCAGGGCAAACTCAAGCGCGATGAGGCAATCAGCCAGACCAGACTGCAAATCGCGGGCTTGATCGCCGGCTTCGCCCTGGGACCCATAGGGCTTGGGCTGTTTTACCTGCTGCCGAATTTGATCCGGCGAGCAACCCTGATATTGGGAATCTTGATCGCCGTATTCATTGCATCGCAAGTATTGGCGCGTGTCAGCGATCCGAACGTGCCCTCGATCATGTGGCTGCTTCTCGCCGGTCCATTGTGGGCGGCGCTGGCCAGTTATTTTATCCCGCGGCATTATCATGATGTCGACGCCGATGACGACAATGCGCTGACGGCAGCGGCTTTGGGCGGCTTCGCGATTGGTCCGCTCATATTCGGGCTCATGTGGAAGCACAGTCCCAAGATCAGCCGCGACTGGATGATCGCGCTGGGTTCGTTGGGCGCCTGGCAAATCTACACAATTTTTGCCATCCATAATCCCAGTAATCCCTGTGTCGCGTCGCCGTACCATGTGACCTATTTGACGCAGCAGACCGCCAATGGCGTCGTTATCGGCACGATTTATTCTCTGATGGCGGTCGGATTGACATTGATTTATTCGGTTCAAGGCATTATCAGTTTCGCGCACGGCCAACTCTACATGATTGGCGGTTATTTCTCCTATTACTTCCTGTTGCACGGCGCGAACATCCTCGGCGACTTGACTGGCGCGGAGGTCGCAATCAATCCCATTTGGGGCATCCCGGTGGCGGCGGTCATCGTCTTTGCCATAGGAGCGGCTTTTGAACGCGCCTTTCTGAAGCCGATGCACGACGGGCTGATTGAACGCGTAGCCGAGTATGCGATTCTGATTACATTTGGCTTTGGTTTCTTCCTCGAGTACACGACCTTGGCCATCGCCGGTCCCTTCCCGCAGCGCGCCGATCGCTTCATCGAGATCAGGCGCTTCACGCTGCAGCGAATGCAGATCACCGACGAGTTCGCCTTTGGACCGATCAACATCATTGGCGATCGCGTCTTCGCAATGGTGATTGGCATCGTCCTTATTTTTGCTCTGCTTTATTTCTTGCAGCGGACCTGGATTGGACGCGGTCTGCGGGCGACCAGCCAGGACAAGCAAGCGGCGGCTGTAGCCGGCATCAACCCTACCAATATGAATACCTTGTCCTTCGGCTTGGGCTCGATGCTGGGGGCGATGTCCGGCGCGGCGCTGATCCCGATCTTCGCTTGGGTGCCCTGGGTCGGGGCGGAGATGGTAGGCCGCTCTTACGTGATCGTCGTGCTGGGGGGCCTCGGTTCGGTGCCGGGGGCCTTGGTCGGCGGCATCGTTGTCGGCATCGTCGAAGCGCTGGGCGCCGGCTGCTATCCCGATCCCAGCAAAGGCGCGGCGTATAAGGAGGCTTTCGCACTGGTGATCTTTGCGCTGGTTCTGTTGTTGAAACCGACCGGTCTCTTCGGAAGGGAGCAGAACTGATCATGGCGCTCTTCAAGCGAATTCAATCGGCAATTGACAGAGGCATCGGGCGCCGCAGGCTGGGTTACCTGCTGCTGGGCTTGGTGGTATTGTTTTTTCTCTGGTTTCCCAACGATACTTCGCAATCGAATTACGCCAAGACGGTATTCATCAGCGGATTCTTTTACGCCATTTTATCTTCCAGTTGGGCATTGCTGGCGGGAATCGCCGGTCAGTTTTCCTTCGGGCACATGGCTTTCATGGGCATCGGCGCCTATGTGGCCGGTTTGTTCGCCCGCGATGGCATCACTTTCGCGGCGCTGGGCATTGCGCTGAGCCCGGAATCCATCTCGGCCGTTGGCGCCATCATCATTGGCACGACAGCGGCTGGCCTGGTTGGCTTGGTCATCGGCTGGCTGCTGCTGCGGCTGCGCTCATCGTATTTGGCGCTGTTCACGATCGCCTTCTCCGAGCTTTTCCGCATCGCGATGCTGACCGAGTACGACTTCACGGGCGGGTCCAATGGCTTGTCCTTGCGGCCGCTGCTTGAGGTGGCGGATGTCGATACCGCGCGCCAAATCGAATACTATTTGATGTTTGGCTTGCTCATCGCCTGTCTCTTGGTCATGTATCGAGTCACGCATTCGCCCATCGGCATTTTTTTGCGGGCGATGCGGGAAGATGAAGACGCGGCTTCGGCTTTGGGCGTCAATGTCGTTCGCTACAAGATTCTGGTCTTCGTATTCACCAGCATGATTGTTGGTTTGGCGGGGGCGATCTTTTACAGCGATGTGGGTTCGGAGCGCATCATCCCCGAACAGTTGGAAGTCCTGCAAATGTCGCTGATCATCGCCTACGCGTGCATTGGCGGCATGGAAAGCCTGCTGGGCGCGGCGGCGGGCGCTTTCATTTCGCGCTATTTGCTGGAAGCCATGCGCCAGGTGGTCATCACCCTGCCCTTTGGCTTAACCATGGCGGACGGTTCCGACGCTTTCGTTTGGGAGACCGGCGCCTGGCGCTTCGCGCTTTTCGGTCTGGTGATGGTCTTGACCCTGCGCTACATGCGCAATGGATTGCTGTATCCGATTTTCACCTGGTTCAGCGGGCGCGACTTGGTCATGAAAGAGACCGTCGCCAAACGCAAACACGACGAAGATCACGCAGCGATGCTGGAGGACCAGGATGAGTGAGATCAACCTGGAACTGAACAAGATCGCCAAGCGCTTCGGCGGCAACCAGGCGGTGGATCATGTGTCCTTCAGCGTTACGAAGCCGCAGTTGATCGGCATGATCGGTCCTAACGGCGCGGGCAAGACGACCTTGACCAATCTGATGAGCGGAATGCTCAAACCCAGCAGCGGCACCATCTATCTCAATGGCCTGCGGATTGACGGGCGCGCGCCCTACCATGTAACCCGCGCGGGCTTGGGGCGCACCTTCCAGATTACGCGCGCCTTGAACCGAATGACCGTAATGGAAAACATGATGGTGCCGGGCCTGGCTCACGAACCGGGGGCGCGTCAATCCGACCTGGAGGATCGCGCGCGGCAGATATTGTCTATGCTGACGATTGATCATTTGACCAACGAATACAGTCGCGCGCTCAGCGGGGGCCAGCGAAAACTGCTCGAGTTAGGCCGCCTGTTGATGCTGGATCCGTCGGTGATCATTTTGGACGAGCCCTTTGCCGGGGTTCATCCGCGGCTGCAAGAAACGATCTACAACTACATCCACCGCGTGCACGAGGACGGCAAAGCCATTATCTTTATCAGCCACAATATGGGCGCCGTCTTTGAATTGAGCCAGAGGCTGATCGTGTTGAACTTTGGCGCCTTGATCGCGGACGGAGAGCCGCAGCAAGTCAAGAATGATCCGGCCGTGATTGACGCCTACCTGGGCCACGACGAGGATGATTAACCTATGCTTGAGATCAGAGACCTCACCGTCGGCTACTACGAAGATCTGCATATCTTGCGCGGCCTTGACCTCAAGGCGGAAAACGGCAAGCTGACGGCCATTCTCGGCGCAAACGGCGTCGGCAAATCAACCTTGTTGAAAGCCATCTACGGCTTCTTGAAGCCGCACAGCGGCGCGGTCTTGCTCAACGGCCGCGATGTCACCGGCACCCCGACCTACCAACTGATTGACCTCGGCATCAGCTATATCCCGCAGCAGCCGGGCGTCTTCAAACACATGAGCGTGCGCGAAAACCTGATGATGGGCGCCTGGACATTCCAAAAAGACAAGCAGCGCATGGAAAAGAAAATTGAAGAAAATTACCAGCGCTTCCCCATTCTGCGGGAAAAGCAGAACGAGCATGCCGGCAACTTGTCCGGCGGTCAGCAGCGCATGGTGGAAATCGGGCGCACTTTGATGACCGACCCCGAGGTCATCCTGGTGGACGAACCGACAGCCGGCTTGGCCAAGCTGCTAAGCGAGGAAGTCTATCGCATGCTAGTCAACCTGCGGGATCAAGAAGGCTTGACCATATTGCTGGTCGATCAGGAGATACGCGAGGCGCTCAAGATCGCTGACTACGTCTACGTGCTCGAGTTGGGGCGCAACAAGTTTGAAGGACCGGCCTCGGACTTCGACGATCTGGAAAAGGCATTCTGGGCTTAGCCGACTCCCCTAGCCTTTCAGCCCCGTCATAACCACACCCTGAATAAAATACCGCTGCGCGAAGAAGAAGAGCACGATAACGGGCAAGGTGACCGCCGTCGACGCCGCCAGCTGCAAATCCCAATGGATATCGGTCTGGCTGCGGAAGGAAGCCAATCCGACAGCGATGGTGAAGTTATCGGGCGAGCGCAGGTAAGTTATCGGACCGATCAAATCGTTCCAGGCAAAGAGGAATGTGAAGATCCCAATGGTGATGAGCGCCGGCTTGGACAGCGGCAACATGATGCGCCAATAGACCCCAAATTCGCTGCAGCCGTCGATGCGCGCGGCGTCCGCGATCTCCTCCGGTATCGTCCGGAAGAATTGCCGCATCAGAAAAATGTTAAACGCCCCGCCACCGAAGAACGGTGGCACGACCAGGGGCAGAAAGGTATCAATCCAGCCCAAGCGTGAAAACACAATGAAGCTCGGCACCAGCAGCACGGCGTAAGGCAGGAAGAGCGTCGCCATGACGATGCCGAACCAAAAATCGCGGCCGGGGAAACGCATGCGCGCGAAGCCATAGGCGCAGAAAGAGGAGCTAAACACCACCGCGATCACGTTCAAGCCCGCAACGATAATCGTGTTGCGAAAGTAAGTGCCGAAGGGTTTGTATGTCAGCGCGTAGACGTAATTCTCCGGAACGATCGGATCGGGAATCAGCTGCGGCGGATACTGAAAGATATTGATCTGGGTTTTCAGCGAGCTGGAGAGCAGCCAGATGAAGGGCGTGACCATGACGACGGCGAAAAACACCAAAAGAAAAACCGTCAGCCAGTGAAACAAGACATCGCCGTATGACTTTGGCCTGCGTCTTGATTCGATGAAATCTGCCGGTTTCTCGCTAAATCCCACGACTCTCTATCCTATTCGCCTGGATTCTCATAGTAGACGCGCGAACCGATATAACGAAACACAAAAAACGACAGCAACATCAGGATCGCAAAGAGCAACCAGGAGAGCACAGCGGCATAACCCATTTTTTGACTGCTGAAAGCTGTGCGCCAGATATGCAGCACCAGGAACAGGGTCGCCCGCTGTGGTCCGCCGTTGGTGATCAATAGCGCGCTGACAAAAACCTGAAAGGAATTGATGAATCCAATGACCAGATTGAAGAATATAATCGGCGACATCATCGGCAATGTCACGTAAAGCATGCGCTGCCAGCGACCAGCGCCATCGATTTCCGCCGCCTCGTAGAAAATCTGCGGGATGCCCTGCAAGCCAGCCAGGAAGATAATCATTGAGCCGCCAACGCCCCAGACTGTCAGGATAACAAAAGCCAGCATCACCCAATTGGGGTCTTGCAGCCAGCCGATCTTGGGTCCGCCAAAGGCGCGGATGACATAATTGATCAGGCCGAATTCGGTGTTGAAGAGCCAAGCCCAGAGGATGGCATTCGCCACGGCCGGCACGATGCTGGGCAAGAAATAAATCGTGCGAAAGACGGCAATGCCGCGCACCTTGGCATTGATTAGATTGGCCAGGAAAAACGCGAATACCAAGCCCAGCGGCACGGATATGGCGGAAAAGATGATTGTCACCTTGAGGCTCTGCGCCAGAATCGGATCGCTCAGCATTTTGCTGAAGTTCGCCATGCCGACGAACTTGGGCGCTGACAAGAAATTCCACTTGTGGAATGTGAGATAGCCCGCTACTGTCGCTGGTCCCATCCACCAGAGCAGGAAGCCCAAGATGAAGGGCGCGATAAAGACATAACCCATCAATGTGCGACGCTGCCGCAGGGTCAAGCGGTTGTATTGCCGCGTCAGCCAGAAGCCTTTACCTGCAGCCTGTTCGGCAGTATGGGCAGTCATACAAAGTTGCTCGCCAGCGATTCAATACTGCACGTCGAGCGGGAAGGCGTGGCAGCCCTCCCGCTCGCGCGGATATTACGATTCATTGTGCGTGAAATATGGCGCCGTCGCAGCCGACTACATATCTTCCTTGGCAGCAATCAGGACCTCGTTCGCGCCGCGCACGGCATCGGGCATGATGTCCTCAGCCCGTTCGCCGTTTGCCAAGCCTTCAAAAGCCGGATTGATGTAGTCATTGGCCGCTTCGATATAGCCCGGCGGAATCGCCACCGCGACGCCGTGCTTCGGCAGATAATCCGTCGCAAACTGCGAATAATTGGGCGGATGGATGCCTTCACGGATCCAACCTTTCAAGCCCTCTTCCGTCAGCATGGCTGTCTGGTTGGGGATCCACAAGCCAATCTTGCAGAAATGTTCTTGATAGAAGGGCGTCGCCAGGAAGCGCACCCAGCGCCAGGCTTCTTCCGGATGATCGGTACCCGCAAGCACGGAATGGAAGTGCGCCTGCATGATGCTGGCCGACTTCTGCATCTTGGGCAGCGCGCCCGTGCCCATCGCCACATTCATCAGCGACGGATTCATCCAGGACAGCGCCCAGGATCCATCCACCGCCATCGCTAGGCGGCCGCTATCCACCATTTGCACGTTGTTCATGCCCAGGCTGGCCAAGGCGGCGCTGCGCGGCGCCACATGATGTGTATGGACCAAATCGGTAATACGCTGCAAGCCTTCCATCGCTTCCGGACTGTCCAGACCGATCAAGCCGTCTTCGGTAAGAAACTCGCCGCCATTGGCATGGGCGGCCAAGCCCAGCGGCATCCACCAGAAGGGCCAATCGACAGCCCATTGAACGATGTCTTCGCTGTCGAAGCCGGCATCGCCCGGATGACGGCCCGCGCTGTCTTTGGTGAAAACCTTGCAGATTTCCAGGAATTCCTCCCATTCCCAAATCTCGTCATCCTGGAAGCCCGGCGGCGTGATGCCTTCCGCCTCGAACATTTCGGCATTGTAGTAGAAGTGGTGGGCGACCCAGGTTGAGCCGATGCCGTACCAGCGCCCGTTGACCTCGCAGCGATTGGCTTCCTGCGGCTCCAGGAAGTAACCCGGCTGACCCAAAAGCGGATCATTCTTGACCAGATCGGTGATGTCCATCAAGGCGCCGCCGACAGCCAAGGTCTCGTAATTGTCGGACAAGATGAAGCCGGTGTCCGGCGCTGTGCCCGCCGCGATACTCGAAAGCAAGATGCGTCCGTATTCTCCGGCGTCCGGCGTGTGCAGCCATTCCACATCAATGTCTTCGTTTTCCGCTTCAAAAACTTCGATGGCCGCCTTAACGCCCTCGTCTTCGGCGACGCCGCCCCAACCGCCGAAGGTGATTGTGGTCATGTCTTGCGCCAGCGCCGGCGGCAGATAGCCAAGCTGCGCCAGCATAGCCGCTGCCGTCGCTGACCCGCCGGTCAACTTCAAGAACTCTCTTCGTGAAATACTCATTTTCATCTCCTTCATTTCTCCTGCACTATGAATCATTGTCCGGGCGATTAAGCCCGGGAATTGCCCACACTAGCTCGAGCGAATCCAAACGCGCATTTCGCCCGGATCGCGATTCGCCCACAGGTAATACGGTATGGCTTTGAAGATGAACTCCGATTCAGCGTAAGACGCGCGACTGTGATGGCGATACAGCGCCGAACTGGCTTCCGCCGGCTCAATTCGCAGCGCTTTACCGGCAATCACCGCGACGCCGCCGAATAGCTCGCTGTCCAAGGACAGGTCCAACTCGGAATCCTGCGGGATGCAGACATTCGCCAAGCGCGGCCCGTTGTCGACTTCCTCCAGACAGTAAAGCAGCGGTCCGCGCTGCAGCGCTGTCTGCCCGGCGGTCTGCCTGATATCCGGGTGCGGCATGACCCGCTCAACCGGCATCGCCAGCGTCAACTCCGCCCGGTCTCCGTCGGACCAGTCGCGGGCCAGAATGACATAACCCCGTTCAGCCGCCGCCGTCTGCGCCTCGCCGTTGACAGACAGCCGATAGTGGTAGCACCAGTCGGGTATGCGCAGCGCCAGTTCAAAAGATACAGGCTGCGCCGCATGCACAGTGATTTGAACTGAGCCGTCCCACGGGTATTGCGTCTCTTGGGCAAGCCGAACCTCGCTGCCGCCTAGATCCAGCGAAACCGAATTATCGTGATACATTTGCACGTAGACGCGGTCGCCCGCCTGCGAATAGGCGTACTCGCCAATGTTGGCGATCAAGCGCGAGATGTTGGGCGGACAGCAGGGGCAGTGAAACCAGGGCACGCGGCGATGATGCCCTTCCTCCATCGCCTCGTGCCAGCGGCCCTGCGGATTGACGCCCGGGTAAGCCGCCAGCGGATTGGCGTAAAAGAACTTGTCCCCGGAATGAGAAAGCCCGCTCAAGGACGAATTGTAGATTGCGAGCTCCATGACATCAATGTAACGGCTGTCGGGATCAAGGTGAAACATGCGCTGCGCCCAAAAAGCCAGCGCGATGGCGGCGCAGGTCTCGCAGTAGGCTGTTTCAGTCGGCATATCATAGGCGAAAGTGAAACCTTCGTTATGATGAGACGGGCCCACCCCGCCGTGCACATAGATCTGATGCCGCGTCAGATCGTCCCACAACAGGCGCGACAGTCTGAGCAAGTCTTCGTCGCCGGTCTCCAGCGCGACATCGGCGATGCCGGCGTAGAGGTAGCAGGCGCGGACCGAGTGACCGTTGGCCTCCGTATGCTCGCGCAGGGGCAAATGCGCCTGACAATATCGGTAGGTTTGCGCCCAGTAATCCTTCGGGCTATCGCCGCGATCGTAGGCTTCCTGATCATAATAGTGCGGGGCCTGTCCGCGTTCGTCGATCAAGTATGAAGCCAAGTCCAGGAAGCGCTTTTCGCCTGTTTCACGGAACATCTTGACCAGCGCCAGCTCAATCTCCGGGTGGCCCCCGTAACCGCGCCGTTTGCCTTCTTCAGCGCCGAAAGTCGCGGCAATATGGTCGGAAAAACGCGCCAGAACATCCAGCAGCTTGCGCTTCCCGGTCGCTTGATGGTAAGCCACCGCCGCTTCCATCAAGTGCCCGGCGTTGTACATCTCGTGATTATCGCGCAGGTTGGCCCATTCACCCGCGGGGAAATGCACCGGGAAATAAGTGTTCAAGTAGCCGTCATCTCGCTGAGCGTCCCCGATGGCGTCAATCAGCGCGTCGGCGGTCGCTTCCAGTTCCGAGTCAGGATGGGTGGCGAGGCTGTAAGCGGCCGATTCCAGCCACTTGCCCGAATCCGAATCCCAGAATACGCGCACGCCAATCCTAGCATGCGCCTCTGGGGGAGCGGCAGGTCCCTGCATCGACCACGATTCAATTCTGCCGCTTTCTTCCAACTTTCGGTAGATGGCCGGGATTGTTACCTCGCGATTGACTGATTGCCTTTCGCCCCAGAAGCCGCGGGTGATGGACACCTGCTTTAAGGGAACGGGCGCGGCGCGGCTGCCAAAAACTGTATTCATAAAGACACTCCAAATGACGTCAAAACCAAGGACGTCCACCGTTGCTTTGACAAAAGTCGAGAAACAAGCTTAACGTAAAATCGAAGGAGGATAAAATGTTTCCAAATTTTAGGAAAAGTATATCCAACTGACAAAGCACATGCAAATAAGGTCGCCATGTTGCAGGGCAATTGCATCAAATTATTTTTCACCACCGAGGACGCCGAGAGCACCGAGTTTAGGGGCCTTTGTCCGCTTTCCCTCTAAATTCCGCCACCTGAATAAGGCGAGGTCGCCAGCGAAACTTCATTTGTAGCTGAAAAGCAAGCCTGAAACATAAGATGAGCTATGTTCCGTTGCTTTTCTCGGTGTTGACGGTCAGTGTCTACGCGACCCTCGGCGCCCTCGGTGGTTAATGATCAGTCCAATTTCGCACCATTTCAGTAGCCACCATTTTGATGCAATTACCCTGGCCATGTTGAAAGGCGATTGCCATGCGAGGGGTGTAGCTTGCGCGCGGCATCCCAGGGACCCTCTCACCAGTCAAGCGCCGCGCGGCTGTGAAAACTAGGACGACTTGCAAAAATGAAAAGACCTCGTCATTTATAACGAGGTCTTTCCGGCAACTTTTGTAGCCCCTACGGGACTCGAACCCGTGTCTCCACCTTGAAAGGGTGGCATCCTAGGCCGCTAGACGAAGGGGCCCCAAACTCGACATGATAGGCTACAGGTCAAATCGGCGGAAGTCAAGGCTGGGTTGCTCGCAGAGCAATCGCACCAGATTTTTTCTAACCACCGAGGGCGCCGAGGACACCGAGAAAAGCAAGTAAAATCAATGCTCTTGTCTTATTTCAGACATGCTTTTGAGCGACGGATGTGGTTTCCTTGGCAACTTGCAATATACAGGTGGCGGATTTAGAGGAATAGTCGCCAAAACTCCCTAAACTTGTACCCTCTTTGGTTAGATTACGGTTTGATTTCTTGACCATTCTGCGAATGCGCCATGTGATGCGATTGCTCTGTCTTTGGGGCTATTGCCAACTCGGTAGGCTTAAGCGTCGAGAGATCGGCGATGAGGCTATTCGCCGTAGGAAGAACTTCGCTTCTGCTGTGAAACCGCTGGCATATCTTCGACTGTTGCATCGCCTGCTTGGTCGCCATACAGTTCTTGCCAAAGGGCTTCAAGCGTCTCCTGCGCAAATTCCACGAAATGACAGACGTCGCACACGTATGCGGGCACATTGGGTATCGCCAGCAGCTGCCCCTGATGCACTTCGGAAAAAATCATCTCACGCGGCGAGCAACGCCCTACCGTGCATCGCGGACAAGCATAACCCTTAATCTTTGAATCCATCATTGCCTGTCTTTAATTCGGTATCATCCCGATAGATGCCAGTGGCCAATAGCGCAACACGACTTGACCGACGATTTTTCCGAGAGGCACGGCGCCAAAGACGCGAGAGTCCCGGCTGTTGTTTCGATTGTCGCCCATCATGAAGTATTCGTCCTGACCCAGGACCCAAGTCTTGTCGCTACAGCGGTGCCGACAGAGTTCCTTGATATAGGGTTCCTCCAGCGCATTGCCATCAATGTATACCCGTTGATCGCGCATTTCAACGGTCTCGCCCGGCAAGCCAACCACCCGCTTGATAAGCATGATTCCTCGTTCCGACTCGCTGGGGACCAGGGAATTGAAGACCAGAATATCGCCACGCTCCGGCGAGCCGAGGAGATAGTGAATCCGACTGACAACCAAGCGATCGTCCCCGTAAAACGTCGGCTCCATACTGTGTCCATCCACCAGGGATCGGGGAATCGCCAAATCAAAGAGCACCGTAACAGCCACGACGAATACCACGGTGCCGACAATCTCCCGGAACAAGCCCGGCAACTGAAGCGGTGGTCGCGGCAACTGCCCTGTATGACTTCTGAACATCGTCTTTTCGCTCAGGCAAACGCTGGCGTCATTGTAGACCTGGACATTGGCAAGTTTTCATTCTCAATCCGATTATATGTCCCTCGTTGAGCCACCGCAATACAGAGTGCGACCTCATTCTTCGCACTCGTAAATCTGCCTAATCCATTACATCCAGCGCATTGTCCTTCCGCGCCTGCGCAGCCGAAAAAGAACCCCGCTCGCTACGGGCGCGAAAGCTCATGCGAAGCGGCGTGCCTTCGAATTCGTAAGCTTGACGGAACTGGTTCTCCAAGTACCTCTTATAAGTAAAATGGACCTGCGAGGGATCATTGACATGAAAAAGAAACAGTGGCGGGTCGGTACGCACTTGCGACGCGTAGAAGAACTTGAGCCGCTTGGTCCCTTTGCCGTGTGGCGGGTGCTTTTCAATCGCATCGCGCAATAAGCGGTTGACATCGGCTGTCGGTATCCTGAGGAAGCGAGCCTCCCAGACACGATTGGCTACCTCCAGCACTTGATGCAGGCGTTGACCTCCCAGCGCGCTGATGAAGATTATCGGCGCATAGCTTACAAAGTGAAGTCGATCGCGGATATTGTCGATGAAGGCATTCATCGTGTAAGCATCCTTATCGACGGCGTCCCATTTGTTCACGACAATGACCAGACTCTTGTATTCCTCAATGACATAGCCGGCAATGTGTTCATCCTGCTCCGTCACCCCAAGGCTCGCGTCAATGACCAGCAGAGCCAGATCCGCGCGGCTGATCGCCTTCATCGCCCGGATAACGCTGTATTTCTCCACGCCCGCTTCAACGCGTCCCCGGCGGCGTATGCCGGCGGTATCAATCAAAGTTATCGTTTCGCCATACCAGGCGATCTCCGTGTCGATCGCGTCGCGCGTCGTGCCTGCAACCTCGCTGACGATCACGCGATCTTCGCCGATCAGCTTGTTCACCAACGTGCTCTTGCCCGCGTTTGGACGCCCGACAACAGCGATCTTGAGCTGCTCATCTTCAGCTTCTTCACCCTCATCGTCGGGCGAGCGAGCGCGCAACTGGAGCGCGACCTCGTCCAGCAAGTCGCCCACGCCATATCCGTGAATCGCGCTGATGCCCTCCACCACGGACAAGCCCAAACTATAAAAGTCATAGACATCCTGCGCGCGCCTCTGGTCATCAATCTTGTTTGCGGCGACGAGGATTGGCCGGTCCGACCGCCGCAGGATTTCCGCAATGGCTTCGTCAGCGGCTGTGACCCCATATTGCGCGTCCACGACCATGATGATGAGGTCCGCGCCAGCGATGGCGATCATCGCTTGCTCGATGATCGCCTCGACGAAAGCCGCGCTTCCTTCCGCCAAGGGCGATTGATCGCGCGAGCCGGAGGGCTGGTACACTTCGATCCCGCCCGTATCAATCACTTGAAACGTGATGCCATTCCAAAATGATTCGCCATGCAGGCGGTCGCGCGTGGTGCCGGGTATCTCGTGAGTGACCGCCATGCGTTCGCCCACCAGGCGGTTGAACAAGGTGCTCTTGCCGACGTTGGGTCGGCCAACAAGCGCAACTATCGGTTTGCTCGCCATAGCGACGGGATGCCTATTATTTTCAGGAAGTGTGGATTGTAGTGGCTGCGGGCGAAGATCGGTAGGGATATCATGAACGGCAATCAACCGCCGTCAAGCGCGGTTGCCGTTGCAATGACTGTTTCGGACGATTCCGCCGCCACAGAGATGATTTCCACGTTCAGTTCGGCTGGCAACAAAGAGACGTTCGCCTCAGTCAATTCGCTCTGGCTGATGCCAACTACCGGCGGAAGGTCGTAAACACCGGGTTCGAGGCTGTTCAAGTCGACAACTACCTGAATGTCGTCGGAAGTCAGCACATCAACCAGCGACACGGGACCATTGACATACGCGGAAACGTTTTGCGGAACGATCACGACGTCAAAGTTCTCGTCGAGACCGATGACGTTCACCGCGATATTGTCGATCTGGCGGGTGGCGACAATCGGGAGAATTTCGATGGTGACGGTGATGCTGTTCTCCCCGTCCATGACAAAAAGATCATCGCTGGGCAATTGCACCGGCACCGACAGTTCAAAATCTGCCTGACGATCTTCAAGACTGATGGGAACTGTGAACAAGGTGTCGGCAATGTTCGTCAGTTGCGCCAGCGGCCCGCCCACGAACAAAGATCTGGGGTTCGGGCTCACGCTGGCCAAGGTATAGCCTGCCGGCAAGGTATCGACGCGAACATTTGGCCGGACGGCGATTTGCCGCACATCGTCGCGTCTGGTGATGTTGACGACAATCGTCACGGTTTGCGCTTCCAGTTTAATGCCGTTGACACGATCGCCTTCCGCATTCACAGCATAGGGGCGCAGATCCAAGGCGATGGGGCTGCGATGAGGGGACAAGTCTAAATCAGCGCGTATCTCAACGATCTCCGAGACAATGCTGGCTGCGCCGCTGACAGACATCTCCAGGATTTCTGTCTCTGGAATGTCATTTCTAAAGCCCAGCGGAGGCGGTTCAACAACGACGATGTTCAGCGGTCTGGAGATCGTTTCTATCGGTTCTAGCTCTACTGTTATCTGCGATGGCTGGGTCTCCTCTTGCCTTCGGATACTGATGGATTCAGGCCAGGCAACCTTGACTTCCAATGGCACGGTATGTGTGCCAGCGCCCAAATTGGTTAGATCGGCGCGCACCACAATGTCCTCGGAGCGCCGCGATGTCACCGCGGATTGCGAACCCTGGATTTCCACCGTGACAAAGCGCGATGGATTATTGGTCATGACCGTGGAATCGCTGGGAATGAACTGTATTGGAATGCCGCTAAAGCGGCGGGTATCTATGGGATCGGCCGACGTGACGGCAATATACCAGACGCCGGTCGCCAGGATCACCGAAATCACCAGCCAAAGCGCATTGCCGGCCAGATCAGACTCTCGCAATCGTTGCATCATGGGTTTGCCTGTTGCCTGCGCCGAATTTGCATACGAAGCGATAAATCGTGCAGGCTTTCCCGCAGTCGACCCAGGATCGAAACCGAGGTCTCATCCGCTGGACCATAGTAGGCGCTCAGCACCAGATGCAAACGCTGTATATCCAGGTCGAGGATGAGCCGGCCGCCGTTGGTGACGCCGACCTTGCCCGTTTCTTCCGACACGATCACGCACAAAGCGTCGCCCACTTCGCTGATGCCGACCGCCGCGCGATGACGCGTCCCCAGGTTCGGGTTGGGCAGGTTGCGGCTTGCCGTGATCGGCAAGACGCTGGAGGCTGAGGCAATCCTGCCCGCATTGTCGATAATCACAGCGCCATCGTGCAGCTCGGTGCGGGGCCAAAAGAGCGTCACCAGCAGATCGGCAGTTACAATGCCATCCATCTGGACGCCGGTGCGGATATACTCGGCGAGGCTGCTGTTGCGCTGCAAGACGACGAGCGCGCCGTGCCGACGTTCCGACAGCTTTTCAGCCGCGGCGCAAATTTCTTTGATTATCGAGACCCTGATTTCCTCCGGCGCTTGTCGACTGCCAAAGATTGTGCCCCGCCCCAGGCGCTCCAGGACACGTCGAATTTCCGGCTGGAAGATAACCGGAATCGCGATCACCAGCGCCGTCAAGCTGTTGACGAGCAGCCAGCTCAGCGCCTGCAAATTGAATACGCTTGCAAGCGTGATCAGCCCAATGACGATGAGTGCGATGCCGCGAAAAAGCGTGACCGCCTGCGTGCCGCGAAACAGAAAACTGATACTGTAAAACAGCAATGTGACGATGGCGATATCCACGATGTCCGACGGCGCCAGGTTTTGTAATACGACTGCTATCTGTTCCACGGTTCAGCCACCAAGTCTGTATAATAAGCGCGCAACGGGCGCAATGCGCCTATTTCACGTACATTTACTAACACTTGATACCCGTTTTCGTTATGGAATTCTAACACCGGTTGCACAGTTGCGCTTTGTAATCCGCACCTAAATCCTTGCGGCTCAAAGGCAGGCTGTTGACAGGCGTTTTTGATTGCAAATTGAACAGTGAGAGGATGCGCGACCCTGGCCAGCGCCGGCGATGGTCGGCGAGCCCTGGGCTTATGCGAGCAAGCGCGTCAGGACAGCTTTTTGCGCGTGCATTCGATTCTCGGCTTGCTCAAAGACTTTCGATTGCGGACCGTCCATCACGTCGTCGGTGATTTCCTCGCCGCGATGCGCCGGCAAACAATGCAGCACAATTGTGTCGTCCTTGGCGAATCGCAATAAATCCCGGTTAACCTGGAAGCCTGCAAATTCGCCTATGCGCTCCTGGGCTTCGGCTTCCTGCCCCATGCTGACCCAGGTATCAGTATAAATGACATCGGCGTCGGCGACAGCTTGCCGCGGGCGCGTGTGCATTTCCAGGGCGCTCCCGTTGCGTTCGGCAAGATCATGGGCTTGCCCGCGAATCGACGGCTTCATCTCATAGCCTTCCGGGGTCGCGATGCTAAACGTCACGCCGAAGTGCGCGCAAACCAGCGCGACCGACGCCGCAACGTTGTTGCCGTCGCCCACAAATGCCAGACGCAAGCCGGCAAGCCGGCCAAAGTGTTCGCGGATGGTCATGATATCTGCCAAAGCCTGGCAGGGATGATAGCTGTCGCTTAGGCCATTGATGACCGGGACGCGTGAGAATTCAGCCAATTCCACCACATGGGCGTGGTCGAAGACACGCGCCATGATGCCGTCAACATAACCCGAGAGGACGCGCGCGACATCGGGCACGCTTTCGCGCTTGCCCAGCCCAATCTCTTGCGGACCGAGCATTATCGCGCTCCCGCCCAAGTGTTTCATGGCCATTTCAAAGGAAACGCGCGTGCGCAGCGACGGCTTCTGAAAAATCATGCCCAGTGTTTTGTCCCGCAAGATCGGCTGATTGCCGCCGTCCCGCCATTCGCTTTTGAGCAGCAAAGCCGTCTCAAGCAGATCATCCAGTTCTTCCGTTGAGCAACTTGCCAAATCGAGGAAGTGTTTCATCACCCTGGTCCAGTATCGGCATCAGACCTAGAAGGCGCAGTATATCATAGTACAAGCCGCGGGCAACGTCCCATTTCGCGAGCCTAGAGAAAAAAGGGCGCTGGTTTCGCCCCCTTCTCTGTGATCTATGAAACTGCTGTCAGCGGAGCTAATCCATCTCTTCCATGTCGCGCCAGTTGCGCCCGTAGCTGGCGTTGGCGCCCAAGGGAACACGAAGCGGCTTGCCATCGGGGAATGCCGATTCCATCGTCTCGACAACCAGCGATGTGACCTCTTCGAGCTGATCTTCCTTGACTTCAAGGACCAATTCATCATGGACTTGCAAGATCATCGCCGCGTCGTATTTCTCTTCAGTCAGCCGACCCTGCAAGTTGATCATCGATTGTTTAAGGATATCCGCCGCCGTGCCCTGAATGGGCATATTGATAGCGGCTCGCTCTTCCGCGGCAGTACTGCGGCGGTTGCCGTTGGATCTGATGGCCGGGTAGATGCGCCGCCGGCCGTAGAGCGTTTTCGTAAAGCCGTTTTCCCAGACGAAGGCTTTGGTGTCCTTGATATATTTCTCGACGCCGGGCATACGCTCGAAGTAGGTCGCGATGAAATCTTCCGCCTCCGTCAAGGTCAGGTCGCTATCTCGCGCCAGTCGAAAGGCGCCCATGCCGTACATCAAGCCGAAGTTGACGCGCTTGGCGAAATTGCGCTGCTCATACGTGACGTCGACGGGATCAATGCCGTTGACCACCGCGGCTGTCGCTTGATGAATATCCAAACCGCGATGGAAAGCGTCAATCAGCGTTTCATCTTGGCTGATATGCGCCATCACCCGCAATTCAATCTGGCTGTAGTCGACCGCGAGCAGAACGTATCCAGGCGGCGCGACAAAGGCTCGCCGCACTTCGCGCCCGACCTCGGTGCGTATCGGTATATTCTGCAAATTCGGGTTGCTGCTGCTGAAGCGTCCGGTGGCCGAACCAGTCTGATTGTAACTCGTATGCAATCGTCCAGTACGCTCATTGACTAGCTCTGGCAAGGCATCGACATAGGTGCTCTTGAGCTTCGACAGCTCGCGGAAGTCCACGATCATATTGACAATCGGGTGTTTGTCGCGCAGGGCATCCAGCGTTGTGGCATCGGTCGAATATCCCAGTTTTGTCTTCTTCAGCCCTTCAACGGGCAGTTCGAGCACTTCGAAAAACACGGTATTCAGCTGCTTGGGACTATTGATATTGAACTTGCCAATCCCGCCGAACTCAAAGATTTCCGCTTCCAGCTCGGCAATGCGCCCTTGCAGGCGCCCGCTCATATCCTTCAAGAAATCTACATTCAGCGTGACTCCCTTGGCTTGCATGCCACCGATGATCGGAATCAAGGGCAACTCCAGCGAGGAATAGAGCGGATCCAAGCCCTCCGCTTTTAATTCGCCTTGCAAGGGTTCGATCAGGCGCCAGGTCATGGCGGCGTCCGCAGCTGCATAAGGCGCCGCCGCTTCGATATCGACCGAGTCCATCGTTTTCTGTGCTTTTCCTGTGCCGAGCAACTCGACAATTTCCGTCATCTGGATATCCAGCTTTTGCGAGACAAGCGCCTTGAGACCGAGAAATTTGCTGATCGGGTTGCAGACCCATTCCGCCAACATGGTATCGAAGCTGATCGGCCGCACATTTATCCCATAGCGCCCCAGGATCATGACATCGTAGACGGCGTTATGAGCGCTTTTGGCGATCTTCGGGTCTTCCAGTGGAGCGCGGATGGCAGCAATTACCGCATCCAAAGGCAACTGATCGCCGACCGGCTCGGCAAACATATCAGCTTGTCCTTGCCCGTTTGCCCGGGTATGGCCCACCGGAATGTAGTACCCTCGGTCGCCAGCGACCGCCAGCGATATCCCGACCAGTTCGGCCGACATCTGATCAATGCCGGTCGTCTCGGTGTCAAAAGCAATCACATCCGCAGCCTGAAGTTGAACAAGCAGCTCAGCCAAGCCCCGCTCATCACGGACGATGACCGTTTCGACGACCTCATGCGCGTTGACGATACCGGTTTCGACTTCGTCGCCATGCAGGCCTGTATATAGCTTTCGCAGACGATCTCGCAATGTCCTGAACTCAAGCTCGGCAAAGATATCGTCGACCGGTTTCAGGGCAAAATCTTGCCCGATGCAGGCTTCCAAATCCAGCTTGATGGGCAGGTCGCGCATGATCGTCGCCAATCGCTGGCTCAAGAAGGCCTTTTCGCGGCCCTCGACCAGCCGATTGCGAACGCGAGTTTTCAACTCATCCAGATGCTCGTAGATCGTCTCCAAGTCGCCATACTGCTGCAACAGGTCGGTTGCGGTCTTTTTGCCTACGCCCGCCACGCCGGGGATATTGTCCGATGTGTCGCCTTCCAAAGCCTTGAGATCGACCAGTTGGCTTGCTTCCAATCCATAACGCTTGCGGAAGGCTTCCTCGTCCAAGACTTCATCACCGCCGGAGCGCTGCGGCAATTGAACGCGCACATGCGGGGACAAGAGTTGCAGTATGTCGCGATCGCCGGTGGCTATGTGCACGTCAAGCCCCTGCTCCACCGCCTGTTCGCTGATCGTGCCCAGGATGTCGTCGGCTTCCATGTTCTCCATGGTCAGCCGCGGAATGTTGAAGGCGTCAACGATCCCTTCAATGCGGTCAATCTGGATCTTGAGATCGTCCGGCATCTTGTCGCGCGTGGCTTTGTATTCGCTGTAGATCTCTTCGCGTCCGCTCAGGCCGCGGTCAAACGTGACCGCGATGTACTTCGGTTGGTGATGCTCGTAGACATCAAGCAAGGTGCGCGTAAAGCCGTATATTGCATTGGTGCTTTCGCCTTTTGAGGTCGTGAAAGCGCCAGCCTTGAGCGCAAAGTAACTGCGATAAGCCAGCGCATGGCCATCAATGAGATAGAGAACCGGGCGCGCTTCCATGAGTATCCCTCAAGCAATTGCCTGCATCAGATTGGGGCGAGTATAACCAATCCGCGCCCTTTGCGACAGTCAGTTTTCAGCGCGGACGAAGCTCAGAAAGCCCTGCAACTCGCGCAGGTCAAGATCCCGCCCGGGCTGTAGCACCAGGTATGCGTCCGCCCAAAGCGCCCCCGGCAAACGCTGATCTTCCGCACGGGCGATGCGCGCCGACCGCGCCATCAAGTCCTTGGCAATTTGATCCGGCGCCGCACCCCCGGGAATGTCCGCTACCAGGTACACGAAGTCCTGATGCACGTCGATTCGGCGAACCGTCCAGCCCAGATTATTGAGTTGCGCCTCCATCCAAAAAACCAATTGTTTGGCGACGCTCTGGCTGAGCGGGGACGCGGGGTCGGCGACAAGCCAGACAAAGGCGAGCGCCTGCGTCGATCTCGCCGCACTCTCCGGGGCATCCGCCAATGAGCGCGTCGGTTTGCTGTCCGAGTCCGCTTCTTCCGTCTTTACGTCGACCGCTGGCACTTGCGCCATGGCTTGCAACATGCGGTCGCCTTGTCTGTTGATCGCGCTCAAGGATTGGTCCCCGGCAAAAACCAAAGACAGGGTCAAATCATCCAGCGTACCCTTTGAAAACAACATGAATTGCCGCCCGTCATTGGGCAAGGTAAGAAAGCGCAACCGCGATCTGTTCGGTTTCGCCGTCCAATCGTCGTTAATCGCTTTCCGCAAGGCATTGAGATCATCCGGTTGCAGCGCGCCGGAATAGGCCAGCATGGCATTGTCCCGTGTCAGCAAGGTAGCTTCCGCGGTCAGCTCGGTCATCATCTGCGTCATGACGACAGCCACTTGCCGGATGTAAGGATCTTCGACTCGGCCGTACAAGGGCGCCTGCATAGAGCCGCTTGCTGCGGCGCTGCGGGCTGCGGTTGCGGTACTTGCGGCACCCGTTGTGGCCATCCCGCCGGGACCATGCGACACTGCGGGCAATGTCGTCTGGCCAAGGTGCCCGGGCGCGTCAATGGCCAGTAAATGCTCTTGCGAAACGCTTGGTTTCCGCAAGATGTCATGGCCATAACCTATTTGCGATTGGCGATCAAGTTCATCAGATAAACGTCTGCCGAAATCTTCGTATCGCCCGGCGCCAGACAAGTTTTCTATGGTCGTGTTTTCGTTCTCAATATCGCGCAATATCCGTCCCAAGTTCTCCGTCTCAATGTGCTGCGCATCTGGAACGGTGGTTGCGAATTCCGATAGTCCGAGCGCCGGATTCGACAGCGCGCGGGCCAGATCGCGCACTGTGGTCTGCGCGTCTGCGCTGGAGAGTGGCGTGTCCTCATCCTCCTTGCCTGTTGTGGAGCGGTCCTGGTCTTCGCTGCGCAAGCGCCGATAGCGTATCGTATCGCCATCGTCGTCCGGCTCAATTGCCAGTTCAAAGCCATCGGGTGGCGGACCCGCCTTAAGGTCGTCGTCCGTCGGGTGCAGCAGCCGGTATGACGCTTGCAGCTTTTGCAAGGTATATGACGGCATCGCCTGGTCAACCAGCAAACCATCGACCAAGGATTCGATATTGACGGTGTCTTCTTGCATTTCAATTGAGGACAGTCTTGCGGTCTGTGGCAGAGCCTCGTATATGTCTTTTATTGATCCTTCCAGAACGGGGATCAGGAATCTTGTGGCCACTGGAATGTCGACCACGCCTTGGGCGCGATATTCCTGCGCCAGCTCCCGCGCGGCCCTGTTGTCCGGCGCCAAAACAATAGCGATTTCGCCTTGTCGCGCGCGGATCAAGTCAATCATCACCGCGGGCGCAATAGCAAGGTTCTCAATATCCAGCAGCACCAGGTGATGTGGCTTGCGACGCAATTGCTCGATAGCGTTGCGCGCTTCCGTGACCGGCGTTACGGCATATTCGCCCAAGGATTCCAATGCGCGTTTGACGTTGATGGCAAACTGCACATCGCGGGTAAGCAGTAAGATGCGCTTGACCGCGATGGTCATGGCTCACCTCGGGGCGCTATCGTAAGAATGAGGAAGTAACAAGACAAAGAGCGATTCCTGGATTGCGTCAAGGCGAATCCACAACTTGAGTTGGCCATCGCGCATTCCCGATTGTCGTATTCATTTTATCATATTCACTATCGCTGACCACTGAATCAGCCTAACTTTCAGAGCAATCGCATCAAATTTTTTTTCAACACAGAGAGCGCAGAGCGCACAGAGTGCGTTGGTATTCAGACGACATTTCTCCTAAAATCCGAGACTAAGAATAAAGAGTGATAAGCGAAACGTATTTTTTCACTCGAAAACACAGTTGAAACAAGACATTCTATGTTTTTCTCTGTGCCTTCTGTGTTCTCTGTGGTTAATATTTGGTTTAGATTCCCAGCATTTCAGCCGCTATCATTTTGGTGCGATTGCCCTACCTAACCTTCCAGGGCAATCGCACCAAATTACTTTTTTTCGAGCGCTGCGGTTGCCCCGCCTACGGTTCGGCAATAACCGGGAGCTCGGCGCAATCGCCGTATTCGGTGGTGAAGTCAGCGCTGACCCATCCGCTCCGCCCGTTAAGATCTAACTGCCACCATGTATTGGCGCTATTGCGCCCGGTTATCGGCCTCAGCGTACCGCTGTCCAGGACAGTGATTATCGCATAGCCAGTACTTGGTCCTGTGCGAAAATTCAAGCCAACGTTCACTAGCGCGCGGCAAATATCGTCGTCGGGAATGAAGGGGAGATTGGAGGAATTCGCGGGCGTCGCAAGGATATCGGCCGGCGATTGACGTACGACCACGGTGATTTCATCAGCCGCGCCGACCACCGTATCTCGATAAGCCAGCACCCGCAATTCAATGCTGCCCAAATCAGACGCCTGCGGGACGTAATTTAGAATAGCCCCCATTGACAAATCGCCTTGCAGCGACTCCGATGAAACGGTACGCACGATCTGGTTGTCTACAAAAAGCTGAACGCGATTGACGCCAATGCTGTCGGAGGCATTCACCGATACCAGGATTTCCTCACCGACTACAAATTCATCGCCGTCGCTCGGCGAGTTTATGATGACCACAGGCGGTCCATCCGGCGTATTGGTCGCCGCGCCGCTGTCGGGCAGGGCAGACCTGCTGCGCAGGTTACAGGCTGAAAGAACCAGAAGGGAACAGGCCAGGAAACCGACTCGGACGCTGGCGATTGAACTCCCGCGGCGCACGAGCGAAATCAACTGGCAACAACAACTAGCGGATCATGCGCCGACGCCGGCGACTGTTCTTCCCGAGGCAGCCGCGCCTGCATGCTCCAGGGACCGGTCCAGGTCACTTCAACCTGCGCCAGTTTGCCTTTCCAGTCGCCTTCCGCTTCGAAGAATACGAGTTTGTTCTGAGGACTGCGGGCGCGCCATCGCCCCTTGTGATTGTCCTCAACCAGGACCTCGACCATTTGGCCCAGGTATTGCGAATTGATCTCCGCGACTACCTGCGCCTGCAAATCCTCCAGCATCTTGTGGCGCTCGCGCTTTTCTTCGTCCGCGACATCGTCTTCCATTCGACGCGCGCTCACCGTTTGCGGGCGCGGGCTGTAACGCGCCAGATGCGCCTTGTCGAGTTTTAGCTCTTCCAACACGTTATATGTCCCCATGAACTGCGCGCGCGTTTCGCCCGGGAAGCCGACGATGATGTCGGTGTGGATAGCCACGTCTGGGATGATTTTACGAATCTTGCTTACCAGCTTGCGATATTGCTCGGTCGTATATCCGCGTCGCATCCGCGCCAGCACTGCGTCATCGCCGGCTTGGACCGGCACTTCAATATGCGGCATTACCCGAGGCAAATCAGCCACTGTATGCAGCAGCTTGTCGGTCATCCAATTAGGGTGGCTGGTCAAGAAGCGAATCCTCTCAATGCCAGCCTCTTCAGCAATCTCGTGGGTGACCCGCAGCAGGTCCGCCAGATCCGGTCCATCCGGAATGTCCTTGCCGTATCGGTCCACGATCTGGCCCAGGAGCGTAACTTCTTTGACGCCCTGCGCCCCCAAACTGCGAACATGGGCGACGATCTCGCCGACGCTGCGGCTGCGTTCGACGCCGCGTCGAAAGGGAATGATGCAGAATGTGCAGGCATGCGAACACCCATATACGATTGGCACATGCGCCGTGACCAATTGCCCGCGTTCATGCCGCGGTAAAATGAGTTGACCATCCTGCAAGGCGTCCCGATTTTGACGGGCCCGCGCCTCAAGCTGCAGGACTTCGGCTTCATCCATGCGCTCTTCAAGGAAACTGACCATCGGGGACGGGTCGGAGGGCGGCATGAAGACATCGACGTAGGGCAGGCGCTGGCGCATCCAAAGGGGATCGCGCACGCCAACCATACAGCCCATAACGCCAATTACCTTGTCCGGATGGATCTCCTTTAGCTTGCTCAACAAGCCCAGACGCCCCAATCCTTTGTCCTCGGCGCTCTGCCGCACGACGCAAGTATTGACCACCATGATGTCGGCGTCTTCGCCATGCTCTGTCGAACGATGCCCCAGCTTTTCCAACTCTGAGGCCAGCAGTTGGGAATCTGCAACGTTCATTTGGCAACCAAGGGTCCAGATGTGATATCGCATGTTCAAAGTTTCGCTTGATCGCTACCGGATGCCGCTATTCTAGCCGAGGCGCGGAAAAGGGTCAATGCGCCCTGCTCTCGTTCAGTCGCGACAGCGCGCTGCCTGCCTCGGAAAGACTTCAAACAGCAAACACAAGCGACCGCGAGTTCCCCGCGCTGTTTATGCCCAAACGATTTTCTGCGGCATGAACAAACTATGCAAATGGTCGTGGTATGGCAGTATTCTCACGGAAAAACCGACGTTGCCAGTCGTGTCATAGGTGTGTTCGGTAACGAAGGTGTATATGTTGTCGCCGTCTTCGGATACGATCGCCATATCGACCGACTGTCCTTCTCGGATATTGCCGATGGTATCCAGCATACCGTAATAGAGTTGCACGCGAACGTCGCAAGGCTGCAAATCGCCAAGCCTGACAAGGGCGCGCACTTCCGCCTTGCTGCCAATTTCGACGTCCCCGCTGTCGATATCCACCTCCAATACCGCGACATCGGACCAGACCCGGTCGAGCTTTGCCTTCCAGTCCGCGAATTGAACCGCGTCCGCGAAGCCGCAAGCGCTCATGTCTTGACTGACGAGATAGCGAGGGATATAGAACTCTTCGGTGTATTGCTGCACCATGCGATGCGTGTTAAAGACCGGGGCCAGGCGCCGCATGCTGCGCTTGACACGACGAATCCAGTCGCGCGGCAGCCCGTCGCGCGATTGCCGGTAAAACAGCGGCACGATGTCTTGCTCCAGCAGATTGTAAAGCGCCTGGCTCTCGATATAGTCTTGATCAGCCCAATCGTGATCGGCATACTCCTCGCCATGACCGATTGACCAGCCAATATCGCGTCGGTAAGCCTCGTCCCACCATCCGTCAAGTATGCTACAGTTCAGACCCGCATTGTAGATCACTTTCATGCCGCTGGTGCCGCTGGCTTCTGTGGGTCGGCGAGGATTGTTCAGCCAGATGTCGACGCCCTGCACCATGTAGCGCGCCACATTCAGGTCGTAATTTTCCAGGAAAACAATCGAATCGCGAAAATCGGGATCCCGCGCGACGTTGACGATGGTGCGGATGAATTCTTTGCCTTCGTTATCATGCGGGTGCGCTTTGCCGGCGAAGATGAATTGCACGGGTCGCTCCGGATCGGTGAGCAATTTGCGCAGGCGTCCCAAGTCGCGGAAGACCAATGTCGCACGCTTGTAAGTGGCAAAGCGGCGCGCGAAGCCGATCGTCAGGGCATCCGGATTCAGCACCTCATCCGCTTCTTCAATCGCTGTTTGCGAGACGCCGCGCCGCTGCAATTGCTCCCGCAAGCGATCGCGCGCGAAAGCCACCAGCCTTTCGCGGCGACGCACATGCGTCCGCCACAGTTCCGCATCCGGTATGCTGGACACGCCTTCCCAGATCTCCGGTCGCGATTCTTCCGCGCGCCAGGCTGGATCCAGGTAACGATCGAAAAGCTGCGCCATCTCCTGGCTGACCCAAGTCTGTACGTGTACACCATTTGTGATGGCTCGAATTGGCACTTCGTGAACCGGCACATTTGGGTAAACCCACTTCCACATATCGCGCGAGACTTCGCCGTGCAACCGCGCGACGCCGTTCGAGCCCGACGACAGGTTCAGCGCCATCACCGACATGGAGAACAACTCGTGGTCGCCCATGTTTTCGCGCCCTAAATCGAAGAACTGATCGCGACTTAGCTCCAACTGATGCATCAAATCCGTGAAATGCTCATCGATCAAATCGAAATCGAAGCGCTCCAGGCCGGCCGGGACGGGCGTGTGTATGGTGAAGACGCTGCTTGCCGCAGTCAGCGCCTTTGCCTGTTCGAAACTCAGCTGATGGTCGCGCATATAGCTGCGGATGCGTTCCAGCAGCAAGAAGGCCGAATGACCTTCGTTCATGTGATAAATGTCAGCCTCGATACCGAGAGCGCGCAAAGCGCGCACGCCGCCGATACCCATCAGAATCTCCTGCCGGATGCGCGTGCGGCGATCGCCGCCGTAGAGGCGGTCGGTCAGGTTCCGGTCTTCTTCAAGGGCATTCTTGTCGATATTGGTATCAAGCAGGTATAGCGAAACCCGCCCCACTTGCACCTTCCAGATTTGCGCCCACAATTCACGACCCGGCAAAGGCACGGAGATCTTGATCGTCCTGCCGTCCGGTCCTGTCTGCAATGTGACCGGCAAGTTGACGTAGTCGTTGATCGGATAGGACTCCTGCTGCCAGCCGTCGGCATTGAGATACTGCTGGAAATACCCTTCCTGGTACAAAATGCCCAGGCCGACCAGCGGGATATCCAGGTCGCTGGCGCTCTTGAGATGATCGCCGCTCAAGACGCCCAAACCGCCCGAGTAATTCTGCAAGCATTCCGTCAATCCAAATTCCATAGAGAAATAGGCGATGACAGGCTGGTGGGGCAGATCGCCGTACTTGTTCGCGAACCAGGTATCTTGTGATCGCATGTATTCGTCGTAAGAGCGGCAAACGCGCGCGTAGTGCGCCATGAACGACGTGTCATCAACCAGCGCGTTAAGCCTTTCTTGGCTCATCCGCCCCAGCATCCATTCCGGATTATGCTGCGTTTCTTCCCACAGCTCGGGGTCGAGCCGCCGAAACAAGGAAATCGCTTCGTGATCCCATGCCCAGCGCAGGTTGTAGGTTAATTCGTGCAGGCGCCCCAACTGCCGCGGCAATTTGGGGGCGACTTTGACTCGCGCTACAGGTTGTACCATTGCTTCGCTCCAATTTTGTCGACGAATGAGTCAAGCGTCGGAAGCGTCCATTCTACCGTCAATCCATGACGATTAAAGCTCGAAAATGGAGTCGATAGCCATGTCCTGAAATTTTTCCTATTAGCTCTCGGCAAGCCGGCGCCGACCGCCTTGTTGTCGCATTTTGCGCGTATAGCCTTAGCAATTCCGCACAAAGAGATTGCTAATATTCTGTTATGGCGCTCCATATTACTTTAATGAGATGTTTCAGTATGATATGATGAAAATGTCGCCAGGCCGCATTGTGACCATCGCGCATCAATTGGAGAGCTTAGATGCTGAAGAAGAAATACTTGAAGAGGAAGGACATCTGCAAAGTGACCTTCTACACGGCGCCGGAACTCACTGCCGAATCAGTTGCCCTCGTTGGCGAATTCAACGACTGGAGCGAATCCGCCACGCCGATGACAGCGCTCAAAGACGGGCGCTTCAAAGCGACTGTCGACCTGCCGCGAAACAAGCGCTATCAATTCCGTTATCTTATCAACGAATGCGAATGGGATAACGACTGGGCGGCTGATCAGTATGTCCCTAATCCCTTTTACGGAGATAATTCAGTAGTCGAGGTATAAGCCTTATGCTCAAAAAACGTTTCCTCAAGAGCAGGAATATGGTCCAGGTGACGTTTTATACCGCGGCGGCGCTCAACGCGAGCGAAGTCTGTCTGGTGGGCGACTTCAACGATTGGGACGAAACTGCAAGCCCAATGAAGGCGCTAAAGGACGGACGCTTCAAAATCGTCCTGGAGCTCGATCCGGACAGCGAATTCCAGTTTCGTTATCTGGTCAATGGAGAGGAGTGGCATAACGATTGGGAGGCCGATCAATACGTGCCCAATCCCCATGGGGGCGACAATTGCGTCGTTTGCACTTGAACCGGCGGCGCTTGGCAAAAGCTGCGCGCCGCGCTCCCAGCTGGATCCGACTACCCCGCCTCGACAGGGAGGGAGCAGGTCCAAGATAAGACACCCGAGCTCCCGTAGAGAGATCAAGGGCGCGCTTGGCGTAACGCCATTCTATTCGTCACAGTAATCCCAAAAAACTGATGAGAATCTTGGAATCGCCGTTATTCTACCCCATCCCTAGCCCGCGCCTTCTCGGTCTCCCGCGTCACGGAGAAAGTATCCCGAAGCATCAGGGATGGGGAGCGTCGTTAGTAATTGGGATTATAATTGCTGAAAGAAGCGCAAGGGAAGCCGCCGGCTGCGGGTCGCAAGCTAGCGCACTTTCCCGTAGACCACTTGTCCGCCACCCATTTCGCTGCGAATGTCAGGCGTTCCAGCTTCACCGAAACTCGGCAATTTGACCCTGAATGTTTTCGAGACTTGGCCGCGCCGGCCATTCTCTTGGACAGCGCGCAGGCGGATTTTGAGCGTCTGATTCTCCGCATAGCCGCAATAATTCGCAAAGACCCATCTTCCGCTATCAAGAGCCCCGACCGCGCCTCTGCGACCGTCGTCCCCAATGCGGGCCCATTTTGAATGATATGGCGCCTGTTTGCCATACATGCGCTCATCAGCAAACTTGGGCGCGTTATTGCCTACGGTCCAAACCCGCAGGGCGTATGCCCGAGAAGACCAAGAAGGCGATCCCCAAGAACTTATCTCTTCGGTCGGCGGTGACGCTCCGTCGACGGGTTCCCAACCCAATTCCACGCACCAGTAGCGACTGCCCTGCTCCGTGAATTCGCCAAACCAGACCCATTTTACATTTGGCACGGGCAACCGGTTTTTCGCCATCACCGGCATAACAAGCATGAATACGAAAGATAGAGCCAGCAAAGTTCTGAATTTCATGTTGTACCTTTCTCACTGCGTTGAGATGAACAAAGTGCTTGCTAGCGAGCAAGTATACCGAATAGAGAGGCATTGCGCAACTTGATGCTCTTCCTCATCCATTGACCGTATTACGCCAGGAAACCAGCGCTTCGATTTTGGCGTAATCCGCGGGAAGCCCCATTGGCAAAATGAAGTGACTGGCGCCGGCCGCATGGTAAGCATCCAGGTTCTCCGGCACGTCCTGCTCGCGGCTGATTGAAACGGTGCGCTCGATTTCCGCCGGGTCCCGCCCCACTGCCTCGCACCAGTTATCCAATATCCGACTCTTGCGCGCCCAGGTCTGCGGCGGACCGAAGCCATTCCAAAGGTCGGCGAAGCGCGCGGTGATCTTCAGGGTTACTTTCTCGCCGCCTCCGCCAATCATGATGGGAATGGGATTGCGCACCGGCGCCGGGACCTCCTTGCCCATCCGCGCCTTGATGACGGGAAGCGCTTCTTCCAGGGCGCGCAGCCGACTGCCCGCGGTGCCAAATTCATAACCGAATTCCTCATAGTCCTTCTCGAACCAGCCCGCGCCGATTCCCAGGATCAGACGCCCCTTGCTGATATGATCCAGCGTATTGGCCATGTGCGTTAGCAAGGCCGGATTCCGATAGCTATTGCAATTCACCAGCGTGCCAATTTCGACCCGCTTCGTCATCATGGCGATTGCCGTAAGCAGCGTCCAGGCTTCGAAATGGTTTTCATTGCCCTCGCCATACAAAGGGAAAAAATGATCCCAGTTCCAGATCGAGTCGACTCCCAGCGCCTCAATCTCGCCAATAGCTTCCGCATAGGCGTCGTAGCTGACATGTTGCGGGTGCAATTGTACGCCTGCCTTAACCTTGCTCATGTCTTCGCACCTTTCATTTGTCATAGCAAAAATACATCAAAGCGCTAGTTTCGCCGCGACCGAATCCGGAAGTCCACTTCGGCGCCGGGCGGCACTGTCATATCATCGAAACGCGAAAAACTGGCATGCGTGCAGTCGGCGCCAACGACTGATCCCGCGCCAATGGTGAACTGCGGCGGGATGCGCGCGTTTTTGCCGATACTGGTTATCTTCAAATCGCCAATATCCTGCCAGGATCCGACTTTTGCCGCCTTGCCGATGACGGCGATCTTGTCAATCAGCGCGCGTTCAATCACCGCACCGGTCTCGACATAGGCATCGTTCAGAACGACGGACTCCCGCAGGACCGCCCCCGGGCCGATAAACACGCCCGGTGACAAAATGGAACGCTCGATGACCGCGCCCGCGCCGATCACCGAGCCGTCCGTGATCATGCTGTCGACGATCTGCGTGTCGGGACCGATGCGCACCGGCGGACGTTCTTCGCTGCGGGTATGGATCACCCAGGTGCGATCGTTCAGATTCAGCGACGGCGGGCTTGACAGCAGGTCCATGTGCGCTTCCCAATAGGCGTCGACCGTACCGACATCAATCCAGTATCCGCCGTAAGGATACGCGAAAACATTCATGTCCGCCGCGACCATTTTGGGCAATATGTCGTGTCCAAAATCGTGGGACGAGGCGGGATCTTCCTGGTCCTCCTGCAGCGCGCGCTCCAAAACGCCGTATTCAAAAACATACACCCCCATATTGGCCAAATTGCCGGGCGGCTGGCTTGGTTTCTCAATAAACTCCGTGACCTTGTACTCTGCGTCGGTATCAACAATGCCAAATCGGCTCGCTTCGTCCAAAGGCACGCGAATGGTGCAAACGGTCGCGTCAGCGCCTTTATCACGATGATATTGCACCAGCATGTCATAATCCATTTCGTAAATGTGATCCCCGGACAAGATCAACACGTATTCGGGGCGACCTTGTCGCACAAAATTGAGGTTCTGCGCGACTGCGTCCGCGGTGCCGGCATACCAATCCGTGTCATAGCTGCCTTGATAAGGCTGCAGCAAACGCACCCCGCCAGTGAAAGACCGATCCAGATCCCAGGGCCGCCCTTTGCCAATGTGGTCGTTGAGACTGTGCGGGCGATATTGCGTCAACACCAGCACATCAAAGACGTTGGAATTAACGCAGTTGCTCAGCGCGAAGTCGATGATGCGATACTTGCCGCCAAAGGGAACAGCCGGCTTGGCTCGCTTGATAGTCAATACACCCAGTCTCGTGCCCTTGCCGCCCGCAAGTATGATTGCTTTTATCTTCACGACTCGCTCCTCCGCGCCTGTAACCTGCTTCGCGCCAGTTTATAAAGCGCGATATATTCGCCGCCGCTTTTTTCCCAGCTGAAATCCATCGACATGCCGCGCTTCTGCATACGACGCCAAGCCGCCGGGTTTTGGTAATAGACATCAAGCGCCCAATCCAGCGTGCCCCGCAGCGCCGAAACCTCTTGCCAATGGAAGACGAAGCCCGTACCTGTTTCCGCATCTCCATTATCGTAGTTTTCGACTGTATCGGCCAAACCGCCAGTTTCGCGCACCAACGGCAACGCGCCATATCGCATCGCCATCATTTGCCCCATGCCGCATGGTTCAAAGTGGCTAGGCATCAAGAATAAGTCGCAGCCGGCATAAATCTGATGCGCTAAAGCGCTGTCAAACTGCAGAAAGGCCGTGGCTTGGTCCGGGAAGTCTTGATCCAATTGCCAAAACGCGTATTCCAGTTCGCTTTCCCCCGCGCCCAGTACGACCAATTGCGCGTCGCGCTCTCCAAGCAACTGACGCAGCGCTGGCAGAGCCATGTCAAAGCCCTTCTGCGCCGCCAGCCGGCTGACAATGCCAATGAGCGGCAGATCGGGCGCTACCGGCAATCTGGCAAATGACTGCAAATGCCCTTTATTGGGCGGGCGCTTCCCTGCAAAATCGCCGCTGTCGAAATTCTGGAACAAGCAGGGATCAGTGGCCGGGTTCCAAACCTCCGTGTCCAGTCCATTCAAGATCCCGCGCAAATCGGCGCCCCGTTTGCCGATCAGCGGGGCTAATTCGTAGCCGGCATAGGGATATTTGATTTCCTCGGCATAGCGCGGACTGACCGTCGATATCATTTCACTATATGCGATGCCTATCCCCAACAAATTGTCCGTCAAATCAAAAGACGCCAAGTCGGTCTGCTCGCGACCGTCGATGCCCGCCTGAAACAAGAAGCCCCCGGCGTGATTGCCTTGGTAAGCGATGTTGTGAATCGAGAGCACTGCCGCCACCGATGCCCATTCCGAGACGTCGCTGTTCGAGTGAACAAGAAAGGGCAGCAAGCTCGTGTGCCAGTCATTAACATGAAGCAATTCCGGGAACCAGTTGATTTCTTCCTTCAGCCGCCAAACCGCCGCCATCAAGGCTTGGTTGAGATAGATGAAGCGCTCCATGTCCCAATTCCACTGGGAATAAATTTCGCCTTCAAGTCCAAAATAGGGTGGCGACTGCAAAAGATAATAGGGCGTGCCGTCGTACAAGCAACTATACACCCTGACCTCGTTTGTCCCAAGGCGATGCGGGAAGTCGAACGAGGTCAGCGGTTCAATTGCGTATTCGACATGATTGATGAAACCATAGCCCGGGATTATGACGCGCGCGTCTATCCCCAGCTTGCGCAGCGCGACCGGCAAGGAGCCAAGTACATCGGCAAGCCCGCCAACCTTGGCAAACGGGACCGCCTCCGCGCTTGTGAGCAAGACCTTCATTCCTGGAACCGACTTTCGCTACCAGTTCCCGCCACGGCGATTGTAACTGAACATCCCCGTCATGAGTACAATAACTTGCGTCGCCTCGTTGCCAGCCTCAATGCCCTGTGCTAGTATCATATGGGTACACTACAGCCGCTCGGCGGCAGCGAATTTGGGCTACCGCGCTCACACAAAATAATAAACTTTCTCGGCTACCGCAGATCGCGGTTCATTAAATAAGTGAACGACATCGTTCCATTGCGGACGTCAACAATTGTCCTTCTCTAATTTGACAAGCCCTTATTCGCGCGAGGAGAAGGCTTATCTTTTTTTGTGTGAGCGCGACATTCTTGCGGACGATTCGCCGCCGATTGGCTACCCCGATTTATCGGGTTGGAATTGCTCATGATTCAGAAGCAACGTAGCAAACGACGGTTCAACTATCTGCCGCCGATCATTTTCCTCGCATTAACATTCGCAACCGCGGTCAGCGGCACTTACATCGCTTTGAGGCTCTTTGGCGACAATGCGGGGGCCGAAACCGTTCCCGAGATCATCACAGTTGAGATCATCATCACAGCGACTCCCGCGCCAGCCCAGGCAGCAACTGCCCAGCCCGCTGCAAGCAGCGCCGATCAAGTGGACCTGCCAGCGGATATTGCCGGCGCTGGATCCGGATCCGTTGCCACGGTGGACGCCGCGCGGCTCGGCGCAGTGGACGCCGCCATCAGCACGCCGACGGTTGAAGCCGGCGGCGAATTCTTGTCGGACAACTGTAAGTTTTACACCGTTCAGGGCGGGGATACGCCCTTCGGCATTGCCGAGCGCTGGGGCGCCAACCCCTATCTCCTGCTCGAAGTAAATAATCTCACGCTCGAGACCGCCACCAGTTTGCAGATTGGGGACAGACTGATTGTCCCGCTTCCAGGCTGCAATGTCGAAGGACAAATCATCGACGCTGGCGGCGCGACATCCGCCGCCAATAGCGCGGCGGCCGCAAATGCAACGAGCGCCCCTGCCCAGGTCCTGATAGAAATCGCATCGGTGGAGGGAATCGGCGATATTACGGCGGAGGGCATACGACTGCGCAACACCGGCGGAGAGATCAATATCAGCGGCTGGACCTTGAATGATGCCGACGGCAATACCTATACTTTCCCCGGGTTGCTTCTATTCGCGGACGCGGTGATAGCGATCTATACACGCAGCGGCGCCAGTACCGAAGGCGCTCTGTTTTGGGGCAGCGACCAGGCAGTTTGGCAAGCGGGAGAGCAACTCACGCTCGCCGACCGCGATGGCCAGGTACGCAAGACCTTGCAGATCCCAACTGATGCGTCCAACTAATCATTAGCCTGGCATTGTGTTTTAACAGTAATCGTCCGGGGGAGCGCGCATGCAAAAATGGGAAAAGATTGTCGATCACTTGCTTCAAGAGGCCATCGGCAACGGTGATATCTCCCATTTGCCGGGCGCGGGCAAGCCGCTGCGCCTCGACAATAACAGCCATACACCCCCCGAGTTGCGCGCGGCGCACAAGATCCTGGACGACCACAATGTGATTCCCGATTGGATCGCAGATCGCGAAGCGCTTGATCAAACAGAGAGCAAACTATGGCGACGGTTGCTGCATAAAGCCGCGCGTTACCAAGCGGACAGGCGCGCTGCGATAAAGGCGGAACGAGCCAAGCTGGAAACAAAAATTGAAGGGGACTGGAAACGCTTCAAAAGCGGATTCTTGGAAGCGACGGACCGCTACAATCGCGCCCTGCTGGAACATAATCTAACGTTGCCGCAGGGTATCGCGCACAAGCCCCAACTCCGTGGCGAGGAAATGATAGAGCGCGCTTTGCAGGCAAATGCCGGCAAAGCGGACAATACGAATTAAGCGTTCTCTTCAATCGGATTGCTTGGATTGTTATCTTCTGGTTTCGCCTTGGCGCCTTCCTGCAATCCCTTGCGGAAGTTGGCCACGGCCGAGCCGAGTTCGCCGCCGATGCGCGAAACGCGGCCGACGCCGAATAGAAGCACAACAATGATCAAGACGATGAAAAGTTCAGTTGGGCCCAAATTTGGCATGGTCTTTTCCTATTCCACGATTTCGATCTCACGACAAGTATAACACGCTTCGCCTAGATTGCGACACGGCATCTATTTTGGTCACGGCAATCGCATCAAATTTTTTTCACCACAGAGGCACTGAAGTAAAACCAATAAAGTAATGCAACGAAAGCGAGCCTTGTAGGGGCGACCAATCTGGTCGCCCGTTGCCGCCGCGACTTGTGGTTTCGGGCGACATGGTATGTCGCCCCTACAGATCGTTGCTTTTGCAAAATTTGCATGACTTACTTGCACTTACTGAGGGCACAGAGAAAAACATAAAAAGTCTTATTTTAACTGTGTTTTCGAGTGAAAAATCACGGTTCGCTTATAACTCTTTCTTATGCTTAGTCTCGGATTTTAGAAGAAATGTCGTCTGAACACCTACGAACTCTGTGCGCTCTGCGCGCTCTGTGTTGAAAAAATTTGATGCAATTGCCCTGCATTGGCAATGCCAGTTGCCGGGGCAGACGCCGCTTCCACAAGGGCGGGCTGCGTTTCTATCTCGAAATTCGCGTCAGCTTTCAGCACGGTGAACAGGAAATGACCGCCTTCGCCGCGGCTGTTCCCTTCAGCCCAAATGCGGCCGCCATGCGCTTCAATGATATGTTTGCAAATTGCCAAGCCCAAGCCCGTTCCGTCATCGCCGGAGCGCGAAACATCGGCTTGATAAAATCGTTCGAATATGCGTTCTCGCAGGTCTTCTGGCACGCCAGGTCCCTTATCGAGAATAGACACTGAGACTTCGTCTCCAAGTTCGGCCGCCGTAATCGTGATCGCTTGCTTTGAAGGCGACCATTTGATCGCGTTATGGATCAAATTGCCCAGCACGCGCTTCAGTTGATCGGCATCGCACAATACCGCAAAACGCCTGGGAACATGACTGACTATTGTCAAGTCTTTCATCTCCGCCTGCGGCATCAAGCGCTCGATGGCTTCGTCCACTACCTGGGTCAGGGATGTCGGCACCAGGCGCATAATGGCTTCGCCGGATTCTATCATAGAAAGATCAAGCAATTCTTGAGACAGCCAGAGCAAGGCGTCGGTCTCCATGGCGATCTCTTTCAGCGATTGAATGCTCGCTTTCCGTTTCGGCCGATCAGCATCAAGGAACAGTCCCTCGATGATCAGGCGAATACGCGTGATTGGCGTGCGCAACTCATGGGAGATATTGGCGACAAGATCGCGCCGGGCCCGATTCAGGTTTACAAGATTGGTGACGTCCTGCATGGCGACAGCCACATATCGCCGCCCGTCGGCCATCGACGCAACTTGCGTTCGAGCGCGATAGGTAACATCATCGATCACGAACTGTTCTTCAAGATTGTCATGATCGTTCAGCGTGTAGTTCACAAGGTTGGCAAGATCCCCTGAGTTAAGGACATCGCAAAGCTTTGCGCCGACGGCAGATCGATCGCCAAATATACGTCCCGCTGCCTGATTGTGCGCGTGAATCACACCGGCTTCATCCAAAACCAGCGCCAGATCGAAAGCAACTTCCGATAGCGCGGAGTAAAGCGCCCTCGTCTCGTTGTGCAGGCATTCGGCTGAAATACGCTGTTGGCGGAAATCGTCGATTTCGCTATCCCGGCTGCTGACGGTCTCTTCCAAGGATTGGACCTTCCGCCGCAGCCGAAAGGCAGCATACGCCAGAACGATGAACGCGGCGCCGAATATGACCGGTAGCGATTCCATGCCTAGCCCTCGAAGCGGTAGCCCACACCGCGAACTGTGCTGATAAGCCGAGGATTGGAAGGATTGTCTTCGATCTTTTCCCGCAGCCAGCGGATATGGACATCAACCGTTCTCTTGTCCACAAAATAGTCATACCCCCAGACTTTGGTCAAGATCAGATCGCGTGACAAAACAGCGTTTTTGTTGCGCATCAGCTCTGCCAAGAGGTCGAATTCCTTGTTGCTCAGCTTGACTTCATCACTTCCTTTGAATATTCGGCGCCCGGTCAGGTCAAGCCGCAGATCCCCGGCAATCAGCTCGTCCTGGATCTGTCGCCTGGCCGGCGACGGGTGGCGCAGTTGAACTCGGACGCGAGCCAGGAACTCGCCCAAACCAAAGGGCTTAACAATGTAATCGTTGGCGCCGCTCTCCAAGCCGAGGATTTTGTCGTTTTCAGTGCTCCTGGCGGTTAACATGATGATGGGCGCTTCGGCTGATTTACTGTTTTTACGGATCATGCGACACAAGCTCACACCATCCAAGCCTGGCAACATGATATCCAATACGAACAAGTCGTAAGTGTCGCGCTGGGCACGTTCCCAGCCGCTCTCGCCATCGCGCGCAATGGAAACATCGTAGCCCTCGGCGCGCAGTTTGTCGGCGAGATTGGAGGACACTTTCTCGTCGTCTTCGACGATTAGAATCTTCTTTGTCATGCACCTAGCCTGAAGGTTGACCAAGTCCCAGTCAGCCTAACACAATAGTGCTAAATACTTGTTAAGACACAAGACCATTCTTGTAAAGCCCAATTGGACAAAGTCTTAATATCGTTGCCCGTCTAGTCGTCGGAGATGGCTCGGACGCCCCCAAGCGATGTCGCGCGCCGAACGGCGTCACGGATAGCGCTTGCAACCGCCTCCGCAGCATAGGCGCCAACAAGGCTTGTGTCCGCAGGGATTTCACCGGTAGCCAGCGCGAAAATTGTATCGCCATCGTACATCGTATGCGCGGGATTGACTGCTCGCGCTATGCCGTCATGAGCCATCTGCGCGACTTTCTGCGCCCCCGCTTTGTTGAGCAGCCCATTGGTCGCTACTACGCCGATGACCGTAGATTCGTTGGCCGGGGCCGCGGGACTATCGCTGCTTGCTGCGGCGATGGTTTCCAATACAGAGTCGAATCCTGCCCCGTCGTTTTTGCGCAAACCTGCCAGGATCTCGCCGCGTTCGTCGTAGACATTGCCAACAGCGTTCACAGCCATCAGCGCAGCAATCACCAAGCCGTTTCCCAGGGCAATCGCGGCGGATCCAACCCCGCCTTTTGACGCGCGTTCATTGCCCGCTATGGCGCCGACCCTGGCGCCGGTTCCTGCTCCCACGCTGCCCAATTCAAGGACCCCGGTTGCAGCGTTCTGGCAAGCTTGGTATCCAGCATCGCTGTCCGGGAATACATCCTGTCGTCCAAGTCCCAAATCAAAGAGTATGGCTGCGGGGACGATTGGCACAGTCAAGCCGCTGCGCGATTGGTATCCCAGCCCGCGCTCGATATGCCAGCGCATGACACCGTCAGCGGATGACAAACCGAAAGCGCTGCCGCCGGAGAGCGCAACAGCCGTCACCTCCGTCACCAGATTATGCGATTGAAGCAGATCGGTTTCTCGTGTGCCGGGCGCGCCTCCGCGAACATCAACCGCGCCCACTGTCTTTGGCGGGCAGAGTACGACAGTGCAGCCGGTCGCTGCTATTGCGTCTGTATAGTGCCCCACCTTGATCCCCGGGACGCGTGTCAGCGTATTATTGTTAATCGTCGTCTTCGACATAATATTCGTCGCCGTCGCCGTCGTCTTGCCAGATGATCCGCATTTTGTCGTTGCTCGCTTCGATTCGCTCCTTCGAATCGGCGAACAAGATGCGCTTCGCCCGCTCGTAGTCCGCTTGCAGTACCAGAATTTTGATCTCGCCCAGATTGCCAAGCGTAATGCCAAGCGCTGTTGCGCCGGCTTCTTGATGGATAAGCGCGGGTATCTCGTTCGCCTTGAGTACACCAGCGAGAACATGCGCTTCTTGCAGGTTGTTGGTGATATACGCCGCGATCCATTGCGGACCGTCAGCTTCGTTGTGCAGTTTGCGAAGACCCATGGCTTTCCCGATTCTTGATCCACAGCCATTCTATCATGCCTTGTCACCGATTGAATGTAGCTCTAGAAATTAAGCTTGCGCTTGGCTGTTTAAATATTTCTGCTCAAATTATTGTAAAATAAGGACCGTGCCCTATGAAACTTGAACTCGAATTGATTCCAGTCAGAGCCCGCTGCGCTTTGGCGCCAGAATAGGGAGCCTATGTCAACTAATAAACTCCCAATTGCGGTGCAGGGACTACTTCCGTACATATTCCTATTCGTGCTCAGCTTGGTCATTTTTGCGCCAGTAATTGGTGTTGCAGCTCAGCTTTATGTAGACTTTGGCAACCACATAGAAACTGCCGAGAATCTTCCACATATAGTAAAGCGTGTGTCGTATGTTTTGTATCATGCCACTTACCGATTGATAAAGAGTTTTCTTCCCACGATCCATAACCCTGATATCGCGCTTTTGGCGATCATGGTATTTATACTGCCTCTGCCGATGATTATATTTTCACTCTCAAGAAAACACTCCAAAGGAACGATTTCTGTATACGCGCTCCTCCTTTTATCAGTTGCTTTGACAATTGTGTCCCCAATCACATTCTGGATCAACAAAACGATGATTGGGTATTTCAACCCAATCGTATATCACAATCCAACACTGATTGCCCTGCGTCTATTCGCCATTTCTGTATCTCTTCTTGCCTTGAAAATTTTTAGCAACTATTCATATCAAAGCGCAAATCAGCGGCGATACACACTTCTGCTTTGCGCTTCCTTACTCCTGTGTGCTACGCAGGCGAAGCCGAGCTATACGATTGTGTTGATACCTGGCTGTTGCGCATTCGCGGTCTGGAGAAGATTGAGAGGTCATCGAGTCGATTGGAAGTTGCTTGTTTTGGGAATCTGCGTACCGGGATCATTTATGTTGGGCCTTCAGTATCTGATAACGTACTTTAACTATGCTGACGGTTCTTCAATTTCATTTGGTTTTCTCGTGTTCACCAGGTTATGGTTTCCGGATTGGCGTGTTCCGGTACAATTAGCGCTCTCGCTGGCTTTTCCTCTAACGGTCTACCTGCTGTATTTTGCAGAAGCCAAGAAGCATCTTTATTTGAATTTTTCTTGGACGGTGTTCGCGGTGAGCGCGATGGCATCATACTGTCTGTATGAATCAGGAGACCGCATCAATCATGGAAATTTCTTGTGGAATAGCTACATCACGGTTTTCGTATTGATGTTCGCGTCTCTACAGTTTCTTGTACAGCAATATGTGCGGACCAAGTTGGCATGGCCACAAGACTGTCGAAGCCGGCCGCCAAAAATATCATTGAAATTGTCTATTTCCTTTGTTTTATTCGGCGCTCACGTTTTTTTCGGCATCGGCTACTACATTCGATTCATGACCGGATATGTTCTTTTAACATGAACGAAACCGCGCTTAAGTGCCTGCCAAAAGCCGACTCTTCATTTGCTCCAAGCACTAGCAGGGATCGGAATCGCGGACATAGCGCTCAACGACGGCATGTGTTTCTTCCAGGTATCTTCCGCAGGATCGATAATAATTGCGCGCCCACCAGAAGATATTGCCCATGGAACGCTCGTCGGTCTCTTGAGGGTCGTAAAGCAACCAAAACGCAGCGTGCCTGGATACGAATTCGTCGAGCGAGCCTATGGGTTGCCCGGTCGTTTGAATGGTGAGCCGGCCGCCGCCATCGTAATAGATGTGAACCAGATTGCTTGGCTTGATGAGCTTCTGATAGTAGTCGCCTGTGATCCAGGTGATTTTGCGGGACGGGTGTAAGCTGAGCACCGATTCTGTAGGTCGAACTTCAATGTTGGGATGGTAAACCAGGGTATAAAAGGGTGGCGCGTAGAGCGATTCCAGGCTTTTGCGTTTGCTCGCAATATAGGAGTTCTCGTTTTGCGAATACGTGAAGAATGAGAGTATCCAGACAGCCGCCAGCAAGAACTGGGCTGGCACCCGCCTGGGGAGAAAATGCCAGGCGATAGCCAGGGCGCTGCCCAGCAATGGCGCCAACAGGAGCATATATCGCAGGCGCTTCGCTATGAGTATGGGCTTGATTTCATTCGCCAACAACAAAACGGCAATCGCCAGAAAAGTGAGTACCAATAGAAATCGTTGCGGCTTGCCCAACAGCTTGCGATGCCAAGCGATGATGATCAGCGCGCCCAGCGGCAGCAGCCAGAAATCGTTGCTATAGACATTGCCAAGGCTGACGAGTGATTCGAAGGCGCTCATGCCGCTGAATGACTTGTTAGAGAAACCTTCCAAGCCCTTGAGCACGGTAGGCAACCAAGGCAAGAAAAGCGAGCCGCCAGCCATCAAGGCAAGAGTGATATGAATCCAACGTCGATTCTTTCGCGCAAACAGAAGATGATACATGGCAAGGGCGGCCAAGATGAAGATTCCGAAATAATGCAAGTACAATATCAGCCCGCAGCCCAATGCGAGCGATAGCCAGATCCACCAGTTTACTCCTCCAATTGCCTCGAGCAGGCGCCAATAGCACCAGACAATCCACACCACCAAGAACGGCAGCAAGGTGTACATTCGTAGCTCGCGCGAATAAAAGAGGAACAAGGAATTTAACGAGACGATAAACAGGGCGGCAAGCGCCTGGTGGCGAAGGCGGGAAATCCGAGCGAGATGGTAAATCGCCGCCAAGGATAGAAGAGCAAAATAAGTCGATAGCAGCCGTAATATGAATAAATCACTCCCGGCGACTCTCGACCAGACATTCAAGAGGAGGAAATACAAAGGCCCGTGTTGCTCGCTAGTAGTTGCAACGTTTGTGATCGTTTCTTGAAGTGATTGCGGCGTGTTGACGGACCGGCCAAATATGTGCGAAAGCGTCCGCAATTCGTCATGATTTGCCAAAGGCGCGCGCGTCAGGCTCTTTGTGCCAAAATGCCAGGCAAACAACAAGCAGGCTAGCGCAGCGAGCAAGTGAAGGCTGGATCCGATGAGACGCCTGGAAGAGGAACCGTTGTGGAATTGCATGGCGAGATTGTACTAAATAAACAAAGAGCAGTCAGGACTGGCGTTGGCGGCGGCATACTCTCCCACATCGTCTCCAA